>CAZHMD010000054.1:0-2818 GCA_964533735.1 uncultured Anaerolinea sp. | reverse complement strand
GGACCGCTCAGGACCACCTTTTGCGAACGGATGGCGCGCTGCACATCGGCGCGGAGCGACGCCCGCCGGTCGTTGATCAGATCCTGGCCGACGAGGATTTCATTGCCCTCCGTCGGATAGACGAAGCGCGCGACCCCCCCGGGGGCGATGGTGACACTGCGGATGCCGCTTGTCCCGCTGCAGAGGACGGCGGCATAGGCGGTGAATTTGACCGACTCGATTTCCGCACCGGAGACGACGTGCGCATCCGTAAAGGCCTTGAGTCCCTTCAGGAGGGTGAGGCGCTGATTGACCGCCGTGCTCAGGAAATTGGAATGCACCGCAAGACGTCCTGTGATCCGGGTGCGCCTTTCGTCCAGGAGATGTTCCCGGTACCAGTTTCCTGTCTGCCACCAGAGAGGCATCAAAGCGGCCAGGACAAACAGGGCAATAATGAGCGACCTGCTGCGCGGCATATTCTTAAGCGGTAGACTGACCATGGTCCTCACGATCTTCCTGCGTTCTCGATTCTTCCCATCCGGCGGTGCGTTGCAGAATAACCGGTCAGCCTGTTTCTGTCAAGCAATTAATCGGGAGATGCCTGTGGATCATATTGTAAAAGTTGAATTTTCTTTTTCCATATTAGCGGTTGACATTCGGGGAACAATGGCTACGATATCATTCGAGAAGAAAGGAGAAGGGTATGGCAACGATCAAGATCAAAGGGATGACCTGCCAGCACTGCGTCATGGCCGTTACGAAAGCGCTTGGCAGCATAGAAGACATCAAAGATGTCCGTGTGGATCTGCAGAAGGGTGAAGCGACCTTTGCCGAGGTGAAACCGGTCGATCGGAATCAGATCAGCGAGAGGATAAAAAAAGCGGGGTTCGAGGTTGTCGACTGAAAAGAGTCTCAAGACGACGGTCTCGGTCGGGGGGATGACGTGCGCCGCTTGCGTCCGCCGCGTGGAGTCAGCGATCAGGGAGATCCCGGGGGTGACGGAGGTCGCCGTCAACCTGGCGACGGCCAGGGCGACGATCGACCACCAAGCGAAATGGGCCGGCATGGAGGCGCTCCGGCAGGTCATCACGGACCAGGGGTATGAGTATTTAGGGATTCCTGATGACGCCGGGGAGGACCCGATTGCCGCCGCGCGCGAGCGGGAGGAGAAGGGCCTCAAGATTCGCTTTACGATCGGGATCATCCTGAGCGTCATCATCTTCGTAGGTTCGATGCAGCACTGGTTTCCGTTCCTCCACGCGATCCCCCGGCTGCCCCTGATGGTCGTCATGTTTTTTCTGACGACGCCGGTCGTCTTCTGGGTGGGGAGCCGGTTTTTTATCGGCGCCTTGAAGGCTGCCCGTCAGAAGACCACCGACATGAACACCCTGGTGGCCGTGGGGGCTTTTGCCGCCTGGTTCTATTCATCGCTCGCGACATTCTTCCCGCGGCTCTTTGCCGGGGCGGAGCTCATGCCGCACGTCTACTATGACGGGGCGGCCTTTATCGTGACGCTGATCATCCTCGGCCGGCTCCTCGAGGCAAAGGCCAAGGGCAGGACGTCGCAGGCGATCCAGCGTCTGATCGGGTTGAAACCCAAGACCGCCCGGATCGTCCGGGACGGCGTCGAGAGCGATATCCCCATCGAGGGCGTTCTCAAAGGCGACCTGATCGTCGTGCGTCCCGGCGAGCAGATCCCGACGGATGGAATCGTCGCTTCGGGACATTCGACTATCGACGAGTCGATGCTGACCGGGGAGAGCATGCCGGTGGTCAAGGAGGCGGGTGCGGAGGTCTTCGCCGCGACGATGAACCGGACGGGGAGCTTCACCTTCCGGGCGACGCGGATCGGCGCCGAGACGGCCCTTGCGCGGATCATACACCTCGTCGAGGAGGCGCAGGGCTCCAAAGCCCCCATCCAGCGCCTCGCCGACAAGATGGCTTCCGTCTTTGTCCCCGCCGTTTTTGGGATCGGCCTGGTCACCTTTCTTGTTTGGTATTTTCTTGTTCCCGACCCGGTGTTCAGCCGCGCCCTGCTCAATTTTGTTTCCGTGCTCGTCATTGCCTGCCCCTGCGCCCTGGGGTTGGCCACCCCCACGGCGGTCATGGTGGGGACAGGTCTTGGCGCGGAAAGCGGCATCCTGATCAAGGGGGGGGAGAGCCTGGAAAATGCCTACCGGCTGACGACGGTCGTCTTCGACAAGACCGGCACACTCACACGGGGCGAACCGGAGGTGACGGACATCGTCCCCGCGGCGGGCCGTTTACCGGAAGAGGTCCTCCGAATTGCCCTTGCCCTGGAAGCCGTTTCCGAGCACCCCCTCGCCCGGGCCGTCCTTAAGAAAGGGGAAAAGGAGGGGCTTGAGGCGGAGCCGGTGGAGGGTTTTGCGGCAGTCTCCGGGCTCGGTGCAAAAGCGGTCCGGAACGGGGAATCCTGCCTCCTCGGCAACCGGCGGTTCATGGAAGGGGAGGGCGCGGCGCTCAATCGTTTAGAAGCGGACGCCGACCGACTGGCCGGTGCGGGGAAGACGGTCGTTTTCGTGGCGGAGGCGGGGCGGGTCATCGGGCTGATGGGATTCTCCGATCTTCCCAAGTCCTCGGCAAGAGAGGCGATTGCCGCCCTGAAGGGGATGGGGCTAGGGGTCGCCATGATCACGGGGGACAACGCGGCCACGGCCAAGGCGATGGGGGAAGCGCTCGGGATCGATCGGGTCCTGGCGGAGGTCCTCCCGGGCGACAAGGCAGCGGAGATCCGGCGCCTCCGTTCGGGCGGCGAAGTCGTGGCGATGGTCGGGGACGGGATCAACGACGCCCCGGCGCTGGCGGCCGCCGACATCGG
>CAZHMD010000053.1:0-2926 GCA_964533735.1 uncultured Anaerolinea sp. | reverse complement strand
ACGGTGCTGCCGGAGAAGCTCGCGAAGACCCTAAACGTGGCGGCGCCGTTGCGCTCCATCCCCATCGTCGAGCCGGAGGCTGTGCATGAAATCGGCCTTGTGGCGCCGCAGCGCGAACCGGTGATTCCGCTGGTCGCCGCCTTGGTCTCGGAGGCCAAGAAGCTTGCCGGAAGCCACACGCTCGACGCTTGATAGGTTCGCCCTATCGCACAACGGATGGTCGCTATTGATCGCGCCTTGGATTTCCGGCACTGTTCTCGGAATTAGTCTAAATAGGACGACCGCATATGCGCAACGTCCAGACTGAAAGGGAAGAAATGTCTGGCGCTGCTCAGTATAGCGACGAGCGCGCGCGGGAGATCATCGCCGCCCATATGGGTCTTGAGGGACCCGCGATGCCAATTCTGCACGCGCTACAAAAAGAATTCGGCTATGTGCCCGATGCCGCCGTCAAGGAAATGGCCGAGGCGCTTAATATTTCGCGCGCCGAAATGCATGGCGTCGTGACCTTTTACCATGATTTCCATCGCGCCCCCCACGGACGCCACACGCTCAAGATCTGTCGGGCGGAATCGTGCCAGTCGATGGGCGCGGAGCGACATGCGCGGGCGTTTCTAGACAAGTTGAAGCTCGACTGGGGCGGGACGACGCCGGACGGCGCCCTGTCGGTCGAGGCGGTGTATTGTTTGGGACTTTGCGCCCACAGCCCTTCAGCGCTTTACGACGGCGAGCCGCTCGGCCGCGTCGACGCTGAAATGCTTGACGAAATCGCCGCGGAGGCGCGCGACTGATGGTGAAGATTTACATCCCGCTGGACATGGCCGCCGTTGCGATGGGCGCCGACAGACTGGCCGCCGCCGTGGCGCAAGAGGCCGCAGCCCGCGGCGAAACAGTCGAGATCGTGAGAAACGGCTCGCGTGGAATGCTCTGGCTCGAGCCCCTGATCGAGGTGGAGACTCCCGCGGGCCGTGTCGGTTATGGGCCGGCCAAGGTCAAGGACGTCGCGTCGCTGTTTGACGCCGGGTTCCTTGCCGGCGGCGCGCATCTGCTGAACATCGGGATCGTCGACGAACATCCCTGGATGAAGAAGCAGAACCGCGTCACCTTCGTGCGTTGCGGCGTCATCGATCCGCTGTCGGTCGCCGAATATGAGGCGCATGAGGGATTCAAGGGCCTCAAGCGCGCCTTCGAGATCGGGCCCCAGGCCGTCGTCGAAGAGGTCACCAAGTCGGGCCTGCGCGGCCGCGGCGGCGCGGGCTTTCCGACAGGCATCAAATGGAAGACGGTCGCGGACTGTCCGCCGGGCCAAAAATATGTCGTCGTCAACGCCGACGAGGGCGATTCCGGCACTTTCGCCGACCGCATGATCATGGAGGGCGATCCGCTCTCGCTGATCGAAGGCATGCTCATTTGCGGATACGCCGTCGGCGCCTCCAAGGGCTATATCTATCTGCGTTCCGAATATCCGATCGTCGCCAAGGTCTTTCAGGCGGCGATCGAGAAGGCGCTTGAGGCGGGCTGGCTCGGCAAGAACATCAAGGGCTCGGGTTTCGACTTCGACGTCGAGCTGCGCATCGGCGCCGGCGCTTATGTTTGCGGCGAGGAGACCTCGCTGCTCGAATCTCTCGAGGGCAAGCGCGGCATCGTGCGCGCCAAGCCGCCGCTGCCGGCGCATGTCGGGCTCTTCGGCAAGCCGACGGTCATCAACAATGTGCTGTCCATGGCCACCATCCCGATGATCATGGAGAAGGGCGCGAAGCATTACGCCGATCTCGGCGTCGGCCGCTCGCGCGGCACGATGCCGCTGCAGATCGCCGGCAACGTCAAATATGGCGGCCTCTTCGAGACGGACTTCGGGATTCCGCTCGGCACAGTCGTCAACGAGATTGGCGGCGGCACCCGCTCCGGTCGTCCCGTCCGGGCGGTTCAGGTCGGCGGCCCGCTCGGCGCCTATGTGCCCGTGTCGCTTTTCGACCTTCCGATCGACTATGAAGCCTTCGCGGCCAAGGACAGTCTCATCGGCCATGGCGGCCTCGTCGTATTCGACGACACCGTCGACATGTCCTGGATGGCGCGCTTTGGCATGGAGTTCTGCGCCATCGAGAGCTGCGGCAAGTGCACGCCCTGCCGGCTAGGATCGACGCGCGGCGTTGAGACCATCGACAAGATACGCAATGGCATGGACGTCGATGCGAATATCGAGCTCCTCAAGGATCTCTGCCATACGATGAAGTTTGGCTCGCTCTGTGCATTGGGCGGCTTCGCGCCGTATCCGGTCGAGAGCGCGCTTCGACATTTTCCCGAGGACTTCCGCAAGCCGGCCCTTGAAGCCGCCGAGTGAGGTAGCCGCCATGACGCTTATCAAAGAAATCGATTACGGCACGCCCGAATCCCTGTCCGTAAAATCGGTCACGCTGACCATTGACGGGAAGAGCGTCACCGTGCCCGAGGGCACGTCGATCATGCGCGCGGCGATGGAGGTCGGCACCGAGATCCCGAAGCTCTGCGCCACCGACAGCATCAAGGCGTTCGGCTCCTGCCGCCTCTGCGTCATCGAGGTCGAGGGCCGCAACGGCACGCCGGCCTCCTGCACGACGCCGGTTGCGCCCGGCATCTCGGTCAAGACGCAGACGCCGCGGCTCGCCGCCATCCGCCGCGGCGTGATGGAGCTTTATATTTCCGACCATCCGCTGGATTGCCTGACCTGCGCGGCCAATGGCGACTGCGCGCTGCAGGACATGGCGGGCGCGGTGGGCCTGCGTGACGTCCGCTACGGTTATGACGGCGCCAATCACGTCTTTGCGCGCAATAGCGGCGAAGTGAATTTCGACTGGAAGCCGAAGGACGAGTCGAATCCCTATTTCAGCTATGATCCGTCCAAGTGCATCGTCTGTAACCGCTGCGTGCGCGCCTGCGAGGAAGTGCA
>CAZHMD010000052.1:0-2949 GCA_964533735.1 uncultured Anaerolinea sp. | reverse complement strand
GACGCCGCCTGGCGCGACAACACCGTCGAGAAGCGTCTCGAATATGCGTTGGTGAACGGCGTCACCGATTACGTCGAAGCGGATGTGGAAGAGGCGCGTCAGCGCTCCACGCGCCCGCTGGACGTGATCGAAGGCCCGCTGATGACCGGCATGAATGTCGTCGGCGATCTCTTCGGCGCGGGCAAGATGTTCCTGCCGCAGGTCGTCAAATCGGCGCGTGTGATGAAACAGGCGGTCGCCTATCTCATGCCCTTCATGGAGGCCGACAAGAGCGAGCGCTCCACCGCCGGCAAAATCCTGTTGGCGACGGTGAAGGGCGACGTTCATGACATCGGCAAGAATATCGTCGGCGTCGTGCTCGGCTGCAATAACTTCGAGGTGATCGACCTTGGCGTCATGACGCCCTGCGCGAAGATTCTCGAAGTCGCCAAGAAGGAAAAGGTCGATCTCATCGGTCTTTCCGGCCTCATTACGCCGTCGCTCGATGAGATGTGCTTCGTCGCCTCGGAGCTTGAGCGAGAAGGTCTCAACACGCCGCTCCTCATCGGCGGCGCGACGACGAGCCGTGTGCATACGGCTGTGAAGATCAGTCCCAATTATCGACGCGGCCAGGCGGTCTATGTCACCGATGCAAGCCGCGCGGTTGGCGTCGCGCAGGCGCTCGTTTCCGACAAGACGCGCCCCGATTATGTGGCGCAGACCCGCCTTGAGTATGAACGCCTCGCCGAGGCGCATGCGCGCGCGCAGGCCGACAAGCTGCGGGTTCCGCTCGCGCAGGCGCGCGCCAACGCCTATAAAATCGACTGGGCCGCCTATCAGCCGCCGAAACCCACCTTCAGCGGCGCGCGCGCCTTCGCCAGCTACGACGTCGGCGAGCTCGTTCCCTACATCGACTGGACGCCGTTCTTCCAGACCTGGGAATTCAAGGGGCGCTATCCGGCGCTGCTTGACGATCCCGAGCGCGGCGAAGCGGCGCGCACGCTGTACGACGACGCCCGCGCCATGCTGAAGCGGATTGTCGAGGAGCGCTGGTTCACGCCGAAAGCCGTCATCGGCTTCTGGCCGGCGAACGCCATCGGCGACGACATCGCGCTCTACAATGGCGAGTCGCGCAATGAGCGGATCGCGACGCTGCACATGTTGCGCCAGCAATTGCCCAAACGCGACGGCAAGGCCAATCTCGCGCTCGCCGACTTCGTCGCGCCTAAGGACAGCGGCACGGCGGATTATGTCGGCGCCTTCGTCGTCACCGCCGGCGCGGAAGAAGAAAAGATCGCCGCGCGCTACGCCCGCGCCAATGACGACTATGGCTCGATCATGGTCAAGGCGCTCGCCGACCGCATCGCAGAAGCCTTCGCCGAGCGCATGCATGAGCGCGTGCGCAAAGAGTTTTGGGGCTATGCGCGTGAAGAGAATTTCGCGCCCGAAGCGCTGACGACCGAACCCTACGCCGGCATTCGTCCGGCGCCCGGCTATCCGGCGCAGCCCGATCACACCGAAAAAGCGACGATCTTCGATCTGCTCAACGTCGAAAGGCGCACTGGCGTGAAGCTGACCGAAAGTTACGCCATGACGCCGGCCGCTTCCGTCAGCGGGCTCTATCTGGCGCATCCGAGCGCGCATTATTTCGGCGTCGCCAAGATCGAGCGCGATCAGGTCGAAGATTACGCCCGCCGCAAGGGCATGGAGGCGCGCGAGGTCGAACGCTGGCTCGCGCCCATTCTCAACTACACGCCCGTCGCCGCGCAAGCGGCGGAGTGATATCGAATCGATTGCCCTGTCGTTCCCGGCGGACCACAGGTCCGACCGGGAATCCAGAGCCAATTCTATAATGTTGGTCTTGCTTTAGATTCCAAGATCGCGCGCTATGCGGGCGTCGGGAAGGACATCGGCGTTGATCAACGGATTTGGTCATGACGGGCGCTTCGGGCGATGCTTACGATCTTGCCCGCTTCGTCGCGGCGCAGGAGCCTGTTTACGAAAAAGTTCGAGCGGAGCTCGCCGCCGGCCGCAAGCGCAGCCACTGGATGTGGTTCGTTTTTCCGCAGCTCGAAGGGCTCGGCGCAAGCGCCATGGCGCAGCGCTACGCCATTCATTCGCTCGCCGAGGCGCTGGCCTATCTCGATCATCCCTTATTGGGCGCGCGGCTGAAGGAATGCGTCGGACTCGTCAACAAGATCGAGGGACGCAGCGCGCATGAGATCTTCGGCTCTCCCGATGATTTGAAGTTTCATTCGTCGATGACCTTGTTTGCGGCGGCGGCGCCGCAAGAGCCGCTTTTCGGCGAGGCTCTGCACAAATATTTCGCCGACCGCCGCGATCCCTTGACCGTTAACTCCCTCTCCCCGCGCGCGGGGAGAGGGCAGGGGTGAGGGGCTAGGGCTTTTTCGCAGCGATGTCGTCCCGGATTTTCGCGAGAATAGTTTCGCAGACACCTTCGATATTGGCGAAAACGTCGTCGTTCGTTACGCGTACAACTTGAAATCCGGCGTCGCTTAGAAAACAGGTTCGCCGCATGTCGTGCGCCAGCTCTTCCGCAGTCGAATGTGTGGCGCCGTCGACCTCGAGGATCATCGCGTGCTCTCGACACAGAAAGTCCACGAAATAAGGTCCGATCGGCTGTTGGCGGACAAACTTATATCCGCCGAGACGTCGGCTTCTGCTTCGCCCAAAGGCGTTGCTCCGCGGATGTCTGGGACTTTCGTAACTTACGGCCGAAAAAGGTTTCGTGCAGACGTATTCCACGCATCGCAATATCTCTGCTAACAATGCTTGCTCAACATCGGGGCAATACGCCTCGCCCCTCACCCTGCCCTCTCCCCGCCAGTGGGGAGAGGGCAGATAGCCGAAGATCTCGCAATCGTGTCGACAATTCTCGCTCGCTCTCCTCGCAACGCCGTCGCGCTGTTTCCCTGGGCGCTCGTGTTCGCCCTCGTGCTTTTCCCCGCT
>CAZHMD010000051.1:0-3022 GCA_964533735.1 uncultured Anaerolinea sp. | reverse complement strand
CCCTCCTCGCCGCAGGGGACGCAGTCGCCCGGCCCCTGCAGGAGGATCACGTTGTTCACCCGGCCGCCGCCCTGTCGGGGAAAGGGATTCCCCTCCCCGCGGTACCCCTTCGGCCAGGGGCTCCACTTCACGGCATTTGTCGGCCCGTACAGGGCCACGGTGGGGACGCCGAGCGCCGCGGCCATGTGTGTCACGACGGTATCCGGTCCGGCGTAGACGCGCGCCCGGCTGATCAGAAAGCCGACCTCCCCGAGTGTCAGCCTCCCCGCCAGATTGATGCACCCTTCGGGAATCTCGCGCCGAAAGCTCTCCACATAGGCCAGCTCCTCCGGATCCCCGCTCCCCGTCAGGACTATCGGCACTCCCCTCCGGTTCAGCCAGGAGGCAACGTCCCTCCACCCCTCCCGGCGCCACATCTTGTAGGGATATTTCGGATAGAGGTGCAACACCGCATACGGTTCGGTCCGGACGGGGGGAAAGAGCCCGGCGACCCGCGCCTCGTCGGCTGGCGCCCAGGAAACGACGACATCGGAAGCGCGCCTGACCCCGAGGAGATCGGCCAGATGCAGACCCAGCAGAACGGTGTGCGTGTCGCAATCGTCGAAGGCGATCCAGCGGGAAAGGAGCAGGCGCTTCCACCAGTGCTTGGGTCCCGGCATCAGGGGCCCCACGCAGCGGCGCCCGGCCAGCCGGGCTGTGAAGGTCGGGCGGTCGCCGGGGAGGGTCGAAACTGCCAGATCATACCGCTGGATCAGGGAAAGAAGGGTCCGGAGATGGGCGGGATCTTTCGCCTCTTCGGGAACGGTTATCACCCGTCGGATATCGGGGTTCGCCGCCAGGACCCCCTCCGTGCCTACGAACACCAGCGTGTCGATCGCCGCCGTGGGCCAGGCCGTCCGGAGCGAGCGGATGAGCGGCGTGGCCAGGAGCACGTCGCCGATCCGGCGGGTAACGATGACGAGGATGGAATCCGGCGGTTTCACAGATACCGGTTTACCCCTTGCTTTGCCCTGAACTCATGTGAGAGGAGCAGCGCCTCGAGCCGCCGCCGGTTCCCCGCCAGCGTCCCCCGATCGTTTTCCGGATGCCACAGATGGACCACCGGCGCGGCAAAGCGGGCGCTCTTGCGGCGGATACCCGCATGGAGGAGGCGGATGGTCAGATCGGAGTCTTCGAGCCCCCATCCCTCGTACTCCTCGTCGAAACCGTTGACGGCCAGCAGATCCTCCCGCCAGGCGGCGAGATTGCAGGTCATCACCCCCTGCCAGCGCCGTGCGGGAAGTTTGCGCAGCCATCCCGGGACGGGGAGGGGCAAAAGCGGGAGAAGGCGGTTGATCTCCCCCTTCAGGAAGGCCTGAAACCACCTTCCCATCGGCCAGGCATCCACCGGCAGGCGCTCAGCGAGTATCCGCTGACTCAGACCCTCGCCGATGAGGATGCGGTTTCCCGCCGAGAACCATCTCTGTTCGGCGAGCCTGCGGTGCCCGGCGATGAAGCCCGACAGGGGAAGGCAATCCCCGTCGGTAAAGATTACGTAATCCGCTCTTGTCAGGGCAAGGGCGCGGTTACGGACCGCCCCGGCCCGGAAACCCAGGTCCTCCTGCCGGACGTGACCGATTGCGATCTCCGTCCGCCCCCGGCAGACGGCCACCGACACCGCCGTCTCCGGGCCGGAGCCGTCGTCGGCCACGATGATCTCGAAGTCCCGATCCCGCTCCGCGATGTAGGCCTCGAGAACGGCCGCCAGGGCGTCGGGACGGTTGTAGGTCGTCACGATGACGGCGATCTTCATCGTGAACGTCCCGCCTTATCCCGTTCTGTCAGGAGCAACAACTTCAGATAGCGGTAGTAGGTCCCTTCGCCGTTCGAAACGGCCAACAGGAATCCCTCCCTGCCGTCGAGGAATCCGGCGCGGACCACGTAGGTGTGGAAAAAACTCCAGAGGCCGTGCAGGATCGCCCCGGCCAGCGTCGCCCGCTTCCCCCGTTCATGCATGAGAGCCGCCCCGGCGCTCGAGTAACGGTTCATCGTCTCCAGCACCTCCTCCAGGCTGCCGAAGGCTTCGTGAATGAGTGGGGAGCGCAGGCGGCCTACATGTCCGTCCACGATGAGGCGTTCGTGGACCAGATCGTCGCTGAAGCGCCCCCGTCCGCGGCGAAAGAGGCGGGCGACGTAATCGGGCCACCAGCCGCTATGGTGCATCTGCCTCCCGCAGTAGCTGGAACGGCGTGGCATGGCAAAGGCTGCCCGGTCGGCGGGATTGTCCATGGTGGCCTCTATTTCCCGGCGGAGCTCCGGGGTGACACGCTCATCGGCATCGAGGGAGAGAACCCACTCCCCCGCGGCAAGGGCAAGGGCGCGGTTCTTCTGCCGCCCGAAGCCGGGCCAGTCGGCGGTGAGATGCACCTTGTCCGTATGGCTGCGGCACAGCACCACCGTCCTGTCCGTACTGCCGGAATCGACGACGATCACCTCGTCGGCCCAGGCGACGGACGCGAGGCACTCGCCGATGCAGGCCTCCTCATTCTTCGTGATTACGATGACGGATAGTGACATGGCCGGGCAGATTCTCCTCCGGCGGCGGACCAGCCGGCAAAGCAAAGGGAGCTCATCCAGACGAAAAAGAACCCCTCGGTGTGGTCGATGAGGGTGGAGGAGACCAGGCTCGCCGACAGGATCAAAACAACAAGCCCCCGGGCGGCGGCTCGTTCGAATCCCCCCGGCAGGTCGGCTGCCCTCCGCCAGAGGGTAATCAACAGCCAGAACAGAAGCGCCAGGCCCGCCAACCCAAGCTGGATCGCCACCATGAGATACTCGTTGTGCGGATTCGTCGTGGGATCCATCCCTTTATCTTCCACGAGGGAGGCGTAGGCCCCTTTAAATCCGCCCGTTCCCACCCCCAGGACCGGATGTTCGGCGATGAGGTTCAGGCTGTTGCGGTAGTATTCCAGCCGATAGCCGACGGAGGTCGACGTCGGCTCGCCGGGCTGCCACCCGGCGATCTCCTCGGCCATCATCGCCA
>CAZHMD010000050.1:1184-3075 GCA_964533735.1 uncultured Anaerolinea sp. | reverse complement strand
AGCGGTTCGGGTGGCGAATCCAGGGCGGAGTTGCTACAAGCTGGCCGCTTGCGGCCAAAGTCGCCGGAAGCGCCGGCAGGGCCCAAGAAAAGGTTGGAAATGCGCAGCGCGACGATCGAGCGCAACACCAAGGAAACCAAAATCTCGGTCACCGTCGACCTCGACGGGGACGGCCGCTCGGATATTTCGACCGGCGTGGGGTTTTTCGATCATATGCTCGACCAGATCGCTCGTCATGCGCCGCTGGATCTTGCCGTGCGCGCTGAGGGCGATCTGCACATCGACGGTCATCACACGGTCGAGGACGTCGGCATCGCCATCGGCCAGGCGGTGGATCGCGCGCTTGGAGACCGCAAGGGCATTTCCCGCTATGGCGACGCGCATGTGCCGCTCGACGAGGCCCTGACCCGCGTCGTCGTGGACGTTTCGGGGCGGCCCTTTCTCGTCTACGAGGTCGCCTTTCCGGCGCAGCGGATCGGCGGCTTTGACACCGAGCTGATGCGCGAATTCTTTCAGGCCTTTGCGGTTCACGCCCGCGTCGGGCTGCACATCGAATGTCTGCGCGGCGTCAACAGCCACCATATCGCCGAAAGCGCCTTCAAGAGCTTCGCGCGCGCCTTCGGCAAGGCGGTGGCGATCGATCCGCGCCGCACGCAGGGGGAAGCGCCTTCCACCAAGGGAACGCTCACCGCCTGAAAAGAGGCGGGTGACGCCGACGAGGGGACGGCCGATGGCGATATTCACTATTTATTTTCCGCGAATGGCGCCGGGCCAGCTTCCCGCGCCGGACAAGATCGTCTTCTTGCGCGACGGCTTTTCCTGGCCGGCCTTTATTTTCGGTCCGTTCTGGCTTGCGTGGCGGCGCGCCTGGCTGGTCGCGGTCCTCTGGACGCTTCTTCTCGTCGCCTTGGCGCTTATCGCCTGGCAGCTGCGGGTGTCGCGCGACGCGATGTCCTGGCTGACGCTCGGACTCGCTGTCTGGCTCGGTTTCGAGGGGGAACGGCTCGTCGGCTGGAATTTGGCGCGTCGCGGCTATGTCGAGCAGGATCTCGTCATCGGCGATGACCTCGACGAGGCGGAGGCGGCCTACTTCCACCGCCATCGCACTTCTGAGCGGATCGCGAAAGACGATGCCGCTGGGGGACTTGCTCCTTGACGACCGCGATCATCGACTATGGGTCGGGCAATCTGCATTCCGCCTTGAAAGCCTTTGAGCGCGCCGCCCGCGAGTCGCAGGCGCAAGGCGACATTTGCGTCACCAGCGACCCCGACGTCGTTCGCGCCGCCGAGCGCGTCGTGCTGCCGGGCGTCGGCGCTTTCGCCGATTGTCGCCGCGGCCTGATGGCGATCAAAGGTCTCTACGCCGCCCTGCAAGAGGCGGTCATCGACCGTGGCCGGCCGTTCTTAGGGATTTGCGTCGGCATGCAGCTCATGGGCGCGCGCGGTCTTGAACATGGCGAAACGCCGGGCCTCGGCTGGGTTCCGGGCGACGTCGCGGCGATCGCGCCTGCCGATCCTTCGCTGAAAATCCCGCATATGGGCTGGAATACGCTGACGCTGAGCCGGGAACATCCGCTCTTTGCCGGCGTGCCGACGGGAGAGCGTGGATTGCACGCCTATTTCGTGCACTCGTTTCAGCTGACGCCGGCGTCGCCGGACCACATCCTGGCGACGACCGACTATGGCGCGCCGCTCACCGCGGCCGTGGCGCGCCACAATCTCGTCGGCGTGCAGTTCCATCCCGAAAAAAGCCAGAGGCTGGGCCTAGCGTTGATCGGCAATTTCCTGAGGTGGCGTCCGTGATTCTGTTTCCCGCAATCGATTTGAAGGAAGGTCAGTGCGTGCGCCTCGCCCAGGGCGATATGGACCGCGCGACCGTGTTCAATGACGA
>CAZHMD010000050.1:0-1084 GCA_964533735.1 uncultured Anaerolinea sp. | reverse complement strand
GAGGCGGCGCGCCTTCACCCGGGCCGCGTCGCCGTAGGGGTCGACGCCAAGAATGGTTTTGTCGCCGTCGACGGCTGGGCGCGCGCCACGCGCATGTCGGCGCTCGATCTCGGCAAGAGCTTCGAAGACGCGGGCGTGAGCGCCATCATCTACACCGACATCTCGCGCGACGGCGTTTTGACCGGCCTCAATATCGAGGCGACCCTGGCGCTCGCCGACGCCTTGACGATTCCCGTTATCGCCTCCGGCGGCCTCGCGTCGCTCGCCGATGTGGAGCGCCTGCTGCAGCCCGATTGCCGCAAGCTCGCCGGCGCCATCACCGGACGGGCGCTCTACGACGGGCGGCTCGATCCGGCGCAGGCGTTGACGATGATCCGCGCGCGTGCGGCGACCGAGAACGCGTGATGCTGAAAGCGCGCGTCATTCCCTGCTTGGACGTGAAAGGAGGACGCGTCGTCAAAGGCGTCAATTTCGTCGATCTGCGCGACGCCGGCGATCCGGTCGAATGCGCCATCGCCTATGACGCCGCCGGCGCCGACGAACTCTGCTTTCTCGACATCACCGCAAGCCATGAAGACCGCGGCATTCTGCTCGACGTCGTGCAGCGCACCGCGGAAGCCTGCTTCATGCCGCTGACCGTGGGCGGCGGCGTGCGCACGCTGGACGACATTCGCAATCTGCTGCTCGCCGGCGCCGACAAGGTCTCGATCAATTCCGCCGCCGTCGCCAATCCCGGCTTCGTTCGCGAAGCGTCGGAAAAATTTGGCGCGCAATGCATCGTCGTGGCTATTGACGCCAAGCGCGCTGCCGAGGGACGCTGGGAAATCTTCACCCACGGCGGGCGCCGCGCAACGGGGATCGACGCAGTGGAATTTGCGCGGGAGGTCAGCGAACGCGGCGCAGGCGAAATCCTGCTCACCTCGATGGATCGCGACGGCACGAAAAGCGGCTTCGACATCGCGCTGACGCGCGCCGTCGCCGACGCCGTGCAGGTGCCGGTCATCGCTTCGGGCGGCGTTGGGACGCTCGACCATCTCGTCGCCGGCGTCAGGGAAGGCCATGCGAGCGCCGTGCTCGCCGCTTC
>CAZHMD010000049.1:0-3164 GCA_964533735.1 uncultured Anaerolinea sp. | reverse complement strand
AGCTTGATGATGAGCTTGGCCTGATGATAGCTCGCCGCCGCCTTGCCGGCGAAGATCTTCACCCGCGGCGTAAATTCGCGCGCCGGCTGCGCGATGATGTCCTGATAGAGCGCGACGGCTTCAAGCACGTTCAAAAGCTGGCGCTTATATTCATGGATGCGCTTGATCTGCGCGTCGAACAGCGCGGCAGGATCGACTCTGACGCCGACGCGCTCGAAGATTGTCGCCGAAAGGCGCGACTTGTTCTCGCGCTTGGCCGCCGCGAACCGGTTCTGGAACTCGACGTCGTCGGCGAATCTCTCAAGCTCGATCAGTCTTTCGGGCTCATCGAAGACGCCCGCGCCGATCGTGTCGGCGAGCAATCGCGACAGCGGCGGATTGGCCTCGAGCAGCCAGCGGCGGAAGGTGACGCCATTCGTCTTGTTGACGATGCGGTCGGGATAGAGCCGATTGAAATCCTTGAACACCGTCTCCTTGACCAGCGCGCTATGCAGCGCCGAGACGCCATTCACCTTGTGCGAACCCAGAAACGCCAGATGGCCCATACGCACATGCCGTCCGTTATGCTCGTCGATGAGCGACACGGAGGAGAGCGTCGCCGGGTCGCTCGCGCCCTTGGCGCGCAGGCAGTCGAGATGCATGGCGTTGATGAGATAGATGATTTGCATGTGGCGCGGCAGCAGCCGCTCCATCAGCTGCACCGGCCAGGTTTCGAGCGCTTCCGGCAAGAGCGTGTGATTGGTGTAGGAGAAGGTCGCCTGGGTGATGCGCCAGGCCTCCTTCCACTCGACGCCGTGGACGTCGACGAGAAGCCGCATCAGTTCGGCGACGCCGATCGCCGGATGCGTGTCGTTGAGCTGGATCGCCACCTTGTCGGCAAGCCTGAGGATGTCGCCGGTCTGCCTCAGATGACGGCGGATCAGATCCTGCAGCGAGGCGGAGGCGAAAAAATATTCCTGCCGCAGCCGCAGTTCCTGTCCCGCGGGCGTCGAGTCGCTTGGATAAAGAACTTTGGAAATCGCTTCGGCACGCGCCTGCTCCGATTGCGCCCCCACGTGATCGCCCTGGTTGAAGGCGTCGAGGCGCAGCGCGTCAGGCGCTCTCGCCGACCACAGCCGCAGCGTGTTGACATGTTTGCCGCGCCACCCGACGACGGGCGTGTCATAGGCGACGGCGACGATGGTTTCCCCCGGCCGCCACACATGCGCCAGCATGCCGTCGGCGAGGCGCGAACTTTCGACATGGCCGAAAAAGCCGATGTCATAGGTGATTTCCGGCCGCGGGAATTGCCAGGAATTGCCGAAGGAGAGCCAGTCTTCGGGATATTCGTGCTGCCAGCCGTCCTTGAGCGTCTGGCGGAACAGGCCGTGGTCGTAACGAATGCCATATCCCATGGCGGCGATTTCGAGAGTCGCCATGCTGTCCATGAAACAGGCGGCGAGTCGTCCGAGCCCGCCATTGCCGAGCGCAGCATCGGGCTCGAGCGCGCGCAGCATATCGAGGTCGACGCCAAGTTCGGCGAGCGCGTCGCGCATCGCCTCGGTCAGACCGAGATTGGTCAGCGTGTCGATGAGCAGACGGCCAATGAGAAATTCGAGCGAGAGATAATAAACGCGGCGCCGATCTTCCCGATAATTGCGCTTCGTCGACGCGAGCCAAGAAGGTACGAGCCGGTCGCGGGTCGCCAGCGCGGTCGCGACGAACCAGTCGCGCGGACTGGCGTCGGCGTTGTCCTTGCCGACCGTATAAGTGAGGCGCCGCTGCACGTCGTCACGCAGCGCGGCGACGACGGCCTTGTAAGCGGCCTCGGGCGGGTCGAAAGCGTTCAAGGCGATCCTTTCGCGACGGACCGGATTTCCGGTCCAAGACATGTCTCAGAAGGACATGTCTCAGAAGCGGCTGTTTTAGGTAGAATTGGAATTTGGCGCTACCGGGCCGCGCCGGCGCCTGAAGTTGAGGCTCCTAGGCGCGATCATCGCACCTCAAACGTCAGGGCGCGGTTTTCCGCCTGATCCGGTTCGCCGGGGGATGCTAGGAGGCGGCGCCCGCCGACGCCCTGATCCTCGAGATAGCCGGTCGCCGCCTCCGCGCGCCGCTGCGCCAGCGCGTCATTGTGCGCTCTGGCGGCGGAGCCGCGAACGTGGCCGCTGATCTCGATCGTCGCGTATTCCGGGCACCGGCGAATGACCGCCGCCGCCTTGTCGAGCGCGCGCGCCGACGAAGACGTCAGCCGCGCGCTGCCTTTGGCAAAGGCGAGTTCGCCTGGCGTCGACGATTGTTCAAGCGCCGCTTTGCAATTGGCGAGCGTCATGCCGGATACAGCCGTGGCTGGCGCGCTCGGCCCCTGCGCGTGGACAGGCGATATGGTCGCGCCGGCGGTCGCCGTTTCATCGGCAGGCGGCGACGTCGCGGGCGGCATGTCGGCGCCCGCGCTTTTTGTCGGCGCGGCAAAGCGGCGACGCTCGTCTGGGTCGGACGGGCCGATCACGACCGCTCCGACCCAGAGGAGCGACGCGGCGACCAGCCCTACGGCCCAGCCCTCATGCGCCCAGATCGACCGATGCCGCGCCAACGCCCCGAGCGCGGCGCCAATAATCAAGGCCGCATAGGCCGCGAGCGCGCCCTCAACCAAAGGCGCGGCGGCGTCGAGCGCGCCGAGACGAACGACAAGCACGCCGACGCCGAAAGCGAGCGCGGTCCACACCAGCCAGCGGGCGACGATGCCGTTTTCGGGCGCGCGCCGAGTCAATGCCCCGGCGGCGGCACCGATGGCGAAACAGGCGAGAAGCCATGGCCAGAGGCGAGAGAATTCAACAAGCACGCGCCGACCCTAACGGGCTGGAGGCGTCTCTCCAAGACTTAAAGGCGTCGTTCCGAGACTTAAACGCGCATCGGCATCAAGACGTAGAGCGCGGTGGCCCCGTCGCGGTCCTGCACCAGCGTCGGCGAGCCGGGGTCGGCGAGCTTGAACAGCGCCGTGTCGCTGTCGAGCTGCTGGGTGATGTCCAAGAGGTAGCGGGCGTTGAAGCCGATATCGAGCGGCGGCCCGTCATAGTCGGCTTCGAGCTCCTCGACCGCCGAGCCCTGGTCCGGATTGGTGACGGATAGCACGAGCTTGCTCTCGGAGAGCGAGAGTTTGACGGCGCGGCCGCGCTCGGAGGAGA
>CAZHMD010000048.1:0-3168 GCA_964533735.1 uncultured Anaerolinea sp. | reverse complement strand
CAGACATGGTTCAAGATCGAGAAGGAAGGCGTCTACTACGGCCAGTGCTTCTTCATCTGCGGCAAGGATCACGCCTATATGCCGATCGTGATCCGCGCGGTCAGCCGCGAGAAATACAATGAGTGGCTTGCCCAGGCGAAGCAGAAGTTCGCCAGCGCCGACTCGCGGGTGCGGGTCGCCGCCCAGAGCCACTGAAAAGTTGCTGAAATAGACGCAACGGAACACTAGTCTTTCTAAGGAACATGACGATGGCGAGTTCGACGATGGCCGGGGCGCATGATCATCCGAGGGGTTTGCGCCGCTTCCTCTTCTCCACCAACCACAAAGACATCGGCACGCTCTACATCATTCTCGGTTCGATTGGCGGCGTCATCGGCTTCCTGCTGTCGCTCGGCATGCGGCTCGAGCTGGCGTATCCGGGCGTGCAGATTTTTCCAGGGCTTGCGGAAGCGCTCCAGGGCGCCGATCCGTCGATGGCGCTGGACGCGGGCAAGAACCTCTACAACGTGTTCATCACGGTCCATGGCGTGCTCATGATCTTCTTCATGGCCATGCCGATCCTCATCGGCGGCTTCGGCAACTGGTTCGTGCCGATCATGATCGGCGCGCCGGACATGGCCTTCCCGCGCCTCAACAACATTTCATTCTGGCTGCTCTTCGCCTCGCTCGTGCTCGCCGTCATTTCGATGTTCGTCGAAGGCGCGCCGGGCATGAAGGGCTTCGGCGGCGGCTGGACCTTCTATCCGCCGCTGTCGTCGAACACCGGCTCGCCCGGCCCGGCGATGGATTTCGTGATCCTGGCGCTGCATCTCGCCGGCGCTTCGTCGATCCTTGGCGCGATCAACTTCATCACGACGATCTTCAACATGCGCGCGCCCGGCATGACGCTGCACAAGATGCCGCTGTTCGTGTGGTCGATTCTCGTGACCGCCTTCCTGCTGCTGCTCGTGCTGCCGGTGCTCGCGGGCTGCGTGACGATGCTGCTCACCGACCGCAACTTCGGCACGATGTTCTATGATCCGGCGGGCGGCGGCGATCCGCTGCTGTTCCAGCACCTGCTGTGGTTCTTCGGCCATCCGGAAGTCTACATCGTCATTCTTCCCGGCTTCGGCATCATCAGCCAGATCGTGTCGACCTTCTCGAAAAAGCCGGTGTTCGGCTATCTCGGCATGGCCTACGCCATGGTCTCCATCGGCGTGCTCGGCAGCATCGTGTGGGCGCACCACATGTATACGGTCGGCATGTCGCTCAACGCACAGCGCTACTTCACGCTGGCGACCATGGTGATCGCGGTGCCGACCGGCATCAAGATCTTCTCCTGGATCGCGACGATGTGGGGCGGATCGATCTCGTTCCGCGCGCCGATGGTCTGGGCGATCGGCTTCATCTTCGTGTTCACGATGGGCGGCATCACCGGCGTCGTGCTCGCCAACGCCAGCGCCGACAAGCAGTTCCACGAGGGCTACTATGTCGTCGCCCACTTCCATTACACGCTGTCGCTCGGCGCGGTCTTCGCGCTCTATGCGGGGTTCTATTACTGGTTCCCCAAAATGACCGGCTACATGTATTCGGAGACTCTGGCCAAGGCGAACTTCTGGCTGCTGTTCATCGGCGTCAATGTCGTCTTCTTCCCCCAGCACTTCCTCGGACTGGGCGGGATGCCGCGCCGCTACATCGACTATCCGGACGCTTACGCGCTGTGGAATCTGGTGTCGTCCTCCGGCATGATCTTCGTCACGCTCTCGCTGATCGTCTGGTTCTACGCGATCATTGAGGCCTTCATGAAGAAGCGTCTGGCCGGGGCCAATCCCTGGGGCGTGGGCGCAACGACGCTCGAATGGACTCTGTCGTCGCCGCCGCCGTTCCATCAGTTCCAGGTTCTGCCGCGCATCACCGGGGCGAGCCGGTAACCAACGAAGCGTCGGCGCGAATGAACTCGCGCCGACGATGCAGCCGGCCCCGGCGAGCATGACGCTGCTCGCTGCGCCCGCCTCGGCGGCTAAGGTTTTGAGTGAAACGCCATGAGCGACGCATCCTATCTGCATGACGAACAGGCTCCGCGCATCTCGGTCGCGGCGCCGTCGGACTATTTCGCGCTGCTCAAGCCGCGCGTGATGTCGCTTGTGGTGTTCACCGCGCTCGCCGGCCTGTTGCTCGCGCCGACGCCCCCGCATCCGCTGATCGGCTTTGCTTCGCTCCTGGCGATCGCCGTCGGCGCCGGTGCGTCCGGCGCGCTCAATATGTGGTACGACGCCGATATCGATGCGCTGATGACGCGCACGCGCAAGCGGCCAATTCCCGCCGGTCGCCTCGATCCCGAGGCGGCGCTCGCCTTTGGCCTCGTGCTAGCGACGCTGTCGGTCTTTACGCTCGGCTATGTCGCGAACTGGTTCGCCGCCGCGCTTCTCGCCTTCACCATTCTCTTCTATGTCGTGATCTATACGATGTGGCTGAAGCGCTGGACGCCGATGAACATCGTCATCGGCGGCGCCGCCGGCGCGCTTCCGCCGATGGTCGGCTATGCCGCCGCGACGGGCGAGATCAATCTCGCGAGCGTCGTGCTCTTTGCGATCATCTTCATGTGGACGCCGCCGCACTTCTGGTCGCTCGCCTTGCTGAGAAGCGAGGACTACGCTCGCGCCGGCGTGCCGATGCTGCCCAATGTCGCCGGCGAAGACCGCACGCGGCTCGAAATCCTGATCTATGCGCTGGCGCTCGCGCCGCTCGGCGTTGCGCCCTGGCTGATGGGCTTCGCCTCGCTCGCCTATGGGCTCATCTCGATCGGCTGCGGGATCGCGCTCGTCGCTGTCGCGGCGATGGTCTTCAGGCGGCGCGAAGGCGACGCGGCGCGTCTCGCCGCCCGCCGGATGTTTTTGTTCTCGATCCTCTATCTATTCCTGCTGTTCCTGGTCCTCGTCGTCGAGCAGACGGCGCATATCTTTGCGCTGATCTAGGCGGCCAAGCGAATGGTGAGCGAAATGATCGATGCAGGAGACAAAATGAAAGAGCGCGCCAGTCTATTCGACCGGCCAGGGGTCGTTCTGACCGAAGAGCAGGCGCGCAGCCGTCGGGCGCGCAACATCGCGATCGGTGTGACGATCGCGCTCCTCGCTGTGCTGTTCTACGCCGTCACGCTGGTGAAGTTTGGCGCGGCCATCGTCAATCGGA
>CAZHMD010000047.1:0-3425 GCA_964533735.1 uncultured Anaerolinea sp. | reverse complement strand
CATCGAGCCCCAGCTTTCGCGCATGGTCGGTCATCCGCTTCACGTCGTCGAGGAGCGCCGCCTCAACGCCGCCGATTCGAATAACCGCATCCCGGACCGTGATCCGCCGCCACGGGGGAGTCAGGTCGATTTCATTCCCCTGATAGGGGAACGTGAGGGAACCGGAAATACCCCGGCCGACAAAAGTGATCAGTTCCTCCGTCATGGACATCAAATCTTCATAAGTTGCATATGCCTGATAGAACTCCATCATCGTGAATTCGGGATTGTGGAAGGCGGAGATCCCCTCGTTGCGGAAGTTCCGGTTGATCTCGAACACCCGCTCCATTCCACCGGTGATCAGGCGCTTGAGGTAAAGTTCGGGGGCGATTCGGAGAAAGAGGTCCATCTTCAATGCGTTGTGAAAGGTCTTGAAAGGACGGGCGACGGCGCCGCCGGCCCGTGGCTGCATCATCGGGGTCTCCACCTCGAGGAAATCCCTTTCCTCCATAAAGCGGCGGATGAGAGCGATGATCCGGCTCCGCTTGCGGAAAACGTCACGGACTTCCGGATTTACGATCAGATCGAGGTGACGCTGGCGGTACCGGATTTCGACATCCGTCAGACCATGCCACTTCTCCGGCAGAGGCCGGATCGCCTTGGAAAGCAGGCGGAGACCGTTCTCCTCCACGTCGATGGTCAGCTCGCCGGTTTTTGTCTTGAAGACCCGACCGGCGATCCATACAATATCTCCGACGTCCAGTTTCTTGAAAAGCGAGAAGGCCTTTTCTCCCAGCTTGTTTTTGCGGAGAAAGGCCTGGAGCAGCCCCTTACGATCCTGGATGCTGATGAAGGCGCCCTTTCCGAAGTCCCGGACGGCCATCAGGCGACCGGCGAGGGTGAAGCGTTCCGTCACCTTTTCCAGAGCTTCGTGGTCAAGCGCACCGAACCGTTCGCTGATTGCGGCAGTCGTTTCCCCGACGCGGATGCCGTTGGGATAGAGGTCGATTCCGTCTTCCTTCAGGGCGTCGATTTTCTCACGGCGTCTTTTCTGGAACTCTCTTTCTTCCATAAACAGCCTTATTACGTTTAGATATAAAACCACTTTATCTATATTTTTTTTCGATATTAGTCAAGCATGAATTGGTGACGGTGGCGAGATAAAAGGGTTTTACCTTTGCCTCAGCTTATGCTACTGAATAGGGAAGATTCGAGAAAGGGAAATGTGTCTTGATAGATAAGTATCTGTCCCAGCTCATCGGGAAGGGGGATGAGGCATGATAGAGAATTTCATAAGCGGCCTCTCCGGTTATCTGCAGGAGTCCCTTCTCCTTGCCTATCTGGCAGTATACCTCGGAGGCGTCCTGGTCAGCTTCACCCCCTGCATCTATCCGCTGATCCCCATTACCATCGCCTTCATCGGCGCCCATGGCAGAGGTTCGCGCAGCCGGGGATTTTTCCTGGCGGTGATGTATGTCCTGGGTATGGCCTTCACCTACATGCTCCTCGGCGCATTCGCTTCTCTCTCCGGAAAACTGTTCGGCCAGATCCAGACCAATCCCTGGACCTACTTTCTTGTAGGAAACCTATGTATACTAATGGGTTTATCTATGATGGGCGTGTTTTCACTCAACATCCGGACGCCCGAATTCGTCACACGGGTGCAGCTACAGAAAAAAATCCCGGGAATGACGGGCAGTTTCCTCGTCGGGGCGGCCTCGGGACTCGTCATGGGCCCCTGCACAGCGCCTGCACTCGCCGTCGTTCTCGGTTATGCGGCAACACAGCAGAATTTGGTCTTCGCCTCCAGTCTGATGTTTGTCTTTGCCGTCGGGATGGGGACCCCCCTCATCCTCCTCGGCGCCTTTGCCGGGCTTCTGGCAGGAATGCCCAGGTCCGGCGCGTGGATGGCCCGGGTCAGCCATCTCTTCGGCTGGATACTCCTCGGCACGGGCGAGTATTTCCTGATCAACGCAGGGATTCTTTGGGTTTAAGGAGATGAAATGTTAAGTAAATATTTACGTGTAACTATGTCAAGAATAAGCGCCGTTGTTCTGATCGCCTCTTTTTTTACCCTTTCCACGGACATCAAGGCCGCAAACCCCAAAGAGTTCGATATCACGAAGCTGACCAACGAAATCAAGGCCCCGGACTTCGTCCTTAACGACCTCAAGGGGCAGCAATTCCGTCTGAGCGACCACAAGGGAAGAAGGCCGGTCCTGATCATCTTCAGCACAACATGGTGCACCTTCTGCGTGAAGGAGATCCCGAACTTCAAATCGATCCATGCGACTTATGCGAAGCAGGGGCTGGAGATCGTCAACATCGACATCCAGGAACCGAAAGATCGTGTTGCCAAGTTCGCAGATAAACACGAACTGCCCTATCGCACCCTGTTGGACCTCGACGGCACGGTAAGCGGCGTTTACGAAGTCCGGGGGGTCCCGACTCTGGTCCTCGTCGACAAAAACGGTCTGATCGTCTGCCGCCAGTGCCGGAACGTAGACACCGTCCTCAAGTCGATCATGAAAAAGTAAACGGTCGCCGGGCCGAAACAGCGTTGGAATATCAGGAGGCATATGAGCGTACTGATCCATTTTTCAATTTTCCCCACCGACAAGGGAACGAGCGTCAGCCCCTACGTGGCCAAATCCGTAAGGATCATCCGGGAGAGCGGTCTCCCATACAAGCTTGGCCCGATGAGCACGGCCGTCGAAGGAGAGTGGGGGGAGGTCATGGCGGTGGTCGAGAAATGCTTTGCGGAACTCCGGAAGGATTGCAGCCGGATCTATATGACGCTGCAGATGGACTACCGCGAAGGGGCTCAAAACCGCATCGAGGGGAAGATCAAATCTGTCGAGGAGAAGCTTTAGCAGGCCGCATGAGCGGCTCTGTACCAGGCAATGGTTTTTGTCAGCCCGGTGCGGAAATCGGTCCGCGCGCGGAAGCCGAATTCGTTGAAGGCGCGTGTCGTGTCGAGCATGCGCCGGGGCTGACCGTCGGGTCTGGTCGGATCCCAGACGATGCGGCCCCGGAAACCCGTCAGCTCAACGATAAGAGCCACCAGGTCCCTGATGGAGATCTCGAAGCCGGCGCCGATGTTGACGGGATCGGACTTGTCGTATTTCTCCGTCGCCAGGACGATCGCCTCCGCGGCGTCCTCCACGTAAAAGAACTCCCGCGTGGCGGCGCCCGACCCCCAGACGATAATTTCCTCGCCACCCTGCTGTACCGCATCAACGCACTTCTTGATCAGGGCGGGGATGACGTGGGAGGAGCGTGGATCGAAGTTGTCGCCGGGACCGTACAGATTCACCGGGAGGAGGAAGATGGAATTGAAGCCGTATTGCTGCCGGTAAGACTGGGACTGGACGAGCATCATCTTCTTGGCGAGGCCGTAAGGGGCGTTGGTCTCTTCGGGGTAGCCGTTCCAGAGGTCTTCTTCC
>CAZHMD010000046.1:0-3494 GCA_964533735.1 uncultured Anaerolinea sp. | reverse complement strand
AGCCCTTCGGCTTTCAATCTTTTGAAAGAGTCCAGTTGTACATCGATCAGGTTGGGAAGGTCAAAAATTACAGGAATTCGAGCGTAAGACTTGGTTGGCAACACAGAAGCCATAAGTTTCTCCTAGGCAGATTTATTACCTGGCAAAATTAATCAATATCCCTCCTGGCAATACAGGCCGGGATGCGCAAACAATCATTATATCAACACATTAATAGTTGGTCAAGAAATTGGGGTTGATTTGTCGTAATTTCATCACTCAGTCCAACGGCATGATCGTACCTTCAACTGTTGCCCCGCTGATGGTAAGCAGTCCCCAGGAGCGTTGAAATCGCGGCGGCAATCCGATGCTTACAGACCCCGGATTAAAGAATAATACATCGTCCTGCCAGATGACCTCACTCCTGTGAGAATGACCAAAAATGTAAACCCCTGCCCCAGGTAGCTCTTTTCTAACCCGTTTCAAATATCGGTCTAATTTGTAACCCACAACCACATGCTGCAGCTTGTCCAACCAATATTCGGTCATCCCGATATGCCCGTGCGTCAACAGGATTATTACTTCCTCGATCTCCAGCGATCGGGAAATTGGCAGGTCATTTCCAAACACAATATCCCGGTTTCCTTTAACAGCCAGTACCGGAGCAACTTCGCGTAATTCGTCCAGTACCCGCGGGACACAAATGTCACCGGCATGCAGGATCAAATTGACCTTGCACTCTTCCAATGCCTTCATTAATTGGGTGTGCAAATTCCTGGTTCGGTCCGGTATGTGCGTATCAGAAACAACACCAACAACAAACTTGCCACCGGAAGAAAATTTTTCGACAATCATCGTTTATTGAACAAGGTCATTACATCAGCCATGGCTTGTTCAGTTGTGACAAATTGAACCCCGTGGATTCCCACCTCGTTGGCGCATTCGATATTCTCGAGAAAATCATCCACAAAAATAGCTTCAGCAGCTTCCACCTTCATTAAATTCAATACCTTCTCGTAGATTTGCTTATCTGGTTTTTTCAGCCCCACCTCATATGAGAATATGGAATATTGGAAGACTTTTCCGCAGTCTATTCGTTGACATAAATAATCCCGCGCCCCGGACCATGCGTTGCTGAGCAATCCTGTCTTCACCACCTTGTTGAGGTTTTCGATAAATTCAACCAGTGTGGTGTCGATCATATCGCCTTCCCAGAATGCAGTGCGGAACTCATCGATTCCACCGTCTGGAACTCCCAGCGTACTGGCAACCGTTTGCCAGTGAATTTGCTCATCGATTAATCCCAGTGTGGCGTTTTCTGCTGTTGTGGAATTAAATACCAGGTCATAAAGGGTATCAAGGGAGACATTGTATTTTTTGGCGAGTTGTTCACGTGGTGTTTTTCCCACAGTTCGTAAGATGACACCGCCCATGTCCCAGATAACAGCTTTTATTTTCTGTGTCATTTTCAATCCCTTGTCCAATTTCTCAAGAGTATAACAGAGAAAAAAACGAGTCCCGGAAATTTTCGGGACTCGTTATGCGCCATTGGCGAGGTTATTTTTCAAGGCTCTGCAGTAGCTCCCAATCTGCCTTTAAAATACCCATGTTAATCGAATCCCAGCGCTTGTCATCTTTATAGATCTGTTCCCGTGAAATCCCTTCATATTTAAACCCGCTCTTTTCATAGGAACGGATCGCGCGTTTATTGAACTCAAACACACCCAAATTCACACGATGCAGATTCAGTCCTTGAAAAGCAAATTTCAGAAGCAGGTTCATGGCGTCAGTGCCATACCCTTTCCCCTGGTAATCGCTTTCGCCAATCCCGATTCCCACCCAGGCGGATCGGGCTGACCATTCATACCCGTCCAGCTCCACAAATCCAATGGTTTTCCCCTCTCCAAGTTCATGTATCGAAAAGAGTGCACCTTCGCCGCTATCTTTTTCAAACCATTCTTTCATGCTGGCAGCGGACATTTGCCTCGCCGGGTAAAGGTTCAAAAGACGCTGGTAATCGCTGTCGCGGTCCCATTTTTCCCACAACGGAAGATCCGTTTCCAGATTAATGGGTGCTAGTTCAACTAGGTTACCCACAAAAAATTTATTTTTCATTCATCACCTCTTCCTGAATCTTTTTCCATTCAGGTTTTAGAATTGAATAATCCAATTGGTCAAAGTATTTCCCGTCAAAGAATAAGGCTTCTTTCCGCTGTACTTCTCGCAGAAACCCGGCTTTTTCGAAGAGGTGCATTTTCTGCGGATTGTGCTCCGAGAGCTCAGTCCACAGGCGGTGCAGACTCAGTTCCATGAACGCATAGCGCAAACCAAGTTCCAGGGATTCACGACCGTAGAGCTCTTGAGCTTCGTTATCCTCAAAGAACAAAAAGATCCGTCCTGATTGCTGCGGAAACCATAACCAGCCAAAAACCAGCAAACCGATCAATTCAGGTTTATCAACTGGGCGCAGTGCAAAATAATACGCGCTGCGGCGTTCATCCGCTTTTTTGATCTTCTCTGCGATCGCCTTCTTCAACTCGAACGCGGCATGCAGGTGAAAGTTGCCTTCCAGGAATTCTTTTACAAATTCCTGGTCGGCAGTCCAGGATGACAGCGCATCCATATCCTTTTCCGGATTGAGGCTGGTCATTTCAACCAAACTTCCGGTGAACAACGATTTTCCGATCATTTTTACTCCAATTCTCTGTTGCAAGCTTATTGACGTCCCGAATGGTCCTAGACCTCGACGGGAACTGGTTCATATATTTTTGGTCGGATGGAGTTGCCATCCCACACCCATACATGAATACTTCCAACATGGTTCGCCAGGTCAAACAGGTCTTGTTCTGTTCCAGGACAGCCAAAAAGTGACTTTTCCTCGATGATCAGAATCCGGCTGAATAAACCTTCAGCAATATCCATTTTCATTTGTTGATATGCCGGTCGGCTCAGATTCTCCAGGCAATTCACATCCAGGTAAATCCCAACCAGGTTTCCCATGCCGAGTTTGTTCTGGATCAAGTCCAACCCTTCATAGAGTTGGTGCTTGGATTCGCGGCTGTAAGGAGAACCATCCTCAACCTCTGCGCGGATATAGAACCCGAAAGCGTTCGGGTTTCGTAAGTGCTGTTTTTCAAAATAATCCACACGATATGCGCCGAATTTCATTAGTGTATCTAACATTTTCGGCCTCCTTCAATTCCTTGCATAAGCTAAATCTAGATTCGACGTGACCCACGGTCAATAACCTATCCTGTATCTCCATCATTGCTTTGCATAGTCCCTCCTTTAATAAAAAAGACCCGGATCTCCCGGGGTCTTTGTGGCAATAAAAAAACCACGGGAGAGGATGCACCCGTGGTTTTCGAGAGTCTCGAATCAGCGTTAGCTGACGACAGGCGCATTACGACAAGGCAAACCAGCAAGACCAGATAGACTGGTGGCTTTTTGCGTTGTCTGAATAAAATAAACAAGGTTTACCATTTCGTCGCGCTCCTTTCGTAGATTTAATTACT
>CAZHMD010000045.1:0-3753 GCA_964533735.1 uncultured Anaerolinea sp. | reverse complement strand
GCTCTTCTTGGCTAAATTAGATTATTTGTCCACCTTTTTCTTTGGCCGTGCTCACAGTACGTGCAAGCCAGATTGCAGTTCTGAGTGATGAACAAGGCTATGTTTCTGATGGGCGTCGATGTCGTATTCGCTGACTCGACAGCTTCCTTGTTCCCCGAAGCAATAAGATCGAGGCGCCGTAGCTCCCGATCCACCTCTTGTGAGAGCCCAGGAAATGCGAAACTGGGTGCCGCGTGCAAAACCCCCCAGGTGTCGTCGCCGATCATCGAAGCTGCCATAGCTTCGATGTTGAGGACGTAACGCTTTCCCCTGTGCACAAACTTATGATGAGCTTTGAAGTTCATGTTCCATCCATTTTTCGAGAATGTCAGGGCAAAACCACCGCACTCCTTCACAATCGAAACACAAAGCTGGCCCTTGTGCCCAACAGTTCGTATATCGTTTCTTTATATCATCCCCGGATCGCAAAGCTGCAATATAACACCCCTTGGTCTGGATTTTAATAATCGTAGTAATTGCAAAGCATTAAAACGCCTATGACGGTTATCATGGGGTGATATATGGTTTCCATATAAGACACCTATCAAATTAATCAGACAGATCATTCTGGCAAGATAACGAGAAAACCCTCCATGATTATGGTTTGAAAGTTATCGCTCTTTGTAACGCCTGTCAATCATTTAGTACAACAAGGCACAAATACCACCTCCTGCCCCAAAAATCACGCTCGAAAAATTGCAGCTTTCTCCCCATAAAGCGTACAATCCGTCAAGCCTTACCTCCCTCTCAGTCACCTACGAGTCCACTCTCTTATGGAATCAATGAAACCGAAAATTACTCATTGAAAGATGTAACGCCCTTAACGTCGAAGTAACCGACTCTACG
Organism: uncultured Anaerolinea sp.; assembly: GCA_964533735.1. Lineage (GTDB taxonomy): Bacteria > Chloroflexota > Anaerolineae > Anaerolineales > Anaerolineaceae > UBA6107. The sequence continues at coordinate 2,868 of CAZHMD010000045.1, read as the reverse complement.
GAAGGCCGGTCATGAAAAAGTCACGCCGCCTATTTGGCATACGGTTGACTGCCGGGTTGGAGGGCGCATCGTGGTAGGACATTCCACAATTTTCTACGCGTTTATGGACAACCTTCAGGTTCATCGGTTCATCTGATTTCCATTCACACTCAGACCTGCATCCGAGAGGCATGTGCTCGCACGTCGCAAGCTTCAAAACGGAACTATCTCGATATGATCGGTTGGGCATCGAAAGCTAAAGCCTCCGCACCCCACCTTCCATTTTGCTCGATAAGTAGTTGAAGCTGACCACTTACGAGCTGGCCGACTCGGATAGGTGCGTTGCAGCTAAACGTGGCTGCCACCGTAGTTCCTGCTCCAGGGTAGACCACGGTTGGCATGTTTGCGGTAGCAGTTTCTCCCATCCCCGGAAGGGCTGTAGGAAGCTCCAGTCCCTGTCGCTTGACCTCAATTCCGAGAAGATCTGTCCGATAGACAACGCAGCGGGCGCCAGACTGCCCAATCACGGCGGACCACCCAGCGACATAATCAGCTCGATAGCCACCCAATCCCTGAACAGCAATGCGCAAAGGGTTACCCGTCGCCGATGAGATTTGAAAAGTCATAATGAAATAGCTCACAGCGCCAAACTGGGAGGACGCTATGCCTCTGTGTTTGGTATCCGCCTCGCTCACAAGTATGGGTTTCGTCGAACTGATTTCGACGTGCTTATTGAGTGTATACTGGGCCACACCTGCAGTGATTTGGGTACGAGGTGGAGGTCCCGTGTACACCATACCTGGCTGCCTATACACAACGCCTGTATCCCGGTAACCAACGCATCCCTGCAGCATGACCAGGGCACCAATACCTATAGTCTTCACGAAGTCCATTTGCTATCTCCACTTAACGGAGTAACTGGGGTCCCGAGTCGGCGCGGTTCGAGGAGCTACTCCAGCTGCATCAGACTTGCGACGTTCTGCAGCCAACTGTTCGCGCTCGGCATCAAGTGCCTTCTGCCGTTCCAGCTCTTGTCTTTCCCTAACTAGCTCCTGCTTCTCCCGTTCCAATGCTTCCTTCTGATCGTCTTGCGAGAACGGTTCTCTCTTTTGCGCAGCCTTTTTTTCCTGCTCTGCTTGAGTTTGCCTTTGTTTAGCCGCCGCTTTTTCTTCAGAGACCACCTTTTCTCTTGCCTGTTTTTCTTCGGCTTCCAAATGCGACCGTTCGGCTGCCGCCTTCTTCTGCGCTGCACTCTCTGTTTCCTGTTGTTGTTTGATGTACTGTCTGATCTTTTTTGCGTTTTGATGCGTGATTGGCGTCAGCGGAGTCACTGTCGCTTGGTCAAAGCCAGGGCCATCATAGAGATCGAAGCCGCCAGCACTATCTTGATGAAACCAGTACAACGAGTGCCCATCTCTAGTATCAAACATCTGATCTGCGTTGACAGTTAGTATTGAAAGCCTATGCGGCTTGGTCCCGCGTTTCATCGCTCTGATGCACAACAATATGTCTTGTGTCACTGGACTCATCTCTAATCCGGTCGGCCGATCAATACCACATTTACCATTCTTGTCAGCATAGCTCTCAATTAAACCGCGGTCGGGTGTGATCACATAGCAGTGAGTTCCTAACCCAGGCTCGTGAGTTGCCCACCAGCTAGCACCTAGTGCACACGCGAGAGCAACAGCTGTCCATGTTCTCCAGTGCTCAGCGTGTCGGTTGAATAAGATGTACGCTAATATTGCATCTGGTGCAAACAGCAATAACACTCCCAGGCTTTTACGAATAAGGGCCGCGGTGTTTGGATCTATGGGTAAGAGATTAGTAATGTTCACACCAAACATGGTCATCGCGTGCGATATCAGCCAAATTCTGAACCCCACCAAAGCGACGTAAATGCATCCCCCCACGATTAAGACTATCTTGACAACCGGAGTCACACGCTCGCCAAAGCGGGCGAGTTTATGCAACCACTTATCAATGAATTCCCAAAAGTTTCGGGGGCCTGTTTCAGGCTCCTTACTATCGTTCTGTATGCTCATCTTTCAACCCCATCTCTCTCATGCTGGTCAGAACTCCTTCTCCAGAACACCTGAGCTTCAGGTACCGCGCCGCCGGCCTAACGAAAAATTTCCGTGGAGCGTAAGCTATCCGGTGGAATGACTTGTTAACCTTGACGAAAACTTTACAAACAGAAGCTGCTCTACAAAACCTATAACGCTTCCTACATCCTGAGGGGTGATCTTGTTCCAGTTTGCATGCATCGCATAGTCTCGTATCTTTGGCATGGTATCAAGGAGTGTCTTATGCGCACCACTACCATCGCTGCCAACTTCGAGCCGGTTGGACGCGCGGATGGGGGCCATCCGGTGTGTTGAGATCGCCGAGATACATGATGCCTCAAGAATCATTGTGCCGCTTATGTTCTAAACATCAAGCAAAAATATCCATAGCTTCTTTTATTTGTATAGCCATGCCATTTTGACCCCTTCTTATGCGGAACCAAATGATCATAGGGAAATACGTCAATGGGATGTCTGACGGCGCATAAACGGAAGGGAGTCCCAAGTAGATCACTGACTTTTGACGCGTATAAACTGAATGAATTATCTCCAATCTCTTTGAGAGACACGCCTGGGGCATGATTATATCGAGCCTGACTTGTCCATTTGAAGCCCGCCTGACCGAACCATGAGGCAGCGGGCTCGTAATGCAGCTCTACGCCTCCATCACACTTCAATGAGCCGAGATTCATCCGAAAACACCTTGCCCAAGCATCCAGATCGTCGCTCGCCATTTTCATCATCCTACTATCTTCTTCAGCTTGCTGGATCGTAACTGCTCAGGTAGCCCCACCATGGAGCCACAATTGACTGGCGAGTAGTATAT
>CAZHMD010000044.1:0-4108 GCA_964533735.1 uncultured Anaerolinea sp. | reverse complement strand
AGGTCAAGCAGATCGACCTGCCCGAGGAGATGAAACGGGCCATTGCCAAACAGGCGGAAGCGGAGAGAGAACGGCGGGCCAAGGTGATCAATGCGGAAGGGGAGTTCCAGGCCGCCCAGAAGCTGATCGAGGCGGCGGCCCTCATGGAAACGCAGCCGATGTCGCTGCAGCTCCGCTATCTTCAGACCCTGAACCAGATTGCGGCGGAGAACAATTCAACGATAGCCTTCCCCATCCCGATCGACCTGTTCAAACCTTTTTTAAAGCTGGCGGAGAAATTGTAATGTTAGGATGGACGGGGAGGTAATATCTCCCCGTTATTTGATCCAACTGCACGCCGATTCCTGACGGAGCAGGAATGAGGGGGAATGGAAGCGGATCAGCGCCGCAGGGGGAGAGGCGTCCGGTCCGCGACCGAGCAGAAAGGAGGTCGGTATATGGAACCCAGGGAACGGACGAGGCTCCTGACGGGAGGGATGATTCTGATTACCCTCGGTGTCCTTATCATTCTCTTTGGCCATCCCGCGCGGCTTCTTTCCGCGGAGAAGTGCGAAGAGACGGTGAGGAAGTTGAACGGGTCTCTCCAACCCCGGGTCGACGAAAAGGAGCTGGTCCTCATCCTCAAGGCGCTAAATGAAACCGATAATAAAAAACTTCCTCCCAAGTTTATCACCAAGAGCCGGGCGAGGAAGCTGGGTTGGAAGCCGGGCGAGGACCTCTGGGCTTTCGAGAAGCTCCGAGGTAAGAGTATCGGCGGGGATGCCTTCGGCAATCGGGAAGGCCGGCTTCCCGACGGGAAGAGGGTCTGGCACGAGGCCGACCTGGACTATACAGGAGGACGACGGGGCCCGAAACGAATCGTTTATTCCAATGATGGGTTGATAAGGATCACGGTGGATCACTACAAGAACTTCAGGGAGGTACCCCCATGCCGGTAAAGCGATCGACGAGAAAGTACAGGCTTCCGGGGAAGTCGATTCGTTCTCTGGATGAATTCCACAATGAGATTGCACCCCTGCTCTACTTCTGTGATCTATAGTTTTCACGGTGCCCACTGCATATTGAGCTTGCGCTTGGAGGCAGAACAGTCTCTCAGGTAAAGATTGATAAGGCTCTGGTAAGGGATGTTGGTCTCCTCCGACATTTTCTTGAAGTACTCAACCACGTCCGGGCTCATCCTGAGGGTAACGTGTTTCTTGAGCCTCTTGGCGTGGGGATTCGGCCTAGACTTCAGCTTAGACAGGTCGTATTCGTCTTTCATGTCGCTATCTCCTGTAAAATTTGGCTTCGTTCGCCGTAGCCTTCCGGGCCGAAATAATCCGGATCACTGACTGGCTTTCACGATAGCAGTGGCAGACCATTACGAGCCGAAGATGGGAACTAAGGCCAAGCAGAAGGAATCTATCCTCCCATTCCGAATGTGTGTCATCGTAGAACTCCGTGGCAAAATCGTCATAGAAAACGGTCTGCGCTTCCTCAAATGATACACCGTGATTCCTGAGGTTCTCTTCAGCCTTTGCGGGATCCCACTAAAATTGAAGTTCCAGCATATTTACATTGTATTTACGAATAAGAATTGATGCACTCGTCAAAAGCCAGAATTAGCCATTTTTATGTTTGTAAGTACATGAATTCGTTGACTGCAAATTTTCAGAAAGGGCCGTTTGGCGACTTTTGACGAGGGCATCAGAATTAGTCAAGTGGTTATTTCATAGGTCTCATGAAATCACCTAACGAAGAAATCAGCCGCCGTTGTAAGCGGTCGGCTGGATTTAATTGTTGGACGCTATTCTTTCCAATCTTCGAGTTTCAGGTTTTTAATTCTTATAAATTCGTTTGTATTGTTGGTAACAAGGATGAGATTGCGCGCAACTGCCTGAGCTGCGATTAGCATGTCGTAAGGGCCGATAAGATTTCCTTCTTTTTTGAGCTGTGATCTTATAATTCCAAAGTGTTCAGCGTCGGTATTACCAAAATCGATAATTTCAAATGGAGCCAGAAATTCAGTTAAGGATATTCTGTTTTTTTCAATGTTTTGACTGTTGTAAACGCCAAATTGCAATTCGGCTACCGTGATGCTGGATAAATAAACGGTATGTTCGAGTACACTGCGCAATTTTTCCAGGACATAAAGAGGCTTTCTGTTCTTGATAAAAATACAGATATTTGTATCAAGCAAATACATTACAGACCCTTTCGCTCCTGCATTTGCGGCTGTTCTCTCCCGTTTTCCATGAAATCATCGGTAAACCCATGTAGGCCATGGAGAAATGTTTCCCACACGCGGTTTTTAGGAAAGAGAATGACAGAATCGCCAATCTTTTGAATTAGCACATCTGTCCCTTCAAAATTGTATTCTTTGGGCAGACGAACCGCTTGACTGCGTCCATTTTGAAATAATTTAGCTGTTTGCATGTTGCACCTCCACGATTGATATATATCTTGGTATATATCTTGTCAAGCTAAAAAAATCATTCCCCAGATTCTCGTTTTTTTATTTACGTCCAATGGCGAGTTGACCTGACTTTTTGCCCTGGCAATGGGCGTGTAAAGCACGATTGACGGGGCAAAAAGTCAGGTCGAACGTTTGGTTCGCGAGGCGAAGCCGACCGAACCAAACGGGCGGCCTGACGCAGTCGGGCAACTCGCCATTCGCGCGGCGCTTCGCCGCGCGAACGAGAAGGTCACCGGGAGCCGAATTTTTCGGCGATCCTGTGCACCGGTTGGTTCGGCGTTACGCCGCCATGCACTCAGGCAGCGTAAGGGATGATCTCGAGCTCCGCGCCTCTGCCTACTCCTGCCAATATCCCTCCCAATGACTATCGGGCGACCGGGACAGGCATGATGGCAAAACCGACCGCCATTCCGAGGGCAAGGATTACAGCAGCCATGATGATCGCCACTGAGATGTTTCCTTTCTTGATTTCCTCCCACTCATCGATCGGAGTCAGCCAGTCAAAGACCCGTAATAAGATCCCCAGGCCGAAGGCCAGCGATACAGCACCAACAACTCCCCACCCGATTGCAATCAGATAATCCATCAACACACGCGCCATCTGTTTCCCCCCTCATACCACCTGATAGTTGCCACCGTCGCCCGGATTACCGCTCGCGAAATGAACCGGCCCGCGAAGCGCATGCTCACGTGATAGGTCCAGAGGATCTCGCCCCGATGAACGCGGTCCTGGATGAATCCGACAGGATCCTCGGGAACCCTGTTCTCACGGCTCACTCCGTTGTCTCCTCCGAATGTCACTCACGCTGCGCCGAACGTCCGCGTTGAACGGCGCGAGCAAGGGAGCGAAGCGACGCTTGCGAGCGTCCGTTTTCGAACGCGTTGTTAGGCATCACCATCCTTGCGCAAGGGTTTTATGTCTCGAATGCCTGTAAGCAACGCACCGAGCACTAATGCCAGAAGAATGAGTCCCATCATGGTCTCCGCAACAACTAGACCTTGGCCAATCCCCGGGCTTGGCTTGTAGTCACCGTCCCCCAACGTGGTAACGGTTACGCAGGAGAAATACAGGGGATCCAGTGATCCTGTCAGCACTTGTGAACCCTTTGAGATTGAGCCAGACCAGGCATAGATGATCGCGAATCCAAGAATGAGCTCGATGTAGTTGATCATGGCAAGAATGATCGCTCGGTTCACTGATCGAAGACCCCACGTTGGTTGGTATCGATCAACAAAGAGCACGCACAAACGGTAGATGAAGCCGTCCGCGATTCTGTAAGCCGCCAAGAGTGCAGCAAGTGCCGCGCTTGGCCAGAAAGCTAGTAGCGCAGACAATAGAGTAAACCACCCGAGAACGTAACTCTCAGAAAAATGCGAGCGCGTGATGTACTTTGTGAATGCACCACCAGTGTGAGACAAGGAAAAACTACGAAGGAACACTAGGGCAATCATCACCGCTTTCTCTAAGTAGGAGAGCTCGTAATGATTGGATTCCGTCAGTGGAGGAAAACGACCTCGCGCAATGTCATTGATCAGCGTGAACTCACTTTTCCACGACCGGAAGATTCCTCGTAAGGCGCTCTTCATTTCTGTGATGCCTAACCATTTATTAACTTGCACTTTTGCCCTGATAATGTGATATTGGCGGCGTTT
>CAZHMD010000043.1:0-4942 GCA_964533735.1 uncultured Anaerolinea sp. | reverse complement strand
GGGCTTTCGCTGATCAACAGGCGCGCGTGCTCCAGGGTGAGACCCACCGCATAAATCGATTGGATGATGCCGTCGTGCAGGTCCATGCCGATGCGGTCGCGTTCTTCCAACACCGCCAGGCGTTTGCCCTGTTCATTCAGGCGCACATTTTCAATGGCGGTGGCAACCCAGGAGCCAATGGCCTGCAAAAACTGCACCTCCATCTCGTCCAGAGGCTGCGGATGGCAGGTGGCGACGCACAGCACCCCCACCACGCCGCGGCGGCCGATCATTGGCAGCACAGCGATCTCGTGGATGCCTTTTTCACCGGCATCCGGGTTCAGGTCCACATATTCGTTCTCGGAAATATTCAACACCACTGAGGTGCCGTTTTTTGCAGCGCGTCCAACGGTACCCTCACCGATGCTGTATTGAGTGTTTTTCCATAAACTATCCACTGCTTCACCGCGGTGCACCTTGAGGAGCAGGTTCTTGGTGTCTCCCACGCGCAGGTAAATTTCTGCCACCTCTAGGCGTAAATAGTCCATCAGTTGATTGAGCCCATTCTCAAGGATCATATCCAGGTCGGTGCTGGTGGCAAGGGTGGAAGCCAGTTCATCCAGCAGCGCCAGGTTTTCGTTACGGCGGGTGAGGACGCGGTCGCGGGCGATGAGGGATCGGTAGAGGCGGGCATTGGAAATGGCCACGGCAGCATAAGACGCCAGCATTTCGATGACGCGTTGATCTTCCATGTCGAATTCCAGCGCGTTCTCTTTATTGGTGAGGTAGATCTGCCCCAGCAGGCGGCTGCCGTGACGGATGGGCACACCTAAAAAAGAGGTCATTTTGGGATGGAATGGGGGAAACCCCGCACTGCGGGGATCACTGGCAATATCAGTAACGCGGATGCTTTCTTTGGACTGCATTAACGCGCCGATGAGCCCTTTTCCCAAAGGAGGGTGCGCCATCTGGTCGATTTCGAGGCGGGTCATGCCGATGGGAATGAATTTTTCAAGCTGCCCATTTTCATCCAGGATGCCGACAGCGGCATAGGTGGCGTTTACCTGCTCGAGCGCGATGGCGGCCAGCTTTTCCAGCAGCGAATCCAGGGAGAAATCCTGTACGAGGTCGATGCTGGCCTGATGCAGCGCGAGGAATCGACTTTCAAGTTGCTGCAGGCTGAGGGAGGGTGATGTCATGGGCTTTCCTTTCACTCCCAATTTTACCCGAGGGAGGCTGTTCCGACGGAGGGAATAAATGGGGATAGACCTACTGCAGACCGGGAGGTAACCCGTTATAATAAACTGAGAGGTAACCATGGACTCGTTTTTTACGCGTAAGGCTGAAGAAGAACGATTGAAAAAGGAAGGACGCCTGCCCCCCGGACAGGCACTGACCCAAAAATTTCCCGTCCTGCACTATGGCGCGGTACCGCGATTTGACCCCGCGACGTGGGATTTCAATGTATGGGGTGAGGTAGAAACTCCGCTGCGGCTCACCTGGGAACAATTCTGTGAACTGCCTAAAACAAAACTGGTGATGGACATTCACTGCGTGACACGCTGGAGCAAATTTGATACTGAATGGGAAGGCGTGGCAGTGAAAACCCTGATTGACGAGGGGTTGGTGAGACTCAAGCCGGGAACAGCGTTTGTGGTCGAGCATGCGGAATACGGGTTTACCACCAACATTCCACTGGATGTAGCACTGGCGGATAACTTTTTACTGGCGACGCATTTCGGTGGAGAACCGATCACACCAGACCACGGCGCTCCTCTGCGCGGCATTGTGGGCGCCATCGTAGGGCGTGAGGGTTTGAAGACGCCCTATTTTTGGAAAGGCGCCAAATGGCTGCGGGGACTGGAGTTCCTCAAGGAAGACCGCCCCGGTTTCTGGGAGCAGGCTGGTTACAGCAACAGCGCGGATGCCTGGAAGGAAGAAAGATTCGAGTGAAGAAAAAACCAGCCGAAAGGCTGGTTTTATATTGGTGGGTGATGATCAGGGGGTTTTTGAGTGCCTCAGAAAATAGCGCGCGTACAACCCAAGCCCGACTGCAATGATGATGAAAATAGCACCAACGACTGCCAGCAAAACGGAAGAGCTGCCGCCGCCATCATTATTTGTGGTGTTTAACGAGGAACTCGCTTGGGCGCTGAAATCAATGGTGGAGGTGTCGCCTGCCTTGAGCAGGATGGTGTAGTTCTGTTTCGCGGTAGCGTTGTAGCCATCCGGAATGGCGATGCTGATGGTGTATTCCCCTTCGGGCGCTTCCTTGAAGCAAACCGCTTCCCCGGTGCTGATGGTGGTGCCTGTTCTAGTGAAAGTGCCGTCCTGGCTGGCCACGCTGATGGCGCCGCCGGCAAGACCGGTTTCGGTGATCTCGGTTTCTTCTGCCATGGCATTGCCATTGAGGTCATTGTAAAGGTAGATGCAAATAGTGCCGTAGCCCTTGATCGGTTCGGGTGTGGGTAGAAGTGATGTGGGGGTGGGGGATGGACCTGCGGTGACCGCCACTGTTGGGATTGTGGCAAGCAGTAATTTTTGACCGATCTGCAGGAAACGGCATTCGTCCAGGTCGAGCTGATTAAGGCTGCGCAGCGTCTCGAGGGGGATATTGTTCAGCAGGGAGATGGTATCGCAGGTGTCGCCGGATTTAACGACGTAGTACACATTTCCATTAACCTCAGCCGTGGGAGTGTAATAGAATACCTGCGCGTTGGCGGCGGGCAGGAAAAATGGGGAGATAGCCAGCAGGACAAGCCCCATCAGGAAGATCAAAATCAGAGCAAAATAACGTTTCGGTTTCATGGGTTCACCTTGTGACATTATAACATCATGGAATTGAGTACTGCGCGCTTGACAAGCACTTTAATTTTTTAATTTATTGTACAATTAGGTTAGCGTTTGTTACATTCACTTTTGTACCAGGAGGATAATATGTATCAGAAATTGCTCATCATTGGAAGACTCGGACGAGACCCCGAAATGCGCTTCACCCCCACCGGGCAGGCTGTCACCAGTTTTTCGGTGGCAACCGACCGCAGCTATACGGACCAGGCTGGCAAACCGGTGAAGGAAACGGTTTGGTTCAAAGTAACCGCATGGGGTAAACTGGCCGAGACCTGCAACAATTACCTGCAAAAAGGCAAACTTGTGCTCGTGGAAGGACGCCTGACTGTGGATGCCAAGTCTGGCGGACCACGGGTTTGGACGGGACAGGACGGGACACCGCGCGCTACATATGAAGTGGTCGCCAACACCGTTAAATTCCTTTCTTCAAAGGGTGAAGGAAGCGGCCCTGCCGGAGCGGAAGAAGACGTGGAGACCGCCCCCGCTGAAGACATTCCCTTCTAAAGGGGAAACCCGATGACACAACAACCCAATATCCCGGCTTCCAGCCTGCCCCCGATGGAAATGCCGGAAGATTTAGAGCCGCTGTACTCCAACCTGGCGCGCATCAGCCATACCCCGGCAGAGATCATCGTTGATTTCAGCCGCATGCTGCCGGCGCAAGCTGCGTTTAAAGTGCTGGCACGAGTGATCCTTTCGCCGATAGGCGCTAAGTTCCTGCTACGCGCGCTTGGCGAGAATATAGCCCGCTATGAAGCTGCATTTGGAGAGATCCAACTGCCGGGGGAAAGCGGATTGGCAGGCAGTTTGTTCAAGCAGGTACACCCGCCCAAACCACCGGAAGAGAGTTGAGCCATGCAGGAATTTGACGGATTGATGGAAAAGGCAAAGAAGATATTCGATGAGCGCACCGCTGCGCGCGACCAGGCATTGACGCAGGCGCGCCAGCTGACGCGGCTCTCCGCGCACACCATCCGCGCGATACACCGCGATGACAGCGTGCAGGCTGAAGAATTGTTGATGGAGGCGCGCATCCTGACGCTTAATATACAACGCGACCTGGCGGCGTATCCTGACCTGTATTACGCCGGCTACACCCAGGACGCCATCAAGGAGTTTGCTGAAGCCAGCCTGACCTGCGCCCTAATCGAAAACCGTCCGCTGCCGCAACCGGAAGAGCTGGGGATCGAGTACGCCACCTACCTCAACGGGTTGGCGGAGACGATCGGCGAACTGCGGCGCAAATGCCTGGACATCCTGCGCATGGGTTACTCAGAAGACGCCGAGCGCTTGTTGAATGCCATGGATGATATCTATAATGTGCTCGTGACCATGGATTACCCGGATGCCATCACCAGCGGGCTGCGGCGCCAGACTGACCTGGTGCGCGGGATCATTGAACGCACACGCGCTGACCTGACGCTGAGCCTGCGCGAGCAGCACCTGCAGGAGGCGCTGCAGAAATTCGCCGAAAAGTTCCCCGGGATGGGGGACGTGTAAGTAAGAATTGAAAAAACTAAACACCGCCCCGGGTTTCCGGGGCGGTGTTTAACAACCAGTCATGTACGGACTACAAAAATACATTTGTTAAAATTAATGTGTCTCTAACCTCGCGAAATAAAATGAACGTTGAACGACCGCCTGGAGGGATTATGGGACCTAATGCACCCGTGAAACTAAACGTCCTCAAAATCGCAATAACTAAAGTAATACCGGTATTGTTAGGGTTAGGAGCGGCGATATTCCTGCCGGCATGGACGCTGAACTACTGGCAGGGATGGATTTACCTGGCGGTATTGCTGCTGCCGATGGCGGCTGTGTTCCTTTACATGGCAAAGACCGACCCTGAACTTGTGGCACGACGGTTGAATATGAATGAGACGAATTCCGGGCAAAAAACCATCATCAGGCTCTCTTCCCCGCTTTTCCTGTTGGCGTACATCCTGCCGGGGTTTGATGTGCGCCTGGGATGGTCGAAGGTTCCCGCCGTGGTTTCGATCATTGCGGCTGGCATGGTACTGGTTGGTTATTATATATTCTTCCGGGTGATCAAGGAAAACCGTTTTGCCTCGCGTGTGATCGAAGTAGCGCAGGGGCAAAAAGTGATCGACAC
>CAZHMD010000042.1:0-4987 GCA_964533735.1 uncultured Anaerolinea sp. | reverse complement strand
GTCTCCTTCCGGGAGGCCCTCCTGATGGGACAGGCCCCCGACGAAGGGCTCTTCATGCCCGAGCAGATCCCGGTCCTCCCCGTCGAAGCATTCAAGGCGCTTAAAGGGGCTTCCTACACAAAAGCCGCACTGCTTGTCGCGGAGGCTTTCCTCGCAGAGGAGATCCCGGCGGAGACACTCCGGCGAATCATAGACGACGCTTACAACTTCCCGGTGCCGCTGGAGAATGTCTTTGCACGCAAATACATCCTCCGCCTCGATCAGGGACCGACGGCCTCTTTCAAGGATTTCGCAGCCCGGATGATGGCCCGTCTGATGAGCGCCTTCCGCGATCCCGGAAAACGCCTCAACGTCCTTGTCGCCACGTCGGGAGACACGGGAAGCGCCGTCGGAGACGCTTTCCGCGGGGTGGAAGGGATTGACGTGACGATCCTCTACCCGCGGGACGAGGTGAGCAACCGGCAGAAGCGACAACTCGACACGATAGGCCAAAACGTCCAGGCCGTTTCCGTGGACGGGAAATTCGACGACTGCCAGAACCTTGTGAAGCAGGCTTTCTCCGACCCGGTTTTCGCGAACCTTAACCTGACCTCGGCCAACTCGATCAATTTCGGACGGATTCTCCCGCAGATCATCTACTATGTCTATGCCTGGGCACAGCTTGCTCGAGAAACGGAATCGGTCGTTTTCTCGGTCCCCTCGGGCAATTTCGGCGATGCCCTCGGCTGCGAGTATGCCCGGCGGATGGGGCTCCCCGTGGAGAAGCTCATCATGCCGACAAACGAAAACGACGAGTTTCCCCGTTTTCTGGAAACCGGCGTCTATGAGAAGATTTCACCGTCGCGGGCCTGCCTCTCGAATGCGATGAACGTCGGCCATCCCAGCAATCTCGCCCGCTTTTTCGACCTTTACGGCGGCACAGTGGACCGCACCGGCTTCGTCCACCGCGCCCCGGACCTCACGGAGATGAAGTCACGCATTTATTCCGTGAGTATCTCGGACCGGGAGACGAAAAAGACGATCAAAAAGGTCTATGACCAGTATAAAGTGCTCCTTGAACCGCACGGTGCGGTAGGTTGGCGAGGGCTTGAAGTCTATCTTGAACTCTTCGGCGACTTTCCCCTCTGCATCGCTCTGGAAACGGCACACCCGGCCAAATTCCCCGACGAGATACGGGAACTCATAGGGATCAATCCCGACCTCCCCCAAAGCATGAAGGATATCGATGAGCGATCGGGACACCCGGCGTTCCTCTCCACCGATTACGGCGAACTGAGGATCTACCTGAAGGGACGTCTGCTTGGTTAATGGAAGATTCTCTCTGAAAGCGACCATGTCACTTTACCGCGAATCGCCGAAAAGTGAGGAGAAGTGACTTTGGGTTCCCTCTCTCTGCAATCGAAAACACCCGCCACAAGGATCATGAAGCTCCTGGGCGCAACGGTGGCTTGCATCTTCGCCGTAACAATCCCCTTCTGGTACTATTTCTATTCGGTATCCGAGATACGGAATACCCTGTCGATAGAAACCGTTTTTATCGCAAAATCCGTGGAAAAATCCATTCAGACCCGGCCGGATCTGTGGGAGTTCGATATCGTAAGACTGCAGGAGATTATCTCGCAGGACGCGAGGGGGACAGATTTGAAATCTGTCCCCCCATGCGAACGAATCATTCGGAACGCGGCGGGAGTCGTCGTCGTGAAAACCAGTGCTACCGCGCGATACCCGGTTGTCTCGGCTTCGGTGACTCTCTTTGACTCGGGACGATCTGTCGGTTCGATCGAAACCAGACATTCCATCCGCACACCGGTCGTCTTCACTGTGCTTTTAGGGATCTTCAGTTCATTTCTCGGCGCCCTGATCTATTTCATCTTACGCATCTATCCGATTAAAAAACTTGACAGCACACTGGCCGAGCTGCAACGGGCGGAGGCAGAACAGCGCCTCTGCCGGGAGACCGCCGAGCGGCTGGCCGAAGAGACGGCCGTCATCGCCGAAATCGGGCGATTGATCGGCTCCACCCTCGATATCGACGCGGTGTATGAACGGGTGGCTGCCGAGGCCCGAAAACTGATCCCCTTCGACAGGATTGCCGTTAATCTGTTCAATATCCATGAGAACACCCTCACTGTTGCTTATGTTTCCGGGACGGACATCCCCGATCGGAAACAGGGGGATTCTCTCCCCCTAACAGGGACGTTGACTGAGGAGATCATTCGCGGACAGACCAGCCTGATCATCCAACCTGAAAGCAATGATGACGAAATCGTCAGCCGGATACCCGGAATCTCCCATACCCTTCAGGCGGGGTTGCTCTCCCTGATGGGCATCCCCTTGATCTCCAGGGACGAAGTGATCGGTGTCCTGCACTTTCGATCGAAGAAGACGGATGCTTACACCGAGCATCATCTCCGCATGGCCGAGCGGATCGGGGCGCAGATCGCCGGGGCGATTGCCAACGCGCAACTGTTTACCGACCTCAGGAGGGCAGAGGGGTCTCTGCGGGAGAGCGAAGAGCGGTCCCGCGCCCTGGTCGAGCAGGCGGCGGTGGGTGTGGCCGAGATCGAAATCCAGACGAGCCGTTTCATCACGGTGAACCGTCGCCTTTGCGAGATGGTCGGTAGGACGGAAGAGGAGATGCTGGCCACCACCTTCCATGCGATTACGCATCCGGAGGATACCCCGCTGGATGAGGAGAAGAGGGCGCTTCTATTGGCCGGGAAGATCAGGCAGTACAGCCGGGAAAAGCGTTACCTCCGGAAGGACGGAGGGATTGTCTGGGTGAACATCACGATATCGCCGCTCTGGAAGCGGGGGGAACAATCCGGGCGCAACATGATCGTGGTTGAGGACATCACCGAACGCAAGCGGATGGAGGCGGAAATGCGAGAGATGTCCCTGCGGGACCTGCTTACAGAGCTGTACAACCGACGCGGATTCATCACCCTTGCGGAGCAGCAGATCAAGGCTGCAAATCGAGCCAAAAGGCCGCTGCAGCTCACATTTATCGACTTGGATCGCCTGAAATGGATCAACGATACCCTGGGTCATGAAAAAGGGGACAGGGTCCTGATCGACACGGCGCATCTCCTGCGGCAGACGTTCCGGGAATCGGACATCATCGCCCGCCTGGGCGGGGATGAGTTCGCCGTCCTTTCCATAGATACCGGAGACATGAATTATGAAAACGTCTCGCAGCGCCTTCAACAGCACATCGATGCATACAATTCAAAAGAATCACGACTGTACAAACTCTCCATGAGCTGGGGCACGGTGATTTACCATCCCGATTCCCCGGTATCGCTGGACCTACTGTTATCGGCGGCCGACGAGTTGATGTACACCCAGAAAAAAGCCAAATCACACCGGGGGGATTGACGCGTTATCCGCGATGACGCCATACATATTGCCGGGCGGCGGCGTGCCTCTTTGTTTCAGCGATACGTTGCATTCGCTGAAATGCGGGTTTTCTTTACCGTGTCATGACCAGTTTCTGCTCCGCCTTCGGGACATACCACTCGATGAAGTTCCAGCCGATCCCGAGGGGCGCTATTTCCACCCCCCGGAAGCGGGCGTTGATGATCGGAAGCGCATCGGGGACATAAAGAAACAGATAGGGCTGCTCCTCGGCAAGGATCTCCTGAATCCGGTCATAAGCGCGTTTCCGCACCTCCCGGTCAAAGGTCTCCCTCGCTTTCACGATCAGGACGTCCACCTCCGCGTTCTTGTAGGAGATGAAGTTCAGCTCCTCCTGCCCTATCTTGCTCGAATGCCAGACGTCATAGAGGTCCGGCTCCATCGGGATGGTCCAGCCGAGGATCGTCGCGTCGAACTTGCGCTTGTTGATGAAATCCTTTACAAAGGCCGCCCATTCAACGACACGGATTTTGACCCGGATACCGACCTCGGCCAGCCTTTGTTGGATGATCTCGGCACACTTTGCCCGGATCTCGTTTCCCTGGTTCGTGATGATCTCGAAGGCGAAAGGCTGTCCGTCCTTATCAAGGATGCCGTCTCCGTTCGTATCCCGCCAGCCCGCCTCAGCCAGGAGCTCCCTGGCCTTTTTCGGGTCATGGGGATACTTCCGGACGTTCGGGTTGTAGGCCCAGGTGCCCGGCTTGTAGGGTCCCGTGGCCGGCTTGCCCAGACCGAGGAGGACCCCGTCGATGATCTCCTCCCGGTTGACCGCATGCGCAATCGCCTGACGGACCCGTTTGTCGGCGAAAAGGGGATTTTTCAGATTGTAGCCGAGATAGGTATAGGCAAACGACAGGTAACGAAACTTGTTGTAATTATTTCTAAAGAGGTTGTTCTCCGTCTGCCGTGTGTACTGGAGCGGTGTGAGGCCCATCCGGTCGATCCCGTTCGCCCGGAGCTCCAGAAACATGGTTGCTGTATCGGGGATGATCCGCAGAATGTAGCCGTCTATGTACGGCCTCCCCTCAAAATAGTCGGGATTGGAGACAAGGACGATCTTCTGACCGGTCACCCACTCCTTGAATCGGTAAGGCCCCGTACCGATGGGATGCCGCCCGAGCGGGGAAGTGGTGATGTCCTTGCCTTCCAGGAGGTGCTTGGGGAGAATCCCGACCGACCAGCTCATCAGGGCGGGAGCGAAGGGTTTATCGTAGGTCACCCGGAAGGTGTGACCGTCGACGACCTCGGCCTTCTTGACCTTGAGGAAGTCTCCTGCGTAGGCGGTGGGCGTTTTGGGATCGACGGTCACGCGGTAGGTGTAGAGGACGTCTTCGGCGGTAAAGGGATGTCCGTCGTGCCACCGGACCCCCTTGCGAAGATGAAAGGTGATGACGAGGCCGTCTTTGGAAATCTCCCAGGACTCGGCGAGATCGCCCACGACATTGATGTCCTTGTCATACTTGATCAGACCGTTGAAGATCATCCCCGCGACCCCGTGGGAGGTGGAATCGGAGGAAAGCAGCGGAATGAGGTTCGATGCATCCCCGATCGACCCCTCGACGATGATGTC
>CAZHMD010000041.1:0-5205 GCA_964533735.1 uncultured Anaerolinea sp. | reverse complement strand
GGGCCGGGGGTAAGGCCGTGGATGATGAACGCGCCCATAAGCACGGCGAGGGTGGGGGAGCCGGGAATGCCCAGGGTGAGCAGGGGGACCATCGCGCCATTGGCATAGGCGTTATTGGCCGTTTCCGGCGAGGCCACCCCTTCAATGACTCCGGTGCCGAATTTCTCCGGGTGTTTGGATACCTTTTTTTCTACAGCGTAGGCGAGAAAAGTAGGGATGATGGCGCCGATACCCGGAATGAGTCCCAGGAAGAACCCTATAACGGTCCCCCGTCCGATGGCCCCCGAAGAAACCCTCCATTCCTCCCGCCTGGGCAGGAGATCGGTCAATTTGGTCTTGATGACCTCCAGTACGGGCTTCTCCATGCTCAGCAGAATCTCACCGATGCCGAAGAGCCCCATAACTACAGGAATAAAGCCAACGCCGTCATACAGCGGGGGAATACCGAAGGTGAAACGGGGAGCCCCCCGGACCGGGTCCATCCCAATCATAGCCAGTATCAGACCGAAGCCGGTCATGACCAGCGCGGCCAGTAAAGAGCGTCCGGAAAGACCCGTTACCAGGGAGAGACCTACCATGAGTAAGGCAAATACCTCGGGCGGGCCGAAACGCAGCGCAAAGGTGGCGAGAGGCAGGGATACCACCATCAAAGCAAAGGTGGCAAAGGTCCCCCCGATAAAGGAGCCAATCGCCGCGATCCCCAGGGCCGGGCCGGCCCTCCCCTGTTTGGCCATTTGAAAGCCGTCCAGGCAAGTGATGACCGAGGCTGCCTCTCCGGGCACATTCACCAGCACCGACGTGATGGTCCCCCCATACATGGCGCCGTAGTAAATGGCGGTCAGCATGATGATCCCCCCGATGGGGTCAAGGCTGAAAGTGACGGGAATGAGAATAGCCGTTCCGGCCGCCGGGCCGAGTCCCGGCAGGACGCCGATGAGGGTGCCCAGGACGCATCCAATAAAGGCATACAAAAGATTCATTGGTGTCGTGGCTACGGCAAAGCCTTGAATCCAGTATTGCAGCGCGTCCAAAATTCCCCCCTTAAATACCGAACACCCCCATGGGCAAAGGTACCTTCAGCCAGTAGTAAAAGACGTGAAAAATCCCGAAGCTGCCGGCTACGGCGAATATCAGAGCGCCCCACCAGTTGTCTACCCCGAGCGCCGGCGGGAGGAAAAGAAGGAACAAGAAAAGGCTGATCCGGAATCCCAGAGGTTCGAGAAGCGCCAGGCATGCCAGTAAGGCAAACAGAATGATGCTGATGCGCCAGGCCCCCTGGCGCCCGGGAAGGAGCTTCGCCGCAACATCGGCCACACTTCCCCCCCAGGTGGTCTGGAAAAATAACGCCAGAGCCAAGGCCCCGGTTATCATACTCAACCAGATGGGGAAGAAGGCGGGTCCGGGACCAAGTCTGTCCTTATAGGGATACTCGAAAGACAATACGATCGTAAAAACCGATAGGGCGACAAAGGCGATACAGGTGATTTGCCAGGCTCTTTTCATCCCCGCTTTACCCCGCTGCCGGTAATTGCTGCTATAGAGCAGTTGAAAAAAACTTTTTATCGAGCCCCCCGCAATGCCTCCATAAACCGATTCTTGATAGCGACGGGGCTTTTGGGCGGGCGCCCGGGCGCGTCGGATGAATCGGTCTTGGCCACCAGGATCCAGGGGCCGGGTTGAACGAGGATTTGGGAAAGGGCCTTTTTAAAGGCGACTAACGTCTTAACGGTCAATGCCTGCCTGAAGCCGGCGCCTCTGGCAATCGCTTCAATATCGGCTTTCCCGCCGGTATGGGTCGGCTGCCCGCCGGTAATTTGATACTGTGCATTATCCCAGATGATGTGAACGAGATTGGCAGGCGCTTTACTGGCCCCGGTGGTCAAAGAATTTAAATTCATCAAAATAGCCCCATCGCCGTCCAGCACGATCACCTTCTTGTCCGGGCGGGCCATGGCCAGACCCAGGCCGATGGAGGATGCCATGCCCATGGAGTTCCACATGTAAAAATTGGCTTTCCGTTTTTCGGCGGCGGTGAACAGATCGAATTTCGGATTGCCGCAGGACGCTATAATCGGCTCGTCGGAAAGCTGCTTGACCAGGTATCGGGTGGCTTCCAGTCTATTGATCACTTTTCATCCTTCCATCCCACCAGGGCGGTGGTCAAAATAACCGCGACCGGCTGCTCGGAGGTGTAAGCCGTTTTAATTGCGCCGCCCAGAATGGTTTCCAGTTCGTCTTCACGATTCACGGTAAAGTGCTGGACCCCCAGCGCCTCCAAGATGCAGCGAAGGGCTTTCCCCATGACCACATGGCAGGCGTTAAACTCCCCCAGCTCGCCCCGCTGGCTGATCAGCATCAGAAACGGAATCTGGTAGGGAATCGCCAGCGACGCCAGCGCATTGACGCAGTTGCCCAGTCCGGCGCCCTGCATCATCAGGACGCCGTATCGGCCCCCCAAATATTCCCCGGTGATGATGCCGATGCCTTCTTCTTCCCGGGCCAGAGTCGTGAAATGAAAAAACGGATCTTTTTCAGCCGCTTTCAGAATCTGACCGATAACGGAATCCGGTATAAATGATATCGAACAAATATCATTGGCTTTCAGCAAAGAAACGATTTTCCGGGGCCATTCCATTTTTTCCCCCTTGCAGGCATCAGGTCGTCTGGATAATTTCTCACCCGTTTATCTAACATATCGCCTCTTTGACTGTCAATCGAGGATTGACCCGAGGTATTAAAGGAGTTTCTCCAACTTGGCAAGCTCGCCTTCCACCATCTTGTAGGTGTGTTCTTCCGCCGGAAACTCGCCGCTTCGGACCTCATTGGCATACTGGGCGAAGACCTTGATCGTCCTTTCCCCGAGGTTATCGTATTTCTTCACGAATTTCGGAGTGAACGCCTGGAAGATGCCCAGGATGTCGCTGCAGATCATCACCTGGCCGTCGACCTCGACCCCCGCTCCGATCCCGTAGACGGGGATCTTCAGATCGTCGCGCATGATCCGGCAGACCTCCGGCGGCACCGCCTCGACGAGGAGCGAAAAGGCCCCAGCCTCTTGGATCGCCCGGGCGTCTTCGATCAGCTCCATCGCCGTTTCCGCCGTTCGCCCCTGCGCTTTGAAGCCGCCAAGCTGTGCTGAACTCTGCGGGGTAAGCCCGATATGGCCCATCACCAGCATCCCTCCGTCAACGATCGCCCGGACCTGGGCGGCCATGCGTCGTCCGCCCTCCAGTTTTATCGAATCCACTCGCGCTTCCTTGAAGAAGCGGCCGGCGTTCCGCACCGCCTCCTCCACGCTCACCTGGTAGGAGAGAAAGGGCATGTCGCCGATGATGAAGGTGTTCGGGGCGCCGCGCCGGACCGCCTCGCTGTGGTAAATGCACTGATCCATCGTCACCGGCACCGTCCCTTCGTAGCCGTAAATGACCATCCCGAGGGAATCCCCGACGAGGATCATGTCCATCCCCGCCTCCTCGGCGAATCTTGCGGTCCAGTAATCGTAGGCTGTCACCCAGGGCAGCCGTTCCTTCCTCTCTTTCGCCTGCTGAATATCGATGCGTGAAAGTTTCTTCTTTGCCATCTTCTTTTCCTCCATTTATTTATTCAATCTGCGGGACATCCCAATGGACCCCGCAGGGTTATTCGAATGCTCTTTCATAGATCTTCTCGATATCCTCGACGGTGAGGATACGGGGAGACCGGGAGAGGAGCCGTTGCTCCTTGTGGGCTTCCACGGCCCACTGGTGAACATCCGTTGTCGCTCGCTTGATCCCGAGATCCTTCAGCGAAGCCGGCAGGTCGACGCTCTTGATCATATGACGGATGGCCTCTAAAAGACGGTCGACAACGTCCCGCGAGGTTAGAGAGTCGATAGGCTCACCCATCGCCCGCGCCAGAAGGGCCATCTTTTCCGCCTTGACCACCGCGATATACTCGAAGCAGGCGATGAGCAGGGCGCTCAAAGTCACCCCGTGCGGGGTATGGTATTCCCCTCCCACCGGATAGGCCATCGCATGGACCAGGCTGGTGCCGGAATTGTTGAGAACGATTCCCGACATCAGGCTCCCTAAGGACATATGATAGCGGGCTTCCATATCCTGTCCGTCCGCAAAAGCCGGCCCCAGCCAACGTGTGATGATCGAAATGGATTCCAGCGCCAGGGTGTCGGTTATCGCGTTGGCATTCTTGGAAAGAAACGCCTCCGCGGCATGAATGTAAGCATCGATGCCGGCGCTGGCGGTCACAGGAGGGGGGCAAGTGAGGGTCATCGCAGGATCGACGATAGCCACATTCGGAAGAAGGCTGCCGGAGGCGACCACCTTTTTGACATTGTTCGTCCGGTCCAGGAAAACTGCGTGCTTGGTCACTTCGGCACCGGTCCCGGCAGTCGTCGGGACGATGATCGTCGGCTTGCCCCGCCTGGAAACTTTCTCCCTGCCGAAATAATCTTCCGTCTTCCCGGGGTTGGTGATCAATGCGGAAACCATCTTGGCCACATCCAGGATGCTCCCGCCCCCAAGGCCGATGACCACATCGAAATTCCCCTTCTTCGCAATCGCTGCGGCTTCTTCGACGCGATCGGTGGCCGGTTCGGGGGTGTCGCGTTCCTGGATATTCACCTCGACCTCGATCGATTCGGCCTGCAGATAGGACAACGCCTTTTCCAGGACCCCCGCCTTTTTGACTTGAGGACCCGTAATGAGAAACACCCTCCCTGCGCCTAATTTTTTCGCCTCCTGCCCGATCGCTTTGACCGCGTCGATGCCGAAAAAGATGGTCGGCGTTTGAAATACGATGCTTTTGAACATTTTCCTCCCCTGTCGATAATGGATTGTAATAAAAAAGGCGCCCCACGGTTTTCCGCAGGGCGCTTGATACACCTCTTCTTTACTGCACCTTGCCGATATTACGGACCGCGTTGATCAAACGTTCGGCGTCCTTGTCCCAGAATTTCCTGAATTCAGGCGCATCCAGGTAGGCAATCGGCGTCGCCATTTTCTCCATGGCCGATTTGAAATCGGGCGCCTGGACCGCCTTGGCCGTCGCCTCGCGGAGCACCCTGATGACCGGCTCGGGCGTGGCCGCCGGGGCGAAGAAGCCGGACCAGATGTAGAATTCGACATTCTTATAACCGACTTCTTTCAATGTCGGGATGTCCGGAAGGGCGGGGATGCGGTTGTCTCCCCAGCCCGCCAGAACCTTGAG
>CAZHMD010000040.1:0-5726 GCA_964533735.1 uncultured Anaerolinea sp. | reverse complement strand
CACCAGTCTATGATCGCCACCAGATACATGAAACCTCTGGCAAGAGGGATATAGGGTTGAGTAGACCGAGAGAGTTTCACTCTCAGCCCCTCCAAAAACCGGACGTGAACCTCTCGGCTCATCCGGCTCCTACCACTCAGCCTTTAGGGAAGACATCCAATCTCCCAGTGTACAAAAAGCTTCGGGTTTGCTTGTGCAAGTCCCCTCAAATACTGCCACGCCCTTCTTTTGTGCCACGAAAGACGTTTGTATTTGCGGCGTACCCAGCAAACCAGATACCCGTTCACGTTCCGCCAGATTTGGTGCATTCCCGATGGATAGAAACGACCATAGTAGACAAACCAACCGCGAAGCTTCGCATTGAACATGTTCGACAAATCATTGAGAGACTTGTCGTTCTTCAACTGCACATGCCAACTGCGAATCTCCCGGTTTAAGGATTTCATCGATGCACGGCTGATCGCCGGCAGGAAATTCGGATGGACATCATGCCGTTCGGATACACACCGACGCGGACGAAACGTAAAGCCCAGGAAATCGAAGCTAATGGCTTCATGTTCTTCGTGTCGATTCCTATCCTTACAGTATACAATTCGAGATTTCTCCGAATTTATCTCCAATCCGCACTCCTTGAAACGACGGATAATCCGTGCCATCACCCACTCCGCTTGTCGCCTACTCTTGCAATGAAGTAACCCATCATCTGCATAGCGACAAAACGGTACGCCAGGCATCGCCCGCCGTACCCACCCATCAAATGCATAGTGCAAAAACAGGTTGGCCAATAACGGACTGATCACTCCACCTTGGGGTGTCCCCATATCCCGAGGAACAAGCTCACCGTCCTGTTGTTGCAACGGCGCTTTCAACCAGCGTTCCACGTACAGCAACACCCAGTTGATCGTGCAGTGATGTCTCAGAGCCTTCATCAAACGCCCGTGATCAATATGATCAAACAAACCCTTGATATCAAACTCGACTACCCAGTCATAACGCCAGCAGCGCTGACGTGTCACGGCTATGGCGTCGTGTGCCGACTTTCCCGGTCTGTATCCGAAGGAATCCTGATCGAAAATAGGTTCCAGGATCGGTTCCAGTACTTTCTTCACCACCGTTTGTGCGATCCGATCCGAAACCGTCGGCACGCCCAATATCCGCGTTCCTCCGGTCTTCTTCGGAATCGGCACGGCCTTGACCGGTGGAGGAAAATAGCACCCCGATGCCATACGGTTCCATACTCGATACAGATTGTCCTTCAAATAAACCTCAAACGTCTCGATTGACTCCTTGTCTACACCGGCTGCACCTCCATTGGCTTTTACGCTCCGGTATGCTTCCCACACCAGATGCTTGGAAATGTCGTTAGGCTTTGCTGATCTCAAAGGTTCCTCCTGAATTCCAGTTGACCTATGAAACCTTGCCGAGTGGCCAAGTCCCTTCGCTCCACCTCCATTACAGAGGCTTCTTCACTACTACGGACTTGTCCGCCCCTGCGCCGCGCATCGATACTGTCAGCCTCGCGGGATCTCCGCTTGTGCCTTTCTCTTATACATCGCGGCAACAGGTTCCCGCAGTTCAACATGAGAGCCCGGATCAAGCTCACGCCACCTCTATGCCGGGCGCCGCCTGGACAGTCAGCAGGCATCTTTCCAGACTTATCCCGGAGCAACATCACCTCCCCGGTTCTGACGCCGTATGTGCACTTTCGACACGTGGGCGGTGGTTCACTTGCGTTCGTCTTCTTGATCCACACCTGATGCATTCCTTTGCACCTTTTCCGTAACGCTCACGACGGAGGCTCTTAACCAACGCCGCTTACGGTGGTTTGCGGCCAGTTCCTGCAAACCGGCTGCGAGGGACCATACCCTCATCTCTCACGCCGCTTGCTGCGGCACACTGATGTCGGCAGCCCAAACCTGATCCTTCCGATCAATGACGACGTTCCTGAGCAGATAAGGATAAATCTTGTGCCCCGGATGCGGCTCGCTTAAGCGGGGCTTCTGATAGATGGCCTCCAAACCCATTTCCCTCATCAGCCGCTGAATGTGCTTTCGGTTGACCAGATACTCGTCCCGCCTGAGTTGCTCGGTCATTTTCCGTGAACCGTAAAACGGCGTCAGGGTGTACTGCTTGTCAATCAAACGCTTCAGTAGAAGGTCATATTCATCTACCACCGGCTCATAATAAACGCTGGATCCGGATATCCCCAGAAGCTCTGCCTGATGGATATCTTTCTACTGACTATGTCAATGAGCAACAACTTCTCTTTATGGCTTAAGACCCGCTTTTTTTAAGCCAATCCAGATCTGCTTTCATCTGGCCGATCTGGCGGTAAAGCTCCTCTATCAGCTTCTCTTTGCCCCTCCTCTTATCGGGAAAAAGGTCAATAAAACCCTTGGTGGCCGCCGTCTTCCAGTTCCGGATCTGACCAGGATGAATTTGATATTGACTGGCCAGCTCCGCCGCTGCCTTCTGCTCCTTGATCGCCTCCAAGGCAACCTTGGCTTTAAATGACGGTGTGTGCTTCCTTCTCAAATTTCCCACTTGATCCTCCTCATTTTTGCTCCCAAGTGTAACTTAGCACACTGTCCAAATTTCGGGGTCCATCATAGACATGGGCAAGATGCAAGGGGCGTGACGGCCCACTGTCAGGTGGCCGGCGCGCACCTTGCCTACCGATTTGCTCTGTTTTGATAGCAGCAGTAGGCTGAAGAATGTCATTGATGTAGTAGATTCCAAATCCAAATCATGATATGGAGCATTTACATATCAAGGCCGTGAAGGTGTTCCATCCCGTATACAGTGGTGGAGGGAAATATAGACTGGCTGATAAAACCCCGTTTTTTACGAAAAGAGCGGGGTTTTTTATTTCACAAAATTAGTTAATAGAACGATCCTTAAAATCAATGACGAGGGGGGAGCCAATGGGCTCAACTATATCAAAGTCCAAGTACATGAACGGCTTGCAGTGTTCTAGACTTTTGTGGTTTGTGATAAATTCTCCTGATGAGCTTCCCAAAATTGAAGAGGATAAGCAGTTTATCTTTGACCAAGGCCATGAAATTGGCAATTGCGCAAAAAAGCTTTTCCCTGAAGGTGTCGAGGTTCCGCATGACAATAACTCTATTGAGGCAACAAGAAAGTGTGTTTCTCAACGGAATGCGATTTTTGAGGGAGCCTTTTCCCACAAAGGCACTTTTGCAAAGGTTGACATCCTTAAGCCAGTAAATAATGACGAGTGGGATATCATAGAAGTCAAGAGCAGCACAAAAGTAAAAGATGAGAATATAGAAGATGTCGCTTTCCAGCGATTCGTCATTGAGGGCGCTGGTCTCAGGGTGAGACAATGCCATCAGATTTATGTCAACAACGAATATATACGGGATGGTGATATTGATCCACAGGGGTTCTTGTCCAAGCAGGACATTACTGACCGGGTCGCCGAAAAGATCGGCCATGTGGAAGATAATATCATAGGGATGCAGAAGGTTATTGCCCTCGAAAAGCCACCCATGGTGCCGATTGGACCGCATTGCAATAACCCTTATGGTTGTCCCCTTTCAGGGCGGTGCTGGTCTTTCCTGCCGGAGCACAATGTTACAGAGCTTTATTACTTTGGACAGAAATCATATGAAATGCTGAATAAGGGTATCCTATCTATAAGGGATTTGCCCGCGGAGGTTAAGATTTCCGATAAGCAGAAAATCCAAATGAATGCCATAACGACTGCGACGCCATTCATTGATAAAGAGGGGATCAGGAAATTTTTGAAAAGCCTGGAATACCCTGTATATTGCCTGGACTTTGAGACTTTAAACGTTGCCATCCCACCCTTTGACAAAGCAAGACCTTACCAGAAGATTCCTTTCCAGTTTTCAATCCATCTGATACACGAAAGGGGCTCAGATGCGGAGTCTCATAATTTCCTTGCCGATGGACGGAAGAATTTTGCCCCTGAATTGATCAAAGCATTAAGAGTAATTGGTTCAAAGGGAACGGTGCTTGCGTATAACATGAGCTTTGAGAAGCAGGTTCTTAAGGTTTTGGGAGAATTGTCGCCGAAAGACGCCGATTGGCTGGAAGGGGTCTCTGGCCGCCTGAAAGATCTCATTGAACCCTTCAGGGCGTTCTCATACTACCATCCCAGCCAGCACGGCAGCTGCTCTTTAAAAGCGGTTCTCCCTGTCCTTACAGGCAAGAGCTATAAGGAAATGGAGATAGGGGAAGGCGAAATGGCTTCCATTAAGTACTATCTTACCCATTTCCGAGACTCGGCCAGGGAAGAAAAGGAGAAGGTCAGACAGGCCTTATTGGAATATTGCAACTTAGATACGGAGGGAATGGTTGCGATTTTGCTGAAGCTTGAAGAGATGAGTAAGTAATAAATTTTGAATTACGGCACATTTGGCATTCTGGAGAAAACGCATTCTGGTGATATATTATGAATACTCATGACCCAAGGCAAGTGATAGAGGATCTGCGGAATCATTTGGCTATGCACGATCGTCGCCTTTCTTTTCTCTTCGGGGCGGGAACTTCAAGTGCAGTCAATATCGCACCCGCTCCCAAATCTGGAGAAAAACCCGAGCACAAAGTGCTAATTCCAGGAATTGACGGCTTAACTGAAATTTGTCTTAAGGCCGTTTGCGATATGGGCGAATGTCAAGCTGAGGCTTGGGGTAAGTTAGTCGGTCAATGTAAGGAGGATAGATGCTCTGCTAACGTTGAACAGATTCTTTCAAAGGTCCGAACCAAAATAGATGCAATTGGTGAGGGAGAGACCTTAGTGGGATTGGATCGAATGAAACTAATCGCAATTGAGAAAATGATCTGTGCCACCATAGCCAAGACAGTAAACCCAGAAAAAAAGGCAATACCAGAACACATTCCTCACGATGAATTTGCTTCATGGGTTAAAAAAGTGAATCGAACTGTACCTATAGAGCTATTCACGACAAACTATGACCTTTTATTCGAGCTGGCTTTTGAAACGGCACGCGTCCCAGTATTTGATGGCTTCGTCGGAACACACCGGCCATTTTTTTATCCCGAATGTTTGGATGACGAAGGCCAATTACCAAAATCGAACTGGATTCGCCTGTGGAAATTACATGGATCGGTCAATTGGGTTCTGGAAAGTCGACCCGAAGGCAAACGGATTATTAGGAGTATCCCCATCGAAAGCGGTGAAATGATTTTACCATCACACCGGAAGTATGACGAGTCCCGCAAGCAGCCGTATGTAGGTTACATTGACAGGCTCTCGCGAATTCTCAACTCAGAGCACGCGCTTCTGATCACGTGCGGGTATAGTTTTGGCGATGACCACATAAATGCAATTCTGTATGGTGCAATGGACAATCGGAAGACCACAAACGTCATTGCCATTCAGTTCCTGGATTTAAAGGAGAAAGACGAACTGGTCGAGGCGGCTCTTCGACGTTCAAACCTGACAGTAATCGGCCCGAATGGTGGCGTAATTTCTGGAATTTGGGGGCTTTGGCAATTGAGTCAGCCCGTTGATAACAAGACGTGTTCGTTCATGGATACAGCTTTCGACAGCAATGCGCTACCGGAAGACAAAGGCTCGCCAGCCGCTGCATCAACCGACCTGACGGGAAGGATGCGCATAGGGGACTTCAACTGGTTCTGTCGTTTCCTCAACTCAATGGTGTCTTTCCGGCAAGCCTGCGTAGCGGAAAAAAGTTTGCCGGGGGTGAGGCTGA
>CAZHMD010000039.1:0-6533 GCA_964533735.1 uncultured Anaerolinea sp. | reverse complement strand
CAGCGTTCATCCTGAGCCAGGATCAAACTCTCCGCAATAAAACACCTTTCGGTGTTAATTTACGAAGTAACTCTGTATTACATAAAACGACAGGGCATCGTCTTCCTATCACTCTTCAGTTGTTAAGGTTCTGTTGGTTCCAAGGGCCAGATTTTACTCCCGCACCCCCATCTCGTCAAGAGATGGCGACAAAATTACCGATGGTCCTCTGCAGGACGTCATCGGCCTGTCGTGTTGATCGCTAGCGGGTGTAGCCCACAAGCATGCTGCGTATTTGATTTTGTTATCGATCTGCTGGGTTCAGCGAAATCACCAACGCACTTGGGACATTTATTGTACCGCAACCACTAACTGTGTCAAGGGTTTTTCCGGATTCGAAGGCACTAATTTCTGCCCCGATTCTTCGCGGGAGAATTGCTCTAAGTCTGGTATTGGGTTATCAAAGATCTGCTACTTTGAGCAAGATCTTGCGCTGTGTTTTGCGCAACGAGGGCAAATTATACCCTCGCAATAGCATCTGTCAAGGGTAAATCGGTACCAATCTTGAAACTGGTTAATCAGAGGTTATTCCCCTCCAAACCGGGAACTTTTCACTTCATTTGCGGGTCTTACATCTGAATGCGATTATTACGGGTGTTATAATCAGAAATTATGAATAAGGCATACTCTGCACCTCCTTCATTAGTCACCAGGCTCTTGCTTGCCTTTGCGGCAGGGTTGATCCTACTTTTAGCGCTCCTGCTGATTGTTAACCTGGTCTTTTCAGCCGTGTATTCCAACCGTGTTTTACCTGGTGTGAGCATGAACGGCGTTCAGCTCGGCGGCCTTTCACTTGACCAGGCGACCAGCGAGATCGCCCTTTCGATCCGTTTCACTGAAACCGGCAGTGTATTGCTGCTGGCAAATGAGAAATCATGGGCGGCGGCACCGGTTCAACTCGGTGTGTACCTTGACCCCATTGCCTCCGCCAAGAGCGCGTTTGCCGTTGGACGGCGCGGATCCGTTGACTCCATCCTTTTACAGCGTTTTGCGTCGCTTAACGAGGGCACCGAGGTCTTTCCTACATTCATTTATGATCAAAAAGCAGCCATTTCTTTCCTAAATCAAGTCGCTGTAGAGATCAACCAACCCATCCGCGAAGCCAGCCTGGGGTTACAAGGCACCGACGTCATCGTCAACCAGGGTCAGGCAGGCCGCCAGTTGGATTATGCCGCTTCACTTGCATCCATCACCAGCCAGGTGCAGACCATGCAGGATGGCGTGGTGCAGCTCTCAGTCATCCAATCTGATCCTGTCATCCTGGATGCTTCCATCCAGGGTGAACAGGCGCGTACTATCCTGAGCCAGCCTTTCACCCTGGCTGTACCTGCAGGCTCGAATAACAATGAGCCCGTCCAGATCCAACCTGAATCACTGGCGCAGTTGTTGACTTTTGAAAGAGTCACTAATGGCAACGGTACGTCTTACCAGGTGGCGGTCAACCAGGCATTAATGACCGCTTACCTCAACTCCATCCAAAACAACCTGAATACATACCCTGAAAATGCCCGTTTTATTTTCAATGATGAAACCCGGCAGCTGGAACTGCTCAAGTCTGCCACCGTCGGCCGCACTCTGAATTTAGAGAATTCCGTGTCCGCCATCAACACTGCCATCCAATCCGGTTCACATTCCGCTGACCTTGCCTTTGATATTGCCAACCCGCCGGTTACTGACAGTGCCACCGCTGCGGATCTGGGCATTACAGAACTGATCGAATCCCGCACAACTTACTTCCGCGGTTCCACGGCAGATCGTGTCCAGAATATCAGGATCGCCTCCAGTCAGTTTCATGGATTGCTCATCGCCCCCGGAGAAACGCTCTCCATGGCAGAAGTGCTGGGGGATGTCAGCCTGGATAACGGTTACGCAGAAGCCATGATCATCCTGGGCGACCAGACCATCAAGGGTGTAGGCGGAGGCGTATGCCAGGTGAGTACCGCGCTCTTCCGCACAGCCTATTACGCCGGCTATCAAATTCTGGAACGCCACTCCCACGCATATCGCGTTGGCTATTACGAACAAACGTCCACAGGACACAACAAAGACCTGGCAGGGTTGGATGCCACTGTGTTTGTTCCGATTGTGGACCTAAAATTTAAGAACGATACCCCTTACTGGCTGCTGATGGAAACCTACATCTATCCCAGCAGTTACGCACTCGAGTGGAAGTTTTACTCTACCGAGGACGGCAGGGAGGTTACCTCTTCGTCCACAGGGCTTACCAATATCGTTGAATCCCCCGACCCGGTTTACCGCGAGAACCCCGATCTACCCCAGGGGACAAAGAAACAGGTGGATTGGGCTGTTGACGGTGCCACCGTGACCGTAACCCGCACAGTGACCTTAAATGGTGCTGTCTTGTACAACGATTCGTTTTATACGCGTTACCAGGCCTGGGGCGATGTTTACGAATATGGTCCGGGAACAGAGATCCCCACACCCACCGCAAATCCATGATTCTGCTGGTGGTAAAATTACCAAAAGACACCCGAACAGGAGTTGGGATATGGTGAATATTAACTTGCTCGAGATCTTGCGCTGCCCGGTGTGCGTGAAAGAAGAAAAGGGATTATTAACCCTTGTGCGTGAATCCTGGCTGGTATGTTCGGATTGCAGCAGGAAATATCCGATTGTCGAAGATATCCCCGTAATGCTCATTACCGAAGGTGATAAATGGATAACAACCGGCATTTCTGATCTGCCGCTCCCGCCACCATACCCTGATTGAAATGATATAATTGCCAAATTGACTTGGTCCCTTTCTTGCAACCTAACACGAATGGTACATATCTCAAACAGCTAAGGTAAAGGTCCAAAAAAAACCTATGAATCAGTACACCAACCGCTCCATGGCCCAAACAAGAAAAAGCAAACCCTCCATTGATAGAACCGGCAGGATCCTCCTGGCGGCTTTTGCTGTTCTAGGGATAATACTGGCTATTGTGGCTGGAAAATTCGTTTACAACCTGGTTAAAGGTTGGTCGCTTACATCACTCCCCGGCGCGCCGGTGACCTCAAGTAATTCACCGTCCACAGACTCCTCCATCACTCCCGGATCGTCCCTGCAAACTTCCAATGCACCATCCGCTGCCTCATGGGATGGCAAAAGCCGCGTCAACATCCTCCTGCTTGGTCTCGATTACACAGCAGAACGGGCGATCAAAGAACCAGGTCCGAACATGTCTGACACGATGATCCTGGTAACCATTGACCCAATGACAAAGACCCTTGGGGCTCTTTCCATCCGCCGTGATCTTTGGGTGAACGTACCAGGGCACGATTACAACAAGATCAATAAGGCTTACTGGTGGGGTGAGGTAGATAACCTCCCTGGAGTCGGCGGTGCAGGGCTTGCCATGCAAACCGTGGAAGAATTCCTGGGTGTACCCATCACCTTTTATGCCCGGGTGGACTTTGCAACCTTCGTCAGGCTGGTGGATGAGGTCGGCGGCGTTCCCATTAATATTACAGAGCGCATGTTAATTGACCCCAAACACACCGGCTCTCCCTTCTGGCTTGAACCCGGATTCGAAATACTGCCAGGTGATTACCTCCTTGAATACGCCCGCAACCGGTCAACCTCAGGCGGTGATATTGACCGCGGCCGTCGACAGATGGAAGTTATCACTTCCCTCTTCCAGAAGATTGTCAGTTTGAATATGATGCCCCAACTGATCTCTCGAGCCCCCGCACTGTACCAGGAGTTATCCTCAGGGGTGCAAACCAATATGACGCTCGGACAGGCCATTCAATTGGGTCTCCTCTTCGTGCAGATTCCCCAGTCCAACTTTAAAACCTATAACATTTCTTATGACCATGCCTCACCTGAAATGATCATGACGGGAAGCGGCGAACAATATGTTCTTCGCCCCTTCATGGACAAGATCCGCCTCCTGCGCGATGAAATATTCGTGCAAGGCAGCACGGCGTCAGCTCCGATCACCATTGCAGACCAGAACGGTCAAACTGTCAGCGGTGACCCGCTGAGCCTGGCAAAGGCTGAGAATGCCCGTATCGAAGTCTTGAATGGAACCTCTTCTGGCGGTCTGGCTGACACCACCTCTGCCTACTTCATTTCTCAGGGCTTAAATGTTGTTTCCACCGGCAATGCATCTGAAGACTCCACATACACCACCATTGTGGTGCATAACGCCACACCCTACACCCTGGCTTATCTTGCCTCGATCATGGGGGGGATTTCCAGCAATCGTATTTATAATCAATATGATCCCAATGGCAATGTTGATATCACTGTTACACTCGGAAGCGATTGGGCAAACAGCAATCCCATGCCCTGAAGTGATTAATCTTAAAAATGAATCCCGACCATTTCTGGTCGGGATTTTTTATGGTTGTTGGAAGAGCAGGAAAAGGCTGCCCGGGGATGTTCCGGACGACCCGGTCTCACAGGAGGGGATCGATAAGCCTGAAATCAATTGACCGGCTTCTCCCACCCGCAGCGCATATTCCATTCCTGTGGCCATCACATAATTGGCATAACCTGCACTGATCTCGGGATAAAGACCGGTGTAAAAAGTCTCCGAACCGCCGTTCAACTGCGATATCTGAATTTTCACGCCTGCCAGAGGCGTTCCTGCAACATCTCTCACTTCAATTTCAATTAACGGGATCGCCGGTAAGGGTTCACACACCGTTTTTTGCTCTACCAGTTCAAACAAGGCTCCCAGGGTTGGCTGCGGTGTTGATGTTGGTTTGGGAGTAAATGTAGCAGCT
The DNA here is from genome assembly GCA_964533735.1 of uncultured Anaerolinea sp. Taxonomy (GTDB): domain Bacteria; phylum Chloroflexota; class Anaerolineae; order Anaerolineales; family Anaerolineaceae; genus UBA6107. Next base: position 1,757 of record CAZHMD010000039.1, on the reverse strand, counting down.
GGTGTACGCGTGGCAGTAGGTTCAGCAGTTGTTCCCAGTGTATTTTGGATCGCGGGAGTAACCAATGTAGGTTGTGGTGTGACGGTAATTGAAGTAGCGGTTGGTCTTGGTGTCACCACCGCAGTGGGAATGGCGGTAATGCGCAGGGACGGTTGATTAACAGCCGCTCCCAGGAGCGCCAGTCCGCGGGCAGTGAGTTCATCCCCATTGGAAGCCAGCATGTTCTGCGCCTGCGAGATCAGTGCAGATGCGGGATTGCTGTCTTTCAGGAGACTGATGCGGGCTAATGCCCTGTTGGTATCTGCCTCCACCACGTACGCGAGCGCCACCAGCGAGCGGTAGCGCTCGCGATCGTAAAACCGCAGGGTCTGGGGTTCGGTATCAATATAGCGCACCGGAACGATGAACACAGAGAAAATTACGCCCAACACGATTCCCAGGATCAACCCGGTTAACAGGTGCCATTGACCACGTTTCTGGTTCACGGCTGCTCCTGCCCAAGTGCATCCCGCAGTGCCAATTCCAGGTTGGCCAGTGAGCGCATTTCAACTTCAGAAAAACCAAACTGCTGCCCGACCAGCAGCGCATTCTGCACTCCCGCGATGGGATCTTTCGGAGATACATCCTCTAATAATTCGATTGCTTTCTCAATATCCGGGTCGGAGGCGTACACCTCACTGATCATGAGTGCGTAATCCGCTTTGTAATCTGCCCGCATGGAAGAAAGGGTTGTGTTCTTTACGTCAGCAGGATTTATCAACCATCCATAGACCAGGCCGATGCCGATCCCAAGGATGATGAATAGAATGAATCCGAGCAGACGGGAATTCTTCATGTTTATTTTTTGCCCATCATGGGTACCTGGATGTGATGCTTTTTTGCTGCGGCGATGGCTTCAGGGTAGCCTGCATCCACATGGCGGATAACGCCCATTCCGGGGTCGGAGGTGAGCACGCGTTCCAGGCGCACCGCAGCCTCAGGGGTTCCATCTGCCACGATCACCATGCCGGCGTGCTGACTGTACCCAATGCCCACGCCGCCGCCGTGGTGGAACGATACCCAGGTGGCGCCGTTCGCTGTGTTGATGAGCGCATTTAAAATTGGCCAATCGCTCACCGCGTCCGTTCCATCCAGCATTCCCTCGGTTTCGCGGTTGGGCGAAGCCACCGAACCCGCGTCCAGGTGGTCCCGTCCGATAACAATCGGGGCTTTAACGATCCCCTTTGCCACGAGTTCATTGAACTTCAAACCAGCCTTGGCGCGGTCGCCGTAGCCGAGCCAGCAGATGCGCGAGGGTAACCCCTGGAAGGGAACCTTCTCCCGCGCCAGTTTCAACCAGCGCTGCAGATGGTCATCCCCGGGGAATAATTCCGCCACGGCTTCATCCGTGCGGTAAATATCTTCAGGGTCACCTGAAAGCGCTACCCAGCGGAACGGCCCCTTGCCTTCGCAAAACAGGGGACGGATATACGCCGGCACAAAACCGGGAAAGTCGAAAGCGTTTGATACGCCGCGGTCAAAAGCACGCTGGCGCAGGTTATTGCCATAATCAAACACCTCTGCCCCGTGTTTCTTCATTTCCAGCATGGCGCGCACATGAGCTGCCATTGAATCCATTGAGCGTTCGCGGTAACTTTCCGGGTCATCCCTGCGCAGCGCTTCTGCCTGCTGCATGGAAAGCCCGGAGGGAATATAGCTCATCACATCATGCGCGGAGGTCTGGTCGGTCACCACATCCGGGATGACCCCGTGTGCCA
>CAZHMD010000038.1:0-8050 GCA_964533735.1 uncultured Anaerolinea sp. | reverse complement strand
CGCTTCGACCCGCTGGCGCAGGCGCGCCATTATGTGCGCGTGCTGCAGGAGAACGAGGTGAATGCCCCCGCCCTGCCGCCCGTCATCGACCTGGAAACCGCCGGACTGACCAAACCCGCGCTCAACCAGGCGGTGAAAGCCTTCCTCGGCGAGATCCTCAACCTCACCGGGAAGCGCGGCATGCTCTACGTCTCCCCCGGGTTCTGGAGCTCCTACATGCCGGTACCGGTCTTCTCCGGTTACAAACTGGTGAGCTCGGATGTGGATTGGGCCACCAGGCATCCGCTGTGGCTGGCGCACTACACCTCCGGCTGGCCTTACCAGGTTTACCCGTGGGCAGGGTGGAAATTCTGGCAGTACTCCAGCTCCGGCAAGATCAGCGGGGTCAGCACGCGGGTGGACATGAACCTGTTCAACGGCAGCGAGGCAGACCTGGCTGCGCTGACCAAACCGGGAGCAGCCTGATGCGCCCGCGCTGGGTTCAACACCTGCTGCAGCCGCTGGTGGACGCACAAGTCCGCCAGGCGATGGCGTCCGCGGAGACTGACAACACCTTTGCCATCGGCAGCCGTGCGGATGCCAGCCCATTTGACCGCTACGCCTTCAACCGGGAGGAAACCCTACGCCAGGCGCTGGATGCCTGGCGGGTGAACCCCATCGCTCGAAGGCTGGTGGGGCTCACCTCGCAGTACGTGGTTGGCGGCGGTATTAGCCTCAACTGCTCGCATTCTGCCACGTCTGCCTTCCTGCACACCTTCTGGGAGCATCCTCTCAACCGCTTACCGGTGAGACTATACGAATGGTGCGACGAACTGACGCGCAGCGGCAACCTCTTTTTGCTGCTGACCAGCGACAGTTCCGGGATGAGTTACGTGCGCGCCGTGCCGGCAGCTCAGGTGAAGGCGATCCACTCCCGTCCCAACGACCTCGACCAGGAGATGCGCTACGAGATGCAGCCTGATTGGACGGAGGAGGGTGCAGACACGGTGGAATGGCAGGCTTACGATGCGCGAGAAAACCAGCGCGACGCCAATGGGAACTTCAAGCCGGTGATGCTGCATTACGCCATCAACCGTGCGGTTGGCGCGCAGTGGGGAGAATCTGACCTGGCGCCAGTGCTGCGCTGGCTGAGCCGCTATGCCGCCTGGCTGGAAGACCGCGCACGCCTCAATCACTTCCGCACGGCATTCCTTTATGTGGTGAAAGCGCGCTTCACCAGCGAAGCTGAAAGGCGCGCGCGCCAGTCGGCACTCAATGCCGCCCCGCCTTCCCCCGGTTCCATCCTGGTGACGGACGAGTCCGAAGCCTGGGATGCGCTCAATCCGCGCCTCGAATCAGATGACTCCGGGCAGGACGGGCTGGCGCTGAAAAAGATGATCGCCGCCGGGGCAGGCATCCCGCTGCATTTTCTGGCTGAACCGGAGGGTTCCACACGCACCACGGCTGAGGCTGCCGGTGGACCCACCTACCGCCATTTCGAGCAGCGCCAGCGTTTTTTCCTGTGGCTGCTCGCGGACCTGCTGCGCGCGGTGGTGAACCGGCGTTCACTGGTGGACACGCACATCTCACGCCGGGTGGAGGTGAGTCTGACGGGAGCGGATATCTCCGCGCGCGACAACGTTTCCCTCTCGCTGGCAGCCAGCAACATCAACAATGTGCTGCAATCCGCGCGCGACCGCACCCTGATAGACGATGCCGAGTTCCTGCGCCTGCTCTACCGTTTCTGCGGTGAGAGTGTGGACGCGGCGGAAATGTTGGAACGCGGCAAGGCAGCCGGAATTCCCCATTACGGCAATGAAACTGCGCACGCTAAACCCAACAGCGCACAGCCGATCAAGATCGACACGGAGACCGGTGAGGAGAAAACTGGAGGCGCAAATGCCTGATCCCACGCAAAGACAACGCGCCCGCTTTGCAATCGCATTCACCCCGGGGAAGCAATCTCCGCTTGAGATCCTCGCCATCAGCGCAGGCACAGGCAACGGCTGGTGTTTCAGCCTGCAGGTGCTGCAGTCCTCGCTGCCCCTGTGGAACGGCGTGGAAAGCTACATCGACCATGCCGTATCTATACCCTCCGTGCGCGACCTGGCGGGCATGTGTTCAGATGCGCGCTGGGATGAGATGAACGACGGCGTGCGCCTCACCCTGACCCCTTGCGGACCGGCAGCCCACGTCCTCATCAAGCTCGCTGAAGAGATGAACACGCTGCAAAACCCGCGCCCGAAGGTGGGGTTTTCTGCTGACCTGCTCTTCAGCGCCAGCGGCGACACAGTGACCCGGATCGAAAAGGTTTTCTCGGTCGACCTGGTGACGTATCCCGCGCGCGGCGGAAGTTTTTTGCCCGTTCGACCTGCGATGACCGCAGTATCCATCCAACCTCGAGAAAAGGAGAACGACCCAATGCCAGAAGTAAAGCTTCAAACCCCAGTCCAAGCTGCGGAGCTGCTCCTGCCGCTAACGCAGCAGGACGCAAAAACCACGGAAAGCGCCACAGCAGAGAAATTATGCGCCAGCCTGCTGGAAACCACGCTTGCCAACGCGCAACTCCCGCCTGCCCTTGAGACCAGCCTGCGCGAGCGTTTCAGCGGTGTATTCACCCCGGCTGCGCTCGACACTGCCATCAGTGAAGCGCGCCAGCTGGTGAGCGACCTGACCGACCGCAAGGTGGTGCAGAGCGCCGGGCGCATCAGCGACATCGTCAGCAGCGGGGAACAGATCAGCGCGGCCCTGCATGACCTGCTGGGTGCCAGCCGCCCTGACGGGTTGGAAAAGGTGCATCCCGCGCGCCTCAGCGGTATCCGCGAGTTCTACACCCTGATGACCGGCGACCAGGACTTCGTCGGGGGTTATGACCAGCGGCGGGCAAAGTTTGCAACCAGCGATGACCTGCCCGGAGTGCTTAAGAACGCCATGAACAAGCTCATCCTCAACCAGTGGGAGGAACTGGGGCGCTCCGGCTACCGCTGGTGGGAACCCGTGGTGCAGGTGGAACATTTCAACAGCCTGCAGGAAATCACCGGTGTGCTGGTCGGAGAAGTGACGGTGCTGCCAGTGGTGAATGAAGGCGCAGCCTACACGGAGCTGGCAGTGGCAGACAGCAGCGAAACCGGCGCCTGGGGCAAGTACGGCGGCTATGTTGGGCTCACGCTGGAGATGTTCGAGCGCGACGAAACCCATAAACTGCGCCAGTACCCGCGCAAGCTGGCGTCGGCTGCCCTGAGGCGCATCTCCTCCCTGGTGGGAACGGTTTTCACCGCCAACAGCGGCATCGGTCCGGTGATGGCAGACAGCTACAATGTCTTCGAAGCCGCGCACCACGCCAACCTGGGCACCGCTGCCCTGGCATCGGCTTCATTTGAAGCTGCCGGCAAAGCGCTCTACAACCAACCCCTGGCAGTGGGCAGCGGCGGCACACCTGCCAAACAAGCGCTGGACGCCAGGTACCTGCTGGTCCCGCGCGACCTGCGCCTGGCGGCCATGAACCTGCTCTATCCGTCGTTCGCCCACGAGAGCAATATTTTCTCGGAGAATATGCAGCGCGGACAAATGGGGGATGTGATCACCTGTCCGGAGTTCACGGATGCCAATGACTGGGCAGCGATCGTTGACCCGCGCCTGGCGCCCGGCATCATCCTTGGCGAGCGCTTCGGCGTTCTGCCCGAGATCATCATCGCGGACGGGGAGACCAACGGCGCGCTCTTTACCAACGACGAGATCCGCATGAAGGTGCGGCATTGGGTGAGCGTGTTCGTGGCAGATTACCGCCCGCTCTACAAAGCCAATGTGGCGTAAGGATCATTGTAAGGGCGAACGGTCGTTCGCCCCTACTAAACTCCGTCTGTTCCGATTTGTTTTTAATTGTTCCCATTCCTGGAACAATTAAACAATTCAAAAACGAATCTCGTCGCGCTATTACTGTAGGGGAGGTTCATCCCACAAGGGGATGTAACTTTCGCATGAACCTTCCCTTCAGATTGATACTTTCGTTGGGGATTGCTTCGTCGTAAAAGCAACTCCTCGCAAAGACATTCGATTTTTGTTTTTCGTAGATTAAAGGAGTTAACAATGTCTCTACTTGAACAATTCAAAAAGATCGTGCGTTCGCGCAAGTTCTGGGTGTTAATTGCCGCCCTGCTGGCTACCTTGGCAGCCTTCGTTTCGCAGGAGATCACGGTTTGGCAGGCGCTGCAGATGGCAGTGGCAGCCCTGGCGGTCTATTCCACCGGGGTGGCGATCGAGGATAACGGCTATGGAAGCCAAAAGTAACGCTGACCTGCGCCTGGCAGCCGAACTCTCACGCCCCTTCCTGCTCCCGGGGCAAGCGGGGCAGCCGCTCTCCTGCCGGGCTCTGCCGGACGGCGGCATGGTGGTCATTGCCGCAGACGGGCGCAAGATGTGGTTCACCTGCCGGGAGGTGAATGTTGCCCGCCAGAAACTGCGCCAGGCACCCGTCCGACCGGGCGGAAACAACGACGGGATGACGGATATCGATCCCACCAAACCCGGCAAGTACCGTCCCCAGGCGCGCTTCCGCGAAGGGGATTCTGAGATGATCGTGCTGCCGGAAGACTTGAAGCATTTGGAGAAAAAGATCCATGAGCGACCTTACCGCTTTAATAAGCCGCGTACGCCTGGCGCTGGATGATGCCGGCAGCAAACGCTTTTCGGATGCCCTGCTTACCACGGCCATGCGCCAGGCACTGGAGCAGATCGATCAACGTCTGCCGCGCACCTGTGTCAGCGAGGTAACCGTTGCAGCCAGCGGCCGCGAACAACCCCTCAGCGGGCTTACGGGCTGTCTCTTCCTGATGAGGCTAGTGTATCCATACGGCAGCCCCGGCAAGCGCGAACTGGAACCAGAGACACAATTCTCTTACGTGATGCGCGACGGGGTTCCCAGCGTTCATTTTTATGGGGATATCCTCCCGCAAGCGGGTGAGGTGCTGCAGGTGCATTACGCCGCGCAGAACACTATCGAAGGGCTGGATGGCGCCTTGAGCACCACACTGCCGGAAATATGTGAAGCCTTGCTGGTGAATGGGGCTGCGGGCTGCGCCTGTGCTTTGCGGGCTGGCAGTCTGGTGGAAGCCTACGGCACCCGCCCGGCAGAAACTGCTCAGATGATGGAGGCCAGCCGTTACTGGATGGACCTCTTCAGCCGCGGGCTGGACGGGGTGAAGGTGCTGCAGGAATTTGGTTATCCACCCGGCTTTGCCCTCGATTGCTGGGACCGCGTGCGGTGATCTGATGGCTTTCATCATAGGAGAGAATTGCCACCTGATCCTGTCCCATCCTGATGTGAATGGTGGTGCTGATTATGGTTTCCTGGTCAATAAAGACAACAGCCCGCGTGACTCTGGTATGCAGGTCACCCGCGAGGTTGTGTCCGAATCCATCGACGAAACCAACAGCACCACCGGCACCCAACTCTGGTTTAACTTCGATATCCTCCTTGCAGACCATCTTATTAACCCTGATGGCTCAAACCACGCCTATACCCGCCTGCAGGATTACGCCATGCTTCTACAGTTCCTGGCACAGCCTGCCGGCTTAACACTCACCACACCAGTGGGGGCTTTCCTCGACCTCGGAGCCCTCGGGTGGTCCGCAGACGAGCGCCACCAACCCGCCTTCTCCGTCGTCAAATGCGGGCTCAACAATGTCGGTTACTACTTCCCGCCCGCGGATCCTGCCATCCTGGCTCTTTCCTTGTGGGATGGCACTTTAACATGGGAAACATCCTATTGGCGTTGAAAATTCGAAAGGGATCACATGCCTTATCCATTCTCCTCTGAAGTCTCAGCCGGTCAGCCCACAGCTGCAGCTCACTACAACAACCTGCGCAAAGACGCGCTCTACTTCGGGAATGCAGCTGCCGACAGCCTCACCCCCGGGGCTTTCCTCTCCCGTTTTGCGCAGAATCTTTCCCTCGTTTACCTGGCAACCAACAGGATTAGAGTACCTTTCATCGGGTACAGACCCTGCATTCTCATGATCAACGGCTACGCACTTAAAGCCACCGCCGATATCGACCTGCCCGCCGGCATGTTCTCAGGGGTCGCCGCCTTGTGGTACGTCTTCGCGGTGCGCTCCCCCGGCTCCACCACTTTCACCATCACGGTCAACACCTCACCAGTCGAAGCACCAGACCATCAGATGATCGGCTTTTGTTATTGGGATGGCGCAGTCATCAGTTCAATTCAGTGCTTCTTCGCCAATACCGGTTTAGCCGTTGCTGATTATGATTCCGGGTGGTTTGCCGTCGTTGCCAACACCAGCTATACCAAAACCCACGGTCTCACCGCCTTTGCCCGCGTTGTCATGCTCTTTCACTCCACCGACTCAGCCGGTGCTTCTGAATGGGTCCTGGTATCAGCAGTTCAGGGGGCAGCAGGAGCGGAGCTTACTCCCATTGGTTGGACTTCCACCGCCATTATCGCTTCATCATCCAGCGGGGCAGGTGCCACCTGCCAGTCAACCCGCAGGGTTTCAGCCGTTGGCTACTGGCGCATCCTTGCCTGGATTTAGAGAGGAATTATGATATCGATCATCAGGAACGCAGACGGATCTATTAAGACCTACGCAGAGAAGCCCGACACCCGCGAAAACCTCATGCCGGGTGAATTCCTCGAACTACTGGATTACACCTTCGAGGAGTTTTCCCGCCGGTTGATCATCTCGGCTTATGACAGGTCAGGTGAGACCATCCGGGTTGGACGAGATTCAGGGGAGATCACGGTTGAAGTGAACTGCCCCGGAGAAATCACGGTTTCACTGGATATCAACAACGTGGTGGAAACACTGCCCCTCATCAACGGGAAAGCCGCGCTCATGCTCAGCACACAGGTTCCCGGCACATTCATCATCCGCCCCGCCGACAGGGCTAGATACTGTGCCGCGGGGCAGGCAGTATTAATGGTAGAGGTGGTGTGACATGAATGCTGTACTCAAGATCGACGGGAAGTTTATCCTGGTGAAGGAAGAAGCGCTATCAGCCAGGGAAAAAAGTGCTGCGGATCAAAACCTCCTTGCCGCAAGTTTGGAGGATGGCGAAATGCGTCAACTTTTGCTGCGCATGCTCATGCGCCTGGAAGCACTGGAAAAGAATTGAACAAGGACGGCAGAGCGATCTGCCGTTTCATTTTAAGTTACAATTGGTCTGACAAATCGAGCCCACAGGAACCCCATAATGTCATTGAAGATCGTGCTGCCTGCCCGTGCAATCCTTGAAAATCAAGATGGTGTTATCCGTTTTGACCACCCGCTCACCTGCTCCCGCTGCAACCGGGCGCCGGCGGAGTTTTTTGAAACCCACCGCTTGAAAATGCGCGCCGGGCTGCGCCACAACCCCCTGCCGGGGAAACGCTACTCCCTGGAACACAGTTTTAAACTCAAACTGCGACTGTGCTCCCGCTGTTACCATCTCAACTACCTGCAGGCGCCCGAGACGCTGGAAGGCGACGCCACCACCCTGGGGCAGATGGCGCGCATGCAGAATTTTTTACGCATGGCCGGCGGACTGACGGCTGCGCTGGGGCTTATTCTGCTCACACCGCTGCTGCCTGCCACAGAGTATTTTGCCATGATTAGATCAGCCTGGTGGATCCCAATGACAGCGGGCGTAGCGCTGATCCTGCTTTCGCTCGGGAGCCAGATAACCGCGCAGACAAAAGTGCAGCGCTCGCTGGAAGCGATTGGTGAAATGGACGCGGCACTTATTCGGGCTGAGGTGCGCACACCCTTGTTCGCCGTCCCGGATGACCTGGACCAAGTAGCGCTGGAAGTTAAACTGGAAAATGAAGCGTGGGCGCGCGAATGTGCCGCGTTCCATCACTGGCATGTTGAAAAAATCCTGGACTGAACTTAGAGATTTGAACTCATAGAAAGAGGCAGCTATGCGAGCTATCATGACGGAAGAAAGCGTACGGGTATACAGCGAGGCAAAGGAAGGTGCAATTTCCATTTTCTCTCTCCGGAAGGGGGATGAGGTGGAAACCGGCAAAGTCATCCGCAAGAAGAAGGAATCCTGGGTGGAAGTGACGCTGGATGG
>CAZHMD010000037.1:0-9088 GCA_964533735.1 uncultured Anaerolinea sp. | reverse complement strand
CTCCCAGTTCCACCTATGATGTGATCATCATTGGCGCGGGTCCCAGCGGCATTTTTACCGCATACGAGATCCGCAAGCATAACCCGGGTGCTCGCGTACTGATGATCGAGAAGGGTATGTCCATTGAAAAGCGCAAATGCCCCAAACGCAAGACCGGGGTTTGCGCCAACTGCCAACCCTGCGCCCTCACCACCGGATTTTCGGGCGGGGGCAGTTTCAGCGATGGCAAACTCTCCATCAACCAGGACGGCGAGATCGGCGGTGAACTGGCGCAATTCATCGGCATTGAAAAATTCCGTGAGATCTTGCTTTACGTGGACGAGTTATATGTCGGTTTTGGAGCAGACAAAAAGGTCTACAGCAGCAACCACTCTCCCGAAGTGAACCTCATCCGCAGGCAAGCTGCCCAGGCGCACCTGAAGCTGATCGATTCACGCGTACGCCATATGGGCACCGAGAAAGCCTATGAAATCTATTCCCGCATCCAGCAGGAACTGGAAACCCTGGGCGTGCAGATGCTTTTTGAAACCGCCGTGCAGGATCTGTTGATCGAGGACCTTGCCGGGAGCGAAAAGAAAGTTCGCGGCGTGGTACTGGCTGACGGTTCACTGCTCTATGCTGATCATATCGTGGCGGCCATCGGGCGCGAGGGCAGCGAGTGGCTGAACAGCATGTGCCATAAGTACGGCATCTCCTCCAAGCCTGGACCTGTGGATATTGGCTGCCGTATCGAAACGGACGCCGCCATCACCTCCGCAATCGATGATGTACTTTACGAACCGAAGCTGGTGTATTACACACCAACATTTGAAGACAAGGTGCGCACCTTCTGCTGGAATCCGCGCGGTGAAGTGGTTGAAGAGCGCTATGGCGAGCACCTCTCCGTGGCGAACGGACACTCCTACAAGGACGAGAAACTCAAGACCACCAACACCAATTTTGCCCTGCTGGTCTCGAAAAATTTCACGCAGCCATTCAAAACACCCATCGAATATGGGCGCTACATTGCCGAGATGGGCAACATGCTTTCGGGGAACAAAGTGATCGTGCAGCGCTACGGGGATTTCAAGCGCGGCAGGCGCACAACCGCTGAGAGACTGGTCAAGAACACCATCCACCCGACCCTGGGCGATGCTGTTCCCGGCGACCTCAGCCTGGTGATCCCCTACCGCATCCTGCTGGATATCGATGAAACCCTGGAGGTGCTCGACCAGATGATGCCGGGCATGTCCAACGGCAGCACACTGCTCTACGGCGTTGAGGTGAAATTTTATTCAAACCGACTGGTGGTGGACAAACGTTTCCAGACGAGCATACAGAACCTGCACGCGCTCGGCGACGGTGCAGGGATCACGCGCGGTTTAATGCAGGCGAGCATGAACGGCGTGTGCATGGGGCGCATGGTCAACGGAAATTGGTAAACCCAATTAAATTTTCGGTAAGCGGTTAATCAACAACGGCAGTATTTTTGGGCAGCTTGATGCGGGTTAAAATGACCACCGCCACCAGGTCCAGCCCCAAGCACACCAGCGCGTTGACCAGGAAGCCCCCGGTGTACAAGCGAGGCGCCACCACATCCCCGATGGCACGCCCGATGGAGAGCGCGGCGATGAATAACGCCATCATCGTGGCGCGGGCCTGCGGAATCACTTCCGTCATCATCGGCAGGGCGCTGACAATTCCAATCTCAAACGTCAGGTAAAACATGAATAACCATACAAAAGCCCCGGTTTCGCTTTGCCCCAGCCACGGCAGGGTGATGACCCAAAGTCCGTTAAGCAGAAAACTGATGCCCACGGTGCGTTCCTTGCCCAGGCGGTCTGCCAGGAAACCCGCCAATCCCTCGCCGCTCAGTTCAGACAACCCAATCACCAGGGATGCTGCTCCCAGAGCTGCGATTTGCAGTCCAAAAGCGTCCTGCATCCACACCCCGAAAACCACGTTCACCAGTTCGTTGCCGATGATGAAAAACATGCCCATCAACATCCCCAGAACGGCGGGAGTGGAGCGCAGCACTTTTTTAATGTTCTTGAAGACCACGAGCGGTTCAGATTCGGCAGGTCTATCCTGCGGCACGAAACGCCAGATGAGCACCAGGATACCTATTCCCAGACCGCTCAACCAGATGAAAGGCGTGTTCCACCCGGTTGTTTCAAGCAACAAGCCGGCAAGTGGAACCATCACGATGAAGGAAAGCGCCCATGAGACCTCGCTGATGGCCAGATAAAGTCCGCGCCGCTTGTATGGCACATGGTCGCCGATGAACGCCTGGATGGCAGAGATGAGCAGATTGTTGCCAAGGTTGCACAACAGGATCGTAATGAAGAAAGTGAGGATATGTGGAAAGAGACTGGACGCCAGTGTGCCTGCCAGGAAGATACCGATGCCGATAAGCATGCCTGTCTTGCGCCCACGCTGGTCAGCGATTGGAGAGAGGAACGGTACTGCTGCACTGGCAGCCATGGATACTGCCATCGCCAGGGAAATGGTGGCGATCTCCACGTCTAATCCGGAAGCAAACACTGCCAGGAATGGATAGATCATCCGGGACGAGGTGGAAACGATCATCCTCGCAAACGTAAAAACCCCCATCTGTAAATTCAACGATCGTCCCGAAATAATCATCAATCAATCCTAAATAAAAAACCTCCCGGTCGACCGGGAGGGAAGTTGAAACGTTTTACCTATTCGATCGTGCGTTGCGGCCTCTCAGGCAGGCTGTTAAAGCGCACTTGCTGGCGTGTGTAGGAAGCCACCCGCCCGATGCGGATCAACCAGTCCAATTCTTCATCCAAAATATGGTGGCTGATATCCTTTTCGACGACGGGGAGAAAATCTCCGCTGCGCACATCCTGGAACAAGCCGTCGCCCCAATCGATGACGATTTCGCCATCTTTCAAAGAGAGTACCCACTGCCGATTTACTGGTGTCCCACCACTCATATCTGCTCTTTCATAATCGAAGGTTAAACCGATTATCCCACAAATGTGTCAAAGGTAGTAGCGCGTAATTTTTTCACCAAATCCCCTTGAACTTCCACCCAGATATCGTGCATGGGGCATTCGCCGCTATTGTCACAGGAATCAGGGTGAAGGGCGCAATAATTAAGGGAGATCGGTCCATCAATGGCTTCAACCACTTCCAGCAGGGAAATGCGATCTGCGGGTCGTGAAAGCATCACGCCACCGTGGGCTCCGCGTGAAGTGTTAATCAAGCCGGTGATGGAGAGCTGCGAGATGATCTTGGCAAGGAATGAAGGGGGTATTTTTTGCACTTCCGCGATCTGGCTTGTGGCAGCCCGCGTGTCCGGTTCAAGTTTTGCCAGGAATACCATTGCCCGGACGGCGTAGTCAGCTTGTTTTGTAATTTGCATGTGAGGCATCCTTTTCTAGTAAAACAGGTAATTAATGTCCTTTTACTATTGTTATTGTATTATTCTAGCACGTCTTGCAATAGTGACAATGGTTACCACTTTGTAATATCCCTTCAGATTCCCTACAAAAGGTTCAGGCGGTATAATTTCCGTATGAAAAAATTCAGATTTCAAACACCTGTTATTGTACGGTATGGCGACTTAGATCCTCAATGGCATGTCAACAACGCACGCTTCCTTTCCTTCATTGAACACGCCCGCATGAACTACCTGATGGAGGTTGGACTATTTGATGGTCATTCCTTCTGGGACCTGCCTTTGATCGTTGGCGACATCCATGTGCGTTATATTAAACCGATCGAAATGACCGATACAGTGGTTGTTTCCATCGGCGTTACGCGCATTGGCACAAAAAGCGTCCTGCTCGAATGCGAGATTACCGGTGAGGGCGGCGAGCCCCTGTATGCCATCGGCGAAAACACCCTGGTTGCCTATGATTACCGCAGCAAGAGCGCTGTGCCGGTAACAGATGAGATGCGCGAACAATTTGAACGTTACGAGGGGAAACCCTTCAAGAAAGGCGAATGAGCATGAAACTCCCCGAAGTTGACTCCGCCCTGCTGACCAAATTCCTGGTGGACCTGCTCAAAACCCCCAGCCCAACCGGTTTTGCCCAGGAAGCCATAGCGCTGACCGAGCATGTCTTTAAAAATCTGCCGGGAGTGAAGACCAAACGCCTGCCCCGCGGCGGGTTGATGGTGACGGTACCTGGCGTTAATGATGACACAGCGCGCGGGCTTACCGCCCATGCAGATACTCTCGGTGCCATGGTGAAAGCCATAAAACCCAACGGGCGCCTGATGCTCACCAAAATCGGCGGGGTGATCTGGAACACAGTCGAAGGCGAAGGCTGCACCATTTACACCCGTGAAGGAAAACGCATCCGCGGTTCCATCCTGGTGACCACCGCATCCATCCATGTTTTTGCTGAAAAACTTGCTGAGACTCCGCGCAAGGAAGAAAACATGGAGGTGAGGCTCGACGAGCGCGTGACAAATGCCGACGAAACCAGGGCACTTGGCATCGCGGTGGGTGACTTTGTCTCTTTTGATCCGCGGGTGGAGCTGACCAATGGCTTTGTGCGCTCGCGCCACCTGGACGATAAAGCCTGCGTTGCCTGCCTGGTGGAAGCGGTGCGCGCACTCTCCAGCGCCGGACTGAAACCAGCACAAACTGCGTATATTTACATCAATAATTATGAGGAACATGGCTTTTTCTCACCAGATGACTTCCCTGCAGCGATCAGTGAACTGCTGGCAGTGGATATGGCAGCGGTGGGCGAGGGGCAAACCTCTGATGAGTATCACGCCACCATCTGTGTCAAGGACACCAGCGGACCTTACCACCACGGGTTCAGCCAGCGTCTGCGAAACCTTGGTGACGAATTTGGTATCGACTATAAGGTGGATATCTATCCGACTTACAGTTCGGATGCCAGCGCTTACTGGCGTGCCGGTGGCAACATGCCCATCGCGCTGATTGGCCCGGGGATTGACGCCTCGCATAATTACGAGCGCACCCACACCGATGCGCTGGTGGACACCACGCGGTGGTTGATGGCATATTTGCTGAACTAGATCAGAGGAACCCAATCAAAAACCAAATGAAAAGGAAACCCCACACTATTTTTGTTATAGTCTGCTTGTTATTCAGCATTTTACTTCTGGCGGGATGTAAAAATCGGGTTCATGTTTCCAGGCATACACCGTGGATGGAAACATGGTTGACAAATCCCACCTGCGATCCTCCATGCATGGAAGGAATAACACCGGGTATTTCAACCGCCAAAGAAGGAAATTGGAAGGAATTCCTTCTTACTGATATTAATAGACCAAGCAGCCCTTATTATGATGAAAAAGCTATTGTGCCCGAAATTGGTTGTGAATGGATCATGTTTTATCCTGATGATTCAACTGGAATTATAAGATCAACTAGTGTCAACGTTGGTTGTGAAGAAGATAACACGACAGTTAAGGAGATCATCAGTGTTTATGGTAATCCGGATTATATGGGAGTTGAACGGTTAGAGTTTGGTTGTTTACGGCACTATGTGTGGTTGGATAAGGGATTAGAAATTGTTGGTTATAAGGAGTGGGCTCTTTTTCCCCTGTTCGAACGCCTTGATCCGGAGATATTGGTTTCTCAGATTGTCTTATTTGAACCAGGAGCAAGACCTGATTCGCATTTAGGCGAGTTATTTGATATCGTTCCATTTGCAGGTATCGAAAACGATCCCTGTGAAAAGTAATCGTCACGTTTACTAAGGTGAGGAATTACATAACTACGAGCGCACACATACCAATGCACTGGTGGATACCACAAGGTGGCTACTGGCATATTTGTTGAATTAAGAAGAGGTGTAAATCAAGAACCCACCTCGTTTTGAGATGGGTTTTTTTGTTATTTAAACTAGCGATAAATGGTTATTCACATCCGGGATACACGTAGATCTTGCCCAACGGATCGCTAAAAATCTCAACTAATCCTTGTGTCACACCATATACTTCCTCTGGGAAATTCGTCTCGGTTTCACTATCCATCCCCACAAAGCCGGAAGGTTCAAAGATCACCAGTACACCGCATTCTTCTCTGAATACTGTCTGAGCGGGCGTGTTCCTGTCTCCATATTGGTTGGTTGTGTGAAGTGCAGGATCATTAAGACCATCGAATGAGCGGTAAGCCTCTTTTTGAGTATAGAAGAGGACGATGGACACCGAGTTCGTGATGATCTTTTGTTCGCGCGAGAAATTTTGTATTTGAGCAATGAAAGGGGAGTCTTTTAATCGTAATGAAGTGTACCCTTCTCCATAACCGTGCATTAATACAGAGGATTTTTTCACCTGCGGAACGAAGGTAAGGCAAAAAAACAGTACAGTGATGCCCATTATGGTTATGCTCAACCACCACCTTCTGAATACACAGGTTGCGATGTACTCAAGCCCCAGAATGAAAATAAAAAGCATTGGCAGCATAGGAGAAAGCATACGGTTGCTAATATCCGGTGGAGGGGAGGTGAACAGGCTCGCTGCCAGCAGGAAGAGAAGATAAACACCCAGGTAAATCGCGCTTAAAAGGACTAATTTCTTAGACGCGGAAAAATCTGTTAATGGTATTCCGCTCTTGCGGGAACGAAGCAAGCCTAATGTTATTACTGCGAGGAATCCGATAACCAGGATTACTTTGACAATTGATGCGTCCACCTCAGGGAAAAGCCCACTGCGGTACGGAAACCAAAATTTGACCGAATTGTAGGTTTCGAGAAGGAATTTACTCGCGATTTTCCCCGGATCACCCAGCAGCTTGATAATCCTTGCATCTTTGCCATAAACCAATGATTCCACGAGCAACCAGGCCGCGAAGGGACCGGCTGAAATAACTGCGTAAATCAAGAGGGTTTTTAGACGGGTGAGCCAGGTTTTATTTACCGCAAGGAACAGGAATATTCCACCGCTGACCAAAATAGAAACCTGCTGATAACGGATGAACACAGCCGCGGCTGAAAGTAATCCTGCCAACACCAGGTGGAGTGGTCGTTCAGTTTTGGTGAACAGGACCAACAATAACAACGCAAGGGTACCCGTGAGGATGGCTGACGATTCAGACATAATCCCGCTGAACGGGTTCAGCAGGAAAGGCGACCCGAGGATCAACACTCCGAAAAGGATGGCAAATAAACGTGAGGAGGTGATGCGCCAGATCAGCCAGCCACCAATCAAGATCAGCAGCGCAAAACAAACGATATCTATCCAGCGCGCCGCTTCCACCGGTGAGGCAGTGATCAGGCTGGTGAGACCGATCAACACCGGGTAGCCGGGAGGGTAATGGGTGAGCCTGGCAAAGATACCATCTGCCTGTGTATATCCCATCCCGCCGCCATTGACCCAGTTGATGCCTGCCGTGATATAGACGGATGAATCGCTGAAAGCCCACGGACCGATGCTGGTGTTGTAATACACCAGGTACCCACCAGCAAGGCTGATGAGCACAAGGATTGCCCAAAACACTACTGAGGTTAATTTGAAAGGTTTGTTCATTTCTTCGATTATCTCATACCAAAATGCGCGGATTAATTTTTGAATATTAAAGGCCTGGTTTTACACCGAACCTAACCCCAATGCGGCGGATTTTGTTTATCGTAAATCAATTACCTCAAGCCCAGTTGTTTCCCTTCTGCCAACATGCGAATCGCTTCAGCAATCCTGCGGTCTCTTGTCTCCGGTCTTTTGGCGGTTACGATCCACAGCAGGTATTCTTTGCGGTGAGATAACGGCATCTTTTCAAATTGCTTCGATGCGAGGGGGTTATTGCGAAGCGCCTTTTCAAACTCTGGCGGCATGGTCAGGTCAAAAACCGGTTTACTCACCGGAATCTCCCAACTGCCGGAGAGTTTGGCAGCCTCCACTTTTTCCAAACCGTATTCAGTCATCATGCCGGCATCGATGAGCTTCATCACACGATTTTTATTCGAGACTGACCACTTGCTGTCGTTTTTCCTTGGCGTGAATTTTCTGGCATATTTGGTATCATCCAGTTTCCTGATGATGCTGTCTATCCAGCCATAACACAGTGCTTCCTCCAATGAAGATTCGTAATCTATCCCTCTTTTACCTGTCCCCTCTTTATAATAAACCAACCAGACTTCGGGCACTTTATCGTGGTTAGCAGCCAGCCACGCTCGCCAGGTTGCCCGACTATCTACCTCAATCAGATTCGAGTAATCAGAGACCATAATGATCACCTTTGTAAAATAACACTTGAGGATTTGTGAATTTCTCGAGCAATTCTTCGACCTCTTTGCCTTTGTCTATCAGCTCTCTGCTCTCAAATTGTCTTATTTCAAATAGATGGGTTAGCTGTTGATACAGCTCTGGAAGTCCAAGAATTTCCTCCACTTGTTCGCGAATCCATTTGTTATAAGCGATCGGGTATGTTCTACGAGAAATGAATAGTGCCTGAAGAAATTGACGGTACGCGTTATATAGTCTGTCAAAAGACTGGAAAAACAGATTACGCTCAATATATAGTGGAATGTGATTTAGGTCTTTGAGACAATACATTCTCACCATGGCTAATCGCTCTTGACGCAATGTCTCATTGTAATAAGGAAGCCACACCTGCCGCAGATCTTCCCAATAGTGGCCGTTTTTCCATAGCGGTTGCGCGAAAACCAGCAAATTCCCAATCCCCACTTCAAAATAGTCAGGACCCCCTACCTCGTCTCTTTCAGTAGGGGTAAAAACACCATCTGTAAAATTCAGATGAACCTCTGAATATTTCCCGATCGCATTGAGATCATGGATTGCCACGGATTTTTCCTGGAAATGCTCCCATGCAGTTTCAAATCGATTTGATTGTTCAGCAAAAATGTCAGGCTTAACCAGGATAGTGATATCCAGGCAGCTATCTTTGGTTGCCAAGCCTCTTGCACAGGAATTAACAAGCAAGACCGAGTCAATACTGAAATTATCAGTGAAGAATCGGGTTACCTTTTCCGCAGCTTTTTCATGTGCTTTTGTAGGATATTGCATTTGATAGTTCATAGGAGAGTGCCACTTTCTCGAGTATTTTTTAAAAATGATTATATGGTGAATTAGAACATGAAAATTCTAATCAGAATTTTATATCTTTTGGATACAATAAGGTTAATTAAAGCAT
>CAZHMD010000036.1:0-9889 GCA_964533735.1 uncultured Anaerolinea sp. | reverse complement strand
CGCCAGGGGAGAAGCCAGCTGCTTCTTCGCAGGCATTCGCTGTCCTGTCAAAATGTATATATGTGGGTGGATGGGTGGAGGGGTATGATAATCCTGTTTATAAAAAACTTCATGTTGCCCCATAACCCACCGCACACATCACATTATTCGAACTACTATTGACAGTCATTTTTATATGGCATATAATTTTTCTTGAAGACTCCGCTTTTTTGGAAATTCCAACAGGGATTCGCGTCACCGATTGAGAGCGCGATTGGAAGAGTAGTAAGCCGGGGAACACTTCAGCACAATACCGGAAATTGAATACGAAAGTGGATGCGGGTTTCCCGCGTCAATACGGGTGGCACCGCGGGCAAATAGAAATGCTCGTCCCGGAAATTATTATTGATAATTTCCGGGATTTTTGTTTAAGGAGGCTCAAGGATGTTAAGAACACATCAATGCAATGAACTCAGACAGGAACACATCGGAGTCAAAGCAACCCTGGCCGGTTGGGTTGACACGATCAGGGATCACGGCAGTGTGAAGTTTTTAGACCTGCGTGATCAGAACGGCGTGACTCAAATCGTGTTACATGACGACTCCATGCTTGAAGGAATTAACCGCGAGACCGTCATCTCGGTAACCGGAATCGTATGCGCGAGGGGTGCTGAAAACATCAATCCGAAGCTGGATACCGGCATGATCGAACTGCACGCCGACAGCATCACGATTTTAGGTGCATGCAAAAACGCGTTGCCATTTGAAATCCGGGATTCTGTTTCGACGCGCGAGGACATCCGATTGAAATACCGCTTTCTGGATCTGCGAAACCCGACAATCCACAAAAATATCGTTTTGCGTTCAAAGATAATAAATTTCTTAAGGCAACGTATGGAGAAACTCGGATTTCTTGAAATTCAGACACCCATCCTGACAGCGTCCTCACCAGAAGGCGCACGGGATTACCTTGTACCGAGCCGCAAGCACAAAGGCAAATTCTACGCGCTGCCGCAGGCTCCACAGCAGTTTAAACAGATGCTGATGGTATCCGGCTTCGATAAGTATTTCCAAATTGCACCCTGTTTCCGTGATGAAGACGCTAGAGGCGATCGTTCACCGGGAGAATTCTATCAACTCGATTTTGAGATGGCATTTGCAGAGCAAGAGGATGTTTTAAACGTCGCCGAAACTGTTTTATACGAAGCATTTACAAAATTCTCAGATAAGTGTGTGTCGCCCGCACCTTTCAGACGCATTACCTACAATGATGCAGTCATGAAATTCGGCAGCGACAAACCTGATTTTCGAAACCCTCTTACCATTTGTGACCTGACCGAGTTTTTTACCCACGTTGAATTCGCTGCCTTTAAAAATATGCCGGTGCGCGGTATTGTGGCAAACTGCTCGGGCCGCCCGCGGAGTTATTTTGACAATTCCCTGAAATACGCGACAAGCATCGGAATGAAGGGACTCGGTTACATCACACTCACTCGGGGCGATTTTAAAGGGTCGCTAGTAAAATTCCTGTCGCCGGATCAGAAAAAGCAGCTCATCAGCGATTGCAATATCAAAGAAGACCAGACGTTGTTCTTTATCAGCGACAAGCCGGATGCTGTCAATAAGCTAGCTGGGAAGATCAGGGAGTGGCTTGGGGAGACCCTCGAGATTATCGACAAGAACGCATTCGAGTTTTGCTTTGTCGTCGATTTTCCGATGTACGAGCACAATCCAGAGACAAACAAGATTGAATTTACCCATAATCCCTTCTCGATGCCGCAGGGTGGTTTAACAGCCCTCGAGACCAAGAATCCGCTCCAGATTTTGGCGTTTCAATATGATGTCGTCTGCAACGGCATTGAGCTCTCGTCAGGCGCAGTACGAAACCACTCGCCTGAGATCATGAAAAAGGCGTTTCAGATTGCCGGATATTCCGAAGAGGAGCTGGAAAAGAGGTTTGGTGCGTTGTATACAGCGTTCCAGTACGGGGCTCCCCCCCATGCCGGAATGGCGCCGGGTATCGATCGTATTGTGATGCTGTTGACCAGCGAAGAGACGATCCGCGATGTCATTGCGTTTCCGTTAAACGGAAACGCACAGGACCTCCTGATGGGGGCACCGTGTGAAGTCACCGAAGACCAGCTTCGAGATGTAAATATAAAGATTCGCTAAGATAGGATGATAGAAATAAAAGTAAATAGATACCATCCTTTGCGAAGCGTAGTTGTGGGTGGGCTGATTTACCTCAATCCACCCACACGAAATGTTTGCTCCGTGTGATATGTGTGGGTGGATAAAAAGTTTTCTTTATCCACCCACGTGACATGTGCCCCCTTCAAACTAATACCCGATAAGGCATATTAGGGAGGGGGATTGTTTTCTCCATGTGATATGAACCTTTCTGCTTCTCAGCACGCCAAGACGCCTCAAGAGAGGAAAAGGCTATTTGTTAAAGTGCAATCCCACTATCCGAGGACTCCCGGAAACAAAAAGGAGGATCACTCACTCCCAATACAAAAGGGAGCTTGACGATGACAGGTCTCGAAATCCAACTTGCTTTACGCAAGGGATTCGGACGTCATCTTGTGATCCTCCTCATAACCCTGAAGTATTAAGAATTCACTTCAGGTCTGACCTCATCCATTTTCTGGTAACTGCGTATGTTGATCGCAGGAAATCCGACGGGAAAATAATTACCCATGCTAATTTTGGTTTCCTAATGACTGGATGAGTTAATCAGCAGTTGTGTCAATTTCTTCAGAAGCAGATACTTTTTCACTTGAATCATTCTCTGCTTTAGCGTGCCTACTAGTGGTAACTCTCTCAATTGATCTGGTCTTTTTCTCATTTGGTGAGGCTGCATCCAACACAATGATGCGCCTGGCAACCACTTCAACCACATTTCGGTCAATGAGAACCTGGTTTTGCTTCAACTCACATGCTTTGATATCCACTGCCAGGTCAGCACAATTTTTGGATTTCCGGGCTTTGCTGATAAATTCTTCCATGCTTTCCCGGTAATCCCGAGATTGAAGGAAACCGTGCACCCGCAGTCGCATACCTCGCCGGATATGGATCAAACCGTTTGCTCCTCCATTGACCCGAACGTTAATGTAATCACCCGCGTCCCGTTCCAGATCAAGTTTCTTGGCTGGTAGATCGCTGTCGCGATAAATTACCAACCGGAAGAACAGGTCATCCATGAATTTCCATGGCTCACGTACCACAATCCCTTCCAAAACTACTTCATTGATCAAAAGAACCTCCTTGTGCCAGAATCTTCCCAATTGGGAGATTTAAAATAAAATGCCGGACAGATCCCAGTGGGTTATGTCCGGCCAACGATAGATAAAAAAGTTTTAAGTTGTCAATCAGAGTATACCAATTAGATGGGGCTTATCCTAGATGGTCAATTTCTACTCCATAATGATCTCGGTCCTTCTGGGGTTTCAAATGGATCAATGTGTGAATGCACGTAGTTTAGCCACTCCGGTTTGAGTTACCAGCACCTTAGGAACCACCGAAGGGAATAAAATGGACAAATCTGCTGACACATCTACCCGAACGGTGTTATCACCTCCATTGACTTGGATGTTAGTCACGAATGCATGAACCCCTTTGGCAGACAAACCCCTTGTATTGGAAGTCACAAAAGATTGGGCATTTCCCCACGTCTTTGACGTGGGTATCAGGCTCCCGGTGTCTTGGAAAACTTTCTGGTTGATCTCTGCAGAGGCTGCAACCGCTGCTGCGTCCGCAGCTTTTGCTACTTCCGAAATAGCATAGAAATAACGGCCTAGTTCAATTGCCAGTGCAAGAGCTGGAATCATCACCAGCCCAATGAACACCGCCCAGAAGGTCATTGAATAACCACGCCGATCACGCAGCAGCATTACCATCCCTCCTGGCGAAATGTGGAATCCGCTCGGACAGTAAACGTCTGTCCGGGTAATCCAGGAAACAAGCTGGTCAAGGGAGCCATGAAGTTAGGAACACTACCACTTACTTGAATCTTTAGAATGCTGCCAGCACTTCCCCCTGGAGCTAGGACACTAACAGAAGTATTCTCTAATATCCCAGCTTGAGCGATTGCCGACTTAGCTCCACTCACTGCATAACAGGCCGGGCATTGCTGTGCCACACTTCCCATGCGAGCGCCATGCCTGGCGGCAGCTTGCACCGCTTGTTGGGCGTAGACCAACATTCCCAGGTTCACGATAGCCAACATCACCATAATCGCAATTGGGGTGGTAATAGCCGCTTCAAGTAATTCCATCCCACGGTTATCTTTGAGAAATTTCATTGTCCTCCTTGATAAAAATCGTTCTGCCAGATTTACCATTGCTGGCAGAACATTGAAATGGTTAAATTCTTCCAGCAACATCAGTTACAATGGCAGCGATATTCTGTCCCAGCAACCGGTAAGCGCCATAGCTGACCAGGACAACCACTGCAATGATCAAAGCGACCTCAGTCGACTCGATTCCCCGGTTATCTTTTAGGAAACGCAAAGCCAATCACCTCCTTCCTTTTTAGAAATATGGATAAACAACAAATAACAAGGTTCCACAGAATATCGACGCAACAAAAGGAATCTCTCTCTTCTTTTGTAGGCTTGCAATTACGCCCTGGATTCCCCCGGAAACTGCAATGGGGATCAGAACAATTGGATTCCCTAAGACGAGCGTCGCAGCGATCAACAATTTCACATCTGCGCCGCCCAGAATACCAAATTCCCACAATACCCAGAATCCGAGAATGAGGGCACAAATCAAGGCTGCTGCAGGTTGGAAAATTGCAGAAAACGCGGCTAAGGTCAAACCGAAGGCCAGACGTTTCTCTCTTGGGTTGAAATCTGCTACATGGGTCAAAGCGATGGTCAGTAACACGGGAGCCCACAATCCAACAAACAACGCATATACGCCGGCACCAACCAGTCCTCCGACGGTTAATGGCATCGGAACTTCACGGTCACGCAGATCATAGATCGTGCAGGAAAAAAACAAGGCTAATAAGGCAATGCTGGCAATCAGAAGGCGCTCCTTACGAAAAAAGTATCTGATAAATAAAAAACCGGACATGCTCTGCATATCCAGCAGGTAAATGTCCGGCCAACGATTAGGTTAAGATTATCTATTTCTAATTATAGTGATGGAATGGCCTTATCCAAGGTGGGCATAAAAGTAAAAATGTTAATTGCAGATATGTTCGGTTCGCCACAACATACTTACTAACCCCAACTTGGAAATACTATATTTGGAGCTCCTGAGCATACTGGTAGGAAATGATTTCGCCATCTTTGGTATTTTGATACCCTTTTTCTTGGTGGGAGAAATCTCGGATTTGTCTGGCGCTGTATTTTTGGAACTTATCCTTGACAAATGCGAGAGCCGCCAGCTCTGAAGTGGAGAAAACAGACCAATCCGGCTCACCACTCGTATACACTTCACCAACATAATCACCAAAAGACTGTTCTTCGCTGGTGATTTGTGTCTCCCATTCAGAAATTGCAACCAACCAGGTCTCAAATTGATCAGGAACTGGACCATGGTAGGCATGTGCATAACGGACTCCAGAAATCGAAATACCATTATCTTTGAAGTGTTTAAAATCAGCGTAGAACAAGAGCTTCATAAGTTTCGTCTTGACCACCCGATCTTTAAGGCAAAAGAATTTCATAGCCTGGAAAAGCTTATTGACATCAAATCTAATGTAGCCGCTCAATAAGCTGGGAGAATAGCTGCCGAATTGTTCTATGACTTTTTCCAACAAAGCGCCGCAGTCCTGGTCTTTTTCCTGGAGAAGCTGAATGATCCGATTCCTGTTTGATTCGGAAAGTAATTCTGGTTTTTTCCCCAGAATCTGTAACAAATTAGCCGGCTGCATACACAATCGGATAATCTGATCATGTGATTCGGATTGAAGAGCCCCGTTTTCATATCGATTCAACGTAGCGATTCCAATGCCAAGAATCTCACTCAATTCCTTTTGAGTGAGTCCTAACTCCTTGCGGAATTTTTTAATCTCTTCGGGTTGCGCCATTCCTTTTCTATTTCGATATTCACGATAGGCTGCATCCAATGGATCATAATCGGGGCGAGGGATTTCAAAATCTTCGCCACATTCTTCACATTGATAATATTCCATGTGAATAGGGATCATTTCACCCCGAATGTTGATCTCTTCAATTTTTTCAACAAAATTTTGTTCGGTTTCTTTTTCGCAATTTGGACAAAATGCGTTCATCGCTTTCGCCTCTTGTTCTTTTCTCATCGCTATATAATTCTTTCAGCTCCGAAATGGGTATTTCAAAGGGTTTTCTGATGAATGAAAAGAAAAACAAACAGCACTTTCATTCCCGTTGTTGTAAGAAACAATCTTTAGTTTGATGTAAATTTCAACGGCATCTAGGTTTTTTCCAAAAGTCCAATAATAACCAGGATGGTATTCGTCAGGATTCGGACCTGATGAATAATCTTCCAAGGCAACTGAAAGAATAATTTCATCTCGTATTCTGGCATTAATCCCCAGATCCTTTAGAGTCTGGATGTTTTTATGATGTTCTTTGACGAAATAGTGACCCTGCCCCATCAGTTCCTTAAAGTCCTTCAAAAAATTAAGGATTTGACGACGTAGTTCTTCTTCTGAAAAACCTTCCATGTACGCCTCAGTTATTTGTCTTTCAAAGGGCTATGATTAGTATATCAAATAATATATATCGTGTCAATATTTATCATTTGATAAATATTGACTATCAACCCTATTCTCGAAAAGAATCCCCAACATTTGAATGAAAAAACAAAGGGAATTCTTTGAGGATCTGAAACAAAACTATTATATCCAAAAAATGACCCACCTCGGTGCGCATGCTAAGCAGAGGCGTGGTGGGTACTGTTAATCTCAATTATACCGTTATAAAGCTACAAAACAATTCGTATCACGAAAGTAACTTTATTACTTGAAATGGTATCACCGCAATTAGAAGTAATGGTAAACCAGGAATTCTATGCAAACGAACCTTGTTTTCCTTGACCAAAGACCTAATTGCCAGCCCTATTGTTACAATCACATGGACCGTTAAAAATGCAAGAATAAAAGTAATCTCTGGATAGATCAGAATTATGGTCATGGTTGCCACCGCATCCGCCCCACCCCACCACTCCAGCTCCCAAGCAGCCCAAAAGCCGATGATCGCCAGGGCTGCGAAGGGTAAAGTTTGAACAGAAAGGTATACACCAAGAAATAATAACGGAAACCAGGTGATCATTTTCCCGATCTCTTCCCATCCAAATAGGTGGGATATTCTTTCTCGCTCACTGACAGCTGCAACCAAGATGGTAAGCAAAACTAAAGCCCAATTCCCCTGCCAGGTTCGATAAAAGCATGCCCCAATAAGCGGGATGATCACCCAGGCGCTGTGTGGAATCTCACTTTTACGAATATCGAACCAGGATACAATCCCTAACCAGACCACAACAAGAATAAATATTATCCAATCCATGGGATACCTCTAACCTAAGGTTTGATTTGCCCTTCGATACGTCGGATGTATTCTGCACCACTGGCACACCCGCTGGAAAAATTAGCAGCAATGCTATTCCAACTATTTGGGTTTCCGGTCTTTCGAAGCGCCTGATAAACACAACCGGCTCCAGCGTGATAATTTGCCAGAACCAAACGCCAATAATCCTCAAAGCTCAACAATGCTGCAGGAGATTTCCCTGTAGCCAAATAAATAACTCGTGTGGATTGCAGACAACTGGCGTTGAGGGTTTCCGTTAATACCTGTATCGCCTGTTTGCCTTTTTCTAGGTCGACCCCACCTGCACAACTCGGGCAGGTAGCATCAATTTCTTTCAATACCAATCCACGCAGAAGCAATTGGGTCGATGAGTCAAGAAACTGGTAGTGGGTGTTACAACCCTTCCCTCCGAACGCTTGCCGGCAAATGCTTTGGTAATAATCCGGACGCCACATCAGGACAAGATCAGCGCCATATCCAGTCATTTGACCTAATCCAATCTCTCCCCGCGTCCAATTCGCTGCTGGCCAAAATTGCGATTCAACCGCGATGACTGCTTTGACCACCCTCGGGGGCAAAGCGTTAGATCGAGAGTAGGTAAGGATCGTCGGATCGTATCGGTTCTGCCAGACTATCACCTGATTTGTGACGAGTTCGATACCACAACCGTTCGCAGAGCCATCCGGATTCAAACCATTTGCCGGGCATGAAGAGCCATCGATCAGCCCGGATGACAGTAGCTTTGCAGCCAAAATGTCATAGCGGTTGGTGGTTGTTAGATCTGTGTTTTCTTCAGCCGGCATCAACCAATCCGGGATAGAGGTTGGGGTTAGACCGTATGCTATCTGGCAAGTTCCCCCGCCGTCTGCTTTCACTGGTAAAGTATTCCAACTGGCGGTAGTCATCACTGTGAGGATGACCAATAGAAAACGGATTATGGACGACCATGCACGGGGTGCCATGCCACCTCCCATACTGCACTTGCAGTTCGATAAGTCTGACCGGAACTATCCTGTAAATCTGCCCAGGCAGTCCAAATACCTTCTTCGGTGGTGCCAAAATTGAGATCTCCAGAATTTTCAGGAGTTACAGACCAGGTTGATCCACTGCGGGTCAGAGAAATCAGAGCACCCGATGGTGTTCGAACCCATACAAGAATCGAATAAGGTGAAATACCACCTGACACGGTTCCAATCAGGGTTTGTGCAGGTTGTCCAAGATTTGGCGCAAACAAGAGCAATCGTGCGTAAGTCACCGAAATCGTTCCGCTCAGCGGCGCAACGACAACCACCGTGACCGAATCACTGGCGGATTCATACTGATTCGAACAAGTAATGGTATAGGTATGGGTTCCGGTGACGGCTCCATTCAGGGATCGACTTCCGGTCACAACAACATTTCCCGCCCAAATTCCATCAGTACTCGTCGCTGTGCAGCTGGTTGCATCCTTACTAATCCAACTCAGCGTAAAACTGGCAGGAGACACTATGGTTATCGGCCCATCCTGGTTATTGACCTTCAAATCCACGACAGGCGGATTGTAGACAATGACAATGACACTGTCCGAAGCAGATCCAATTGGATTGGAGCATGTTAGGGTGTAGGTAAAGGTTCCAACTGTAATACCGGAGTAATTTGAAGAGCCTGTTTGGTTCTTACTTCCACTCCAGTTTCCGGAAGCGGAACAGGCATCCGCATTAGTCGATGTCCAACTCAACGTATATTGGGCTGGAGAAGTCAACCGAATCGTCCCATCCTGATTGTTCGCCTTCAAATCCACACTGGGCGGGAGAGAGCAGCGGATCGTTTTATTAGTTCCCGATAGGTCAAACCAGGAAGCGTTATAGGGGTTTTGTGCCTGAACCCGCACGGTGTGTTGGACATTGGGTGAGATCAATCCCCATAAATCTTGAGTGAACCCACAAGTGCCGCCCGTGCATGTTCCGGTCAAATCCGCTCGATATTGGTTTGCGACTCCATTGGCTACCGTATTGCCATCTACCAGGATGCGGTAATTGATATCCAACCCTGGAGCAGAATCTTGCATCACCCAGCCATAGGCGCGGCATTGTGCTTGGGGCACGGTTCCAGACGACCCATCATGGTAACCTGTGAATGTATCCCGGTATGCCCAAACCAATACAAAATCTTCAAAATCATGGTCATACCGACCATTTGCATTATCTTCATCCCAGTCTCCCCAGCATTGTGGGGTCCCAATGATGGTATCCCCAGAAGCCAGAAATGCAGTCATCAGGCTGGAAAAGTCCCTTCCACCTGCGCTTGGGTCGTAATTTTGTGAATAAAAATAACTCGCACAAAAAAAATTATGATGTGGAGTTTTCCAACCCACATGAGGATTTGCACACCCACCAGAACCACAGTTAC
>CAZHMD010000035.1:0-11158 GCA_964533735.1 uncultured Anaerolinea sp. | reverse complement strand
TATCCTTGATGGTGACGAGATCGCCCGGATGGAGCGCTTCCATTTTCCGGAGCACCGGCATCTGTTTCTGGTGAGTCATCTTCTCGTCCGGACGGCGCTTTCGCATTACTCGGATCTTCCACCGGGCGGCTGGCGTTTCATGAACGACGAAAACGGCAGGCCGCTGATCGATCCGGTTGCGGAACCGGTTTCGCTGTCGTTCAGTCTTGCCCATACCGCCGGTCTGGCAGTCGTGGGGGTGGCCAGAGGAAGCGATATCGGTGTAGATGTCGAACAGGCAGGCCGCCGGGTAGATGCCGAAGGATTGAGCAGGCGTTTTTTCTCACCGGAAGAAGCTGCAGCACTGGAGCACCTGCCGCCCGGCCGCCTGGAGGAGCAATTTCCCCTGTACTGGACCTTGAAGGAGGCTTATATCAAGGCGCTTGGCCTCGGTCTTTCCCACCCTCTCGATTCCTTTGCCTTTCGCCTGACGGGGAAAAGTCCGTACCGGATCGATTTTTCCGCAATGGAGCCACAGGACCATGAGAAATGGCGATTTGCCCTGATCGAACCTCGGCGATCATATGTTACTGCCATTTGCGTGGCTTCCATCCAACATAAACCCTTTAAATTAAGATGCTACCATGCATTTCCGTCGGGCGAGTCGGCGCCTTTGAGCACTCCACCGCTCGGCCTCTCGGCCGGAGTTGTCTGTGCCCCGGCAGTTGAAAGGGAGTGATGAAACGGATCGTCGTACAGCTTTATGAAATCCAGGAGCCCTGGGAGGCCGAGCGACTGGTCGAGATGGGCGTGGATCACATCGGCAGCGTGATCCTCTCGCCCGAGAAATGGAAGGTCCCCGCCCTCAAGGACGTTGTCCGTTTGACACGCGGATCGCAGGCAAAAAGCACCCTGATTCCTCTCATCAACAAGGTCGACGACCTCCTTCGCGCCCTGGACTACTACCAGCCCGATTTCGTCCATTTCTGCGAACTCATTCCCCTGGCACAGCAGGACCGCGCCCAGCGGGAGGAAATCTGCACGGAGTTGATCCGGGTTCAGCGGGTCGTGAAGAAGGAGTTCCCTCCCATCGGGATTATCCGGTCCATCCCCGTTCCCAAGCCGGGCCTAAAAGAACCGGAGCCCGTCCGGGAGGCGATCCTGAAAATCGCCGGTGCGTTTTCCGAAACGAGCGATTTATTCATGTCGGACACGCTTTGCGGATACGAGGACCCGAAGGCTGCCCAGCCCGTGACCGGTTATGTCGGCATCACCGGAGAGGTCTGCGACTGGGACTTGGCTGCCGTGCTCGTGGGAGCAACCCGGACTCCCGTCATCCTCGCCGGCGGCATATCACCGGACAACGTCGCTGATGCGATCGGTTGGGTTAAACCGGCGGGGATCGACAGTTGCATGCAGACCAACGCCCGGGACTCGCATGGGAAACCGATCCGTTTCCGAAAGGATATGGATCGGGTCCGTCGCCTCCTGGATGAGGTCCGTCGGGCAGAAGAGATGACCGGGAGCGAATCCGGGAAGCCCCGCCTTGTTGGGGGGTAGCTGCAATTTATAGCAGCTCGCCGCGTACGGAGATCGTCTCGACCGCAAGCGGGATGTTCTTTCCCGCCAGGGCCATCCCCTTGCGGACGATAACCGGCAGCGCCTGACAGCAGGGGACCTCCATGACTGCGACCGTGACGCTTTTGATTGCCGCCGTCGCGAAGATGGCGGCGAATTTTTTTACATACTCCTCCGCGTCGTCGAAC
Organism: uncultured Anaerolinea sp.; assembly: GCA_964533735.1. Classification (GTDB taxonomy): domain Bacteria; phylum Chloroflexota; class Anaerolineae; order Anaerolineales; family Anaerolineaceae; genus UBA6107. The sequence goes on along the minus strand of CAZHMD010000035.1, from coordinate 9,413 downwards.
TTGGGACAGCCCAGGAGGACTGTCTTTCCCTGGAGCAGACCGTCGTGAAACCGGGGATAGGCGACGGGCGTGCAGTCCGCAGCCACGAGAAGGTCAGCCCCGCGGAGGAACGGCGCCGTCGGCGGGACGAGATGGATCTGAACCGGCCAGTGGGTAAGGGCGGAGACGCCGGACCCGGCATGTGCGATGGGAACGTTGGCCTTTTCGCATGCGGTCTGTGGGGCAAAAGTCTGCATCAGCGTGGACGGGCATCCGCAGGGCATCGTCTTGTCGGTGTGTGCGGCCATTTTCAGCGTCCGGTGGCCGCGAGCCTGTTCGCCGCTTGTGGCGGCCGCCTTTCCGGAAATGTGCTCTTTTACGGCCAACTCGTCGAAGGCCTCAGCCTCCGCATCCACGACCTGGAGCGCGCCCTCGGGGCATTCACCGAGGCAGGCCCCAAGACCGTCGCAGTATTTCTCCGCCACTAACTGCGCCTTGCCATCGACGATCTGGATGGCGCCTTCTGCACAGGAGGGGACGCACAGTCCGCAACCATTGCATTTTTCCGCATCGATCCGTATAATCTTTCTCAAGCCTTTCATGATAACCTCCCTGTATGAAATTTTTTTAGAAATGGGGATTTCGTTCCCCTTATTCATGTCCGGCTCAACTTCTCTCATAGGATGATAAAAAGCGCTTTGACATAAGTCAAAGAAATAGGTAATTTATTCGCCGTCAGCAAATCGGAAGCCGGGGATCAGGACCCAAACCCGGCCGCCCGCTCAGGAGGCGCGGATGGTAGACGTGATCAGACAGCTTGCCGACATGCCCCTTTTCGCCGGTCTTTCGAAGGAGCAACACGAGGCGCTGGCCCGTATAGGGATTCGGCGTTCATTCCGGAAAGGAGAAAGGGTTTTCTCGGAAGGTGACGACGGGACGGGCTTTTATATGGTCATCGCGGGCCGCGTGAAGATCTTTAAGGTCTCCGCTGAAGGGAAGGAGCAGATCCTCCACCTCTTCGGTCCGGGCGAGTCTTTCGGAGAGGTCTCCGTCTTTACCGGTCGGGGATTTCCGGCGGATGCGGTCACCTCGCTCCAGACCGTCCTTCTCTTCTTCCCGCGGATGGCTTTCAGCGCCTTGATTCAAAAAGATCCGGCCCTCGCTCTGAACATGCTGGCCCAGCTCTCGACGCGCCTCCGCCATTTCGCCGATCTCATCGAGGATCTGTCGCTCAAGGAGGTGCCGGGCAGGCTCGCCAAATACCTGCTCTATCTGAGCAGCAAGGATGGCGATCGCGAGGTGGCGCTGGACATTTCCAAGGGCCAGCTCGCATCGGTCCTGGGAACGATCCCCGAGACCCTCTCCCGGATTCTTGCAAAGATGCACAAGCAGGGGCTGATTCGCCTGCGAGGGGCGCGGATCCTGATTCTCGACCGCCGGGGCCTCGAAGCGATCGCCCTGGACGGCAAACTGGGATCACCCCCAATTTTACCGAAGGAAAGTGAGGTGAAACGTTATGGAGATCATTAATTTGCACAGCAGGGAGGTATTCAGTAACGAAGGGCGGGGCGTAGCGGTTATCGTGGATGAGCCGAATCTGAAGATTGACCAGATCGGCCTAGAATCGGGAAAGGCGGTTCCCGTCTACAAAGTCGATGCCCCGATGACCATTCAGGTCGTACACGGCGATGGACTCTTTTTCGTGGCAGGGGAATCCGTCCGGATCGGGCCGGGAAAGCTTCTCCGCATCCCTGCGGGATCTTCACTAGGGATCTTGAACAATTCGGAGGCTTCTCTGGTGTTTCTCGTCATCAAGGCGCCTCAACAGGAAGCGATGCCGAAACAATCTTTTTTGAACAGTAAGGCGGGCGCCTTTGTCAACCTCGTCGATTTCGCACCGCTGAAGCCGGGAACAGAGGAGGCGTTTCAGGAGTGGTTCCGCCATTCCAGCGAGGTCTTCGCCAAGCACCCCGGTTTCATCTCCCGGACCCTTCTCGGACCGATTGAAGGCAGCCGCCGCTATGCCGCGGTCGTCGAGCACGAATCAAAAGAAACCTTCATGGACATGCACCTGAGCGACGACCGTGAACAGCTCTTTCAGGAGGTGGAGCCCCTCATCCTCGGAGAGTCGAAACCTCATTTTTATCGGTTGCTCACCTCGCATCGCAGCAAAAAGCAGGAACAGCCCGGCGTCGGTGGGCAGCGACAGGGACACGGGTGAAAAAATGAAAAAAATGTGGACAGATCCGATGAATTGTAATATCCGACAGGGGAAATCGCTCTTTTCTTCATCGACATATGTGCAAAAATGATTAAACTCGTCATTATGTAATTCATTCGAGGGACAAATGAGATTCGACATTGCGAAAAGCGGCAGCGGGCTGGTATACGAGATCAGAAATATCGTGAATGTGGCCGATATACTGAAGCGTTCGGGCGTCGATGTGATCTGGGAAAACATCGGGGATCCCGTCCAGAAAGGGGAGAAGATTCCCGCCTGGATGCGGGAGGTCCTCATCGACCTTCTGCGGGAGGACCGCACCTATGGGTATTCCCCCACAAAGGGAATGATTGAGACGCGGGAGTTTCTTGCCGAACTCGTCAACCGGCGTGGAAAGGCGCAGATCACCCCGGAGGATATCATCTTTTTCAACGGCCTCGGCGACGCGATCGCCCGCGCCTACAGCGCCATCCGCGTCGACGTGCGGATCATCATGCCGGAGCCGACCTACTCCACGCACCTGCTGGCAGAGGTCCTCCATGCCTCGTTTCCCCCGAATACCTACCGGATGAACCCTTACTGTGACTGGTCTCCCGACATCAACGAACTGGAGCGGAAAGTGAAGAGCCACAAGGCCATCGTCGGGATACTCGTCATCAATCCCGACAACCCCACCGGCTACGTCTATCCCGAGGAGACGCTCCTGCGGATTGTGGAAATCGCCAGGAACTACGACCTGTTCCTCATCTTCGACGAGACCTACCATCAAATCGTCTTCAACGGGAAGACGACCGTCCCCCTGTCCGACATCATCGGGGATGTGCCGGGGATCTGCATGAAGGGGATCTCCAAGGAGTTCCCCTGGCCCGGCGCCCGCTGCGGCTGGATGGAGATCCACAATGCCGACAAGGACGAGACCTTCGCCCGCTATATCGACGCCATCCTGACCCAGAAGATGTCGGAGGTCTGCTCCACCACGCTCCCGCAGATGGCGATCCCCCGGATCATGGCCCACCCGGAGTACCGTTCCTACCTCGACGAGCGGATCCGGCACTACGAAAAGCTTTCCAACATCGCTTACCGGATCCTCAAGGACCTCCCCTACGTCATGGTGAACCGGACCTGCGGCGCCTTCTACATGTCGGTCGTCTTCAACGAGGCGATCCTCAACTCTCGCCAGTTCCTGCCGATCGCACAGGACGACATCCGGACGTATATCGAAAAACTCGTTGCGGAGCCCGTCGAATTAGACAAACGCTTTGTCTATTACCTCCTAGGCGCTACGGGGATCTGCGTCATTCCGCTGACTTCCTTCTTCACCGACACCCCCGGTTTCCGGATGACCCTCCTGGATAAGGACGAGGAGCAGTTCGAAGCGGTGGTTCGGGTGCTGGCAGAGAGGATCGTCGCCTACGTCGAATCATCGCGGTAGCGCTCAAGGGGCAAGGGGACAGATTTGAAAATCAGCCCCCTCCCCAAATCTCTGGCACACTACAGGGACGGTCCGATTCTCCGGATGGCAAAATCATTGAAACCGAGGATTTCCGCTCGGGATAATGTACCCGAGGCGACTCGAAGGAGCTCGGCAAAGATCCTTTCCCCCACCTCTTGGACCGACTCGGCGCCGGTAAGTACCGTGCCGGCATTCATATCCATATTGTCCTTCATCTTCTCATACATCGCCGTGTTGGTCGCGACCTTGATCGTGGGCGCGATGGGCGAACCGCAGCATGACCCCCGTCCCGTCGTGAAGACGACGATATGGCAGCCGCCGGCGACCATGCCGGTGATCTGTTCGATATCGTGTCCCGGCGTGTCCATCCAGACCAGACCTTTTTTCTTCACCGGCATGGCATAATCGATGACATCCTGAAGCGGCTTTGTCCCCGACTTGTAAATACAGCCGAGGGATTTCTCTTCGATGGACGACAGGCCTCCCTCGATGTTACCGGGGGTGGGCTGCCCCCCCCGCATGTCCACCCCCATGGATTTGGCCGCGTTTTCACAGGACCGGATCACTTCGTAACAGCGGGCGGACACCTGCGGATTGACCGCCCGGGCGGCGATCAGATGCTCGGCGCCGATCAGTTCCGTCGTTTCGGCAAGAATCACTGTGCCGCCGGCGTCGATGAGCTTATCGCTCACAACTCCCAGGGCGGGATTTGCGGAAATGCCGGAGCAGGCGTCCGAGCCGCCGCATTCGGTTCCCAGGATCAACTTCGCGACCCCGACGGGCGTTCTCGAAAGGCGGGAAGCCTCGCCGACCATCATCCCTGCGGCGCTTGCACCCGCGGCTATCGCCTTCACGGACCCGCCCTCATCCTGAATGATCACCAGATGGATCGGTTTACAGGGGCAGGCTTTCCTGATTTCTGCGGCTACATCCTGAGCCCGCAGGGTTTCACAGCCCAGACCGACCACGACGACGCCGTATACGTTCGGATGGGTTCCGTGACCGACGAGGACCCGCTTCGACAGCTCCGCATCGGCCCCAAGCTGGGTGCAGCCGTGCTGATGCTCGACCTAGGTCGTCCCCATCACCGTTTGTGAGATTCCCCTTGCCACTCGGTTTGCGCAGACGACCGAGGGAAGGATGAGGACATGATTCCGAACCCCGACCGTTCCCTCTTCTCGACGATACCCCATGAACTCCATACTCTGTCTCCCTGCCGTTCACCTTATCTTATGTCATCATACAAAAAATCGACAGCCTTTTTATCAGACACCTTCACAGAGATGGATAAACCAATCTTCCATCGCCTCGGCCTTGACAAGGAACGATAACTATGACAATCGCCACCCTATTATGGTGGATAAAGCGGGTGGGAAAAAGAAGGAGCGGGAAAAGCGCATCCGGGAGGAACGCGCCCAGCGGCTACGACGGGCCGAAGCGGAGAACCATTATTTTTCTGCCTCGATGCACTACCGAAGCCGGAATTTCGCGGAGGCGCGGCGCGGCCTTCAAAAAGCGATCATGGTCCAGCCGAACCATCTGTCGGCCCATCAGCTCCTGGCCCAGATCGCCCTCGACGAAAAAAATCTCCCGGAAGCGCTCAGGGTATTGCAGGTCATTGTGAAGAACTGGCCGGAGGAGATCTTCGCCTGTTACTATCTCGGCGTCGTCTTGATGGATCTCCGGAAATACGACGAGGCCAGGGAAGCTTTCCAGGCGTTTCTCGCCGCGTCCGGCGTCCGGCGATCCGAGGCCGCCATCAAAGCCTATCGCAAAAACGCAAGATCCGCGATCCGGGAAGTGGATCGGATCGGCAAACAACGGACCTTAGCGCCCCCTCCCCCTTCTTCCCCGGCAAACGAGACCGCCGATCTTTTTCAGCTTCAGCCGACGCCGGTCCCGGCAAAGGCGGTCCGGGGCCCTGGGGCTGGAAATTTGACTGGCGCGGCGCGGAAGGCCTCCGCCGTGTCACTGCCTCTGGAAAGACGTACAGCGCCCATCAGGATGCCTGACCTGCGCCCAGCGAAACCTGCATCTTCCCCCGGAAAACCGGAATCGCCTCCCGCGCAATCCGCCGCGCCGCCGGAAACGCCTGCAACGCCACCAAATCAACCGGCCGCCGCAGTCCCCGAGACGCCCCTCTTCGACCTCTCTGCCTTTGCCGATCCCGCCCGGCGAGCCGGAAAACCCGTTGTCCGCTTTACGTTCATCAATGAGCCTCTCTTCGCGGAGATGAACCGTTCCGGCGGCGGAAACCCCCACGCCTGGCAGTTGTGGATGGAATACCACCGCATCAGGCTGATCCGGGAGTTCGATGAGCTGCTCTGCCTGGGCCATCTGCGAAACATCGACCAGTACTGGTATCAGATCGAAACCGTCTCCCAGGTCCTGCGGCGTTTCGGCGGGCGGGTCCTTCTGGCCGATGAGGTCGGCCTCGGGAAGACCATCGAAGCGGGGATGGTCCTGAAGGAATACCTTCTGCGGGGCATGGTCCGCAAGATCCTGGTCCTGACGCCGCCTTCGCTGGTCTCCCAGTGGCGGGAGGAGCTGGAAACGAAATTCGGCTTAGATTTCATTACCACGGAAGACCCGTCCTACCGGGAGGGGGCGGAGGATTTCTGGCGGCGCCACGACCGGATTATCGCCTCCCTCCACACGGCCAAATCCCGCAAGAATATCGATGCGATCACGTCCATAGACTATGACCTGGTCATCGTGGACGAGGCCCACGGCCTGCGAAACCGACGGACTGCCGGCTATCGTTTCGTCAACGAGGTGCGCAAGAAATTCATCCTGCTGCTCAGCGCCACGCCCGTTCAGAACAACCTGCTGGAGCTGTACAACCTGATCACGCTGCTAAAACCCGGCCTCCTCAGCACGGAAGCGGCGTTCAAGAAGGAATACGTCAAGCGGGGCAGCCTGCGGACACCCAATCACCCGGACAAGCTGCGCCATCTTCTTCGGGAGGTCATGATCCGCAACACCCGCTCCCTTGTGGACGTGAAGCTGCCGAAAAGGTTCGCGACCACCATCTATGTCCCCCCTCTGCCCCACGAAAAAGAGCAGTACGAACAGGCCAGCCGCTTCTGCCGCGACTTCTGCACCGCCAGGGGACAGTCATCCCTCTGGACCGTTCAGAACCTCCAGATGGCCGCCGGAAGCTCCCCCCTCGCCCTGCGGGAATCGGTCCTCCATCTCCTGGAGAAAAGCGAGGGCATCTCGACCGCCGAGGCGGGCCGTCTCCGGGATCTCGCGGAATGTCTGCGGGGCGGCGAGGGGACCTCAAAAGGGGATCAATTGCTCCAGCTTCTGAAGGCGCGGGAAGACAAGAAAATAGTCTTTGTCAAATATTTGAAGACCCTTGACTATCTGTCGGGACTGCTGAATTCGGCGGGCATTCCCTTCGCTGTTTTCAGCGGCGGGATGACCGGCCCTCAAAAGGACCAGGCCATTGCCCGTTTCCGGGAGGAGGTCCCCGTCCTGCTGAGCACGGAAACCGGCGGCGAAGGACGGAATCTTCAGTTCTGCAACACCCTGATCAACTATGACATTCCCTGGAATCCCATGCGCCTCGAACAGCGGATCGGCCGCCTTCACCGGATCGGCCAGCGGCGGGACGTCTTTGTCTTCAACCTCTGTCTCGCCGGTAGCATCGAAGATCACATGATGCGCATCCTGGACGACAAGATCCACATGTTTGAACTGGTCGTCGGGGAGATCGACACGATCCTCGGCAACCTCGATTCGGAGCGGGACTTCGGCAGCGTCATTCTGGAGATGTGGATCCGGGAGGCCGACGAGGCGCAGCGCCGGGCATCGTTCGAGCGGTTCGGCGAGGAGATCATCGAGGCTCGCAAGCTTTACGAAAAGACCCGCGCGTTGGACAACGTGCTCTTCGGCGAGGATTACGAGGTGTAGCGCATGGATCTCATCGGTTGGTTCGGAGCAGTCGCTGAACTGGAAGGCGCCCTCGTGGAAGACGGCGGCGGGGGCCGGTTGTCGGTCCTTTTTCCCGACCATCTCCAGCGGCGTCTGCAGGTTGGGGAAATCGAATCTTTCGGGATGGAAGAGCGGGATGTGGATGTCGGGCGTCTACTCCACGACGGGAACCCCGTCATCGAGGGCATGGGCGCGATCCTCGCCGAAAAGGGACGTATCGCGACTGCCGAACTTCCGGGGAAGCCGCCGCTTCTCCGGACGCCAGAAGCCTTTTTGGACCGCCACTTCACGGCGCAGAACTTCATCTACCGCTATCGCGATCAGCAAATCGAAACGGTCCGCTATATCGTCGTTCCGTTCCTGCTCAGCGCCGTTTCCGATATGAAAACCGAGCGGATCGTCACGATCATTTTAAACGAAACGACGCGCACCGTGCCAGTGGGCATGGAAAACGACCTGATGGCCGCCCTGCCGCAGGCGCCTTCTACAACTGCGATTTCTGCAGCCGACGACCCGGCCCATTTCGCGGGCGCCGGCACGACGGGGGCCCTTTCCTTGATGAAAGAGATGGTTCACCGGCAGGCCATGCAGCTCTTCCCTGAATTCCTCCGCAGCGCCGAACGCCGGATGCTCCGCGACCTGGAGCGGCTGCAGGAATACTACGGCGCCATCGCCCGGGAAATCGAACGGGGGGCGAAAAAAAGGTTAGGCGGCGATGGAGAACGGGAGAAAGCAGCGGGCCGCCTGGAGGCCGCCCGCCTGGAATACGAGAAGAAAATCCGGGATGTCCGTGATAAATACGCCGTCGAGATTCAGGCCGAGCCCCTGGGCGCCCTTCGTCTGGGGGCCGCCGCCGTTATGCTTCACATCCAGGTGCAGCGGCGCAAACAAGTCATGGAGATCAAACTGCCCGTCAATCCGCTGAACGGTCGGCTGGAGGCCCTCCTCTGCGCCTCTTGCCGCACCCCCGTCCTGAACGGCTGCCTCTGCGACGGGATGCACTTCCTCTGCACCGCCTGCCATCCTAATTGCCCGGTCTGCCGGGGCCACCGCCGGGGGAATTTGATGCAGACCTCCACATGATTCCGAATTTCCCACAGATGATCTTTTTGGGGATTCATCCGGTTCATGATACTTTTCTGATTTGAAAAGTGTTGTGCTTCCGTGATGACTCGCGCTTTCATCTTATCAATACCTTGGCTTATTTTGCAATGCCGGCGAATATTATTGTAGTCACCGAGAGGGGCTAATTTTATAGCAAAGTTCAGCCCGTAATGCTTACCCAAAAAGACATGTGCTGGTTATTGAAGTCACCTACGAGTCAAGGGTTTTCGATTTGGAATTGAAGTGAGGATTACCAAACGAACTGTCGTAAAGTTTTAGGGGCTGGTCATAGAGCCTCGATCCGTCTCAGCGGCTTCAGGACACTATAGGAGATGGCAATATCCATGCCGAACAGTATTGGGTTTGTCCCTTGCTCATAACGCTTAACATACTTGCCTCGCACACCTTCCTTGAGCAGGGTGAAAAGATCGTATTCGGGACGAAGTTCATCAGCCTTTTCGTCTTTGGATTTCATTTTCATAAGCTTCCGAAGGTTAGTTTTCGCTTTTGTGATATCCCATTCGAAGTCGATCATGACATCGTACTTCTTTCTTAATGGCTGTAATATCGTATGCTTTTCAAGATCTGTCAATTAACAATAGCAGGAAGCGAGTAATGAGTGGGGTGAAGAAGCTGATTTTAACGCTGTCGCCTTTTTGTCCGTAACGATTCAGTCTCGAGAGGGGGGGGCATGTAATTTTCACTGGACTCGCCGAA
>CAZHMD010000034.1:0-11324 GCA_964533735.1 uncultured Anaerolinea sp. | reverse complement strand
CGATGATCACACTCCACACCGGCATGGTATAGCCGAGGATGGCCGCCCGACCCGACGCCATCAGCTGGATGCCATAGACGGCGAATATGTTCCAGGCCATCGTGTTGACAAGAGCAATGACGATCGTCTGCGGCCACTGCCCCTTCGGAACCCGTATCGGCAGGCCGCTCATACGGGCAATGGTGAAAAGCCCGGCTGCTCCGAAGAACAGGCACAGGCTCCGGAAGTGCATCGGAGCCATCTCGACCACCACTGCCTTCATGATCGGCCAATTGATCCCCCAGCCCAGCGTAAGGCCTGCAAGCAGCCAAACAAGGTGCGGTGGGAATGTCTGCAGCGGTGTCTCTTTGTTCATTCACTCCTCTTGTTGTGTTAGGATAGGATTTGATTTTCAGACCATGAGATGCTGTTTCCCACTTAAAGCGCAAGCGGTTTAAAAAGATCCGGGTGAACGATCCGCGCGTCAGGAGCCTCCTCGGCAATCCTATCCAGAAAAAGTTTTTCCGATCTCCACGGCAGGGAAGGCGCCTGGAAATCTTTAGACAGCGGGGCCGAAAAATCATCGAAATGGAAGGGAACCACGATGTTCGGCTTGACCCGTGAAAGAATGCGGTTGTGGTAGTTCGGGATGCTTTTCCATCCCGGAAGGCAGAGGAATAGGACATCGCAGGTCTCTCCTTCCAATTCCCCATCGATCAAGTTGGCCGTTCCGATTTGCAGAAAAGATTTCCCACCGACTTCCAGCCGGGGGATGAACACACGGCCGTGTCGGTATTTCGAAGCCTTCAAAGGGGGCCTTTGCCCCGGTTTGATCTCGCCGGCATAAGGTGCGCGGCCAAAAAACACCAAGCCATGAATAGACGGGATCATCGTCACAGACGCCCCGCCGGGCAGATCGTAACGCGTCCGCTCCCTGCAGACGGCGACCTTTCCAGGCATCCCGTGGAGAGACATCAGTGTTTCGAGGCTCTCGCTTCCGACCAGCGTTACAGGAAATCGACTCAGGATTTCGGGAATATCCAGGGCATGATCAAAGTGCGTATGGCCGACGACAACGGCCTGAAGTTTACCGGGCAGGGTCTCCAGGTATCGGGAAATCTTCTCACGATCCGCTTGGGGGCGACCGAAGAACACGGTCGCCTTGCCGACCCGGGAAAGGTAGGGATCGATCAGCCAGGTCTTTCCTTCATACGTAAATTCAAGGCCGGCGGCGCCGGTCCAGCGAACGGATACCATAATCTCATCACAGTTGTGGTTTATGCAATGTGTGGCGCTTTACTATCATGATTTAACATTCGCCTGATTAAACCCCTGAAATATTCGCGAGCGCTCTTCGGACCCGCTCAATCACGGTTGCCATGGTCGGGCCTGCCTGCGCATTCACAACATAATCTGCGATTGAATCGCACGGTGTCTCATCCCGGTTGATGATCACGAGCTTTGCGCCGTTCTGTTTCGCGATTACCGGCATTTGGGCAGCGGGTTGGACCACAAGGGTCCGCTCATGCTGCACTCCTCAAGGATCTCTCTGAATCCTCGGATTGAACGATTCTACAGGACCTTCGCATATGTTCTATGATGACATCAAAATGTAGTCCAGAACCTCATTGAGATTTTGAAAAAGCCTGAACCCGTTGCTGGTATAAGCCCTGTTCCAGGGGAATAGCAGCCCGGCCCCCAGCGCTCCGCTTTCTATTGCTTTTTCAAGCGTCAGCGGCGAATCGTCCACGACGATGTCAGCCTTTGGAAAGAGAACGGTCTTGTCCAGAGAGAGGTGAAGTTCATCGTAGGGGAGCCCATGCCTCGCAAGCCATCGTTCGGTCGGCTGAATCGTTTCCGGCGTACGGTGGCTGGCAATGATGATATGAAAACCATGTTCTCTGAGTGATGACAGGAAACCCTGTGATTCGGGGTAGGGTTGGTATTGGTCGCTGTCCTGATTATGGTGAATCGTGTTGATCGCCGCGATAAAATCCTCTGCCGAACAGTATCCCTCCCAAATGTCGTAGGTGCACCACTGATCGGGCGTTGGGAAACTCCTGTTGATTTTCTTCAACTCCAGATAGAAAGCGTCGCTGAATTGCCACAGGGTGTTGTCTATATCAATTATCGCTATCTTATTCAAAGTTGTTTATTCTCCGTATATGCGGACTACTATATTTAACACAAAATATTGTCAGCCGTCAAGATTTTCAGCTTTTCATTGCGTATTCAACAATCTGACAAACAATCTGAAAACTGTTGACAATATGCACATAAAAGGCAAAAATGAATCAAAAGGAGGGGCATATGAAAAAGTTACATTATGCGTGGGTTATTGCATTTACAGGAGCACTTGTTACAATCCTCGCCCATGGCTTCGGGAGAATGTCATATTCTGTAATATTGCCATCGATGAAGGATGGTCTGGCGCTGAGCTATACGCAGTTAGGCTCTATCGCAACGGGTAATTTCATAGGGTATCTCTGCCTCGCCATCATCGGAGGTTTTTTTGCAGCCCGTTTCGGGATAAGAAGAGTTGTCTTCATATCTCTTCTTCTAATAGGTGTGACCCTTTTTCTCACAGGGTTTACAAATTCTTTCATTTACGCATTCTTTATGAGGCTCATCACAGGAACAGCAAATGGAGCGAGTTATGTCCCCATTATGGCTCTCCCTGCTGCCTGGTTTGTTATGAAAAAAAGAGGCCTTGCAACGGGCATCGTTTCTGGTGGCATTGGAACCGGGCTCTTTTTTTCCGGGATCGTGCTCCCGCCTATTATTTCGGCCTTCGGAAAGGACGGATGGAGATATGCATGGTTCTTGCTGGGCATTACTGTCTTTTTTCTTGCATTCGTCTGTTATGCGCTTTTAAGAAATAACCCGGAAGAAAAAGGTTTATCTGTCTATGGTGGAGAAGAGGGACAAAAAGGCGGACCAAAGGTTACCTTGTTTTCTGCATTCAAAGATGTGGTGGTGGAACCGGAGATATGGAAGCTTGGTTGTGTGTATTTCATGTACGGGTTTTCTTATGTCATTTACCTCACATTTTTTGTTGCATACCTTACGAAAGAAATGGGCGTTGCTCCTGTTGCCGCAGGAAGGATATTTGCCGTGCTCGGCGTTCTCAGCATTTTTTGCGGTGTTATTTATGGCTGGATATCAGATGTCCTCGGCAGAAGATACGGCTCCATGATCGCATATCTCACCCTCGCGCTCTCATACATCATCTTGGCCTACTGGAAGGATTACACCGGTTTTTATGTGTCTGCAGTCGTGTTCGGTATTGCTGCTTTCTCAATACCCACAATTATGGCAGCAGCCTCTGGCGATGCTGTAGGCGGCAGGCTGGCGCCGGCAGGCCTCGGCTTTATCACACTCTTTTTTGGCATTGGCCAGGCGTTGGGACCTGCAATCGGTGGATACATAAAGGATGCGACGGGTACTTTCACCAATGCCTTTATCCTGTCTGCGATTGTCTCCTTCGCAGGCGCACTGGGCTCTCTGATTTTGAGGAAAAGGACATAGCCTTTCTCAATTTCTGGGCAGGCACAAGCTTGTGCCCGTCATTTATCACCTTTTTGTCTTTTACAGGGGATCCATTTTAACAGGGGGGCATTTTCGGACCTATTTGACAATATGATATGGGGCCTTTTTAAAAGAGGACTTCAGAATGTAGTCCAGCACTTCACGCCAAGGAGTTGCGCTGCAGGGCCTCTTCGAGGATTCTTCGCACCATATCCGCATAGGACAAACCGAATTTCTCGCAGGCGACCGGAAAGCCGCTCCCCATGGTGAGGCATGGATTGGCGTTGATTTCCAGGACAAAAGCCTGCCCGTTCGTATCCACCCGGAAATCGACCCGGGCATACCCGCGCAGGTGGAACAGGTTCCAGCATTGTATGGCAATCTGCTGCAGTCTTTTCACCAAGTCCTGGTCGGCAAGCGGCAGATCGAAGGTACGCTGGGTATTCTCGTATTCCGGGGTGCCCTCCACCCATTTGGCGTTGTAATCCATGATTCTTGGCATACCATCCGGATAGTTAAAGTTCATCTCGGCCGGAGGCATGACATCGACGCCACCTGGACAGCCGAGGAGCGAAAGATTAAATTCCCGCCCTTCGATATAGCGTTCGGCAAAACAGGCCTTGCCGACCAAGCGTTGCCTGTCTCGGATCCGTTGCGTCAGTTCTTCCCGGCCTTGCACCTCTACTATGGCCGTGGCGTCCAGACCAACCGAGGCCTCTTCGCTGACCGGCTTGATGATATAGCGCCCCGGAAGCGTCGGCGAACTCAGGGAGTGGTTCTCCAGGGCAAGCCATTCGGCCGTCGGCACATTGGTCAGGGACAGCCACTTTTTGGCCAGGACCTTGTGGGTGGTAAAGAACATCGCATCCGTGGACGCGCCGGTATAGGGCATACGCAGGTGATCATACAAGGCTGGGGCAAGATGCAGCAGCTGGCTGTCGCCTTCCACGGCCTCGACCAGGTTGAAAATACAGTGGGGCTTAAGGCTCAAGAGTGTCTGCTTCACCCCCGCAAGATCGGGGCTGAATGGCAGAATTACTGGTTCAAAGTCCAAGAGGGGTAGGGTCTCGGCAATCTCGCTCACCTGATCAAGGACATCGCGTTCGTCGATGTTGGCATTTTCCTGTACCGGGTTATGGATGATGGCGATGGTCTTGGGACTTGCCATGTCATCTTACCTCCGCAGTATTCCCATCCTTTTCGGCGTTGGATCCCTGATATCATCGATGAGCTGCCAATACGGCATCAAATGCGTTCTTGCATACCATCTCCATCACGGCTGAGGTCGGTTGTCAATAGTGGACACCAAATATTTTATGCTGCCAGTTTTTTTTCATAGAACCATCGTTCAAAAGCGGCGGGAGACAGAAAACCGAGTCTGGCCTGTTTCCTTTGCCGGTTATAGAAAACTTCGATGTACTCTGTAATGTCCTGTATTGCCTCTTTCCTGGTTGCATAACGACAATGGTGGATCTGTTCATTTTTCAATACCCCCCAAAAGCTTTCCATGGGGGCGTTATCGTAGCAATTCCCTTTTCGACTCATGGACGCCCACATCCCGAACCCGCCAAGCAATGAGGAATACTCCTGAGCGCAATACTGGCTGCCCCGATCCGAATGGTGAATCAAGCCTGCCGCGGGTCGCTTGGCGAATATGGCACTCAAGAGGGACTGGCTGACCAGGTTCTTTGTCATACGCTCTGCCATGGCATAGCCTACGACTTCTCCGGTAAAAAGATCCTTATGGCCGGCAAGATACAGCCAGCCTTCCCCGGTGGGAATGTAAGTGATATCGGTCACCCAGATCTGGTTCGGCGCGGATGCCCCGAACTTCTGATCCAGCAGATTCCCCGCCACGGGCAGAGAATGCCGGGAGTCCGTTGTGGCCTTGAACTTCCGTTTTTGCCGGCAACGCAGGCCAAGCTTTCTACGAATCCGTTTGATCCGATGAACGCCCACGACGATTCCGTTATCGGCCAAATCCCGCTGTAAGCGCTCCGGTCCGTATGTCTGGCGCGTTCGTTTATGAGCAGCGCGGATCTCCAATTCCAGCCTCATCTCCTCCCGCTGCCGGATGGTAAGCGGTCGCTTGACCCAGGCATAGTATCCACTTGTCGTCACCTCCAACACACGGCACAGCAGCGAAACAAAATAGACAAGTCGCAACTCCTTGATCACCGCGTACCTTGCAGCGACTCCTTGGCAAAGTACGCGGCCGCTTTTTTTAAGATATCCCGCTCCATCTTCGCCAGGGCAAGCTCTCTCTTCACTTGCGCCAGTTCTCTCTCAATATCCGTGAGGGGACGTTGACCTTTGCCAATCTTTTCGAGATGACCTGCTTCAGAAACCCTTATCCAGTGTTCTAACGTTGACTTTGGTAAGGACAGACGCTTCGATATCTCCAGTACCGGCAAGCCTCCATCTGTTGCCATCTTTACCGCTTCCTCTCGAAACTCTTTCGTGTATCGCCCGTTCGGTATTCTTTCCATTTTCTCACCTCCGTTTTGGTTTCTTACCTAAACATTGGTGTCCATCTTTTTCAACCTACCACAATCGCCTTCAGTTCATTTATTTTTGATACCAAATCGGCATCTACAAGGGATGCAGATTCAGTCCGTTGCGCCTGCGCAGCCCGCAGAAGAATGTCGGAGGTCATGTCTGAGTCTCTTTCTCAACACCCAAACAAATGAAATCAGCAACAGGATGGCAAATATAATTATAAGCAACGTAGTCATTATCCCAAAACTGACTGTCAAATAAGCGGCCCCGATAACAGGCATCAAGAACCAACGTGTCAGAAGTCGTAAAGTTTCGCTTTTAGAAATAGTCTCAGCAATATGAGGACTTATGTGATAATATAGATTTACAATCTTTTGACCAGGTTTGTTATCCAAGAGATAGTAATCACGGAAATCACGTAGTATCTGTACATGGTACTCCATTGGTGAACCAAATGCTGCCGTTGCAATAAAACATCCGCCACCACCTCCTCCGCCGCCTCCGGAGGAAATGACAATCTCCTGCCGGAAATTGGCCACGGTGTATGCTGTATTATTCAATGAGAGATGATTGTCGGCAGCTGTGCTGCCTGTGCCAGCAACGCCCATAAGTTCCCCTGTACTGACCCATCTTAATAGGGGAGTGGACCAGTAATTAACACGTGGACAACTCCCGCCCGAGCAATTATAGGCCATGACCGTGCGAAAGGCCTTCGAGGGAGCTTGATATCCATACGAGTAGGGATAAACCGCTGAACCACTAGCATTGGCATGATCATGATGGGATCCCATGTTATGGCCCATCTCATGGGCAAAAGAATAATATCCAGTCGCACAGTCCCGGCGCACAACGCAGAAAGCCCATTTCGCAAAATTATTGGAAAGGGTGGTCATTCCCCAGGCCGTACCACAGTAACCGCCGCCTCTCTGAACGATTAACACAACCAAATCCGCACCATATTAGTCACGCAAAGCGTGTATTTCATCCATATATCCATCCGTCCCGGAGGTCAATCTATTAAGATCCGTGGTCCAATCTGATAGAGCATCACCGAGCTCCGTATACACGACCTCTTTGGAATGAACCAAGCGGATCTGCTGAGTGACACCGCTCTGGGAATAGCCGGTATTCGTTTCAGAAACGGCCAGAGAAATCAGGGATTGCATCGCCGCCTCACCGCCGGCGGCGCTCCGTGTCGCCGGCGTATAAAGCACCATAACGTCTATCGTGGCGCCGCTGTCTCCTTTCACCGGAATTGAATTCTGCGATGAATCTTTGTGCGTATCACTGACAGGGATTGGGGGCGCTTCAGGGGGGAAGGCGGACTGATCGATCTGATAAACGGCATGCACCCCTTCCCCGACATACCGGACCTGATAGAACACCCCCCCGGGTAGGGAAATATTACCGGACATGATGCCGTCGTAAACAGACAGGATGATGGAACTCTGTTCAACACCCGTGATATAGCCGATGTAGGAAAGGCTGCCTGCCTGCACCGATTCGGTTTTGTCGATGACTGCAGAAAGGACGGTATCGTCAAAAAGGTTTAACTGAAATTTTATTAGATTATTGTCCAATCTGGGAGAACCGTCCGCCTTAACCAATAAACCTAAATTGATATTGACGTAACGCTGTCTGATAATGGTCCGCTCTTTCACGGGGTCCAATTTCTCTTTCACCTTGGCGTCTGAAAATAATTCCTCAACTGCACCTGCTTCTGACACGTTGATCTGGAAATGATCCAAAAGGGACATGTAGATGACTGATGCGAAAAGAACCGTAATGAAGACGAGAAACAAAAGCCTATTCTTTTTCATTTTTGCCTCCTGTTAAGTTAGAACACTGTTTGGTAAATTAGCGGAGACTCCAAAGGTTTTCAATCATTGTCTTCAGTTCATCAATTTTCGAAACCAAATTACCATCTACAGGAGAGAAAGATTCATTACGTTGCGCCTGAACCTCTTGATCCTCAGTCATCTTTTTTTCAATAACTTCGTTGATGTCCATGGGGTCACTTTGTGATTTCATGGACATATCCCATGAACCCAAAGAGGTTTTACGTGATGTGGGAATGATAAACGAATAACAATTACTCCAAGTGGCCCCAGAATTGCTTGATAACATATAACATCCAGACAAGGTGTTATCGGTGTTTATCGAGAATACATATCCATCAAAAAAAGTTGACCCATATGTACGTCCAGTAACGATGAGATACTTTGATAAAGAAGGGAACCAAGCGCCCAAGGACGCGGTGACGGAAGGATAATCTGCATTGTATCCTGTATAATAATAGGTACCTTCTGACGATTTTTGGTTGCTTTTCTCGTTCATTGTAACCCTGTCAGTCCACGTAGAGATGATTTTATATACGAATCTGAAGTTTCCTATGAGGGCTTCTGATGGTGAAGATGGAGCGGTTACACTGAAAGGGCCTGAGAGTTTGTTTGAAATATTGCCTATAAGGTCAGTAACATATACTTCGAATATATAATTGGCAACCCTGGCGGTATCGATGCTTCCAGTTATACGAATGCTGCCTGAAACTACACCTGATATGTTTTGAACGGGAATAGTGTCCGTAAACAAAAGGTTCCCCGTGGAATCATATTTATTGATTGTGAGCGTTGCTATATCTCCTCCTTGATCGGTAAAGTTTATCGTACCAGTAACTGATACCGATGCATCACTCTGATTTTGCGTTGCGGTCTGAGGTGAATATTGTAAATTTGATATTGCAGGTACATGCGTTGTAGTAGCAGGAGCAGACCCACCACCACCGCCTCCACCACAACTTATTGATATTAAAACAATTAGCAGCCCTATAATAGAATAAAAAATAGCCGCTGACAAACGCGTCAATTCCTCTCTCATAGCAGCATCCTTAATCTTTGTTGGTTGATAAAGTCTGAATAAAAAACCCCGCACTCTTTTCGAGACACGGGATCTAAGGTCATCTGTCCATGGCACCCTCACGATTTGAAGTTAAGGATTCACATGACTACTGCTATATCTATGTCAATTCTTGCTTGCTATACTTTTGAACCTTCAATGAGCCCAAACCGAATCAAGGTTAATGCTTCGCGCAGAACGTTAATAGGATTCTCTTCCTGAATATCATTTCTGTTGCCTATAGTCAACAGAACGTTTCCTTTTATTCTGCTACCTTTCATTTTAGGGGCGGACATGACCATAGAGGAAGCATTCGGACAGACCATTCGGGAGCTCAGGAAATCAAAGAAACTCTCACAGGAGGCGCTATCGGATCTAAGCAGCCTTGATCGGTCCTTCATCTCCCAGCTTGAGTGCGGAAATAAGCAACCCTCTTTGATTACCATCTTTCAACTTGCAGAAGCTTTTAACATGTCGGCAACCAACATAATTTCCATGGTCGAGGAAAAAATTAACAGCAAGTGACCCAGTCGTTATATAATAGACCCAGGTGGGGTTATTTGTACGCCTGCTTTTCTGCTGTGTCAATTTTTTTGCGAGGGTTGTGCTACGGGAACAACCGGGATGATGGATTGACTGTCATCTGTTTGCCGGGGAGACTTCTACCAAACTGTGATTTTTCTTGACACCCCAGGCAGATACGCTTACTGTTCATCCATAGCATATCTTCACCTGAACCCTCAGGAGGTAAGCCATGAAAAAGATTGCAATCGTTTTAGCGTTTCTTCTGTTCCCGGTAATATCCCAAGCGGCCAGCGTTCGAGGACACTGGAAAGACACAAATCACGACGGTGTAAAGGACACTACGTCCAGCCGTATGAGCGGACAAACCCGAACAGCACCCGGATGGACAACTACAGCTACCCCGGAAACTATAACCCAAATAGCGTAACC
Organism: uncultured Anaerolinea sp.; assembly: GCA_964533735.1. Lineage (GTDB taxonomy): Bacteria > Chloroflexota > Anaerolineae > Anaerolineales > Anaerolineaceae > UBA6107. The sequence continues at coordinate 1,469 of CAZHMD010000034.1, read as the reverse complement.
TTAACCCCGCAGAGCAACAGCCCAAGAGAGACGTACCCGACGAATCCGAATCTGTTTGAACAGCGGCAAAAGCGCAGCTGGTAGTTCCTACAACAATTCCATCCTCCCTCAAGTTTTTCTTGACATGGCCGATAAGTATGATAGAAATGGGCCATGGTAGGTAATATCAGTATCAGCTTTCAGTATCAAAGACATATCTGTTAACCGCCCCATGGTCGCCAGAAAGGGGTGATTGCCGTGATCGAATCAGAAAAAATTATTCAAGCTCTCTGTTACGCCCTGCAGAAAGTCAAAAGAGCTGATAAGCTAAAACTGGTAAAGTTGTTGTTCCTCGCAGATAAGTACCACGCTCTCCGCTACGGTCGCACGGTGACAGGTGATGAATATTGGGCCATGGACTATGGACCGGTCGGTTCGACTACCAAGGACCTGCTGAGCTTGGACAAGGAAATGCTTTCGCGGGAATATAAACTTGTCAGCAGGCTCCTGAAAAAAGCAGGTGATCATAATTTCATTGTGGGCGGATCCTGTACGGAAGATGATCTGGAGCTGTTGTCTGAGACGGATCGGGAAGCGATAGATTTCGTAACCGAGCAATTCGGTCGTTGGACGACTAAGCAGCTCATCGATCATACACACAAATATCCTGAATGGGATCAATATAAAGAGCTGTTTGAAAATAGAGCGACGAAGAGGCAGCGGATAGAAACGGAAGAGATTCTTTCCTATCTGACTGATGATTGTCTGGCCGTTCCCGAAGAGCATCTGGAGATCTCCAGACGGCTTATGACGGGAACGCTCTCGTAGTGATTTTCGTTCCGCCTATAGTCGTAATCAACACCATTGATGATTTCTGCATCTTTTTATTTCGTGATCGTAACCATCAAGCAGGCGCACCGCCACATTTCCACGTTGTCTTCCCGGTAAACGCAGAAGCCGATCTAATTGTCACCATCATCACTTCACAAGTAGATTCCCTGCAACAGCTCTATCATCGAAAAAAAGATGCCTGTGACGCTTTGGTGCCAGTGGACAATGATATATTCCCTTTTTTGAACCGCAAGAGCGTTGTGAATTGCAACCAAGCTGAGTTAATGACAAAATTTGAATTGGCTAAGCGGGTCGATCAGTCGAATGAGTACAAGATCAAGCGCTGCAAAATTCCCTCTTACCTGAAGGCGGATATCTGCACCGCTATCAGGAAAAGTCCATTGATTGCACAACGATTGAAAAAGGCGATTAAAGATTATCTAAAAAGTCTTAAGTAAATCGCAATCGCTCCCAGACAAAATGCCCCTTGGGGGTCACCCCCGGGGTTATTTTTTAGTCTGAGGGTTGGAAATACGGTTGGAAATGGATTTTATAGGCATGAAAAAAGGGTTCAGTAAAGATACCAAACCCCATGTTTTCTTTATTGGTAGTCCCACGGGGGCTTGAACCCCGGTTTCCGGCGTGAGAGGCCAGCGTCC
>CAZHMD010000033.1:0-11377 GCA_964533735.1 uncultured Anaerolinea sp. | reverse complement strand
AATCGCCAAAATACAACTTGCCTGTTTGGCGAATTTAAATGCAAAAACTTGCCAATTTGGCAAGTTTTTGCGGATTATTCGGCTATATCACATTTACGGGTGATTTTTCGTTATGTCACAATTGCACTGGCAGAGAGTGCTGGTGTTGCGAGGAGCGATCTTTGCGACGTGGCAATCCCCAACACACCATTTTCATAACATGAAGAAGGGCTTTCCTAACGGTACTTCCTGTTGACCATGTAAAACACTGCAATTAACAACAGCATGCTCAGGCAGAAACCCACGTTGTCGATGGTGTTGTGATCGCGGTTCAAGCCCCACGCGTACACCAGGAAGATACCCAGTGCTGCCACCACCACCTGCGAGATGATGCGTATGAGGTGTTTTTTCTTTTCAGGGTCCATGGTTCTCCTCTGCTCCCTCGCTCAAAGATTCCCTGGTTTTAAATGCTTGTAAACGTAGCAAAATAAATTGCGAAGTTGTAAGGGCAAGTTGTCGTAATAACCTAGCTTGATCATTCTGTGCCATGTAAGGATGACCACCAGTCTCACTTAATAAACTATATATCGATGAAATGACTTCCTTTTCTTTTTTTCCCAATAAACCAACATTTTCTAAATATTCCCTTACTTGGAAGGGTGTGTTCAGGGACGTTACAGTAAGTACCTGCCCCTTAACCGCTTTTATGTGAAAAAGAGCTGTCTCGGTCAATACACATTCAAGAAATTTTCGGGAATTTGAAATTGAGTCGTCCCATTTCCCGCTTTTATAATGATCTGCCGACAGTTTTAAGTGATGGAATGCAGTTTCCTTATTTCCTAGCGCGAGGTTGGTAAACAAGGTTTCTAATAAATTGAATGTTTCCTCAATATCTAAGATTTCGCTTTCGGGTGAAAGTAAATGTTGGTCCCGATATAAATAACCATCAACTTCAAGGCAACGCAGCAGAGCTTCATGTTTTTCTATTGGAGTCTCAGAATAATCTAAAATATCTTTTGCGAGATTATAGAGATATTGTTGACCTAGTTTTGCCCTCTGATCCCACGTATAATCAGGGGTTCCAGATGCGAGTGATTCTCCCGTGTGAAGTTTTAAAAAGAAGTCTTTGAGTTGTCTCGTGGCATTTTCATACGTGTAACCCCAACTCCCCATTGATCGTGCCTGATTGCAAAACCAACCATCATAATTTCTTACATAAAGGAACTCATATAAATTTTCATTTTTCGTTGCATATTTTCTTCTTACTTCTTGGTAACCTGATACATTTGAACTTGTATAGAATAGGCTTGTAAGAATCTCAGATAGTTGAAGTGTGGTTTTTCTGCTTATCATCGTGAATATCCTTAAAATTCATCGTATAGATGAAGACAACCCACCCCCGAAATCTTATCCAATACTCGCTCAAACACCAAGCGCCCACTTCACCAGTAAACTCACTAGGATCGCGTAAAGGAAACTCGCGAATGAGCCTATGATGATGTATTCCGCCTCTTTGCGGTTTTGGTTCTCCTTGAGTTCGCCAAATCGAAATATGGATTTGGCTGCAATTAGAAAACCCACCCCCGCGTACTGCCCCACGAGAACAAAAATAAAAATGAGCACTCGTTCCAGCCAGCCAATCACCTTTCCGCCATTTTCCAATCCTTTTGTGGCTAGTTGATAGCGGATCTGGTTTTGGAAAGGTTGGACAAAGTAACCGATCAATGTACCACCCGCCGGCACTAGCAACAGGATCGCGGTAAGGTAGATGGCAATCACTGCCCATCCATCAAAGAGCTGGAACCAGGTTGGCGTCACACCCTTCGGGTTCAAAACAAATAACATCAACATTACCAGAACAACAAGGTGGATGAATTGGTCGATCAGGAAAACTCTTAAATCGACCTTTTTAAGGCGGATTTTTACTGAATCGATTGCGAAATGGCTCAGTATGATAATTGACGGCACCAGCCATTCTGCCCAAATTCCAAGCAACAGGTAAACGCTAATCCCGTGGATCAGGCAATGGATTACTATCCATAATATATTTTTCTTTTTCTTCAACAACGATAGCGGTTGCAGAAGAAAATCACTGATCAAATGCGCCAGAAGTAAAGTTATCGAGAGTTGTAGAGTTAACATTTTCAGTTTATCCTCTATATGTATTTGTTATATGGTAGATCATCATTTCTGCAAAGAATTCATTGCTTTTATTAATCAGATCCCACCCTGCTGATTTCAAATGATTTGCCACTGAAGCCTGGGAAATTGGATTTGGATCCCATTGCTTTGCTATTTCCAATTGTGTAAAACCTTGAAGAGCTTGAAATACACTTTGGCATTGCGGAGTAGTCCAGCTAGTAACAAGTGCATCGAGTGTCTTTATTAAAGATGTTACTAACTTGTTACTCAAACTCTCATTTTCTAGAGTAAAACCAAAAATCATACGTTGATTTTTCATAGAATCAAGTAATCTGCCAGACTCAGAAAAGGCGCTACCGTATCCCTCAGAAACATTATTCTCAGGAATGAAATCGATATTTCCTACAGCAATAGCAATTCTGGTATCTAGTTTCTCAGGCTTGAATTTATAACGAATATAAGTACGTATAAAAAGACCGATTTCGAATCCCTTTTGTGGATTGCTAATAAGGAGTTGCCAACCATCGCCTCTAAATTTGGCCAGATCAAAAAGCACATCATTTGGATATTTATCTTTAACTAATTCTGATACCTTCTGAAGGGATTCATATAAAAAATGCCGGCGTTCCCCGGTCAATAAAGAGGACTTCACAATATCACCAGTTAAAACTGCCACTACTCTATTTGGTGTTATCGATTCATTTGTCATTTTTCCTCATTTTTTTGGAAGATATTACATTGTCCAATTACACTATAGCCTAAAAAGGTTATATTAACCCATTATAGCCACTATAGGCTATAAAATCAATTGTGAACAATCGCATTAATATAGCCCAAAAACGCTATATATTAATAATATAGGCTAAATGAGCTATAGTTTATTTAGTTGAGGAACGCAGCCTTTTCAGATCGTTGCCGTTGTAAAGAGTGTTCATAAGAGGTTCTCCCCACCTAATTATGCTTCAAAAAACCACTTCACTGCCCGCTGACTCCCCACTTGCTTTCAGCCACGCCGTACTTTGCCACGATGCGCTCAAAGATGGCTTGCTCTTCCGGGCTGATGTTCACAATCTGGAAACCGTGAATAAATTCCAGCGGAGAAAGCGGATCAGGCTGGCTCCAGATCACTTTGGCAAAAAACATGATCGACGACCTTTTGGATAATTCAGCAGTCAGATCCAGGCGCAGATGATAAACGGTATTGGTTGAAAGGCTTTTCTGGCCTTCAAGCTTAAATCCCCCGGAACTGATATCCGAAAGATACCCGACGACCTTTTGCGTGTCGTTGTCGAAGACGGGCATGTAGTAGCCAAATTTACGCCGGTTGCTGATTCTTCTTTCAGTCCCCATGGTTTTTCCTTTCACCGCTCAGAAAAAGGGTCATGCAGTAATAACTTATCCCCCCGTGCGAGAGCCTCTATTAATATTATCTTAAAACCGCCTGTTTTCAAACACAAGTTCACACCATCACTGGATTGCGGCAATTGTTTCAACTCCCCATTTCCACCAGTTTCCTCCCCAATTCCACCGCGGCGCTCATTAATTCTGGGTGCTTCTGCGCGTCGCCCACGTCCGAAAGCGAGCCGTATACCCAGCCGGCCACCCGCGCCTGCATAAAGCGGAAGCTGGTCTCCAGTGTAGATATGGCATTGATCCCCCCCGAGATGTACAGGTCCACATCCCCGTACGCCAGGATAGCGCCCACCGCCTTGCCGCGGAAGAAGTCGTGGTCCATATTCCACAACCCGTAGAGGCGGTCCATACACGTCTTCAGCTGCGCCGTGTAATTGAACCAGTAGATCGGGCTTGCCAGCAGCAGTGCGTCCGCCTGGTGGATCTTCGGGTAGATCAATTGCATATCATCCTGCGTGGTGCAGTAAACTCCCTTGCGCTTGCAGCCGTCACAGCCGTTGCATGGGCTGATCTTCATCGTGTGTAGGTGAAAGGTCTCCACCGCGGCGCCGGCATTCACAGCCGACATGGCTGCCTGCGCTGCCAGGGTACAGGTGTTGCCCTTCTTGCGCGGGCTGCCCTCCAGGATGATCAGATTTTTTGTCATTTTCCCTCCAACCCCGGTTGATGAATTCCCCCATAATTATGCACCAGTTTTGAAATCAAAACATCCGGTAATCCCCTTCTCAGTGTGTGTGAAACCCCTATGCAGGACCATTATGCCATTGATGCTCCGGGTGTTTCTCCGGAGCATCAATAAAAATGAAATCAACCTGCATGCGGCAGGTTCAGGGTATATTGGCGGTGGTGAAGTAGAGCGGGATCAGCGCCACTTCCTGCTCGCACAGGATGCGCTCCGCCTGGATATACAGGTCCTGGCGGGTTAACGGGTCGGTGGCATCAGCCGCCTGGTCGACCAGGTTATCAAATTCAACGATGGAAAAGTTGTTGTAATTGTATTGAGAGCCGGTATGAAAGTTCTCCAGCAGGAAATCGTCAGGGTCGTTATAATCAGCCGACCAGCCGGACCAGTAAATTTCCGTGGGGTCTGTCTTAACGCGGTCAAAATAGGCTTTCGGTACCACTTCAAGCTGTACCTTAATCCCCAGGTGAATTTCCCACATTCTGATCAAGGCTTCACTGAGCTTGATGTTGAGCTCATCAACGCCGCGGTTGGTCATCAGCGTGATGGTAGGAAAAGTGCTCAGGTCGGTATAACCCGCCTGGCTTAAAAGGTCACGCGCGTCGGAAGGTTTGAAAGACACGCCCACCACATTGAAAAGATCTCTTCCCAGCGTTTCCGGGGGAGTGAACGACGTCGCGGGTCTGGAATCGGTGGCGCCCCCGTCCCTGGCGATTTGGGCGATGGCTTCGCGGTCAATGGCTGCGGCAAAAGCCTGCCTCACCAGTACGTTGGTGAAAGGTGGTTTTGAAAGGTTAAATAAATAGTAAATACTCGTCGGCCTGGCGGTGTTCTCCATAGGCAGCCAGGGGATGCTTGCCCGCAGGGTACCCGCCGGGATCACTTCAACGCCGGGTAAAATGACCTCCGTTGGTGCCGGGGGGAGGGTGGCTTCTGCGGTGGGGGTGTCTACAATGGGTTCGGGAGTGAAGGCGGCAGTGAGGGTCGGGGTTGGCTGCGTACAGCTGGTTAAGAGCACCGTTACCAAAACAAGAACAAAAAAAACTGACCTCGCTGATCTTTTCATGACCTTATCTCCTTTATGCCTAATTATTAGATAATTAAGATAAATTAAGGCATAAATAGTATAGCACGGGATACCCCGATATTCTACTGTGAGCCAGGGAGGGATGAACAGCAGCGGGCGAAATGCCCGCCTGCTTTAGAATTCGATCTCGTACGGGGTGGAAAACCCCAGGAACCTGAAGCCATGTTTTTCCAATATCGGACGGCTTTCCGGGCTGGCATCCACCTGCAGGTAGCGGTAGCCGCGTTCACGCGCTTCACGCGCGCGCACAGCCAGCAGGGCGGTGTAATAGCCGCGTTTGCGGTATTCCTTGAGGGTCGATCCGCCCCAGAACGAAGCGAATTCGGTCGGAATAAGATAATGCGTCCAGGCGGCACTCACCACACGCTCGCCATCCCACACGGCAAACACGCTCAGGTGGTCGGGGTGATGCACCAGGTCGTACTTCATGCCGGCGCTGAACCCGCTGATGTTTTCCTGCCACACCTCGGATTCCATGCGCACAATGGCGTCCACCTCTTCAGCAGTGGTCACGCGCTGCACGGCGCTCACATCCATCGTCCAATAATCCTCCGGCAGGGCGTTCATTTCCGCCACCATGATGGCTTCCAGTTCACCCTCGGTCTTAAACCCATGCGCCAGCAGGCGCTGGGGCAGGTCATCCGGCTGATCATGCGCGTAATACTTCCACTCGAAGCCGCTGTTGACCGTGCTGAAATAAGCGATCTGCTTTTCGATCTCAGCATCTGCATTCTCAGCGGTGAGGTCAGACCAGCTCACCAGTCCGCCGCCGGAACCGGCGCCGGTTAATACATGCCGCACAATGTTGGGCACCACCTCGCGGCGCATGCGCGTCCATTCACACTCGCGGCGTACTTCGCGGTCGTAAGCTTGCAGGAGTTGAGCGTCTGTTAACATCATTTTGTTAACGCAAACTCAAAGCTAACGTCTGCCTGCAGCGGCAGGGTGATCTTTTGCGCTCCGGGTAAGCCCCCCACCAGGTTGCCGGAAGAATCGACTGCGTTGCTATCCGGGGAATAAGCATTTACCCCGATCACCCAATCTCCCCTCAGCTCCAGGGGCAGGTAGAGGTACCATTCTCCAGAAGCGTTGGTCATCGTTTGATCCTGAAAGTCCGGGCCGGGATCGATTACCCTGGCAATGCTCACACCGATCTTCGTGGCAGGAGCCATGTCTGTGCGCAGCACCCGCCCCCGGATGGTTTGCACACCGGTTACGGTGATCACAGGCAGGAGCGCCATATCTTCGGTGAACGATAGATAATTAACGTTCATCCAGCCTGAACGGTTATCGGCGGTCTGCACCAGCACCCAGTTGTTGCCGGGTTCACGCATCAATATTGCCACCAGTTCACCGATATCATAGGTACGCACCGTATCAAACATAAAGCCGGGACCTTTGCGGAGCTTGAGGTTTTCGACATTTACAGTCGCTTTGATGGCATCAAACGGTCTGCTTGTGGCGGTAGGCCCGGGCTGCGGGGTGATGGTGGGCAGTTGAACCGTAGGCTCCTGCGTCGGCAGCAGGATGAACGGTATATAGGTGGGTGTGGGGGTAGGCAGCGCGGCAGGTGTGACATTACCGCAGCCAGCAAGCATGAAAGTCAAAAGGATCAAGGGGGTGATAATTTTAATTGTTTTCACATTTTCTCCTCTTTTGGGGTAATTCACGAATTACCCCTGCAAATTAATTCACGAATTGCCCCCAATAATTTCTAGACGAATTTCACTCCCTGCGGGTTCCCCTAATTGGCTAACAGATCGCTGCGCAGCCAGGCGCGCCATTCACTGTCAAAGGTGGCCAGGTCAATGCCGAACGCGGCTTGCAGCGCTTCATCATAGTTTTGATGCTCATCGTGTGCTTTGGCAAATGCCCATACACCATCCATGCCGCCGAATTTCTGGTCGATGAACATGATCAGGGATTCCGCTTCAGCGTACGCCAGGGAGATGTCGCTTTCCAACAGGTAAATGTGCCCCAGGTCCTGCTGGTTAATCGTCACGCTCGTATCCAGGATGGGGATGAGCTGGTCATCCGGTACATCACTGATCTCGTAATAGCGCGGGCTGTCACTTACAAACTCCGCCAGTCCTTCGCTGAACCAATCCAGCAATTTACCGGCTTTTCCAAAAGCGCGCTGGTGGGTCATGTGCGTGTATTCGTGCACCAGGGTGCTTTCCAGTTCTCCAGTCCAGCCTTCATCCTCGTAGTACCAGCCGAAGGAATATGAATTGGGGCTGAAGATCACCATTTTGTCCAGTTCGCCGGTGCTGCCGGTCTGGTAATACGCCAGCGAATTCGGGTCAGCAAAGGGGTCCGCGCTGTAACCGGGGAGAACCTCCACCCGGGCTTTTTCAGGGGGCAGTTTACCCAGCTTGTTTTCCACGCGCACGGCGGCATTTTCCATCAGGCCGATGATCTGCTCATTCATCTGTTCGGACCATGGGTAGAGCATGTAAATGAAATGCTCGGTTTCCTTATCGGTGGGCTTGCCGAATTGTGCCTCCGTTGGCTCTGAGAGTACCCATTTGCCTTCGTACTGCCGGAAGAGCCAGTCATGCGCGTAGGCGCCATCGCTGATCAGGTGTGCCAGCACAAATCCCAGCGGCATACGCTGGATCGATTGGACTGAATAATTCTCGTTAATATAAGAAGCATATATGGAAGACTGCAGCTCGGTAAAGCGGCTGGTGACCAGGCGCTTGAAGGGCAGGTTCTCGGGATCCACCGCGCTCTGCAGCATCTCCAGGTCATTGTTGTTGTATGCCCGGGCATAGGTGTCCACTGCCTCCTGGATGCCCTCAATGATCTTTTCATCCGGAAGCGCTGCCACTGCCTGTGCTGGATCCACGGGGGTGGGGGTGGCCAGGTTGAGTAATCCGCCGACCCTGCTCCGCAGTGTGGAGAGCAGCGAACAGGCGCTGAGCGTGAAAACACTGAGGATCAGCAGCAGTGTAATAATTGTTCTCTTCTGGTAGTGTTTTGTAAGCAGTGGCATCAAGACTCCCTTATTCCGGTTTTAGAAATTATATTATAAGGCAGTCTCCTTTATTCTTTATCAGACTGCCATATAAGGCAGTCTCCTTTATTCTTTATCAGACTGCCAAATAAGGCAATCTCCTTTATTCTTTAACAGACTTCCCCATATTGCCATAGTATTAATCTTTTCTCAGAATATCGATTTTCCTCTGGACAAAACTGGTTCCAGGTAGTATAGTTCGACCTCGAACTAATTAGTACTATCATAAAGGAAATCATGAAAGAAAACAAAACGCAAAATATCGATGAAGTCCACGCCCGATTCCGGGCGCACCTGGAGCAGATGGCAGACGGAGAACCGATCGAGTCCCTGGAAATGGTAAACCTCATGCGCATGACGGTGCATTTCATTGATGCCAGCCTGAGCCAATCTCCCCAGCTGGCCGACCTCTCCGGACCGCGTATGGGCATCCTCATGCGCCTGCTGGCGGAAGAGCAACGAGGCAACCACCAGGGGATCAGACCCACCCGCCTCAGCCATTACCAGAATGTAAAAAAGAATACCGTCAGCTCGCTCTTGAACGGGCTGGAGGAACAGGGGCTGGTCGAGCGCACCATCGATTCGGAGGATAAACGCGGGTTCAACATCCGCATTACCCCTGCGGGTCGCGAGCGCATCATCACCAGCATGCCGGAACGTGTAAGGCTCATCAATGGCTTAACCGCTGTGTTAACCAGCACGGAGAAGCAGCACATGATCACCCTGCTGGAAAAACTCCGCCGCTCCATTTTCACTTCCCACCAGGACGGGCAGCACTGTCTTCCGGGTGTAACCAAAGCATAGAAAGGGGTCACCGCAGATGTTTCGATTGTTCAAGTATCTTAAACCGTATACCTGGCTGCTGCTGGCTGCTATCGCGCTGTTGTTTGTTCAGGCGATGGCGGATCTGGCACTGCCCAATTACATGTCCGAGATCGTCAACGTGGGTATCCAGCAGGGTGGAATTGAAAGCGCCGTTCCCTCAGCCATCCGCAAGGATCAAATGGATAAAGCAATGTTTTTCATGTCCGCCGCTGAAAAAGAACAAGTGCTGGCCAACTATACCCTCATCGATACCGCTTCCGCAGATTTCAGCGCCCGGGTCGAACAATACCCGGCACTGGCACAGCAACCTGTTTATATCTTGAATGCAGTGGAAGACACCACCCTATCCGTCCTCAACCCCATCATGGGCAAAGCGCTCACGGTGGTTTACGCCATTCAGCAGGCGGCGGTCAACCCTGAGGCAGCCGCTGCCATGGGCGCGAACACCGGTTTTGACCTCACCAAAATTCCTGCCGGCATGGACGTATTCACCCTCATTTCCAGCATTCCCCCTGCGCAATTGCAGCAGATGACTTCTTCTGTCAATGAGAAATTTTCTACTATGGATGCCAAAATGCTCACCCAGGCGGCTGCCGCTGCCATCAAGGCGGAATACACCGCCCTGGGGGTCAATACCAGCAAAGTGCAGTCCGCATACATCTGGCGCATCGGCGGCATCATGATCCTGGTGACCCTGCTCTCTGTGGCAGCCATCATCGCCGTTGGGCTGCTTTCGTCGCGGACCGCTGCCGGGGTGGCGCGCGACCTGCGCCGCGACGTTTTCACCAAGGTGGAAAGTTTCGCGAAAGCCGAGTTTGAAAAGTTCTCCACCGCCTCGCTTATCACCCGTTCAACTAACGATGTTACGCAGCTGCAAACCACCCTGGTGATGATCATTCGCATGGTTTTCTACGCGCCCATCATTGCGGTGGGTGCCATCATCCGCGCTGTGGATAAAAGTCCTTCCATGACCTGGATCATTGGTTTGGGGGTCGGAATTCTCCTCACCCTCATTGTCACCGTGTTTATCATTGCCCTGCCGCGCTTCAAACGCATCCAAAGCCTTATTGACCGCCTCAACCTGGTCACCCGCGAAGCGCTTTCCGGTATCATGGTCATTCGGGCTTTTAACACCCAGGCGTTTGAACTTGAGCGCTTCGATAAAGCCAACAAGGACCTCACCAGCAACAGCCTCTTCGTGAGCCGCGTCATGGTGGTGATGATGCCCTTGATGATGTTGTTGATGAACGGTCTCTCCGTACTTATCATCTGGGTGGGGGCGCACCAGGTGGCGCAATCTTCACTGCAGGTAGGCGATATGATGGCCTTCCTCCAGTACGCCATGCAGGTGGTCTTCTCCTTCCTCATGATGTCCATGATGTTCATCTTCCTGCCGCGCGCTTCAGTTTCCGCATCCCGCATCGCTGATGTCCTGGATGTGGATGCCACCATTGTTGATCCCCCCGCGCCCCGGACTTTCGATACCAAAACCAATGGGTTGGTGGAATTCAGGGATGTTTCCTTCCGCTACCCGGATGCTGAAGAGAACGTGTTGTGCGGTCTCAACTTTACTGCCAAACCGGGTGAAACCACCGCCATCATTGGTTCTACAGGTTCGGGCAAGTCTACCGTGGTCAATCTCATCCCGCGCTTCTTTGACGTGACCGAAGGCGCCATCTTCGTGGATGGTGTCGATATCCGCCAGGTGAAGCAGAGTGACCTGCGGGACAAGATCGGCTATATCCCACAACGCGGGCTGCTTTTCTCAGGCACCATCGAGAGTAACCTGCGTTTCGCCGACGAAGACGCCTCACCCGAGACGCTTTCCCGTGCAGCTGAAATTGCCCAGGCGGCCGAGTTCATTAATGCCAATCCGGAGGGCATGGCAGCGGAGATCTCCCAGGGAGGCATCAATGTCTCCGGCGGGCAGAAGCAGCGCCTGGCCATTGCGCGTGCGCTGGTAAAGAAACCCGCCATCTACATCTTCGATGACTGCCTCTCTGCGCTGGATTTTAAAACCGATCTGGCGCTGCGCAAGGCATTGAAAAAGGAAACGGGCAACAGCACCATGATCATCGTTACCCAGCGCGTTGCCACCATCAAGAACGCCGAACAGATTATCGTCATGAATGAAGGCGAGATCGTCGGAAAAGGAACCCATAAAGAGTTGCTTAAAACCTGTGAGACCTACCGCGAAATTGCCCTTTCGCAGCTCAGCGAGAAGGAGTTG
>CAZHMD010000032.1:0-12873 GCA_964533735.1 uncultured Anaerolinea sp. | reverse complement strand
GTCAGATCCCAACCAAGAACTTCCACTGCGGTTCCCTTAACTTCATTGTATTTGGCAACGCCTTCGGCGAAGCCCTTCATGAAGACGGTAACTGTGGGGATGGGAAGACCACCAAATGTACCGACTTTGCCGGTCTTGGTGAGTGCGGCGGCTGCGTAACCAGCGAGGTATGCGGCTTCGTCAGTTTCGAAAACCTGTCCAACAATGTTGGGGACTGCAGGATCATAAGCATAGTCCACGATTGAGAACTTGGTTTCAGGATTTGCTTCTGCTGCGGCTTTGGTTGCATCACCGATGAGGAAACCAACAGTGATGATCAGGTCGCATTTTTCTTCAATGAAAGCGTTCAGGTTTTTCTCGTAATCAGCAACTTCTTTGGATTCAAGATATTTGCCTTCGATTCCGAGTTCAGCGATAGCCTGCTCGACACCCTTCCATGCGGTAGCATTGAAGGATTTGTCGTCAATACCACCGGTATCGGTGATCTGGCAGACTTTGAACTTGGGGGCTTCGGTTGGTGCAGCGGTCGGTGCTTCTGTTACGACGGGGGCTTCAGTCTTAACAGGTGCAGCGGTTGGTGCAGCGGTCGGCGTTGTGCAAGCGCTCAACGCGAACACGGCAACCAAAAGAACTGAAACAATTACGAACAGTTTCTTGGACATTATTTTCTCCTCCTACAGAGATGGTGGTTTTGTGGGATATTCCCACGTACCTATTTAGTATAACTGTATTGTATTGTCAATGCAAGTAGTAAGGGTACGAGAAATTCCGTAAAGATAAAAAACAGCCGGAGGTTGTATCAATCCGGCTTTTTTGATCTAAAGTGATGGGGATTTATCCCGCTGCTTTTGCTTCAGCATCCAGCCGTAGTTTCTCGTTATGTGCTTTATCGGTTACTTTGAGCATTGAAAGGAACGCCAGGAAGATAAATACCGCCCCGAATATGAAGAGCACGCTGTAGTTGAATTTCATATTTTCAACGAGTAATCCGCCCAGGGTTGGTCCAAGCACTGCAGCAGTCTGGGAGAAGAAATAATACAGCCCTGTATACGCTCCGATGCGTTTTTCATCACCGTGATCGTACACCAGCGGCAGGCTGTTCACATTCACCCAAGACCAGAAGAACCCCACCAGCACCAGGATGATGACGAAGGAGATCAATCCTTTCACGAAGAGGAAGCTGACCAGGAAGATCACCAACAGTGCCAGCAGTCCCCAGATGATCGTCTTGCGGCGGCCAAGCTTGCCGGCCAGGAACCCCGCCGGGATACAGAACGCCAGGAAGGACAGGTTTGCCACAGAAGCCACGATCGAAGCTGTTCCGGGTTTGATGCCCAGGCTGAACACCGCGAAGGAGGATAGCCCCGTTTCGATGGCATTGAATCCGGTGAACCAGCAGAATATCGCCAGCAGAATGAACAGTGCGGATTTATCTTTGTTGGAGAACACGAACTTGAGGTTCGGGATCAATCCTTTAACGCTGTCATCCTTGCTGGTCCCATCTGCGGTTACATCCGTGAAGCGGTCCTTAGGTTCCTTGACCCAGATCAACACAACCGTCAATGCCACCACCATCGTGATCGCCCCGGCGATGAACGGTCCATTCCTGCCGAAGGAGTTGTAGATCAATCCGCCCAATACGTAAGACAGCACGCCCGCGGCGCCACCCATCAGGTTGATCACGCCGTTGGCTTTACTGCGTTCCTGCGGCTGGAAGAGGTCGCCCAGCCACGACACCACCGGCGAGCGGAAGAGTGCCATACCGAAATTGGTCACCAGGATGAAGGCTGCCACTGCCAGCACGGACTGCGCCAGTGGGATGGAGACGAACCCCAGCAATGCAATCGGGAGTCCCAAAAGGATCCACGGCTTGCGTCTGCCGAAGCGGTTCCAGGTATGGTCACTGCGGTTGCCCACCCAGGGCTGCACGAAGATGTTGATGATGTTATCCCAGGTCATGATGAACATCGCCAGGGCGGGTCCCAGCCCGAAGCCTACGAAATTGGCCACCGTCGCGTTGAACTCAGGGTTGCCCACCTGCAGGATCAGCGGTACCCATTGGTTGAAGATCGGCCAGAGAATGCTGATGCCGAAGAAACCAAAGCCGACCAGGAACGTGCGCTTCCAGGGAAATGCTCTCTTTTCCATGACTTGCTCCTTTAAGATAGGTTTTAGATGACAGCAGCCGCTAGGCTGCTAGGGTTTCAACAGGTCAGGGCGGTGTTTCTTCGTGCGCGCCAGCGATTGCTCTTTGCGCCATTTGGCGATCAGCGCGTGGTTGCCCGAGAGGAGCACCTCCGGCACACGCCACCCGCGGAATTCCTCAGGGCGGGTGTAATGCGGGTATTCCAGCAAACCGTCACCAAACGAGTCGTCATTGGCGCCGTCTGGGTCACCCAGCGCGCCCGGCAGGAAGCGTGTCACCGCGTCTACCACTGCCATGGCCGGCAGCTCACCGCCGGTGAGCACAAAGTCGCCCATCGAGATCTGGTCGGTCACCAGGTGTTCGCGCACGCGTTCGTCCACGCCCTCGTAGCGCCCGCAGAGCAGCGCGATGCGCGGCAGGGCTGCCAGTTCGCGCGCAATGGCGGTGGTGAATGGCCGCCCCTGCGGGGACATCAGGATCACCGGGCACACCGGCGGAACGCCCAGCACGCTTTCCACTGCCTCGAAGATCGGCTCAGGCTTCATCACCATTCCGCCTCCGCCGCCGTAGGGCGCGTCATCGGTCACATGGTGTTTGTCGTGCGTATACTCCCTGATGTTGTGCAGGTCAATATGGATCAGGGCGTTCTCCTGCGCGCGCTGCAGGATGCTGCTGTTGAGGTATGGGGTGATCACTTCGGGGAAGAGCGTGAAGATGTCAAATTGCATGGTTTCATTCTAGCGAAAAGCGCTGCAGAAGGCAAGTGATTTGTGTCTGCCGCTCTTGCTCTTCCTTTCACACTGCGTTTTGCTGTTGTGCCCCTGCCTTGACGACCCTCCCTTCCATTGGTAAGATGAATTCCATGTATATCAAAGGTTCCAAATGGAGTATGCAAAAGAAGAGCCGGCGGGCAAATCCGTTTCGCGTGATTGCCCTGCTGGCAGTTATCGGTACCGGTATCCTCGTTAACCGGCTCGTGCTGCCGACCATGCCAACCCTGTTCGGCGCCACCCCAACCGCCACCAGGCCTGCCGAGTCCTTCGTGACCGACGCGCAGGCGCTGGAGAGTGAAGGCAAGTATCCGCTTGCCATCCAGGCTTACAACCAGGCTGTAATGGCCGACCCCAAGAACGCCAGCAATTTCATCGCGCTTTCGCGCCTCAATGCTTACATGGGCTTTTACGATGAAGCCATCAAGAATGCCGAGAATGCGCTCCTCATCAATCCCACCAACGATACCGCCATGGCGCTGCGTGGATGGACGTACGGCCTGGCCGGCGACAATGTAATGGCCTTAGGTTTCCTGCAGGACGCCATTGCCACCAACCCCAACAACGCCGCCGCTTACGGCTACCTGGCTGAGGTCTACATCTATATGCTTCAGCTTAACCAGGGAGACATGAATACCCTGGACGCCGCCATCAATGCTTCCAAGTCTGCCATAGCTCTCGCGCCCAATGGACTCGAGACTCACCGCGGGCGCGGGTTTGTACTGGAATACACCGACAACTACCCCGAGGCCGTGACGGAATTTGAAGCTGCCGTCGCCATTAACCCCAACATTGCCGACCTGCACCTGGCACTCGGGCGCAACTACCGCGCCACCCAGGCCTACGATAAGGCCATCACGGAATTCTCCAAAGCCAACGCGCTCAACCCCACCGACCCCATGCCCGAACTGCTCATCTCGCGCACCTATGCCCAGAATGGCGATTACGCCAAAGCCATCCAGTATGGCGAGGCTGCCGTGGCGGATGACCCCTCGGACCCCACGCTTTACGGTTTCCTCGGTCTGGTCTACTACCGCCAGCAGCAGTATCTCGACGCGCTGGATGTGCTGCGCCTGGCGGTCACCGGCGGAACCGCCAAAACCGGTGAGGTGGTTGAAGGTCTGCCCCTGGATTACGGTTTCGTGGGACAGTTCTATTACACTTACGGCCTGGTGCTTGCCAAGCTCGGTGAGTGCAACGAGGGGCTGCAGCTCGCCCAGGCGGTGGCCACCAACCTGCGCAATGATGAGATCGCCACCTTCAACGCCCAGGAGATCATCAACATCTGCGAGCGCCTTGCCCGCGAGGGTAAATCTGATTTGCCCGCGCCCACCCCCACCGGCACTACCCCCACGAACACCCCGCAGCCGTGAGCCTCTCTGGTTGACCCATGATCGATTACAACGGCGAACGCAACCTGTTCAGCAAACCGCGCAAATCCTCCAACCCGGTGCGTATCTTCATTGGATTGATGGTGCTGCTGGGATTGCTCTTCCTCCTGCGCTCCATCTCCTCCGGGCAGATCACGCCGCTGCTGCAGGCTACCCCCACACCCACGCGCACCCTCAACTCATACACCCTTGAAGGCGATACCCACTTCCAGGCGGGCAACCTCGAGAAGGCCATCGAAGCCTACCAGAACGCGCTGGTCATCGAACCCAATAACCCCATCCTCTGGGCGGATCTGGCGCGCATCCAGGTGTACTCCACCTCGCAGATCACCACGGATGCCGGCAAGAAGACCCGGCTGGAGCAGGCGTTTGCCTCCATCGAGAAGGGTCTGGAGATCGCCCCCGAAAACAGTATGCTCTACGCGGTCAAAGCCTTCGCGCTGGACTGGTACGCCATTTCATCCATCGCGGGGGAGAACTGGGCGGATTACCTCATCAAAGGCGAGCAGGCAGCCATCCAGGCGCTGCAGTACGACAATTCCAACGCGCTGGCGCTGGCGTATTACGCCGAACTGCTCATCGACCAGCTCAAGTATGCCCAGGCGGACCAGTACATCACCCAGGCGCTCGAGCGCGACCCCACCCTGATGGATGTGCACCGCGTCAACGGCTACGTGCAGGAAGCCAGCGCCAATTACAAGCAGGCGGTCGAGGAGTACCAGAAAGCCATCGACATCAACCCCAACCTCAACTTCCTCTACATCTCCATCGGGGCGAACCTGCGCAAGCTGGCTAACCTGAGCGAGATCACCGCGGAGCGCAATCACTATTACGAGCTCGCGCTGGAAGCCTTTGCCAGGGCGGTGCGCATCAATGACCAGTTGGGCGTCAAGGATCCCATCCCGCTCATCTCCATTGCCAATACCTATGTGCAGATGGGTGAGTTCCTGGTGGCTTCGCGCAACATGCTGCGAGCCGTCAGCTTCAACCCCACCGACGCCACCTCTTACGGTCAGCTGGGAGTGGTGTATTACAAGTCGCGCAACTACGAGGGCTCCATCCTGCCGCTGCGCTGCTCCGTGCGCGGCTGCACCCCTGAGGAGTCCTGCCTGGTGCGCAACGGCGGCGCGGAATGTTCTCCCGAGGACGTGGAGGATATTGTCATCCAGCCGCTGCCCCTAACGATCAACACCGCCATCTACTATTACATTTACGGCTCGGTGCTTGCCGGCTTGCACCAGGACAGCAACGGCTACTGCGATGAAGCCATGCAGGTGTTCGACGAGATCCGCGCGCAGTTCAGCAATGATGTGACCATCATGGGTATCGTCAATGAGGGTGTGGCCATCTGCGGCTTCTACGGGTATCAATAGCGAGAGCCGTCCCTCTCGCAACAACCGCTCGGGGACGCAAAATTCGCGTAATCCGTAAATCGTAAACCATAAACACCAAATCTCACATTCTTGTCATTGCGAGCCGCGAATTGTGCGGCGCGGCAATCCCCAACAACCGACTGCACAACCGCTTTTTCCCACCCAACCTTTTGGCATGGAATATTGTATAAATAGTGTGTCTACATCAAAGGCAACGTGTTGATATTCAAGATGCCCGGTCCATGCTGCAAACGAAACAATCACAAGCGATGCCCACCTTCAAGAAACTCCTGCTCCTCCTCACCATTCTTGCCGTCCTGTTTTCATTCCAGGTTGCGGATGCCCAGTCTGGAACCCCAAACTCCCAGACCCCGCCCACGCCCGCGGAACTGATCGCCGCGGTCAACGCGTTACGCACCGCCAACGGCTTGCGCGCCTTGAGCGTTCACCCTGCGCTGATGCAAATTGCGCAGACAGGCGCGGATGGGATTGCCGCAGGTAACGCCGGGCACTGGCGCCCGAGCAACCTCACCCTCGGTCAATGGCTGATGAGCCTGGGCTATCCCCTGGCCGGCGATATCGCCCTCGATGGCTACCGCTCGGAAAACTGGACGGCCGGCGCCGGCATGACGGTGCAGGACGCAGTGCAGCAGTGGCGCGGGGATGAGCCTCACACGAACACGATGCTTTCTATATACCGCTCCGACATTGGCGCCGGCATTGCCACCTCCGTTGACGAGGCGGGGCAGACGGTGTATTTCTATGTGCTTGAAACCGCCCTGCGCACCGGCAACGCCCAGATGCAGCCCAATGCCTACCCCACGCTCACCGCCCTTGCGTTGAATGGCGTGGCCGTCTACGGGGATGCCACGCAGGCGGCGGCAGCGCTGTCGGTTTCGCAGTACGTCATGCCGGTGGTGCGCGCCACTGCCCGCCCGGACGGCGACGTGATCCATGAGGTCAAGAACGGGCAGAGCCTGTGGAGCATCGCCATTGAATACGGCGTCAAGATCGACCAGATCCGCCAGCTGAACAACCTGCCCTCGACCAATATCTACACCGGGCAGGAGTTCCTCATCCAGAAGGGCGCCACCCAGCCGGCAACGCCGACAGCCGCAAGTACCGTAACGCCCACCGCCCGCAGCACTTTCACCCCGCGGCCGGCGCCGTCGCAAACCCCCACGCCGCAAGCCAAGCAGGGGCGTTCTGCAACCGGGCAAAAGACGGGCATATTCGTCTTCGGCGTCATTGTCGTTGCCTCCCTATTTTCAATTGCGTTTTTTAGTGCCATCACGGGTAAGAAAGTCTGAGAAGCGTGAATCGAGAGTCGAGAATCAAGAATCGTAAAAATCGGTCCGTATTTGAACTCGTAGGGGCGGGTTCCAAACTTGCCCAATGAAGGGGTGAAGAGCTATTCGCCTTAAAATCAATTCAATTTTGAATAGGGGGATATATTTGCCATGAAGACGCATCTTCTTGTTCCTAAATCAAATTGGAGGTATTCGGGGATAATGAATGAAAGAGGAGATGGAGAAAATAGGCTAATTCATAAAAATGGTGCATAATAAAAGGAAGAATTATATTGTTTGTTAAAAATAAGTAATGAATTGTTTACCAATCTTGCCATTTTGAAAAACAAACAATGATACAACTTGGGGTAATTAACAGGTGATTTGATGTTGAAAATTTCCGCAATTGATTTATTCTGTGGTATTGGGGGTTTGTCCTACGGCTTAAAAGAAGCTGGAATTCCGGTTGTTGCAGGTATTGATCTAGATTCCACTTGTAAATATGCTTTTGAAGAGAATGTTAAAGCAGAATTCATTTCAAAAAACATAGCTGAGATTAAAGGAGCTAATTTAAAAGAAAAGTATTGGGGCGGCAGAAATATCACTAAAGTACTTGTTGGGTGCGCTCCGTGTCAACCCTTTTCGATGCATACGAATAAAAACAAGGATAAGGATAAGAGTGATAAATGGTTTTTATTGAACGAGTTTAAAAGATTAATTTCTGAAGTTGATCCTGACGTTGTTTCTATGGAAAATGTACCAAATTTGGCTAATCAAATTATCTTTATCGATTTCGTCTCCTTTTTGTCAAAATTAAATTATCACGTCACCTATTCTATTGTTTATTGCCCAGATTATGGGATACCGCAAAAAAGACGAAGGCTCGTTTTACTGGCGTCTAAATTAGGACCAATAAAATTAATCCAAAAATCACATTCACCAAGTACATACGTTACTTTAAAAGATGCTATAGGGCATTTACCCCTTGTAAAACCTGGTGAACAAAATGCTTCTGACCCGTTGCACAAAGCAAGAAATCTGACTGAAGTAAATCTCAAACGAATTAGCTCCTCAAAACCAGATGGGACTTGGATGGATTGGGACGCAGGATTACTTTTACCCTGTCACAAAAGAAAAACGGGAAAAACATATAAATCAGTATATGGTCGCATGTCATGGGATAAACCCTCATCCACAATTACCACTCAATTTTATAACCTAGGAACTGGAAGGTTTGGCCATCCTGTTCAAGATCGAGCTCTAACCCTTAGAGAAGGGGCTTTGCTTCAGACATTTCCTTTGGATTATAAATTCGCGGAAAATGAGGAGAAAACCTCAATGTCACAGCTCGGGACACACATAGGAAATGCCGTTCCAGTCAGGTTGGGAATAGTAATTGGCGAATCAATTATCGCTCATTTGGGGGGAGAAAATGGCTGACAAAAAATTCACATTTGCAATATCCTTGAGTGTATTAAATCACTTGGGAAGGAACTTATATCGCAGTTTTGTCACTGTACTTGGGGAAGCTATTTCAAATGCTTGGGACGCGGATGCTCACACAGTTAGAATAGTAATCGAAAAGAAAAATAACCATTTTGCAATAGTAGATGATGGAACAGGGATGGATGATAATGATTTTCAAGAAAAATTCTTGAAAATTGGATACTCGAAACGGAAAAACGGTAAATTGACCTCTGCTTTAGGAAGACCGTTTATTGGAAGAAAAGGTATTGGTAAGTTGGCTTTACTATCATGCGCTGAAAAGATTACGGTAATATCCAAAAAACAAAATAAAGAGATTATAGGTGGAATAATTGATAATTCCGGATTGGACCAAGCTATAACGGATGACTTAAAGCCACAAGATTATCAACTAGGAAAAGTTGATTTTAGTTTATTTGAAATCTACACTAGAAATCTAACTCATGGTACTGCGCTAATATTTGTAAACATTAATGATGGGATAAAAAACAGTTTAGACTATTTGAAGAAAATTGTTGCCTTAAATTTTCGTTTTTCATTACTAGATCCTAGTTTTTCTATATATTTAAACGAAGAAAAAATTGATGTTACTCATTTATCGGATCTAGCGAAACAGACTCAGTTTTTATGGAAAATCAATCAAATTATTGATCCATTTATTGATTTAATAACCCCCTTAGAAGAAAAACAAATAAGAAATGGGGGTTCATATTTTGGTTTCATTGCTTCGGTTGAAAAGCCAAGAGATTTAAAAGTTATTTCTGAGGATGAAAAGGTTGGAATTGATTTTTTTGTAAATGGTCGATTACGAGAGAAAGATATTTTGAAGCACATCCCAACAGCAAGAGTAGTTGAAAGTTACCTTTACGGGCAAATTCATTGCAATGATTTGGATGACGAGGTTGATCGATTTACCAGTAGTAGAGAAGGCGTTGTTGCTGATGACCCGAAATACTCCAAACTTTTAAACGAATTAAAAATAATCATTGATGAAGTAATGAAGGATTGGGATATCTGGAGGGTAAAACATAAAAAAAGTGGCGATCCTGATAATGATCGTCTTACTAAAAAAGAGCGGACATCAATGGAACTTTATAATGTAGTTTCTGAAGAATATAGATTACCACCAGGTTCAGGTAACCAAACTGAGGTCGATAAATGGATTACTTCATTTTCCGAAGATGCACGTTTTAATTTTAGTTCTTATGCTGATTGTTTTCTTTCTGAAAATCTGATTCGAAAATTAGTAGAACATACAAAGTTACCATTATCACCTGAAGCACTTAAAGATCTTAATAAATATAAAACAAAAGAAATTGAAAGTAAGGCTAGGGGGAATATTAGCATTGAAATTCGTAAAAAAGTATCCGACTTGAGCTATTTAGATATGGATGGATTGGCGAATTTGGTTGATAAAAATCCAGATGCTAATAAACCAAGCTTATCAAGAAATTCCAAAGAATATAAACCGATAAGAGACGCCTTAATGCATACGGCATTGTTAAGTGACGAAGCTAAAGTAAAATTGCGTTCAGTTTACGATAACATCAAAGGTAGAATAATTCAAATATTATCGCAAAAATAGAGAGGTTACTCTTTCTTTTGAGTTTGAATTGATTAGGGCGCGTTCCCAACGCTCCACAATTTCGTGTAGTTTAAAAAACCTCAAAAACTTGCCAATTTGGCAAGTTTTGGCTTAAAAATTCGCCAAACAGGCTAGTTGTATTTCCAGCCTTTAGTGCAACAATATTATTAACACAACACACTTTTCCCCGGGCACTGTTCCTCCTCAACCACCTCATTCGTTCTCAGGTTCGTTTCTTTTCGAAACTTAAGTTCGAATCCCATTCGTTCTCACCTCTTATTCCCCCAAACCCAAAAAGGAGTAACCTTGTTCACAATGACCCACCAAGCATCCGCTCAAGACTTCAATCCACTTAAACCTAAACGACATAAAGGCGCCCAGCCCGGCAACCAGAATGCCCGCAAACACGCCCTGAAATCCAAAGCGGAAACCGCCAATGAGATTATTCCACAGCGAAAACGGGGTGGTCAGCCTGGCAACCAGAACGCCAAAACTCACGGCTTCTACGCCCGCCGCCTGCCCCAATCTCAACTTGATGGTCTCGAAGAAACCACCGTCCGCTCCCTCGAAGACGAGATCGAGGTCATGCGCGTCTTCTCCCGCAAGGTCGCTGAACTCGGCGCAGAGGTTGACAATCTCGATGAAGCCAAGTCCCTCCTCAACACCCTCGCCAATGCCACCGGCTCCATCAACCGCCTCGTCCGCACCCATACCCACATCCCAGACCCCACCCTTGACCCGCAGTGGATGCTCCGCCAGGCCTTGCTCGAACTCGAAGAGGAATGGCCGGAATACAAAGCGTTTGGCGATCAGTTCCGCACCCCTGAGGAGATCGCCGAACTTGATGCCCGCATCGCCGCCCGCCAGGCGAATACTCCCACCCCCGACCTCCCCGCGGCTGAGCTTTAAAAACTTGTCATTGCGAGGATGCTTTTCCCGAAGCACAATGTCCCCGTTGCTCCTAAAGGGGAATCCCCAATTAAATTATTGTGTTCCTAACGATTCTCTTCTCTCGCCTCTCGACTCTCTTCACCATTTATCAGAAATATATAAGAGTTGCCTTAACCCTCTTGACTTACTTTTCAAACACGATTATTATTGGAAGTGACTTTAGCACTCCCTACATACGAGTGCTAAAAAATTCAGTTCATTCCTTTTCAGGAGGTCAGTATGGCTCTAAATTTGAAACCTTTGGGCAGCAGGGTTGTGGTTGAACCCTTGGAAGAAAATGACGTTACTGCCGGCGGAATTGTTTTACCCGAAACCGCAAAAGAAAAACCCCAAAAGGGTGTTGTCCTCTCCGTTGGTCCTGGTGACCGCGACGACGAGGGCAAACGCATCCAGCTGGATGTGGTTGTGGGAGACACCGTGCTCTTCGCCAAGTATGGCGGCACCGAGATCAAGATCGACGGCAAGAAACTCTTGATCCTGCGCGAAGCTGATCTGCTCGCGATCGTAAAGTAAAGAACCATTTTTAATAAGGAGTAAACCTCTATGTCTGCTAAACAATTGATTTTTGGTGAAGAAGCCCGCCGCAAGCTCAAGAACGGCATTGATGTTGTTTCTGCCGCAGTCGTTACCACCCTCGGCCCCAAGGGACGCAACGTGGCCATCGACCGCAAATTCGGTTCCCCCACCATCACGCATGATGGCGTAACCGTTGCCAAGGAAATTGAACTGGAAGACCCGTTTGAGAACATGGGTGCCCAGTTGATGAAGGAAGCCGCCACCAAGACCAACGATATCGCCGGCGACGGCACCACCACCTCCACCCTTTTGGCGCACTCCATCGTCACCGAAGGTCTCAAAACCCTCGCTGCTGGCGGCAATCCAATGTTACTGAAACGCGGCATCGAGATCGCCACCAACAAGGTCTCAGAAGCCATTAAGAAAGCCGCCATGCCCATCAGCACCCGTGCCGATATCGCCGCGGTTGCCACCACCTCCGCCCAGGACGCCTCCATTGGCGAACTCATCGCAGACGTGATGGACAAAGTCGGCAAAGACGGCGTTATCACCGTCGAAGAGTCCAAGGGTCTGGAATTCGAAAAAGAATATGTAGAGGGGATGCAGTTCGACCGCGGTTACATCTCCCCCTACTTCATCACCGATTCCGAACACATGGAATCCATCATCCCCGAACCCTACATTCTCATCTACGACAAGAAAATTTCCGCCGCCCAGGATATTGTGCCTGTGCTCGAGAAACTTGTGCAGACCGGCAAACGTGACCTGGTGATCATCGCCGAAGACATCGACGCTGAAGCCCTGGCCACCCTGGTGCTCAACAAACTGCGCGGCATGCTCAACGTGCTCGCCATCAAAGCCCCCGGCTTTGGCGACCGCCGCAAGGCCATGCTGCAGGATATTGCCCTGCTCACCGGCGCCCAGGTGATCTCTGAAGAGACCGGACGCAAGCTGGATACCGTTACCCTCACCGACCTCGGCCGCGCCGAAAAGGTGACTGCCGATAAAGACAACACCACCATCATCGGCGGCAAGGGTGAAGCAGCTCAGATCAAGGGACGCATCGAGCAGATCCGCGTGGAGATCGACAAGACCACCAGTGATTATGACCGCGAAAAACTGCAGGAACGCCTTGCCAAGCTCTCCGGCGGAGTTGCCATCATCCGTGTTGGTGCTGCCACCGAGACCGAGCTCAAGGAAAAGAAACACCGCGTGGAAGATGCCCTTTCCGCCACGCGCGCCGCTGTGGAAGAAGGTATTGTCCCCGGTGGTGGTGTTGCCCTGCTGAACGCCATGGTCGTGCTGGATGACCTCAAACTGGATACCGAAGATGAGCAGATCGGCGTGAAGATCGTGCGCAAAGCCCT
>CAZHMD010000031.1:0-13474 GCA_964533735.1 uncultured Anaerolinea sp. | reverse complement strand
GGATTGCTGAACACGCGCATCCCCGGTGAAGGTTCACAATGCATCACCATGCAATATGAGTTTCTCGCGCCGGTTTACTGCGGCGACCGCATCGACACGGTCCTTGAATTGACCGCGATTGATGCGGCAAAACACCTGGCAACTTTTCGTACCAATTGTTTTAACCAGGATAAAAATCAGATTATCACCGGGCAGGCAGTAATGCTTATCCCAGCCCTGGTTCTGCCCCAATGAGGCGGAACCGGGAACCGAGGAGGTGAAATCGTTAAAAAATAAGCGATAATGAAAGAACCACCTATTCATTTTGTCTAAAATTTAGATGGAGGAGAATGTAATGAAAAAGTTATTTACCCTTGTAAGTGTTATCGTGGTTTTTGCCATGCTGTTGACCGCATGCGCGAAACCGACAGTTGCCCCCACCGCAGCCCCCACTGAGGCTCCTGTTGTAACAGAAGCCCCCACCGCAGCCCCCACCGAAGCCCCACTGGGTCCTGTGCTTAAGATCGGCATGATCAGTTCCGTTTCCGGCGCCATGTCTCTTTACAGCCTGCAGCAGCAGCGCGGTTTTGACCTCGGTCTCGAATATGCCTCCGGCGGCAAAAAGGACGCTGACGGCCGCTGGGTTATCGCCAACCGCCCTGTGGAAGTCATTCTCAAAGATGATGAGCTCAATGCTGAAAAAGGTGTTGCTTTGGCGCGCGAACTAATCGAAAAGGACGGCGTTGAAATCCTGCAGGGACCTGTAAGCTCTGCTGTTGCAGTTGCCCTCACCACAGTCGCTCTTGAGAACAAAATGATCCTCATGATCGACCCCGCCGCCTCTGCTTTCACTACCGGCGCGAGCTTCAACCCGTATGTCTTCCGCACCTCCCGCACCAGCTATGATGACACCATGGTCATAGCCAAGTACCTTGTTGAAAATGTTGGCAAGAATTTCGCCCACATTTACATCGACAATGCATTTGGACAGGGCAGTGAAGTAGCCCTCGAGTTCGCAGTTGGTCAGTACGGCGGCACCGTTACCACACCCATCCCTGCACCCGCAGACACCACTGACTACACCGCTTACATCCAGAAGGCCATGGATTCCGGCGCAGAATGCCTCTTCCTCACCTGGTCCGGTATTGGCTACGTTCAGCTATTCAAACAGCTTTCCGAGCTCGGCGCACTTGAGAAGATGACCGTCTCTACTGGTTTTGGTGACAATGCCTCCTTCGCCGCCGTCTATATGGACGCTGTGGGTACAGTTGGTTTGAACGTCTACCACTACACCGTTCCCACCAACCCGGTCAATGACTTCCTTGTAGCCCGCCACATGGAACTCTATGGCGAACCCCCCGATCTCTTCACCGCTGGTGGTATGGCTTCCGCAATTGCCTTAGCAGCAGCCCTCGAAAAGACCGCTGGTGTGGCTGATGGCGATACAATGATCCCCGCACTTGAAGGTCTGCAGTTCGAAGGCCCCAAGGGCACTTACTACATCCGCCCAGGCGATCATGTGTGTGAGCAGCCGATGAACATCCTCAAGCTCGTCAATGTCAACCCAGACAGCGACGGTGATGGCAAGAACGATTACAAATTCTTCGAGACGATTTACGTGAGCGCTTTCGATGAATTAGGAGTCCCCTGCACTCTTGCTGGTGACTACGCAGCCCGCTGCGACATGAACAAGAAATAATCTGGTTGTGATCCATAATGGTAGGTAAGGGTTGAGAAATCCTTACCTACCAAGTTTATTTATAAGGATAAATCGATGGCGTCTGAAAATAACCCCCTTCTTGAAGCGAGAAATTTACGCAAGGAATTTGGCGGATTGGTAGCTGTGGAAGATGTGAGCATCTCCATCCGGGAGCACACCACGCACTCGATTATCGGTCCTAACGGCGCAGGCAAAACCACTCTTTTCAATATGATTTCGGGTGTGCTGCGCCCAACCCGCGGCTCGGTGATTTTCAAAGGCAAAGATATTACACATTTGCCTGTGCACAAGATCGCCCACGAAGGGATCGGCAGGTCATTTCAGATCACAAATATCTTCCCGTCATTATCAGTCCTTGAAAATATCCGCCTGTCTGCCCAGGCGATGGGGAAAGATTCCCTGAAGTTCTTTAAATCTGCCGGCAGCCTCAAACAATATCTTGCACGCTCAGAGGAAGTAATCGACCTCGTTGGATTAATTGGTAAAGAAGAAGCGTTGGCATTAAATCTTTCGCATGGTGAGAAACGAAAATTGGAAATAGCCATCATGCTGGCTTCAGACCCGCAATTGCTGTTGTTGGATGAGCCCACTGCGGGTATGTCCAGCGAACAGGTTCCAGCACTGCTGGAAATCATTCAGAAAATTCGCGACCTGGGAACCAAAACCATTGTTCTGGTGGAACACCGTATGGACATGGTGATGAGCATTTCAGACCGCATAACCGTTATGCACTTGGGCAATGTACTCGCAGAAGGATCACCGCGGGAAATTGCCAACACTCAGGCTGTGCAGGATGCCTACCTGGGCGCATTGTATGGCGACATTACCGGAAAAAAGGAGGCATGAGTGGAAAATATACTAATGCTTGAGTCCATCCATACCTTTATTGGCCAGTTTCACATCCTCGAGGGCGTTACCATCGCTGTCCCGCGTGAAAGCATCACCGTGCTGCTTGGCCGGAATGGGGCAGGGAAAACCACGACGTTAAAATCAATTATCGGATTAACCCCGCCGCGTTATGGCAAAGTGATCTTTGACGGCGAAGAAGTACAGGGTAAGCGTGCATATGATATCGCCGCCATGGGTATTGGGTATGTTCCGGAACACCGGGCAGTTTTCCGCAACCTCTCGGTGATGGAAAACCTGAAGATTGCAGAGAAGAAACGGGGCGACCTGGACCGTAAATCCGATTTCATCTTTGGCTTGTTCCCTGACCTTAAGCGGCTTTATAAATTACCAGGCGATCACCTTTCCGGCGGTCAACAGCAAATGCTGGCAGTAGCCCGGGCCCTGGTGGCTGATAACAAGTTGCTGCTCATTGATGAACCCAGTGAAGGGTTGGCACCCATATTAATTGAACAAATGATGGTGGCGATCAAGGAATTGAGCAAGACCACAACCATCCTACTGGTGGAACAAAACTTCATTATGGCCAGCCAATTAGGGGACAATTTTTATATCATCGATGACGGGAAATCAGTAGAAAATGGGAAAATGGCTGACCTGGTAAAGAATGAAGAGCTGGTCAAGGAATACCTTGGCGTCAGCCTTGGCAAGTCCGGAGGTGCAAAATGATTCGCAGAATTTCATTAAAACGAATCCTCCCCGGCTTGATCATCCTCGCTGTAATAGTATTCCTGGGAATTGCGGGCTACCGTTTTATGGGAGCAGAAAGTTTCATCCGCACTGCACTGTCAGGGTTGACTCTAAGCGCCCTCTATTTTATGGTGGCGGCAGGCTTGACCATCATCTTCGGGTTGATGGATGTTTTGAATTTTGCCCATGGAGCCATGTTCATGCTCGGCGCTTACATGGGTTGGCAATTCTATACCAATCCGACATTTCTGTTTGGTCTCCTGCCGCTAATCCTGGCATTTGTGACGGGAATTTCAACAACAGGCTTATGGATCTCGGTAGTCAGCAAATGGAAGATCGCAGACAAAGGCCGAAAGAGCCTCAGTTTGATTTTAGTGGTTGTTGCTCTTGCCCTGATAGGACTGGGTTTTTGGAAATTTGATGTAATGGGATTGGCAAAAACCGCCATGGTGACTGCCATGAATGCTGGAAACCCACTGGCTGAAGCCTCGCCTCAGGAAGTTTTCTCCATTTTCTGGAGAAGACCGTTCCTCATGCTCTTAAGCGGTTTACTGCTGGCAATCTCGGCAGCCAGGCCTGGGGATGACACACAGGTTGTTCCCGATACGAAAAAAGCGGCGCCCTGGGTGCGGTTGGGGATTCTACTTGCGGTTACCATTGCAGCAATCTTCCTCCGGGAAAGTGCCAGTATTGCCGTATTAAAAATGAATGGCACCCTGCGCTTTTTCCTGGCGCTTTTGGTTGGAGCGGGAGTTGGTGCCGGCCTGGGTACACTGGTAGAGGTAAGCCTGATTCGACCGTTGTATTCCCGGCCATTCTATCTTGTGCTGCTCACATTGGGCTTGGGATACGTTATTCGTGAAGTTGTCCAACTGCTGTGGAATCCCATCGCTTATTCCATGGATGTGCCTCCGTTATTCGCACAACCTGGAAAAGCAGAGAACCTGGTGGCCTGGTTTAGCGGGCATAACCTGACAATCAATATTGTCGGCGTCACTTTCCCAAGCTACCGTCTGTTCATTATCGTTTTAGGCAGCCTCATGCTCCTTGGTTTATTCCTCCTCATGCGCTACAGCCGCCTGGGGATGATCATCCGCGCTGGCGTCCAGGACCGAAGTATGGTGGAAGCGCTTGGCATCAATGTTAAGTCAGTGTTCTCTGCAGTTTTTGCCATTGGTGTAGGGCTGGCGGCGCTGGGGGGCATTGGCGCCGCACCGTTCATCCCGGTAACACCCAACATGGGAGATGCTTACCAGATGCAAGGCTTCATCACAGTTGTCATTGGCGGCATGGGCAGTTATGGCGGGGCAGGGGTGGGCGCACTGATGCTGGGGATGGCGCGCGCTTTTGGCGACTTCCTGGCGCTTAAGTTCGATATGTCACCGGCTATTGCTGAAGCCTCAACAGTGATCGTAATGATTCTTGTTTTACTCGTCCGGCCTTCGGGTATATTCGGAAAGAAGGAGTAACCATGGCAGACAAATCATTCACTCCTGTTGCAGCTGAAAAAACCTCCGGCAAATTCCTATCTCAACTAAAGCGGGATTCAGGCCTTCTGGCAGCGCTAATCGTTTTTGTCCTGTTCCCCTTTGTTTTTGCCTGGGCTACAGGCGGCTCTCCGTTGGTTGGTCCTTCAAAATACTGGCAGGGGCAGCTGATCACTTTCTTCATCCTGGCAGTCTTTGCCATGAGTTATGACCTTGTGCTGGGTTACTCCGGTATCCTGTCGTTTGGTCATGCGGCGTTTTTTGGCGGCGGTGCTTATGCCATGGCCATTTTCTACAAACACGTGGTACCAGGCTGGTTGGCAAGTGGCAAATTCAACTTGCAAATCGGCAGCCTTGACCTGACGCAAGCAGCGCTCTTCATTATCGCGCTGTTGATCGTTTTCGTGGTGGTGATCCTGATCGGTTTACTCTTTACTGTGGTATCGGTGCGCGTGAAAGGTGTATATTTTGCCATGATCACGCTGGCAATTTCCAACGCGCTTTACATGCTGGTAAAAGCCACTGATTTCGTGAAATGGACCGGCGCGGATGAGGGGCTGCACGGGGTTCCGTTTCCAGATTGGATGAATCCGAACTCGCATCGCCTCGCTTTTTACATGCTTTCTCTGGCTTTTTTGTCAGCTATGTACCTGGTTATGCGCCGCATCGTCAATTCTCCTACCGGACGCGTTTTGGTTGCCATCCGGGATAACGAAAGCCGTGTAAGCATGATCGGATTCAACCCGGCTGTTTACCGCTCTGTGGCGTTCATGATCTCCGGGCTGGTGGCAGGGCTGGCAGGTGCCCTCAATGCAGTGTGGAACCTGGGTGCAACCCCAAGCATGGCTTCAGCGCTAACTACCATCAATGCGCTTATCATCACCATCCTGGGGGGCATGGGCACTCTCATTGGACCAATCCTTGGATCTGGCATCTGGCAATTCATCAGCCAATTCTTCTTTGAATGGTTTGGGGCACGCTGGCCGCTGGTGTTTGGAATCCTGTTTGTGCTGATCGTCATGTTCCTGCCCTTTGGTATTGTGGGAACCTGGAATCTCAGGAAGCTGGGTTGGAAAAAAGGCTGGAAAACAGGATGGAAGAAATTGTTCGGTTTATTTAAAGGAAAACCAGTCGAATAGTGAGAATAAATAAATCAAAGAGCGCTGAAATCCATAGCGCTCTTTTTATTGTGTCAATTGTTTGTAGAGCCTAATAGTCTCTGCAGACGGTTCCACATCCAGGTCTTCTCGCATCACATTCACGCAGCGCTGGTAAACGCTGTGAACAGCAGCGCGGTTGCCGCGCGCGGCATGGCACTGCATCAATACCTGGAAGGCTGGCTCATTGCACGCGTCGGCTTCCAGGATCTCGTGGCAGATGCGCATGGCTTCGTCGCACTGATCGGCGCTCAGAAGAGCGCGCGCGAGTTTGAGGGCACACTGAAGGTAAGTATCGCGCAGCTGTTCACGCACGGGATCTGCCCAGCTCTCGTTACAACTCTCGCACAGGTAATCCCCCTGGTAGATCGCCAGCGCTTCCCGCAAGTCTTCCGGATTCTCAGCGGCTGCCAGGGCGGAAAAGTCATCGGTGTCCAGTGTGATTTGCGCAGCAGGGTTGACCCCGTAGAGGTTTTCGCGCCGGGTGATGAAGAAGGAGCTGCGGCCGGGTTCACGCTGGGGTTCCAGGGCGCGTCCAAGAGCGTTTAGAGCCACCTTGAGGTTCTGCGCTGCGGCATCCGCATCCAGATCCGGCCACAGGCGGTCAGCCAACTGCTCACGGGTGAACCATTTCCCTTTGTTATTAATGAAGAACTGGAAAAGCTGGCGAGCCTTCTCACGCTGCCAGTCCCGCGGGTTGGTGAGAGACTTGCCGCGCCAGACTTCGAACCTGCCCAATGTGCGTATAGCCATTGCGTACCCGGGGTGGTAATCCAATTCTGGTAAAGAGAGACCATGCGGAAGGGAGGTGAGCCAATCTTTTTCGATTCCCTGGCGATAGGCTTCCAGCAGCAAAGGCTGCAGCGGTTGAGTATCCTGCAACCCCAGGTGGCTGGGGCGGGTGAGGAGGAACCCGAAACGATGTTCTTTTAAAAAAGGCGCAACGTGAGTGAACAGATCAAGGGCATCCTTACGATTGCCATTCTGCCAGTGATTCAATACCCGGGCAACACTGGCGGCATCAACCCCGAAAAAATCGCCTACATCCACAAATCGAGCAACGCTTTTCTGGAGCCATTCTTCTGCTCTGCTGAATTCACCAGCCAGTGCATAGGATGTTCCCATGGTTGTCAACAGCAGTGAAACAAACCAGTGGTCGCCGGAGACCTCCGATATTTCAATCGCCTGGTTGGCGAAGCGCAGGGCTTCGGTGAGGTGACCCTGGTACCCATAATAGCGGCATAACCCCCACAAAGGCTCCACCTGCACGCGCATTACGTTGAACGGTTTAACCAGTTCTATGGAACGCAGGTAGTAATCCCGGGATTGTTCGAGGCGCCGGGTTCGCCACGGCGTTTGGGGATGGAGCTGTGCAGCATGACCCAGGCGCATCAGCCCAACGGCTTCTACAAATGGAGAATCCAACTGCCGGCTAATCTCAATTCCCTGGCGGGCGAAGGCTTCGGCTTTTTCAATATTTCCCAGCATGGCATGAATAAGGGAGAGCAGCAGCGGCATCTCACGATGGAAACGCTGCGGACGCTGCACGGTGGGGACACCTTCAATTTCAACCTGGTAGGGTTCAAAGCGCTCCACGGCGTCAAATAATTGCCCGGTGCGCAGGAGGGCGCGTGCTTCAAGGTAAATATCATCCGGGTCAGATTCGGAGCGCAGCATGCTGGCTTCCTTGTGCAGGGCGCGCGCTTCATCCGGCTTGCCCATATTCAACTTGTTTTCCGCCAATTGGTCGAGCAGCGATGCCACCTCGGCGGGGTGTTCCTGCGGCTCCAGCAGGGAGACGGCTTCTTCCAATAAACTGGAGGCTTTCAATGGTCGGATCGTATCGAGGTAAACCTGGGCTTTGCTCCGCAGGGCGCGGCTGCGGCCGGGCTGGTCCTTGTGCTGCAGGAATACTTTTTCCGCGCGGTTATACGAGTTAATCGCATCCTCAAATTGCGAGTGCAAGCGCTGCACATCTCCCTGCAGCAGGCGGATGCCGGGGTGGCGGTCGAGGAGGGCATCACTCAGGTGCTCGATCCATTTGGAGATGGTGCGCAGGCGGCCAATTTCCAACAGGCGCGGACCGGTAGTTTCTATCAAACGGGCGGCTTTATCGTCCTCGCCACAGGAAAAAAGGTGATAGATGGCTTCTTCGTAATTATTTACCTGGATAAAGTGTTCCGCCGCTTTTTGATGCAGTTCCTTCATCCTTTTAGGGTCATTTTTGCCCTGATCCAATAGAAAATCCTGGAACAAGCGCTGGTAGCGGTAGCTCAGTTCGTTCACTGAAAAGGTAAAAAGCCCCTTTTCCACCAACTGCTGCAGGATCTCGGCGCTGTTGTTGATTCCGGGCAGGGCATCGCAGGCGTTAGCCTCCAGCTGGCGCAGCACCGCGCTGGAAAGCAGGAAATGCTGCACGTTTTCAGGCTGGCGCTGCAGAACTTCCTGGGCAAGAAAGTTGAAAACATCCGCGAGCGCTGTGGGCATTTCTGCCAGGATGCGATCAAGCTGGCGCGAGCGGCTGGATTGCAGACGCTGCCAGATCATCTGCAGGGCGATGACCCATCCATCGGTGTATGAAAAGATGATCTCGGATTGTTCAGGCGTGATGGGGAAATTGTACAGGTCAGCAAAGAGAGCAGTGATCTCTTCCCTGGTGAAGGAAAGGTCTGTCTGGTCGATGATTTGCAGCGCGCCTTTTACCCGCCAACGGATGAACGCGGGCGTTTCGGGAATTTTCCGGCAGGCGATGGCAATGGACAAACGCGGCGGCCGGTTTTCGATCAATTGCTCGAACCAGCGGTTGATATCTGTAACATCGCTTACCAGGTGATAATCATCCAGGATAAGGACAGCGTCCTCTTCAAGATCGAGGGTCAGTTGGTTGAGGAGCGCGGTCACCACCGCAGGGGCGGCAGCGCTGCCGCCGGCTTCCAGGCGATCCAAAAAGCTGGCAGGAGCCGGGATTACCGCTGAAATGAGATGGGCTAAAAAGAGCATCGGGTCACGGTCGGGTTCGGTCACCTGGTACCAGAACACTCTTTTGTACAGCCTGCTTAGTTCCAGGAGCGCGGTGGTTTTGCCAAAACCCGTTCCAGCATGCACAAGGGTTAGCGGAGACCTTACCGAGGAGTGCAGGCGCTGCAGCATGCGCTCCCGGTGGAAGATCCCACGGTGTGGCTGAGGCGGCAGCAGTTTGCTGCGTATGACCATTTCAGAAAGTGGCACGCTTTGATTTTAACTCAAAGGAGGTGAAAATTAACTTTATATTTGATGCAAAAAGAATTCAAAAGTTACCCTTTTGGTTTTGAATATAGCTTCTGATTTGTTTAAATAATCGGAAGTTATAAAGCGGGGTTTTACCTCAAATGGGTTGTTTAATAAATCCTTTTATTGCATTAATGATTCATTCCTGCTATTCTTATCAGTAATCCCGTTATAAACAATGACGCTTTGTTGGTCGTGGAGTGCAATCTTAACTGGGCTTGTGCCACTTTATCAGGATAATCAAAGTGTTTCACCATCTTCATTATTCGAGGTGCGCATCATGGAAAATAATACAGGAACTTTTAAACGCTCTGCCCGCTTAACTGCAAGCCTTTTCTTTGTATTCATGCTCCTGCACCAGACCGACAAACTCCTCATAGGTCCCATGCAAACCCCTATCATGGAAACTTTCAATATGACCTATACGCAATGGGGTGCCATCAATACAGGGGCACTTCTGGTGGGATCGCTGCTTTACCCCTTGTGGGGTTGGCTCAACGACCGCTTCAATCGTGGTAAACTGCTCGCCTTGGCCTCCCTTGTGTGGGGATCCACCACCTGGTTCAGTGCCATCGCGCGCACATTCCCCGCATTCCTCATTTCACGTTCTTCCACCGGAATCGATGATTCCTGTTACCCAGGCATGATGAGCTTGCTGGCGGATTATTACCCGCCAAAAACACGCGGGCGTATTTTTGGTCTGCTCCAAATCGCGCAACCTATTGGTTATTTACTGGGCATGGTGTTAGCGCTGATCCTAGGGGGGATGATCGGTTGGCGTTCCATTTTCTACATCACCGGCTCGTTGGGAATATTACTATCCATTGCCATCTTCTTGGGGGTAAAGGATATTCCGCGTGGCAGCAGCGAGGAGGAACTTCGCGGGGTTGATGTCGCCAGGTACAAATTTAATTGGAAGTCAGTTGGCGAAATTTTCAAGAAACGCAGCCTCATTTTGGTTTTCCTTCAAGGATTCATCGGGGTTTTCCCGTGGAATGTGATCACTTATTATTTCTTCGGTTACCTGGCCACTGACCGCGGATACGATAGCAACACCCAGTTGTTCATCATGGCTCCGGCTGTCCTGATGATGGCTGTGGGCTACCCGCTTGGAGGCATTCTTGGTGATAAATTGTTCAAACGAACTCACCGCGGACGTCTGATCGTCAGCGCCAGCGGTATCCTGCTGGGGATGATATTCCTATACGCAACCATGAATGTGCCGGTCGGTCAAATCTTTCTTTTTGCCGCCCTGCTTCTGATCACCGCACTTTTTATGCCCTTTTCTTCGCCCAACATCATTTCCACGATATATGATGTCACCCTCCCTGAGGTGCGCTCCACCGCCAATGCCGTCCAGAATTTCATCGAATCCATTGGTTCTGCAGCAGCACCCCTGATTGCGGGCATCATCGCCGACGCGACAACAGTGGGCAACGCCATCCTGGTGATCAGCCTGTCTTCCTGGGCATTGTGTTTCCTGTTCATCTCTGGCGCGATTCTCCTCATCCCCAGGGATATTAAAACCATGCATCAACAGTTGGCTGAGCGTGCCGCGGCGGAGAAATCAAGATAAGCATCTTGGCAACCTGCTCGAATATCGTAAT
Source organism: uncultured Anaerolinea sp. (assembly GCA_964533735.1). Classification (GTDB taxonomy): domain Bacteria; phylum Chloroflexota; class Anaerolineae; order Anaerolineales; family Anaerolineaceae; genus UBA6107. The sequence continues at coordinate 2,661 of CAZHMD010000031.1, read as the reverse complement.
TAACTAAAAATACCGGGATTTTGCATCGCCCGGTACCACAATCGATGACTCTAAGGCTTAAAGGTCATAATTGACCTGATAACGCGACTCTGTTCATCACCTGTCATGTTATAGAAAAATGGTAAACGCACCAGCCGATCGCTGATGTCTTCAGTAACCGGGCAGTCACCTGCCTTCCCGCCAAATTTCAACCCCATATCCGAAAGATTCAAGGGTAGATAATGGAATACACACAAAATACCTTTTTCTTTCATATAGTCGATAAATCTTGTACGTACATCCAGGCTCGGCATGAGCAGGTAGAACATGTGATACGGTTGTTCGCAATGATCGGGTACAAAAGGCAGCCGCACGCTGTTTGCTTCAGCCCAATCAGAGATTTCACTATTGTAACGCTTCCAGATCTGCCCGCGCTTTGTTTGAATTTCCTGTGCTGCCTCCAATTGTGCCCACAGGACTGCGGCCAGTAATTCAGACGGTAAATAACTTGATCCTAAATCCACCCAGGTGTATTTATCTACCAGCCCGCGGAAAAATCGGCTGCGGTTGGTGCCTTTCTCTCTAATGATCTCAGCCCGTTCAGTATATTGACCATCATTGATCAACAACGCGCCGCCTTCTCCGCAGGAAATATTCTTGGTCTCATGAAAACTCTGCGTAGCCATCACGCCAAAGGTACCTAATCCCCTGCCCCGGTACTTAGCAAAGAGGCCATGCGCATTATCTTCAATAACGGGAATATTATGGCTATGCGCAGTTTTTAGTATGGAATCCATTTCACAACCCACTCCGGCATAATGCACCGGAAGGATGGCTTTCGTTTTGTCTGTGATTAATCCGGTCAGGGTTTCTTCATTTAAGTTAAGTGTGTCAGGGCGAATATCTCCGAATACCGGTTTTGCACCTCGTAAAACAAAGGCGTTCACCGTGGATACAAACGTGAATGATGGAACGATTACTTCATCTCCCGGCTGGATCTCCAGCAGCAGCGCAGAGAGTTCCAGGGCATGCGTGCAGCTGGTGGTCAACAACGCCCTGCTCACCCCCATCCCCTGCTCAAACCAGGCGCTGCATTTTTTCGTGAACGCGCCGTCTCCTGAAAGGTGCCCGCTTTCAAGGGCCTGTTGGATATACGCATTCTCTGTCGGCACAAATGCAGGTTTATTGAAAGGGATGAAGGATTCAGTCATTTGAGCGTTCTCCCGTTAATATTAATCAAACCACTTGTGATACCACAGATCGATCGAACTTGTTAAGAATCCCGCCCGCTGATAGAGGTTCTGCGCCGGAATATTCCTCCCCTGTGTAACAACTTCCACTTCTTCGATTCCTTCATTTTGCAGCTCTTCACATATAAATCGCTGCAGTTCAAGCGACAATCCCTGTCCGCGCCACGAGGTCTGTGTACCCACCAGTCCAATCTGAGCTTTCCCGTCTTTTTTAACACTAATACTTGTATATGCTGCCAGCTGCCCTTGAGCGTCGATAACCCATACGTCGTGCCCGGGTGTGCGCAGATCATTTTCCACCCATACCTCATACATCTGGTCAGCTTTCTCCTGGTTAAAATGATTGTCAACATGGAAGCGCGAGAGTTTAAAAGCATTTCGAGCCATTTCCTTAAGGGTGCTCAAATCCTCTTCATGGGCACGGCGTATATGCCAGGTTGGGATGAAACTCCGGTCTGGTTTTGTCAGGTCCTTAATGAACCTGACGCGTAAATCTACATAATTAAAGCCCTTCTTCTCAACCAGGCTTGTGGCATTTTTCTCCTGGCCGCTGGCCAGGTAATAAAGGCAATTGATATGTTCCTCTTTAGCCCAGGTAAAAAGCCGATCTATCTCGTCTGAGCTTAAACACCCACTGGTTACACGGGCAATGCGCCGGTTAAAAAAATCACTGTCCCAATCAAGGTACTCAACGGGTAAACTCGTCATTTCAATTCTTCTTTTCAGTTATAGATTCAATGACATAGGTTGGTTTGTCCATCAGCCTGAAGTGCATGCGAGCCAGGTACTCCCCCATGATTCCGAGCGCAAACAATTGCACTCCAGAAAAGACCGCAATTGTGGAAGCCAAAAAAGTAAACCCAGGTACCGCACCCCCCTGGATGATATAGCGGATGAACACGTACAGGAAGATGGCGATGCCAAATAGGATGAAAACAAATCCCACTCCTGTAGCCAGCCGTAATGGGATCGTACTGAACCCGGTTATCAAGTTAAAAGAATGCGTAACCAGTTTACGAAAAGTGTAATGTGATTCTCCCTCAGTACGTTTTTGGTGATTCACCTCAACATAACTGAACCTGGATGTCCCCCAGGTGAGTAGTACATCAATGGAAACCGCCGGTCCAGTGTATTGGGCAAAGGCGTCGCGGAGTTGTGTATAAAACACCCGGAACGCGCTTACATGCCGTGCCGAGGAGGCATTCATCACCGTGGAAAGTGTCGCCTTGGTAAGCACGGAAGCCATATCGCGAAAAATGCCGTGTTTTTCTACCAATGGAGCCCCGTAAACCACATCAAAACCCTCATCCATCTTCGCCAGCATTACAGGAATGCATTCCGGGTCATGCTGCAGGTCATCATCAATAGTCACTGTGATCTCGTATTTTGCGCTGCGGATTCCCGCTAAAAGGGCATTGTGCTGCCCGTAATT
>CAZHMD010000030.1:0-13754 GCA_964533735.1 uncultured Anaerolinea sp. | reverse complement strand
TTCGAGTCCCTCCCGGGGCACTCTTGTTTCTTAAAAGAAAAGTAGGTTGAGAGCCCCCATGAGGGGATATAATTCGAGTCCCTCCCGGGGCACTCTTGTTTCTTAAAAGAAAAGCAGGTTGAGAGCCCCCATGAGGGGATATAATTCGAGTCCCTCCCGCCCCACTCGCACGAACTGCTCGGGGGCGCATAATTCGCGGGGTACTGATTTTTGGTGAATATTTGCATATAGAGGTATTTTTCGGTTTCAAAAATATTTAATCAATCCCAAATATCCGTTTTATAAACATTTATAGGTCCACCATTCCCGGGCTGAAAATAGCCCTATTTTTTTGCGTTAGGATGCCTTATGCCACGAAGAAACTTGAAACAACTTTATAAAGACGAATTTAAGAATTATTCATTCCACATCCTGCAGAAGGATGCCATGGCTGGACTAACGGTCGCAGCGGTAGCGCTGCCCCTGGCGCTGGCGTTTGGCGTGTCCTCCGGGGCAACGGCTTCTGCCGGTTTGGTTACCGCCATACTGGCAGGAATCGCGATCGGGTTACTCTCCGGGGCCCCGTACCAGATCTCCGGTCCAACCGGTGCAATGAGCGCAGTCCTGATCCTGCTCGCCCAGCAATACGGTCTGCAAGGCATCTGGATCGCAGGCCTGTTTTCAGGGATTTTGCTCCTGGTCATCGGGTTGTTAAAACTCGGACGCTTCATCGCTTTCATCCCGGCACCCGTGATCACCGGATTTACCAGCGGTATCGCTTTGATCATCTTCATCGGTCAAATCGACAACCTCCTGGGGGTCACCACCCCTGCAACAGAATCTGCACTGCTAAAACTCGTCAATTTCACCAAAGGGGATTTTGTTCCTGACTGGCGAACCCTGGTGATTGGAGGCATTGTCATCCTCACCATGCTCTTCTGGCCAAAAAAATTGAGCGCGCGGTTTCCCTCCTCGCTGCTCGGGATTATCCTGGCGACCGCGGCTGCCTGGCTGCTGCAATGGACGATACCTGTGATCGGCGAAATCCCGCAGAAGTTGATGCTCCTCGATCGGCTGCGCTTTGCGGATATTCCCTGGAATAACCTGCAGGTCTTCATCGCGCCGACGATCACGATTACAGCACTAAGCGCGGTTGAATCCTTGTTGTGCGGGTCAGTGGCGGCTAATACAACCAATGTACGGCTGCAAGCCAACCAGGAACTGGTAGCCCAGGGTGTGGGCAACATGCTTATTCCCTTCTTTGGCGGCGTTCCTGCCACGGCGGCAATTGCCAGGACCAGCGTGGGCATCAAAGCTGGCGGGCAGACGCGCGTTGTGAGCCTGATCCATGCGCTGGTGTTACTGGCGTCCATGTTCCTGCTCGGACCAATCATGGGTAGGATCCCGCTGGCAGCACTGGCGGGGGTGTTGATGATGACAGCCATCCGCATGAACGAATGGGAATCCATCCGCTACATTTTCGACAAACGCTTTAAGACTGCCATGCTTACCTTCGGGATCACCATGGTCGCGACGATCACGCTCGATCTGACACAGGCCATCCTGGTGGGTGCCATTCTATCTGCCGTGGCTTTTATCAATCAGATCGCCAACCTGACCATAGACGTCCAGGATGTGGATGTCGAAAAATTAAGGTCGCGGGGTATCCAATCCAACGGAGCCTGCGAGCACGTGCAGGTGGCATTTGTTACCGGACCGCTGTTCTTTGCGGCAACGGGTAATTTCAATGAGGCATTTATCAACCTGAAAGACACGCATGCCCTGATCCTCTCCATGCGGGGCGTACCATTAATTGATACGTCCGGGCTGGAGACGCTTAAGAAACTGAATGAACGCCTGCGCAGCCAGGGCGGTACGCTGATGATCGCCGGTCTGCATGCCAACGTGCAGCGCAATATGGAACGCGGCGACCTGCTGGAAGAAATTGGACAGGAGAACTTCTTCTGGAGCAGCGACCAGGCGATTGTGGAGGCTGAGAAAAGGGTATGCAGTCATTGCACGACTGAATGAGCCAACCAGACGAATGGACTCGATCCTTAGAAACAAAAAGAAACGACCGTGAAAACGATCGTACACAGTGCTCGCACCCCTCTCGTTTTACCTCTCACAAAATACATTCGGAGAGGCTAAGGTCGCGGTACTTAGGGGGCACTTAAACCGTGAAATCGCTCGTGCACAGTACTCGCACAAATCGCTCGTACACAGTACTCGCACAAATCGCTCGTGCACAGCACTCGCACGAACTGCTCGGGAATCGAATTGTTCTTAAGTATCAAAAAGATTCAATTCGAATATTTATATGATGTTATAAAGGTGCTGATTGAATTTGGCTGTATGGATTGTTTATTAAATTGTTGCACAAGTCCTTGAAATTACAACTAGCCTGTTTGGCGAATTTAAACCCCAAAACTTGCCAAAATGGCAAGTTTTATGGAAAATAAAATATATACGCATTAATTTTTAGAATTCCAAACATGAAATATCATGTTTCCGAATAATAAACCCTCCTTCTGTAAATTGAGAGGAAAAAAGGATCACTCAAATATTAATCACGATATCAGGGTTGGGTACCGGTAATTTTAATAAACTCTTAACTAAATCCTATTGATTTTATTTTTTCAATGCTGTATACTTATAAATGATAAACACTTGGGTGCCCCCCTCACCCAGGTGTTTATCGCTTAAGTAGGCAAATTTTTCTAATTATCGTTATCGGGAAGTTCGATGGCTTCGTCATCCGCCGACCTGCGGATCCAAAGATAGAGCACCTGCCCATCCTCAGTTTCGCTGGCGCGGGCGGCAAGGATCGGCACCTTTTCTTCCAACCCCATGGGATTGCGGTAATGTAAATAAATTGGTTCCTTCTGCTGCCACATATGATGGCAGCGCTCCACCAAGGCGGTGCCGTTGAACGTGCGCAGGCGGGTTAACGCCATGGTATACAGCGCCGGGCTTTCGTTCAACCCCAGCGCCCAGCCATCGTCCACGGATTCAAACACGGGCGGGGGACCTTCAATGATCGTTATCTTGTCTTCCATTTTGTCCTCTGTGCCAGGATGATACCACAGGAATCTCTTCGATAGCCAGCTTCACTCCCTAACTTCTTATAGATTTCTGATGCATTGTTAACTGATCTCCAACAGGCGGAAATTACAATACCCTCAAGATAAAACCTTATTGGAGGAAAAAATGACTTACTACTTATCCACACCACAAATTGAAGCCCGCAAACGCTTCCTGCGCAACTTGATCGAGAATTCGTATGACCGCGAACGCGTGATGTCCTTTCCCATGGACCTTTACAGCAAGGCTGACGAATACGTACTCACTGCCATGCTGCCCGGTCTGACTGCCGAAGACGTCGAAATCCAATTCAACAATGGTATCCTCACCATCTCCGGTGAATACGCTGACAAACGCGTTGAAGGCGATGAATACTTCTTCAGCGAACTGCCCGTCGGCAAGTTCAGCCGCGCCATTGAGATCAACGAACCCATCAAGAGTGACAAGATCGATGCCGCGATGAAACAGGGTCTGCTGACCATCCGCATCCCCAAGGCTGAAGAAGCCAAACCAAAATCGATCAAGATCAAAGCTGAGTAACCCCTACCTTTACTGGTAGTTGTAATAGGTTGCACGAAAAATGAGCGGTGGGAACCCGCTCATTTCGTTTAAAATAGAGCCATGGAAATTAACGCGCTCAATGAAATTCTTGCCGCTACACCTGTCAGAGCCTTCAGATACTTTGAGAGCATCGGCTCCACCAATGATGAAGCGCTGCAGTGGACCGATGAAGGAGCGACGGATTTTTCACTGGTAATCGCCGAGGAACAAACCAAAGGCCGCGGCAGATTTGAACGGCATTGGGTGACCAATCCCGCCTCTGCGCTGGCGTTCAGCCTCATCCTGCAGCCAACCCAGGAAGAGAGAAATCAATTAGCATTATTCGCCTCCCTGTGCGGATTAGCACTGCGTGACACGCTCGGCACTCAACTGGGGCTGAATGCAAAGATCAAATGGCCGAACGATGTGTTGATCGAAAGGCAAAAAACTGCCGGTATCCTGGTGGAAGCCAACTGGTCCGGTGATCGAATCTCCGGGATTGTGTTGGGAATTGGTGTAAATGTGACGCGCGAATCGTTACCACCCGCAGCTTCGCAGCTTTTCCCGGCTACCTGCCTTGAAAACCACACCAACCCTCCAGTGGACCGGTACACACTCCTGCAAGGTATCGTGAACGCCATCTACGACTGGCGCCAGAAATTGGGGACAGCGGTCTTTTTTAATACCTGGCAGCGCCACCTGGCATTTAAAGGCGAGCTCGTTTGCATACAAGATTCACAAAAAACATCTATAATAGGAAGAGTAAAAGGAATTGACACCCGGGGTCACCTGGTATTGATCCTGGACAATGGGACAGAAAAAGACTTCGAAGTGGGCGATGTTCATGTTCGTCCTCTTTAATGAAAATGCCACTGGAGGTGCGTGATGCTGGATGACCTGAGAAATTCTGCTGATTCCTCGTTCTATGAGGAGGATCCGCTTGATCAACAACCGGAAAGACCGCAACGGCGTCACCGCGAGGGGGACTTCCTGGGGATGAGCGCAGGTCAACGATTTATCATCGCGTTATTCCTCTTCTTCATGGTTGCAATCCTGGGGGTATTCCTGCTGATCGTCTACCAGAAAGTATCGCTGCCGATCTAGAATAATAATTAGTAATAACAAAACCACCCGTTGTTAGGGTGGTTTTTATTTTTTCATGCAACCAAAACAAGATCAAATTGTTACTGCCGCTCTCTATTTGGCATCGACCTTGATCAAATCCGCTGCTGCAATCCGCGCCACCGAGGCAACAAAATCGTCTTTGCCCAAGTCCATGATGCGGAATCCGCGCGTGGCGCGCCCGCCGATGGAGAGGTCTTTTACCTTGAGGCGGATCAACACTCCGCTGGCAGAGATCATTGTCACTTCGTCCTCATCCTGCACTACACGGGCGGCGGCAATTGAGCCGATCTTGCCGAGGTGCTTCTGGTCAACCGTGGCGACACCGCCTGTGGCGCGTCCCTTTGGCGGGTACTCTTCCAATTTGGTGCGTTTTCCAAATCCAAACTCGGTAACCACCAGCAGCTTGCCGTTGGGTTCGACCACTTCCATTGAGGCTAACAGGTCGTTTGGACGCAATTTGATGCCGCTCACACCGGCAGCCTGCCGACCCATACTGCGGATCTTGGTCTCTGGCAAACGCAGAGCCTGCCCCTGGCGGGTGACCAGGATTACATCATCCTTGCCGGTGGTGAGCCTGACCCAGCCCAATTCATCGTCGTCATCAAGCGACATGGCGATCAGCCCGGATGGGCGGACGCTGGCGAATTCCTTCAAAGCAACGCGCTTAACGCGCCCGCTGACAGTAGCCATGGTAAAGTATGAGCCATTTTCAAAATTTGGCACCGAGACTGCCGCGGTGATACGTTCACCGGCGTCAAGTGAAAGCACGTTAACAACCGGGATGCCGCGGTCCGTGCGGTTGGCATCCGGGATCTGGTAAACCTTTTCGGAATACACCTTGCCGCGGTCAGAGAAGAATAAGACCGTGTGTAAAGTTCGCGCGGGCACCAACAGGATGACTTCATCCTCTTCGCGCATGGTCTGACCGGAGACTCCCCTGCCGCCGCGCGCCTGAGTGCGATACAGGCTGGCAGCCACACGCTTGATGTAACCTTTTTCAGTGAAGGTGATTAGCACGGCTTCATCTGCCACCAGGTCCTCTGTTTTCAATTCCTCGTGGGTTTCCAGGACGATATGCGTGCGGCGTTCATCACCATATTTGGCGTTGAGCGCGTTGATATCCTCGCGAATGACTTCAAGGATCTTGCGGGCATGCGCCAACAGGTCTTCCAGGTAAGCAATACGTTCCATGACCTCGCGGTGTTCATCCTGTATCTTTTGGCGTTCCAGCGCAGCCAAACGACGCAGCTGCATATCGAGAATAGCCTGTGCCTGCAATTCGGACAATTTGAAGCGGGACATGAGGCGTTCTTTGGCGACATCCGCGTCTTTGGATTCACGAATGGTGCGGATGACCTCATCCAGGTTGTTCAAGGCGATGAGCAGCCCATCCAGGATGTGCGCCCTTGCCCTGGCTTTATCCAGTTCGAATTTCGAACGGCGGGTGATTATTTCGCGCCTGTGTTCAATGTAGATCTGCAGTGCGCGTTTTAGCGAGAGCAACCGGGGTTCACCATTGACCAGTGCCAGAAGGTGCACGGAAAAAGTGGTTTGCAACGGCGTGTATTTATACAACTGGTTGAGCACCTGCTTGGCTTGCGCACCACGTTTTAATTCCAGGACAATGCTCATCCCGCGGCGGTCGGACTCATCGCGCAGGTCTGAAATGGCATCCAGTTTTCCACCCCGGGCAAGATCTGCGATACGCTCGATGAGGGTGGTTTTGTTCACCTGGTAGGGAATCTCGGTGATGACGATCTGGTTGCGATTGCCTTTCATTTCTTCGATATGAGCCATACCGCGTACCACCAGGCGTCCGCGCCCGGTGCTGTAAGCCTGCAGGATGCTTTCGCGCCCGACAATCACGCCGCCGGTGGGAAAATCAGGACCCTGGACGAATTTCATTATCTCGTCTGTGGAAATCTCATCAATGCCTTCGAAGTTGTCGATGAGATAGTTGATGGCTCCGGTCAACTCGCGCAGGTTGTGCGGCGGGATGCTGGTTGCCATGCCAACAGCGATGCCGGAAGAACCGTTCAGCAGCAGGTTGGGCAGGCGGGAAGGCAGAACGGTGGGTTCTTTTAGTGAATCGTCAAAATTACCGGCGAAGTCAACTGTGTCTTTATCAATATCCGCTAACAGCTCTTCTGCATGGTGATGCAAACGGGCTTCGGTGTAACGCATGGCCGCAGGCGGGTCACCATCAATGGAACCAAAATTGCCCTGTCCATCAATCAACAAGTAGCGCATCGAGAAATCCTGCGCCATACGCGCCATGGCATCGTAAACCGCCATGTCACCGTGGGGATGGTATTTACCCAAAACCTCACCAACAATACGGGCAGATTTTTTGAAGGAAGAACTTGCGCGGATTCCCATATCCCACATGGCAAAAAGGATGCGGCGGTGAACAGGCTTGAGGCCGTCACGAGCATCCGGGAGTGCCCGGGCAACGATCACACTCATGGCGTAATCGAGGTAGGCAGAGCGCATTTGAGAGTCTATATCGACCTGTTGAACTGTACCAAATTCCATGTGAATATCCTTTTAGGGGTTAACCGCCTATCGATTATACCGCAACCACTTGCGCTTTGCCGTTCAATTCTCACCAAACCAGGGTGGGTTTCTCGACTGCAACCTATGATCACGACTGGATTCTTGCTGGCGGGGATGGCTGTAGGATTTGAAAAGTATCGAATATAATGGGTAGCATGCGCAATATTTTGATCCTGCTGTTCCTGGTAGCTTTGGTGCTCGTTGGCTGCAGCCGGGATAATGGCATGCCATCCTCGGGGGACAACCCGACCGCTGCTTACATCGAGAACAAAGGCTCCGATACGATCGTGAACATCGCGCTGGCATGGGCGGAGGAGTATCAAAAACTGCATCCTGAAGTGCGCATCTCCGTCACTGGAGGCGGCTCCGGAACTGGAATTACCGCTCTCATTAATGGCTCAATCCCTCTGGCAAACGCAAGCCGCCAGATAAAATCTGAAGAACTGGAAACAGCGCGGGCAGCGGGACTTGATCCCCAGGAATTCATCATCGCCCGCGATGCCATCGCGGTCATTGTCCACCCGGATAACCCCGTAAACCAACTGACCATCGAGCAGCTCTCCGCCATTTACACCGGGAAGATCAATAACTGGAGTGAGCTTGGCGGTGAAGACCGTCCGATTGTGCGCCTTTCGCGCGAAACCAATTCCGGCACACACGTGTTCTTCCTCGAAAAAGTGGTGCGCAGGGGGGATTCCTCCGATAAGACGATCTTCGCGGCGGATACCTGCCTGCTGCCCTCATCGGAAGGGATTATTTCTGAAGTTCGCGAAAATCCCAATGCCATTGGCTACGACGGGCTCGGGTATGTTACCGATGATGTTAAGTTGGTGGCAGTTTCCTCTATCGAAAATCCCGGAGAGTTCGTTTTGCCATCCGTGGCTAGTGTTTCCGAAGGAACTTATTACATCTCGCGCAGCCTTTACATGTACACCCAGAAAGCTCCCACGGGTGAGTTGAAGAAATACCTGGATTGGCTGCTTTCTGCTGATGCCCAGCAGATCGTGGCAAATTTGGGGTTCGTTCCCATCATTGGATCAGGAGCGGTTAAGTGAAGCCCAATGGCAAAATCGGGGATGCGGTTGTCTCAACCGTTATCAAGATCACCGGTTACTCGAGCATCCTGTTTGTTGGGCTGATCCTGTTCTTCCTGCTGCGCGAGGGGTTGCCTGCGTTGTGGGAGGTGGATCCCGCCAGTCTGATTCAACCCCGCTGGTACCCAATCGAAGGATTATTTGGGCTTCTCCCCCTCATCCTGGGGACCCTGTTAGTTACGCTCACAGCTACCCTCATTGCGCTGCCATTTGGCGTGGGTACGGCTGTTTACCTGTCTGAGGTGGCACCTGCGTGGATTCGGGATACCCTCAAGCCCATCATCGAAATACTGGCGGGAATCCCCTCTGTGGTGCTCGGGTTCATCGGCATCCTCGTGCTGGTTCCGTTTATGCGAAAATTCCTCGGTTTGCCCACCGGTCTAACAGGTTTTACAGGTGCGATCCTCTTAGGTCTAATATCCATCCCCACAATCGTGGCGGTGGCAGAAGAAGCGCTCAATACTGTCCCAGCCGGTTACCGCCAGGCTGCGCTGGCGCTTGGCGCCACTCGCTGGCAAACCATCTGGGGCGTCACTCTTCCGGCTGCCAAAACCGGAGTACTGACCGCGGTTATGCTCGGGATTGGCCGATCACTGGGAGAAACCATGGCGGTGATGATGGTGACCGGCAACGCCGCGGTGATCCCGCTGCAGCTGAATTCCCTCTTTCGTCCGCTGCGCACAATGACCGCCACCATCGCTTCAGAAATGGGTGAGGTCGCCACGGGCAGCGCGCATTACGAAGTCCTCTTCTTCATCGGTATTTTATTGTTCCTCTTATCACTGGTGATCAACATCATCGCCAGTGCAGTCAGCACCAAAACCCGCCGGCGGGCAGAGAGGATCCTTTCATGAACATTAGCGATCCTCCCCGCCTGAAAGGCAAGGTTGTCCAGTCTTTAGGGTTCAACTTGCTGCGACTGGTCACCATCCTGACGGTTCTCCCCATCATCGGATTGGTGGTCTTTATCATCATCAAAGGGGCTCCAGCGATAAGTTGGGAGTTCCTCTCTACTGCACCCTCCAATGGTATGAAGGAAGGTGGAATCCTTCCGGCAATTGTGGGGACGCTCTATCTCACGCTGGGGACAGCGTTGTTTTCCATTCCAATTGGTGTGGCAGCCGGCATTTATATTTCGGAATATGCGAAGGACAATACCGCAACACGCCTGATTCGCATCGCCATCATTAACCTCGCCGGCATCCCTTCGGTAGTCTACGGTTTATTTGGGCTGGGTTTATTCGTGCTTTTCCTTAAATTTGGTACGAGCATCCTCTCTGCGTCGTTAACCTTATCCATCATGACCCTGCCGGTGATCATCAGCACCACCGAGGAAGCCCTGCGAAGCGTCCCAAATTCCTTCCGCGTAGTTTCAACCTCACTTGGCGCCACACAATGGCAGACCATCCGCAAAGTGATTCTGCCGCAAGCGCTGCCGGGCATTGTTACCGGCATCATCCTCGGCCTGGAACGCGCGGCTGGTGAGACTGCGCCCATCCTGTTTACCGGAGCGACATTCTTCCTGCCGATGCTGCCGCAATCCCCGCTGGATGCCACCATGGCACTGCCATACCATATTTTCGTCATCTCCACACAGGTCCCTGGGATGCCCGTCAGCATCCAATACGGCACGGTGATGGTGCTGCTGGTTTTCGTACTGGGGATGAACATTATCGCCACCATTATCCGCAACCGTGCGCGGGCAAAGAGACCCTGGTGAGCCAATGAAAAAATTCAGCGTGCGCGACCTCTCCATCCGCTATTCGGACAATAATGAAAGCCTGCGCCATATTAATCTGGAAATAGAGGCTAACACCATCACTGTCCTTTTCGGGCCGGCCGGCGGTGGAAAATCCACCTTCCTGCGCGTTTTGAACCGCTTGAATGACCTGGCAGATGTGGAAGAGATGAGCGGTGAGGTTTTGTTTAACAATAAGAATATCCTGGATGAGGACATTGACCCCATAGACCTGCGCCGTAAGATCGGTATGGTCTTCTCCCGCCCGGTACCCCTGCCCCTTTCCATTTACGAGAACGTAGCCTACGGACTGAAGATGGCTGGTGAGCGCAATAAGGAAAAACTGGATCACGCTGTTGAAGAAGCGTTAAAAAACGCGGTTTTGTGGGATGAGGTGTATGACCGTCTACAAGATTCTGCATTTGCCCTCTCCGGCGGGCAGCAGCAGCGCCTGTGCCTGGCGCGAGTGCTGGCACTCGATCCGGAAGTGATCATGCTCGATGAACCCACCTCCGCCCTCGACCCGGTTTCCACGTCCAAGATCGAAGCCCAGTTGACAGAGCTGAAAAAGAAATACACGATCCTACTCGTTCCACACAACATTCAGCAGGCTGCGCGCATGGGAGATCACGCTGCCTTTTTCCTAATGGGAGAAATCATCGAAACCGCGCCAGGAACGGATATGTTTTTAAATCCAAAAGACAAACGCACGCAGGATTACATCACGGGAAGGTTTGGATAAAAAAATCTCCTGCCTTCGCAGGAGATTTTTGGATTTATTTCCGATCCTGGATCAATTTCTGCGCCATCAGCGCGCCGTCGCGAATCGGCTCGTAACCGGTGCAGCGGCAGAGGTGTTTATTCAAGGCATTTTCCAGTTCCACCTGGCTGGCGTCGGGATTGGACTCGAGTAAACCATAGAGCTCCATCACAATTCCAGGGGTGCAGAATCCGCACTGGATCGCGCCGGACTCGGAGATCGACTTCTGCACCGGATGCAGATCGGTGCCATACGCCAATCCTTCGACGGTAACGATATCCGCGCCTGCCACTTTCTTGACCGGTAGGTTGCAGCTCTTGACTGCCTTTCCATTTACAACAATGGTGCAAGTGCCGCAGGTTGAATTATCGCAGCCATGCTTGGTTCCGGTAAGATTCAACACCTCTCGGAGCACATCCAATACCATCATTTCGGGGTCAACTTCAACGACCACCGCTTTTTTATTTAAAGTAAAACTGATCTTCTCGGCCATCTTATTTCTCCTGCCTGGTTTCGAGTGCTTTTTTCATGATTTCCGGGGTGACTGGGATTTCAAAGAAGTCTACGCCAACCGCGTCATGGATCGCGTTAAGGATCGCGGGGGCTGGTCCGATGACCGAATGTTCACCCACACCGCGAGCCCCAAAGGGACCTACTGCATCCGGGGTTTCCACAAATTCCACTGACTGGCGGGGGGCTTCCTTGTAGGTCGGCAGATGGTATTTAAACAAGTGGGCATTAAGGATTTTTCCTTCAGGAGAGAAATCCAGTTTTTCATAGAGGGCAGCGCCAATTGCCATCAATACGCCGCCCATGACCGAGCCGCGTATCTGCTTGGGGTTGATCACCTGACCGACATCAAATGCCGAAGCGAAATGATCCACCAGGATCTTGCCGGTCTTTTTCTCGATGCGAATCTCAGCAGCCTGAACACCGAAGGTGTAGGAAACACCCATGCTGCCCTGCCCGTTTTTGTCGGGGTTGGAATAGCGCGGCAGGCGGGCGTCAGAAACAGCCTGGGCAACCTCACCGATGGTGATGCCGTCATCGGTGATGTAGCCGCGGTTGATGTCTTTTATTGATACGCGGATGTCGGGGTCGTTGCGCAGGTAGACGTACTCACCATCGTACTCGAGGTAATCCACGTCTGCCTTGAGCACCTGCGAAGCGTTGTTCTTGAGGATGGCGATCAACTTGTCCGCCGCTCTGACGATGGCGCGTCCGCCCTGGGTGGTGAACATTGAACCGATGGTCTGCCACTCGTAGGGTGAGAATTGGGTATCAATCTCGTTGTATACGCGAATGCGCTCGGGTGCGATCTTGAGCGCTTCTGCTGCAATCTGGCGAACGATCGTCCGCAGCCCCTGACCGACTTCAGCGCCGCCCATGTTCACCGAAACGCTGCCGTCGATGTTCATTTTCATGTAGCAGCCCTTGGTGGAGAATGGAGCACCCTTGGGGGATTTCATCACCGCAGCCATGCCGCGACCGTAATAATAATTCTCATCTTCCTTCGGTTTGTTAGTGCTGTATACGGTTTTCTTGATGATGTCCACGCACTTGGTGATATCGCCGTGAGTTTTCCACATCCGTTCACCCAGGGCATTAACCTTGCCTTCAGTCAGCAGGTTGATCTCGCGCAGGGCAAAAGGATCCATATTCAACTTACGCGCCAGTATATCCATCATGCGTTCTGTCGCCAGTTGTGATTCCTGGTGCCCGTAGCCGCGGTAAGCGCCCACCGGAGGCGTGTTGGTGTAAACGGTGTATCCGGTCAGATCGCAGTGCTCGAACTCGTAGGGTCCTGTGGCGTTGTGTGTGGATGCGATGGTGACGTTCACACCTGTATCCGCATAAGCGCCGGTGGTGTGCAGTATCTCTACCTTAATCGCCACCAGTTTGCCGTTCTTCTTGGCGCCGATCTTCATTTTTGTGCGGATGCCGTGGGCGATGAGCGTGGAGGTAAAATCCTCTTCACGAGTGGCTACCCACTTGACCGCTTTGCCGGGTACAAAACTGGCAATCCAGGCAATGGTTTGTTCGACGGTGATATCCGATTTATAACCGAAGCAGCCGCCGATATCAGGGATGCGTACGCGCACATCGGATACGGGTATGCCGTAAGAGCCTGCCAGGTCTTCGCGGATGATGAATGGACAAATCGAAGACGACCAGACTTCGATGGTTTTGTCTTCCTTGAACCAGACAATGGCGCCGTGCGGTTCGATTGCAGCACAGGAAGCCAGCGGGTAGAGGAACTCGCCTTCCACAATTACGTCTGCGTCTTCAAAACCCTTTTCGCCATTCCCCTTGTGCAGATGGTATTCGTGGGCAATGTTGGTTTTGGCTTTTGGTTTTAAGGTGGGAAGATGCCAGTATTTGCCGTTATCCTCGTGTACCAATACAGCACCGGGTTTCATCGCGTCGCGGGCGTCGATCAGGACGGGCAGCGGCTCATAATCCACTTTGATCATAGGCAGGGCTGCCTGGGCGTGCGCCAGAGTATCCGCGATTACCGCAGCAACAGGCTCGCCGATGTAATGCACCTTGTCGATAGCCATGGGAGTAATATCTTTAATATTGTCGCCGTAGCGGAATTTGCAGCCTTTGCCGGTGACCACTTTGACCACACCCGGCATCTTCTCGGCTTCGCGGGTATCAATTTTTTTAATCCGTGCGTGTGCGTATTCCGGCCGCAGAATGGCGGCATGCAGCATATCAGGCACCCGAACATCGTCCAGGTAAACCGCCCGACCGGTGACCTTGTTGATCGCATCCGGTCTGTTGTAATCTTTCCCCAGGTATTTAAACTTCATTCCACGCTCCTTTCAACTGGTAATGCCATTGGAGTTGAGTGTTCTCGTTTGAATTCCCTTTT
>CAZHMD010000029.1:0-15378 GCA_964533735.1 uncultured Anaerolinea sp. | reverse complement strand
TATACTTCGGACCACAACATCTTGGGGGTTACCACACTGAAGCCTGAAGCGGCATAAGTTCAATAATATTAGTTCTATTATCTTTAAAGCTAATAGTCATTACGGTAGATTCATAATCCTCACAATCTTTTTGCCATGTCTTGTATTTTTGCCATTTATTATTGAATCGTTTGAGCCTTCTGCCTTTCAAACTATCCTGGATTTTCAACATAGCAATATTTTGGTTATCAAACGTTTCTTGAAAATCAATGAAATCATCTGACTTAAAAGTACCGGATTCTTTCAGCAATATTTTGATTGCTGGGATAAAAGAATCTTTGAAAGATTTATAAAAAATATCATGCTGTTCTTTTTCTATTCTCCAAACGGCCAATCTATGGTAGGCGACAAGGCCAAACAAGCTGACACAAGACCCTATGAGGACAACGACGATTGGAGTGTCTATATTGCCCTCCTTATGATGTGGGTTTTCATCTTTGTACCAATGTTATTTGGTGATAAAGGGAAAAGATGATTAAATATTTTCAATTATTTACCTATAACGCGCGAGTTGACCGACTTTTTGCCCTGGCAATGGGCGCGTGGCGCCCGATTGACGGGGCAAAAAGTCGGGTCGAACGACTGGTTCGCACCGCGAAGCGGTGCGAACGTTGCGCCTGAGCTGCGCGCATCAGCGCGTCGGACTCCAGGCGCGGGTTAGGCAGGGGCGTCATCGAGACTCCTGACGTTGGCCGCGGCTTGCCACATTCGCCACCAGTATTTTGTCTTCCACCTGGATTGCCATGTTCTCGATCGCTTGATATGAAGCCATCGCTTGATCGGAAATGCTTGCCGTAGATTTTTCAGCCACGAACCCAAGAAATTTCTCGCGGTGATCGTTATAGACCTTCGGCTGAAAGAGCAGAAACTGGACGTATTCGTTAAGAGTATTGAGCTTTCGGTAGGTGCTTCTGGCTGCGGAGAATTGCCAGAACGCAACAAGAGCGAAAATGCCCGATAGAAGCCAGGACATTAGTTCCATAGATCCTCCTGCCTAACGGCGAAATCAGCCGGCGCTGCAAGCGATCGGCTGTGTTGCCTGGTTATGAGCCGTAATCCTGCACTCATCGAAAACCGTAACGCTTGCACAGCTTCTTAAACAAGTTCTCCTTACTTTCGTCACAAATCATCCTTATGATTTCTTTCTTTTCAAATTCGGGCTGAGGATGGACTCGATTGACGGTCATTTTAGTGCATACATCAACCCGATGATGAAATTCGCCTCTTTGAGTAGTTGATAAGGAAACCTTTTCAGAATTGCTCGCAGTAAGCATTACAAGTTTTCCGCAAGTCTTCACAACAGTGTCTTGAAGTTCATTCACCGGCCCGCCTCGCTTGACCCACCCGTCTAACGTCTGGAAATACTTCTCTTCAAGTTGTTCCGTGGCAGACTTTTCTGCGTGAGCTACTGTCACAGTCACGCCAAGGAATAGGAAGATCAATAGGAGTCGTATTTGGTTCATTCTATTCCTCCATAACGTCGGAAATAACCCGCCGGGCCGATAGCCTGGCGGATAAGCACCGGGCTTATTCCCGGTCGGGTTAATTGAATTGTTAAGGATTTTTTAATCATGTCTTTAAATCTTACGCTTAAACTTACTTACTTAATACTTTTTCTGACTGTTGTTGTGGAGGTTTTAAATTTACTGGTTTGGTTTCGGGTCGAACCGATAACAAGCCTACTATTAGTTGTGCTACAGCCACTAATAGGGCTATTCCAGCAATGATGAGGGCAATTTTGGAGATACGTATTGCATGGCTGTGTAACTCTTGGCTTTGGCGAGCGGCCAATAGTTGCCGCAATGTCTCCCCCATCTCAACATTTCTTGCTCTATTTTCTTCTTTTAGGATTTGCGCGCGCCCAGTAGCTAAAAGATATTGTTCCAATTCTTTTTTAGAAGCATCCAAGATAGTACCGTTGTCAAATGCCTGGCGTAAATCGTCAGAAGTTTTTGCGGCAATTTTGTTTTTCATTTTTTTGCCTTAACGCCGTAATCAGCCGACCGGCCCCGAATGAAGCTATTTGAACTAACGGGATTCCCGGTCGGCTGGATTAAATTGTTATCTTTTTTCTGAGGTCTTTTATGAATGAAAAACATATTTTTAAAATGGCGGCGGATGCTTACATGGCTGGGCAGACTCAAGATGACAACCCTTTTGATGTCAAACAGTCGCCAGATGAACATGAGGCATGGCGGCTGGGATTCGGTGAGGAATCTGCCTATTGGGAACATCAGTACGGGATTAATGTTCATGGAAGATAACTATTAATATACTGGATCGGTTTATTTATCGATTTGGATATTATGATACAATATTCTTACCAAATAAAAAACAAATATTTATTGAAGAATAAACTCCTTGACTTCCGTAATTGGCTGATAATATCATATTATACAGAACCAGCATATCTTTGTAGGGTGCTTATATGAGAGAGAGCATGTTACCTTCACAAACCCTTCCCGCTTTTCAGCAATATCTGCTTTCACGAAAGCTCGTGCCGGAAAAAAACGTCAACTTTTACGCCTATTGGGCGAGTCGATATCTCACCTTTTCAAATCGACTGAAGAATGCTGGTCCGGAAGAGGCGCTCCGGCTATTCATGGAGGATCTCCACTCCCGGAAAAACATTGCCGACTGGCAGATCCGGCAAGCCGAAGAGGCCGTTCAGCTCTACAGCGATCATTTTCGCGCTGGAAAAAAGACCGGGAGTGATGTCGATGCAAAAACGCCGATCGTCTCTTTCGACAGGGATGTGGTCATGCAAACCATGCAGAAGGCCATCCGTGTGAAACACTATTCTCTCAGCACGGAAAGGACTTATATGGACTGGGCAAGACGCTTTTTCGATTATGCCGGCAACCTGAAGGGCGGGTGTCTTGAAGAAACACCGGACAGCAACGATATCCGTGAGTTCTTGACGCATTTGGCCGTCCACAAGAAGGTTTCCGCTTCGACACAGAATCAGGCATTCAACGCCCTCCTGTTCCTGTTCCGGAATGTCCTGAAAATCGAAATCGGCGATCTGAGCAGCACCATCCGTGCAAAGCGTGGACCAAAACTCCCTGTCGTATTGACGGTCGAGGAAGTACGGCAGCTATTCTCCTGTATGGAAGGAAAGCACCTTTTGATTGCGCAGATAGTTTACGGGGCAGGCCTTCGACTTATGGAACTGGCCCGTCTGCGGGTCAAGGATATCGATTTTGGATCGGGGCTGATTTTCGTTCGGTCATCGAAGGGGGACAAAGACCGTTCTACAATCCTGCCTGGAGCCATCAGGGTACCCCTTCAACGGCATCTGACGGAAGTCAAGGCATTACACAATCAGGACCTTGCAAAGGGATTTGGGGCGGTCTATCTGCCTGATGCTCTTGACCGGAAGTATCCGAACGCCTCAAAGGACTGGGCCTGGCAGTATGTTTTCCCCTCGTCGAAGCTGTCCGTGGATCCCAGAAGCGGAATGGTCAGGCGTCATCACATAGATGAAACGTCCATCCAGAAGGCTGTGGGAACAGCCACAAGGAAGGCAGGCATTGCGAAGCAGACGTCCGTTCACACATTGCGTCACAGTTTCGCCACTCATCTTCTCATGAACGGCGTTAACATCCGTGAAATCCAGACCCTTCTGGGACACCAGAATGTCGAAACGACTATGATCTACACGCATGTCATGCGGGACATGACGACAGCACCGAAAAGCCCACTGGATCTCCTCTTGGAAGGATCACCGAAATCCGCAGAGCCCGGCGACGCCTAAAAGATTGAGGTTCGTTGCAGATCGTCCTGACGGTTCTGGCCGGATTTGCGGCGGAACCCCGAAATAAGTCCCGCTTGACAAATTTCTCCATTCTGATATATCATATACCACATACTAATCAGACGGTGGTCACAATCACCCCAACCAAACAACCCAGGAGGTGAAAGATGCAAACCGAAATCAGTCGTCATCGCTTATCCCTTTTCATCAAAAGACACCCGGCACATCGCAACAGCGGCAACCCCGGATGCACGGGGCGATCCCGCGCAACAAGCAATCTCAGATATGGCATATGGAATTACGGATGGATCTTGGCTGCGTCCTGTGCAATCCTGCTCGGCGCGCTGCCGGTCGGGGCTCAAGAGTACCCAAGCAAACCCATCGAGGTCGTCGTCGGGTTTGCCCCCGGGGGTGGAACCGACATGATTGCCCGCGCGATCTCCGACGTGGCGGCAAAGTATATGGGCCAAACCCTGGTCGTCAACAACAAACCGGGCGCCACAGGGATCATCGGCTCTCAGTATGTCTATAGCGCGAAGCCGGACGGCTATACGCTTCTCGTGGCGGGAGGCAGCGAGACCGTGTCCGTGCCCCACTTCAAGAGCCTGCCTTTCAACCCCATCAACGATTTCGATCCCGTCATCCGGCTCATGGTCGAGCGTATCGGATTCTATGTGAGGGCCGACAGCCCGTGGAAGACCATGAAGGAGTTCATAGCGGATGCGAAGCAGAATCCCGAAAAGTTCATCTATGCCACCGCGGGCGTCGGCGGCCTGCACCACGCCACCGTATTGGTGACGGAGAAGCGGGCGGGAATCAAACTGACCCACGTGCCGCACAAGGGGGGCGCCGAAACGCTCACCGCCCTCGCCGGGGGTCATGTGAATGTTGCGATGGCCTCACCCAATGAAGCCTATGCCCTGGTCCAGGGGGGCCGGGTGCGGTGCCTGGCCATCACGGCGCTGGAGCGATCTCCCACGGAGCCGAACGCGCCGACCATGCGTGAGTTGGGTTATGACGTTTACATCGACAACCAGAAGGGGTTCGTGTTGCCAAAGGGCGTTCCCCAGCCGATCAGGCAGAAGCTCCACGACGGAGTGAAGAAGGCCTTCGACGATCCGCAGTTCAAAGCCAGTGCAGAGAAACTGAAACTTGAACTGTCCTACTTGAACGGAGAGGATTTCCGAAAGGCACTGAAGGCCATGTTCGATCAGATCGGCGATTCGGTAAAGAAATAGATTCACTGCTCACCAGGGGGCCTCGCGCATGAACATTGATCGCATTCTCGGTGTAGGAGCCGTGCTCCTGGCGATTCCGGTCTTCGTGGCTTCCTGGGGATATGGGGTGGGAAGCCCCAAATCCCCGGGCGCCGGATTCTGGCCGCTGCTCATCGCCTTGACGATGGTTGGTCTGGGCCTCTCGCTCATCCTGCATCCGACCCCCGACGGGATGGCGGCCTCCGGGGAGTCGCGCTGGAGGAAATTCGGCATCTCTCTCGGGACTCTCGCCTTTTACGTGGTCGCTCTGGAGCCTCTCGGGTACCTGCTGACGACTGCCGCCATGCTGTTCGCACAACTCCGCTGGGTGGAGAGTCGCTCCTGGCGGTCGAGCGCGGGGATCGCGATCGTGACCGCGGTCGCCTCGCTGATCGTCTTTCGTGTTCTGCTCAAGGTTTCCCTTCCTACCGGCGTGATCCCGCTGCCCCGGGGTTGGTAAAAGCGATAAAAAAAGGAAAGCCCTTGGATACCATCAGCGCCCTATTTCACGGTTTTGCCATCGCCTTGACACCAGGGAATCTCCTGGCCGTCTTCCTGGGGGCTTTCATCGGCACGGTCATCGGCGTCCTGCCGGGCCTCGGACCCACGGCAACCCTTGCCCTGCTGCTTCCGATCACCATAGGCATGGAGATGGTCACGGCACTGATCATGATGTCCGGGATTTACTACGGCGCGATGTACGGGGGCTCGACAACCTCGATCCTCGTCAACATCCCTGGCGAGGCCGCCTCCGTCGTCACCTGTATCGACGGTTACCAGATGGCCCGGCAGGGGCGGGCGGGCCCGGCGCTCGGGATGTCGGCCTTCGGTTCGTTCATCGGCGGCACGATCAGCGTGGTAGCGGTGATGCTGATCTCCCCCTTCCTGGCCGAAACCGCCCTCAAATTCGGAGCGCCCGAGATGTTTGCCCTGCTGTTCTTCGCTTTCACCTGCATCGGCGGGCTGACGGGGAAATCCAGGGCTCAGGGGCTTCTCATGGCGTGCGCCGGGCTGCTCCTGGGGACGATCGGTACAGACGATATCCAGGGGGTGGACCGGTTTGTCTTCAAGATACTCTACCTCCAGGACGGCATCGGACTCGTGCCGTTGGCCATGGGGATCTTCGGCCTCGGCGAGATCCTCTACAATATCGAGAAGCGGGAGAAACAAGGCACGATACTCGAAACCCCCAAAAGCCTCCTGCCGACGCTGCAGGACTGGAAGAGATCGGCCTTTCCCATCGTTCGGGGCAGCTTCCTGGGATTCGGCATCGGGGTGATCCCGGGCGGCATGCCGGCGGTGGCATCGCTGATGAGCTATGCCCTCGAGAAGCGGGTTTCCAAGCGGCCGGAGGAGTTTGGAAAGGGGGCCATCGAAGGTGTGGCGGGCCCCGAAACGGCGAACAACGCCGCCACCGCCGGGGGGTTCGTTCCGCTCCTCACGCTCGGCATCCCAACAAACAGCGTCCTCGCCCTCATGCTGGCGGCGATGATGCTCCATGGCGTCACACCGGGACCGCTCCTGCTCATCAAATGGCCGGACGTGTTCTGGGGCGTGATCGCCAGCATGTACATCGGCAACGTCATGCTCATGTTTCTTAACCTGCCCATGATCGGGCTTTTTGTGCAGATTCTCAAGGTGCCCTACGGAATTTTGTCGCCATTGATCATCATGTTCGTCCTGCTGGGCGCCTATGCGTTGAAAAACAGTGTCAGCGATCTTTTGACCACGATCATCTTCGGCCTGATGGGATACCTGATGAAGCGGTTCGGCATCGAACCGGCGCCCCTGATCCTGGCCTTCGTCCTCGGACCGATGCTGGAGAACAACCTGAGCAAAGCCCTCATCATGTCCCGTACGGGCAACCCGCTATACCTTTTTTCGCGCCCAATCTCGGCGACCCTGCTCACTCTTGCCATCCTCGTCCTGCTCTATCCGCTGGTTCGGTGGGCATGGCGATCGGCGATGGGCCGCCGGGCTTCTGTTTCCGGCATATCCGGGTAAGGAAATATAATGCCGAAAAAAGAGTTGAACTTAAGGAAATTGCAGCCCGCACCGTCTTTGAAAGACATGGCCTTGGCGGCAATCAAAGAAGCGATGCTCTCGAAGAAATTTGAACAAGATGTGATGTATACCGAAGCCGCTCTCACAAATGAATTAGGCATTTCAAGAACTCCCGTTCGAGAAGCGCTGATCCATCTTGCCTCCCGAGAATTGATCACCTATTTCCCCCGCAAAGGCTTCAAGATAAAATTGCTGACGGAAAAGGATGTGGTAAATCTTTTTGAATTCAGGCTTGCCCTGGAGCTTACCGTCATCCGCCACATCACACCGGGTCTGACGGCAAAATCCTTGGTTGAGATCGAACGGGTCCGGACTGAATATCTGAAAGTGGTGCGAAGAGGCGATCCCGTTAAATCCATTCATGCAAATATGGTTTTTCACGCATGCCTTGCAAAGCTGACGGAGAACACCTATCTCATCAATGCCCTCAATGAGATAGGCGATCGGATCAATCTTGCGGGTGTCCGCAGCCTCGAGGTGAACTCCCGAACCCCCGAGGCTGTCGAGGAACACGAGAAGATAATTGGTGAACTGAAACGGCAGTCCCTGAGCGGGGCTCTTCGAGAGATGGAGAACCACATCCGGACCACCGAAGAAAGGGTTTTGACCAGAATCCGGAATTCTTGAATGATTTTTCAACGCAGAGAGGAGAAACCGATGGAATTCAAAAAGAACAGCTTGAGGGAAAAAATAAAAAGGGGCGAAATCGCCCTTGGAACGGCGATGTATAGTTTCAGTCCGGCGATCATCGAGTTGGCAGGGTATACGGGATTGGATTTTTGCCGGATCGATAACGAGCACGCCTGGCGTCAGGATGAAAGCGCAGAGAATGTCATTCGCGGGGCGCTCCTGTCGGGGATCGTCCCGCTTCTGAGAATAGACAGAGACAATCCCTTTCTGGTCCGAAAAGCCCTCGAGGCGGGCGCCGGCGGGGTGATCGTTCCCCATGTCCATGATCAAAAGGATGTGATGGAAATCGTTCAGGCGGCGAAATTTCCGCCTTTCGGCAAAAGAGGGTATGGCGGGCTTTGTCTCTCCGGACAGTGGGGCGTCAACGGGGGAACCGAATGGATGGAGTGGAGCAACGCGGAGACCCTGGTCATTCCGATGATCGAAGATATTTCGACAATGCCCCACATCGACGCCATACTCTCGACCGAGGGTGTGGACGCGGTATTCTTCGGTCCGGCCGATTTCAGCGTTTCAGCGGGGGTTCCCCTCCAGACGGGGCACGAAACGGTGATGAGCGGCCTGCGAAAAACGATCGAGGCGGCCGACAAGTACGGCAAGTTCGTCATCTATCCGGGTGCAGGGTTTCCTCAGTGGGAAACGGTCCATAAGGCAAAGGAGCTCGGAGTGAAAGCCATTGAACTTGGTCACGATGTGACGATTCTTCGCGCGGTGTGGAGCAAGACGATTCAGGCTCTAAAAACAGGTGTGTAGAGACAATCCGCGGGGAATGCGCCCGCTGACGGATTCAGAAAGGATATTGCAATGGAGAAAAAAGAAGCGCTGTTCGTTCCGGTTCCGGTGTTAAGAGAGTTTTCGATTCGGTCCTTTCATAGAAGCGGGCTTTCGCAGGAGCACGCCGAATGGATATCGGACACCCTCATCCAGTCGGAACTCAGAGGGATCGCCTCCCACGGGATCGTTCGGCTGCCTTTCTATTGCCGGCGATTGCTCGAGAAGGGGTCCAATCCCCATCCGGATATAAAAATCGTATCCCAGAAACCCTCCATGATGTTGATCGATGGGGACAACGGCCTCGGACAGATCGTCAGCATCATGGCGATGGAGATGGTGATCGAGCGAGCCCGCAACCAGGGCGTCTGTTTTGCCGGGGTGCGAAACAGTTGCCATTTCGGCATGACCGCGTACTATCCCATGATGGCGCTGAGAAGCGATATGATCGGAATGGGCGGTTGCAACACCGCCACCGTCATGGCGCCCTGGGGAGGGGGGAAATCCGCGATCGGGAATAATCCCCTGGCGATTGCGGTCCCTTCAACCAAACCTTACCCCCTCGTTCTTGATATGGCGATGAGCGTGGTCTCCGGAGGAAAGATACGTCTGGAGGCGGTGAAGGGAACAAAGATTCCCCTTGGCTGGATTCTCGATGAACAGGGCCGTCCGACGGATAATCCCGCGGATATGTTCCCCAATGGGACCCTGCTCCCCATGGGATACAAAGGCTTCGGACTGGCGATCATGATCGAGATCCTCTCCGGCGTCCTGACCCGGGCGGCCATCCTGAAAGACATTCCCCTCTGGTTCGACAAGGTGTCCGCCCCCGTGAACCTTGGACATTTCTTCATGGCTTTCGACATCGGGACCTTTCTCGATCCGGAGGCATTCAAAGATCGGGTCGGCCTGATGATCGACGAACTGAAAAGCTCCCCGCCCATGGAGGGGTCCTCGGGGATCTTTATGCCCGGCGAGATGGAATATATGAAAGAACAGGACTATCTCAAAAGCGGCATTCCCGTTTCTCCCGAGGTCGTCAAGACGCTGGATGTCTTCGCAAAAGGAATCGGCATGAAGAGCAAGCTGGACTGAAAGGGTCCTTCCGGGGAACGCCCGGATTCGATCCTTTTGGTTTTGCCGGACTTCCCTTGCCGGTGAGCACTGCCCTGCGGGTAAGAAGCCTCTCACGGATGTCTCGGGGTACCCTATTCCCCCTTCAGGACCACCAGGGCATCCACTGCCACGGGTCTGCTTCCCTGCCCGCTGTCCTGTCCATTATCTTGAATGATCAGCGGATTGACATCGATCGCCTGGATTTCCTCGCACTCCATGCCGATCCGGCCCATGGCCATGAGACATTCAATCAGCGATCCCAAGTCCACCGCCGCCATCCCCCGGATAGCGCCGAGGATCTTATGTCCCTTGATTTCTCCGATCATCTCTCCGGCGTCCGCCTCGCTCAGCGGCGCCGGCCGGAATGTGACATCGCCCAGGATCTCGGTAAATATTCCTCCCAGGCCGAACATGACGCAGGGGCCGAACTGGGGGTCGCGGATCATCCCCATCACCAGCTCCCGCGTCCCTTTGATCCTCTCCTGGACCAGAAATCCTCCCCCCCTGACAGGAGATGCCTCGTTGATTTTTTGAAAGGCCGTCTCCAGTTCCGCTTTATTGCGCAGATCCACCGCCACCAGGCCGCCTTCGGTCTTGTGGCTCACCTCCGGGGAGCACGCCTTCAGGACCACCGGATATCCGATGCCCTCCGCGGCCTTTCTTACCTCATCCCAATTGTGCGCGAGAATCCCCCTGGCCATCGGGATGCCGAAGCCCGTCAGAAGACGCGCGCTTTCCCATTCCGAAAGGGTCTTGCGGTTTTGTCTCAGTGCCGAGCTTATGATATTATCTATTTCAGTCATTGTGAAACCCTCTCCTTCAGCCGCGATCCATGTATCTGCGGCACTGCGTCAGAATGGACAGCACCTCGAACGGCTCTTCGATCATCGGAAAAGTCGGCACCCCCCTCGGTTCCAGAAACGCCTTGGCTGCCTCCATGTGTTTTTTCTCCGCGCTGAATGTGGCGTAGATCGGTTTCTCCGGATATTTCCGGGCAAGATCCACGACAAACTGGAGATCGGGGACCCCCGTCTCATCCGTGATCATCAGGATCGGCACCACGGCGTCGATATGGGGGTCCTTCAAAACCGCCTCCATCCCCTCCCGGTATGCGAATTCGATTCCGTGAACGAGGGCCGACGGCCAGATGTCCACGGGATTGCGCATGCGAATGAACGGCGGACTGATCTCCTGGAGACGCAGGCGGCTGGATTCCTCGAGGGCCGGCACTTCGAGGTTCCAGTGCTTCTGGCACATATCGGTCATGGCCACAAGCATTGCCCCCGAAGGCGCCAGGTAACTCACGCGGTTTCCCCTTGGAAGCGGCATGGCGGACAGGGCCTTTGCCGCGAGGATCAGATGGGAGTACTTGTATATCCTTGCAATACCGGCCTGTTTCAACGCCCCGTCGATGATGCGATCGTCGGAGGCCAGGGCTGCGGTGTGCGCCCCCGCGGCGTGCGAACCGCCCTCGGTGCTTCCCCCTTTCAGAAGTACGATCGGTTTATGCCGGGTCGTCTCCCGGGCAATCTTGAGGAAGCGCTGCGGACTTTTAAAGCTCTCCAGATAGACGAAGATCGCCTCGGTTTCCGGGTCGGCGGCATAATATTCGAGGACATCGCTCTCATCGACGTCGATCTTGTTGCCCACACCGACCACGCGGGCCACTCCGTAGTGTTCGCCGGTGGCGATATAACGCATGCTGTGTGTGGCGAAGTTCCCCGTCTGGGCGATGTAGGAAATATGGCCACGGGGGATCCTGCCCAGTGGAAAAAAGCTTGATGTAAAATTGAACGGGGTGGACGTCAGGCCGGAGGTATTTGGACCAATGACCCGGACACCTGTTTCCAGCACGGCCTTTTCGAGTTCCGCCTGCAGGAGCCGCCCCTCTTCGTCCACTTCCGAGAATCCCCCGGCCGCCAGGACGATGGCCCCGATGCCCCGGGCCGCGCACTCCCGGATCGCCTGTGGGTTAAGCTTTGCTGGCAGAATGATCACCGCCAGGTCGATCCCCTCGGGAAGGTCGCCGATGGAAGCGTAGACCTTTCTCCCCATGATCTCACCCCCCTTGGGATTGACGAGGTACAGTTCGCCCGAATAGCCGTTGGCGATGATGTTCAGAAGAATATCATTCCCCGGTTTGTGGCGGGCTGCTGTGGCGCCGATGACCGCCACGCTGCGCGGCTCAAAAAATGCTTCGAGTTTTCGGATCACACCGTCTCCTTTCGCCTTACATAAGTTGCATGGGATCATTATCACAGGTCGCCGATGAGGATCAATGTCCTTTCTTATCAGGATTTCCCTCGAAGACGACCCCGACCACACCGAAGGCGAAAGGGCGGGGAACAGGTTAATTTCATGCTTATCCTTGACACGCCGGGACGTTCGTCTTATATGTTCAACATCAAAAAAAAGTCTTGTCGATAAAGAAGGTGCAGGCGATGACCAACGGCAATGACGATCTGGCCCTCGTATTGGGTGGCGGCGGCGCCCATGCCGCCTACCAGGTAGGATTTCTGCGCTGCCTTGCGGATCATTTTCCCCACATGCGCATCCCCATACTGACAGGCACTTCCGCCGGCTCCATCAACGCGGCGTTTATCGCCAATCATCAGGGCATTTTCAAGGAAGCGATCGACGCCTTGAGCGACATCTGGTGCAATCTTACAGTGGAGCAGGTTTATGATGTAAAGGGCTGGAGTCTTGCGAAAAGCCTGCTGCACTGGGGGGGTCATTTTCTTTCGGGCGGTCTCCCCAACACGGCAGGTCCCAAGGCTTTTGTTGATACCTCGCCGCTCCGCAAACTCCTGGAAGGGGGATTCACCTCGACTAACAATCAATTTACGGGGATCCGCGAGAATATCCGCGGGGGAAAACTCAAAGCCCTCGCCATCACGGCCACCAACTACACCACCGGTCAGGCCGTCACCTGGGTTCAGGGGCGGAACATCCCCATGTGGGAGAGGCCCGATCGTCACAGCGTGATGACGGATATCACCGTGGAGCAGATCATGGCCTCCACGGCTCTGCCGATCTTCTTTCCGGCCGTAAGGATCGGCGATTCCTGGTTCGGGGACGGCGGCATCCGTCAGTATGCGCCGCTGGCGCCAGCGCTGCATCTGGGCGCGGGACGCATCATGGCGGTATCGACACGCCACCGGCCGTCGTTACCGGAGGCGGGTTCCGCCGTGCATCACCGTTATCCATCCATCGCGCGAATCCTGGATGTCCTGATGAACGCCATCTTTGTGGATATGCTGGACCAGGATTTGCTGGGACTTGATCGGGTGAACAAGCTCCTCGACAACCAATCGCGGAAGGAAGCCCCGAAGCTTCGTCTGGTCAGGGCCTTTACCCTTCGACCTACCGTCAACCTGGGGAAGATGGCGGGGACGTTCGAACCCAATCTGCCCCGTCCGTTTCGCTTTTTAACCCGCCGGCTCGGCACGCAGAAAACAGAAAGCTTTGACTGGCTCAGTATGATCATGTTCGATTCGCGGTATATCCAAAAACTCGTCGAAATCGGCAAGGCGGATGCGAATGCCCGCAAGGAAGAGATAGCGGCGTTTCTCGCCTGAGACATCGCTGGAAAGTGGATTGAAATATCGAATACGGATCATCGGAGGGCGCCGATCCATGAACACTGACTGCATCATCGCAGCCCTCGGGCAGGGAGATATGGAGGAATCATGATCCAGACCATTGTCATGATCCATGGGATGTTCGGCGGTTCGTGGTGCTGGGAGAATTACCGGGGCTTCTTCGAGCGCAGGGGTTATCGCTGTCTCACTCCGGTCCTCCGGTATCATGACGTCGATCCGAAGGACAAACCGCATCCGAATCTGGGAACCGTCAGTCTTCTGGATTACGCCGAAGATCTTGAACAAATGATCCGCGGCCTTGATGAAAAACCCGCCATTATCGGCCATTCCATGGGCGGCCTCATTACGCAGATCTTGGGGAGCCGGGGGCTGAGCAGCTCTCTGGTCCTTCTGTCATCGGCAGCCCCGGCCGGGATATCGGCCATCACCCCTTCCGTGATGAAAAGCATTTCGACCGAGGTGATCGAATGGGGCTTCTGGAGGAAACCCATAAAATCGACCTTTGAATCCACCAGTTACTCGGCGATGCACCTGCTTTCCGCAGAGGAGCGACGGGCTGCCTACAGCCGGTATGTGCATGAATCCGGACGCGCCTTCTTTGAAATCGGCTTCTCGTTTCTGGATTCCAGAAAAGCGGCCTCTATCGATGAAAAGAAGATCGATGTCCCGGTGCTCGTCCTTGCCGGCTCCGAGGATCGGATCACCCCTGCTTCCGTCAATCGAAAGATCGCCCACAAATACAAGGATTTTGCCACCTACATGGAATTCCCCCACCATGCCCATTGGATCTTCGGCGAACCTGGATGGGAAACAGTCGCCGGGAATATTCACTTCTGGTTGAATCAGGGTGAAGCAGGTACATCCTGTGGACCAGTGGCATGCCGCTGACGATCTTGTCGTCGGCTCCGGCATTCTGTCGAAGGAATATGCCACACTCTCCCCGACAACGCTCATGCATGACCTGGTGGAGTTGGAACGGCTTGAATTGATTGTCAAGGACAAGGGCCGATACAAGGGAAACATCGAAATCATGCGCGGTTATTTGCCGATGCGGAAAACGAAATAAATAACGGAAGGAAGTCATGGAAGGATTGAGAATAACCATGTCACAAGTCGAAATGCTTGAGCAGACTGTCAAACAGCTCAGCCCCGGTGAAAGGGCCGCTTTTCGCTCCTGGTTTATCGAATTTGAGGCAGCCGAATGGGATCGTCAGATAGAAACGGATAGCGAAATCGGCAAGCTGGACAGGTTAGCGCAAAGCGCCATCGAGGAACACAAGGCGGGAAAGACGAAACGCATTTGAACCACTTTGCCTCATCGGCTTTCTGGGATTGTTACCGGAAACTGCCGCAAAGCATTCAAGAACTCGCCGATGCACACTTCGCGCTATTAAAAGAAAATCCGTCTCACCCATCCCTCCACTTCAAGAAAACCGGTAAATACAGGTCAGTCCGTATAGGGATGCATTATCGGGCACTGGCTGTTGAAATATCTGAAGGCCTGTTGTGGTTCTGGATCGGCAGCCATGCTGATTACGACAAAATCATCGAATGACAGCCTAAGAGCTGCGTTGCCCGGCGGAAAGCATGAATTGGTGGGACAGGATCGTTCAGACCGTTCGATGAGGATACCGGCGCTCGTCGTGGCCACACTGGCGAACTTCTTAACACCCTTTGAGTCTATGCCTCCAGTACATCAAAGGGCTCGACCCACAATCCGCGGGGCTGATCCTCGTGGCGCAGCCGCTTGTCCAGGCCGTCTTTGCCCCCATCGCGGGCAGGCTTTCGGACAGGTTTCCTGCCCAAAAGCTGGCCTCCCTGGGGATGGCCCTGTGTACAATGGGCCTTTTCATCCTGACGTTTATCACGGCCCAAACCAGTATCGCCGTGGTGAGCGGCGGCCTGGTCGTCCTCGGGATCGGGTTCGGTTTTTTCTCGTCTCCCAACACCAGCGCCATCATGGGGTCCGTCGAAAAGCGGTTTTACGGGGTGGCATCGGCCATGGTCAGCACCATGCGTCTTCTGGGCCGTAAACTTCCTGATGAAATGGATATCCTTGCTGGGTTTCTTTTTCAGATCCTCA
>CAZHMD010000028.1:3428-17030 GCA_964533735.1 uncultured Anaerolinea sp. | reverse complement strand
GTCTTTACGCCAGACACCGGACAGAAACGGAGACAAAAAACGGCGCCGTCATTCTATCCATCTATTTCCTGACGCCGGAGGGCAAGGTCAACCGTTTCCGGAAAACCTTCGGGCGGGTAGCGGAAACCGGAGACGCCAAGGCCCTGCTCAGCGGCCCCTGGCCGCCTTATAATTTTGTCACTCCTGATATCGCAGCGGCTAAATGAAAGGAGAGGGCAAAGATGGAAGACAAAACCTCGAAAGCAACCGGCCATGACCTTTCGGGACGGTACGAACGGCTCTATACCATGCTCCTGGACGCGATCCCCTCGTCCGTCCTCATGATCGATCAGCACATGTGCATTGTCTCGGCGAATCGCAATTTTCTCGAAAAAGGCCAAAGGACCCTCGCCAATACCATCGGCTACCGGCTGGAAGAGGTATTCCCCACCGTCATCCTCGACCAGATGGATATTACCAAGCGCATCCGCCAGGTCATCGAAAAAAATCAACCGACCAAGGGAGAACGGATGACCTACCGCGCCCCCGGGGTGCCCATCCGCATTTATTACTACAGCATCCTGCCCTTCATCTGGAAAGGGCAGGTGGAAGGGGCCGTCCTCCTGATGGAAGATGTGACTGAACAGGTGCGCCTTAGCGAAGAAGTGCGGCAGGTGGAGCGTCACCTGGGGAGTGTCGTGGAGAGCGCCAGCGATCTCGTCCTGTCCACGGACAAAAAGGGTAGGATTCTGACGTGGAATGCGGCGGCGGAGATGCTGTCCGGTTATCCCGCCGCGGAGGCGCGGGAACACGATTTTATCGATTTCTGCACCGATGAGGATCGCAAGGATATCCGGGAGATTTTTTCTCGCATCGATACCCGTAAGTACGCCCGCCAGATGAAGGAATTCCCCTTGCGGACCAGGCAGGAGACCCTCATTCCCGTGTCCTGGGTCTTTTCTCCTATGAAGGACAGTTCCAATCAGACGGTGGGCGTCGTGGCAGTGGGCCGGGATTTGACGGAGAGAAGGAAATTTGAGATGGAA
The DNA here is from genome assembly GCA_964533735.1 of uncultured Anaerolinea sp. GTDB lineage: Bacteria > Chloroflexota > Anaerolineae > Anaerolineales > Anaerolineaceae > UBA6107. The sequence goes on along the minus strand of CAZHMD010000028.1, from coordinate 16,005 downwards.
CTGCATCAAACCCAGAAATTTGCCGCCCTTGGGGTTATGGCGGGCGGCATTGCCCATGAGATCAGGAATCCCCTAGCCATTTGCTCGTCCAGCGCCCAGTTTCTAATGGAAGAGGGCGGCACGCCTGAATTTCGCCGGGAGTGCGCGGATAAGATCCACAAGGGCATCCAGCGGACCTCGGCCATCATCGAGAACCTCCTCAAATATTCCCATCCTTCCGCGACGACCCGGACAACCCTGGTCAATCTGGAGTCCCTGATCAAGGAAACCCTGACCCTGGTCACTTATCATGCCAACATACTCAAAATCGACATGAAAACATCCTTGCCCCGGGTACCGATCATGGTGCAAGGGGTGGCCACATTGCTGCAGCAGGTCTTCATGAATCTTTTTTTGAACGCCATCAACGCCATGCCCACCGGCGGGCGCCTGGGAATTGATGTGAAGATGGATCGTCCGGATGTCCGGGTTCAGGTTACGGATACCGGTTGCGGCATCTCCCCCCGGGAAATCGGGAAGATCTTCGATCCTTTCTATACGACTTCCGTCGTGGGACAAGGGACCGGCCTCGGCCTGTCTCTCTGTTATTCTATCATAAAACAGCACCGGGGGACCATTGAAGCGGAAAGCGTGGAAGGGCGGGGCAGTGTCTTTACCGTAACATTGCCCGCCCGTTTTGGCGGAGGTGAATCATGAACGAAAAACAGGCCCCGATTCTCGTTGTGGATGATGAGCCCGAGATGTGCTGGATTCTGGAGAATATTATCCGCAAGACGGGTCTTGCCTGTAGGACGGCCTTGAGCGCCAGGGAAGCCATAGCCCTGACGGAAAGCAATACATTCGGCATGGCCTTTTTAGACGCCAAACTTCCGGACATTGACGGTCTCGAGTTGGCCCGGACGCTCCGTAAAACCAATGCCCATCTGCCGATCGTCATCGTTTCCGGCTACTTCTACCAGGATGATCCGACCATTGAAGGGGCCCGCCGGGCGGGTCTGATCGACGCCTTCATCGGCAAGCCCTTCGATCATGTTGAGATCGTGCGCGTCATTACCCACAATGCCGGCGGGTAGGAAAAGCCTTCCCGTCATCGCAGGAATGGATTCCATGGTTACGATTACGCTACGATATCCCCGTTCCACAACTCTTCCAGAAACATCCGCCAAGGGATAATCCTGATATCGCCACACAGTCGCGGTTCTTTTTCATTACACACTACGATTGACTTGCCTGGTCTGCATTCCTCCTTGAAGGCAACAATCCCCTTCAGGTCCGACGGCTTGACCAGGTCTGTCCCTTTGACTTCAATGCATATCTCATCACCCAGGATGAAATCGACTTCGTGGCCTGCTTTCGTCCGCCAGTAGCGTATGTCCATATCCTTTTCGGAGTAGTGATTATATGCCCTCAACTCCATATGGATGAAGTGTTCAAACGCCCTCCCGAACTGATCCCCTTTTTCTTCCAGAACTATCCTTCGGGAGAGATACCCCCCCACGCCGACGTCGAACAGGTAGAATTTCGGCATCTGGGTAATGATTTCCCGTGATTTTCTCCTGGTGTAGGGATAGAGCATCGAACCGACAAGCGTATCTTCAAGGATGAAAAAATACTCCCGCACTGTTTTGGCGTCCACTCCGCAGTCGCGGGCAATATTGGCGAAATTGATCAGCTCTCCCTGACAATGCCCCAATGCATCGAAAAAGCGGGAGAATGCCTGAATATTGCGGGTCAGCCCCTCTTGAAAAACCTCCTCGATCAGATAATCGCTTACGTATGCCTTCAGGCTTTTCCGGTAGTTCGCCTCTCTTGCCATGTAATGGGAGGGAATCAAACCCTGATTGAGAATCCTGAGCAGGTTGCATTCACCTGTCTCGGTAAAGGTCAAGGGGGCCATCTGGTAACGCCAGGCCCTCCCTCCCAGCAGATTGGCGTGTCCCCGTTTCAGTTTTCTGGCGCTGGAGCCGCACAGGACGAATGACAGCTCCCTGTTTTCAATAAGCCAATGGACTTCGTCCAGTATATGAGGGACTTTCTGCACCTCGTCCAGGATGATCGGCTGAAAGAGCCGACTTTCATCTTTCGCCAGGATTCTTTCACGCAGAAGCGAGGGAGCTTTCAGATATTCCAGAAACGTGTCGGTTTTCAGAAAGTCAATGCGAAGACTGTCGGGGAATTTATTCTTCAGGAAGGTGGTTTTACCAGTTTTCCTCGCCCCCCACAGGAAAGCGGATTGACCGGGCGGCAGATCGATATCGAGGATCCGATGAAAGTTCATTGCGGACACGTCTCCTTATAAGTATAACTTTTGGGGAGTGTATTCCTGATTAGTTGGGTTGTCAAGAGGAAACAGAGATCTCGCCCGAAGAGCCACCGACAACGCCGGAACCGCAAGCGCCTTCGCAACGGGTGACTCGACCAAAAAGTGAGCTGATTTCTCAAAAGGGGCGGCCGCCCGCCGCTATGCCTGCCGGTAGGGAACGACTTCCCGTCATCGCAGGAATGGATTCCATAGTTACGATTCCCCAACCCCCTCCGAGAGCGTTTAAAGCACCTTCTTTCCTTCAGAATTATTCTTTTAATACGGGAAGTTAACGTTTATTATGCTTACCTTGGCGGCTGGCATACATCTTGCTATTATAGGAGACAGGCATGCCTGCTGAGGGTTTTCGGTAAGATCATAACAACAACACATGAAGGAGGAAATAGCGATGGCCAAGGTACAGAAATCAACGGATTCTTCGAGTTTGGCGGAAGTTGTCGACCGGATCCTCGACAAAGGTATCGTGATCGATGCGTGGGTGAAAGTATCTCTGGTCGGCATTGAGCTGCTTTCCATCGAAGCGAGGGTGGTGATTGCTTCGGTTGAGACCTATCTCAAGTACGCCGAGGCGATTGGTCTGACGGCCAGTGCGGCCGCTCCGGCTTAAGACTGATTAAGGATACCCATGGGGCGGGAGCTGTTGATGCGCCCGCTTTCATGGGTGTGCCGGTTTCAGAAGAAGGTGAGGGAGAATGATCATGGGTAATATGACCGATGATATGACCCGTTTACGCGGGGAGGTAGACGCCTTGCGGAGTGATCGAGGGGCGCTGATGCAGGAACTGGCGCGCGGGGCCAAGGATCTGGCCTCTACGGTTTCAGCCATGCAGTCTGACTTTGCGGCCGCCCACGCCACGATGGCCAGAAAAACCGGGAAAGCGCGGGTCTCGTATGTGGCGAGGATCAAGAAGCAGGTCGGCCGGATGAGAAAAGAGAACGCCGCCGATCTTGCGGGGGCCTCTCAGGCTTGGTTCGGTAAGGCAAAATAAACGATAACATACGAAAGGGAGGAAATAGCGATGGCTAAAGTACAGAAATCAACAGATTCTTCGAGTTTGGCGGAAGTTGTCGATCGGATCCTGGACAAAGGAATCGTGATCGATGCCTGGGTGAAGGTATCTCTGGTCGGCATTGAGCTGCTTTCCATCGAAGCGAGAGTGGTGATTGCTTCGGTTGAGACCTACCTCAAGTACGCTGAGGCGATTGGCCTGACCGCCAGTGCCGCCGCTCCGGCCTGAGAGTGAAGGTAATGACGCCTGTGGGGCGGGGGCTTTTGGGCCTCCGCCTTGCACAGGTTTTTTCGCGTTCGGAGAAGGTGAGGGAGGATCATCATGGGCAATTTGACCGATGACATGACGCGCTTGCGCGGGGAGGTTGACGCCCTCCGGGGCGCCCGGGGCGCGCTGATGCAGGATTTAACGCGCGGGGCCAGGGATCTGACCACGGCTGTGGCGGCCATGCGGGCCGATTTCACGTCCGCCCATGCCGCAATGGCAAAACAAACCCGTGGGGAGCGGGAGACTTTTGTGGCCGCCGTGATCGATGAGGTCAGCTCCCTGCTGGGTGAATTTTCCAGAGACCGGAATGATATGGCCCGGAAGGGAAGAGATGACCGGGGAGTCTTTCTATCAGAAATGAGAAGACAGGTCACAAGAATGTGCAAAGAGACGGCGGACGAAATGATGGGGGCCCGGCTTGCCTGGCGCGGCCGGAGTCCCGGAAAGTCCCGGCCCGTTCCGATGAAGAAGGAACCGGTGGTCGTAAAACCCATATCGCCCCCGGTGGAAGCAGTACTGAAGAAGACGGTCGTCGCGGCGCCCCAAGCCCCGGCGGTCGTAACCCCCAAGGTCAAGGCCCCGCCGTTTGTCAGCGCCGCTATGCCGCCGTTTCAGAAGAGCAAAGAGAAGAGCTGGCTGGATGAAAAACCCGCCAAAGCGAGGACCAGGGCGAAACGGGGCAGGAAATAATACCCGCACTGCCCAAGTCGGAAAATGGTTCTTTAGGAGGCTTGCATGGTGCGAGTAGGTATAAGCCGTGACCCGGCGGTATTTGAGGAACTGACTTGCGCCTTTTGCGGTGGCCGGGGCAGAGATCCTTTCGACATCATGTCTTCCCTTTCCACATGTTGTGTCTGCGGGGGGAGCGGCAAAGTCCGGATCCAGACGCCGGCCGTCGCCTGCGCTCATTGCCGGGGAACGGGGGCCGTCAAAACCCTTACCTGCACCACCTGCGGCGGCAGGGGCTTCATCCCCCAACCCCTGTCGCCAACTCTCTCATGTCCTCTATGTAAAGGTTCGGGCGATGACGCCTCCGCCCCGGCAATGGCCTGTCTGAAATGCCGGGGGACCGGATGGATTATTAATCATCAAGTCAGGAAGGAGAAGGGAGTTCATGAGTAAGAATGCCGTAAGAGTCGTCAGCACATCAACCGTGCGCGAATCGGCCGGGGAAGACAGCGTTAAGCCCGAGCCCAGCGACAGCTTTGTTTCATCTCCCTATGTGGAGCAGGTCACGCAGCGGGCCCTGGCCTACCTGGTGGCCGGTTATCCTGTTCATTTTTCCGGCGTGGCGGGAACGGGAAAGACGACCCTCGCCTTCCATGTAGCATCCAAACTGAGACGTCCCGTCACCCTGGTCCACGGGGACGATGAATTCGGCACTTCCGATCTCGTGGGCAAGGATTCCGGTTACCGGAAAAACAAACTGATCGACAATTATATCCACTCGGTCCTGAAGACGGAGGAAGAAATGAAAAGCCTCTGGGTGGACAACCGGTTGACCACGGCCTGTGAGAGAGGGGAGATCCTTATTTATGACGAATTCAACCGCTCCCGGCCGGAAGCGAACAACGCGCTCCTCAGCGTCCTATCCGAGGGGATTCTGAACCTGCCGAAACTGCGCCGCTCCGGAGAGGGATACATGGCCGTGCATCCCGAGTTCCGGGCGATCTTTACCTCCAACCCGGAAGAATACGCCGGAGTCCACAAGACCCAGGACGCCCTGATGGACCGCCTGATTACCATCCACTTGGAACACTATGACCGGGATACGGAAATCATGATCGTCATGAAGAAATCGGGACTCCCCCGGATAGATTCCGAGCGGATCGTGGATATCGTGAGGGAATTGAGGAGTTTCGGGGTGAACAATAACCGTCCGACCATTCGGGCGGGGATCGCCATCGGCCGGATCCTTGCGTCTCAGAACCGGCGCGCCCGTGGTGATGATCTGTTTTTTCAGATGATCTGCCGGGATGTCCTGGCCACGGATACCGCCAAAATCACCCGGGGCGGCCAACCGGTCATGATGCAGAAGGTGGAAGAGGTAATCCGCAAGTTCTGCGGGTCCGCAAAACCGGCCAAGGAGAAAGGTAAAGAGGATCGCCAATGACGAAGAGAATCATGAAAGGCGTGCAGGACATCAGGACGCTCTCCGGCCGTGTGGATGAAGGCACTATTCCTTACAAGGCCTATATGAAGCTCAGCATCCTCGAGATGGAAAAGTTCCGCCGGGGGAAGGAGAAACAGAGCGCCCTGGAAAGGGTGCGAAAGATTGATCAGCGCTTCCAGGACATCGAGGCGGCAAGGCAGGAGATCTTTAGTGCTCTGGAAGCCAAAGGCGTTCGCCGGCCTGTCCCCGGACCGAGGGGACCGGAGGGACCGACGGAGGCCCCACGGACAACGACGGGGCCGTTCAAGATCCGATACTGAAAGGACTGGGACGATATGCTGACCATCTGTGATTCACACCACATTCCGACTAACCGGTGCGTGACGGGTCATCGGGCCTGCCGGACGCATACGGGTTTTTTCCTGGGTGCCGGGGAAGCGCGGCGGGTCCAACACGAGATCATCGCCCTGGTCAACCGGCGGCTGCGCCGGCAGTGGCTGGAGGAAGCCTGGGAAAGCCATTTGAGTCGTTGCGCCCGGAGGAAAGGATGAAATATCCCATGAATGTCCTGGAGACCGGTTCGGGCGAAGTAACCACAGAAAGGCGACGCGATGGCGAACATATTGGATACAGTCAAAATGTCGGAACCGGTGCTCTCCACGGCCGGCCCTGAAGCAGAACGTAAGTTGCCGCCTATTGAGGACGTAAGAGATGCTGTCGCCAACTTCTTGAAGAAGATGGTGGACGCTAAGAAGGTGAGCGTCACAAAGCTGGCGCTGATGGACTCCGAAAAGGGAACGTGGGAGGCTGAAGCAGATGTCTATGTGCCTAATCCGACCATAAGCGCATTAGGATTGCCCGTGCGGAAAAAAGTGCTCGATTGCCACACGTACTTACTCCGGTTGGACAAGCAACTCAACATTGTTGCCTACGGGCTCAGAGACTCGGTAATAGACAGAGACTCGGTAATGGAAAGGGAGGATATAGAATGAAGATCAACTGTCTATCCTGCGGTCATACCATCGACCTCGATGACACCTACAGCGATTATGAGGGTCAGATCAAGTGCTATACCTGCAATGCCCTCTTGGAAGTCAAGCTGAGCGACAGCCTTATCAGATCGGTGAATTTATATATGCAGGCAGCGGCTGATCTCCAGGAAGAGGAAAGCCATGAGCTCGACCATCCCCGGCAGGGAAAGAGCCATAAAAAGGGCGGCGCTGCCAAGAGATAAACCGAGTCTCCACATAGCCATTCCCGCTCTCTTCATAGTCATTCCCGCGAAGGCGGGAATGACTATGAGTAAAAACACTTGATTCCGGAACAAGCCCGGAATGACATTTTCGCAGAATGACAGCCAAGAGGAAGCACAAGGGGGGACGGTAATATGGGCGGCAAAGAAACGAAAAATGAAGGGAAATATCTGTATGCCATCATCCCGGCGGCAGGAGACCGTGAGTACGGCGATATCGGCATCGACGGGGAGTCGGTTTATCTCATTGCGGATAACCAGGTCGCCGCGGTGGTCAGTAATTTCAGCAATGGGAAGATCCGCCCGGAACGCCGCCATATCGCGGCGCACCAGGCCGTTCTGAAACGCCTCATGGAAGAAGAAACACCTCTGCCCATCACTTTCGGCGTTATCGCGGAAGGGGCAAAAGAGATCAAACGAATCCTGTCGCTCAACCGAAAATCCTTTGCCGAACAGCTTCGCCGCGTCCATGGCAAGGTGGAGATGGGATTGCGGGTTGCATGGGATGTACCGAATATTTTCGAGTATTTTGTTAACACCCATGCGGAGATCCGGGTGGCGAGGGACCAGTTCTTAGGGAAAAGTCGTGTCCCCACCCAGGAAGACAAGATCGAAGTCGGGCGCCTCTTCGACCGGGTCCTTCAGGAAGACCGGGAGGAACACACGGACAGGGTGGAGGCGATCCTGTCTCCCGCCTGTTTTGAAATCAAAAGGAACGTTCCCCGGACCGAACGGGACGTTATGAATCTGGCCTGCCTGGTTGGGCGGGAGGCGGCGGTTAAGGAGTTCGAGGCGGCCATATTCGAGGCGGCGCGCGGATTCGACAACAATTTTTCCTTCGATTTCAACGGCCCCTGGGCGCCTCACAATTTTGTGGACGTGGAACTCCGCACCTGAAGCTCTTACCCGACAGAGTCTCGCATTCACCATCGTTCCTGCAGAGGGCAGAAATGTTCCTGATTGATGACATCCTCCTGGCGCCTGCGCGAGGCCTCTTGTGGGTCTTCAAGGAGATCCACCGCGCCGCCGAGGAAGAACAGGCGAACGAGGCGGAGGCCATCACGACCAAGCTCAGCGAGCTCTACATGATGCTGGAGACGGGACAGATGACGGAGGCGGAGTTCGACGCCGAGGAAAAGGCGCTCCTCGACCGTCTCGATGCTATCAAGGAGAGGGGGGGCGGCGGGAAAGAAGAGGAAGACGATGAAGAGATCGTTATCCGGAAAAGGCGTCCAAAAAAACGGGCGAAGTGATGAAGTAATGAAATGGCGAATCGGTTAAGTTTTTTCAATCATACTCTCGGGGGGTTCAGGATCGATGCACGGCGCTTCAGGGGAACCGGGTTTCTTAAGCGATGGAAACATGCGGCTTCTGCTGTTCGGCGGCAAGGGCGGTGTGGGGAAAACCACAGCCTCGGCGGCAACGGCACTGGAGCTCGCCCTCCGTCATCCTGAGAAATCCCTGCTTCTGGTTTCCACCGATCCCGCCCATTCCCTTCAAGACAGTTTCTCCGGGGCACAGCCGCCCGCCAATCTGAAGGTCCTGGAACTGGACGCCCAGGCGTATCTCCACGCATTCCAGGAGAAAAACCGGCAGCGACTCCGGGAAATCGCCTCCCGGGGGACCTTCCTGGACGAAGAGGACATCAACCGTTTTATGGAGCTTTCCCTGCCGGGGATGGACGAGCTCATGGCCTTCCTGGAGATCAGCCGCTGGGTCAAGGAGGGGGCCTATGACGGGATCATCATGGATACGGCGCCGACGGGGCATACCCTGCGCCTCATGGAAATGCCCGACATGATCCGGAAGTGGCTGGAGGCCCTCGACGCGCTCTTGGCCAAACACCGTTATATGAAGAAGCTCTTCCGGGGGTCCTATCAGCGGGACGACCTCGATCACTTCATCGAAGGACTCGCCGCTTCCGTCAAGCAGATGGAAAAACTCCTCAAGGATCATCAGCAGTGCCGGTTTGTCCCGGTCATGTTGGCCGAGGCCTTGAGCATCGAGGAGACGCTGGATCTGATCCGGGAATTGCAGCGCCTCCGCATCGGCGTCGTGGATGTGGTCATCAACCGCCTGTACCCGGAAAGTCCGTGTCTCACCTGCCGTCATATCCGCGCCCGCCAGTTGCAGGAGCTGGCCCGCATCTTCAAGGAGCCGGGTTTTTCCAAGCTCCGGCTCTGGGGGGTTCCCATGTATTCCGAGGAAATCAGAGGCATGGAATCACTCCGGTCCTTCTGGAAAGGCCTGGGGACAGATTTCAAATCTGTCCCGGGTAAGATGGGGACAGATTTCAAATCTGTCCCCATCTTACCTTCCCTGCCTCCGGTAACGCCCCGCGTCGACAGCCCCATCCCCTTGCCCCCGCCGGAAACGGCGATGCTCGTCTTTGCGGGCAAAGGGGGGGTCGGCAAGACCACCCTGGCCTGCGCCACGGCCCTGCATCTGGCAAAGACCTATCCGGGGAAGCGGATTCTGCTTTTTTCGGCCGATCCCGCCCATTCCCTTGCCGATTGTCTGAACATGCCCCTCGGTCCCAAACCGGTGCAGGCAGCGCCGGGGCTATGGGTCATGGAAATGGACGCCACCGCCGATTTTGTTGCCCTGAAAAATCAGTACCGGAAGGAGCTTGCGCAATTTCTCTCCCGATTGATGCCGAACCTCGATCTGACGTTTGATCGTGAAGTCATGGAACGGATCATGGACCTGTCGCCCCCGGGGATCGATGAGCTGATGGCCCTGGCGGCGGTGATGGATTTCCTGACCCCGGAGGGCTACGACCTCCTGGTCCTCGACGCGGCGCCGACGGGTCATCTGATCAGGCTTTTGGAATTGCCGGAGATCATCGAGGGATGGTTGAAGGCGTTCTTCAGCCTCTTCCTGAAGTACCGGAAAATCTTCCGGTTGCCCGGGATCTCCCAGCGCCTGGTCAGGCTATCCAAGGATCTGAAGCGTCTGCGGGCGATCCTGCGGGATCCGTCGCAGGCGGCCCTCTACGCGGCCAGTATCCTCACGGAGATGTCCTTTGCGGAGACGATGGATCTTGTCTCCGCCTGCGGGCGTCTGGATATTCCGGTTCCCTGCCTTTTTTTAAACATGGCGACGCCGGACGGCCCTGATCCCCTCTGCCGTTCGCTGTTCCACAGGGAATCCGCTGTCCGGGAAAAATTCGCCCTGACTTTCCCCGGCATCCGCCGGCCGGTGGTGTATCTGCAAAGCGATCCCCGGGGGATCGAAAATCTCGAAGCCCTGGGACAGGTTCTTTATCAATCCGCCGACAAGGGAACGCAAAAGAAAAAAAGGAAGTACGCTGTCATGGAACGAACGGCAGGCTCACAAAAGGGTTTTCCCCCCCGCAAGACCTCTGCTGCGAAGGTGCAATATGCCTGATTATGAACTGGATGAAAAGGAACATGTCAGCCTTTGCGAGACCCTGGACCGGGTGCTCAACAAAGGCGCCGTGATTGTCGGCGACGTCATGATCTCCGTCGCCGACATCGATCTCATTTACCTGGGCCTGCAGGTCATCCTGACCTCCGTGGAAACGGCCCGGCGCGAGGAGGGTCTGGTGCTATGAACATGACCGCGGGTTCCGGGGTTTCTGATGGGGACAGATTTGAAATCAGCCCCCTCCCCCAAAAGGTGGCGTCGCCGGCGATAAGCGATTTTGCAAAAACCATGGCGCCACGGGCTAAGCGGGCCTCATCCCGCCGCATGAACCTCGATGCGGAGAAGAAAAAAAACGGTCTGGCCCAGCTTGTTCTGACCGTAGTCAAGCTCCTCCATGAACTTCTGGAGAAACAGGCGATCCGCAGGATTGACGGGGGAGGCCTTACAGATGAAGAGATTGAGCGTCTCGGTTTTACGTTGATGCGTCAGTCTGAGGAGATCGCGAGGATCGCCCGCGAATTCGGTCTCGAAAGCGACGATTTGAATCTGGATTTGGGACCTTTGGGGAAACTGTTATAGCAGCTTAATGAAATGGGGGAAAAGAAAATGGCAATCCAACGCGGCGCCCGACATTCTCTGGAAAGTACGAATCTTGCGGATCTTCTCGAAAGGATCCTGGACAAAGGGATTGTGATCGCCGGCGATATCCGGATCAACCTGGTCGACGTCGAACTCTTGACGATCCAGATCCGTCTGGTCATCTGCTCCGTTGATAAGGCCAAGGAGATGGGCATGGACTGGTGGGTGAACAACCCCGCTTTCTGTTCCCGGGCCAAGAACCAGCAGGCCCTGCCGGGGGTGATGGACAGGCTCGAAGAACGCCTCGCCCGGATCGAAACTTCCCTGGCCGCCGGAATAAGCAGCGGCAATGCATGAAAAATCTCGAACAAGGGAGGGGAGGATGGAGCTGATCGTTTCCGATGGAGGCAAGGGACGGCTGGCCGCTTTACCCTTCGTCTATCCCGATATCCCTACTCAGCGGTGTTGGGCTGACAAAACCAGAAACGTCCTGAACCACGCCCGGTAAGCGGATCACGAAGCCGTCAAAAAAGACTTGGCCTATCCTCTTATCACTAACACAAAACTCTTGATGTTACTTTTTTTCTGAAGAAATTGTTTCTTTAAGGGGTACGTCCTCAACTTCTTTAATGAGTGACTCAAAAAATTGAAGCTGTTCTTCAAGCTTTTGAACCTGTAACCTTGCGGAATTAAGTTTATTGTTTATCTTTTCCCTAAGCTGCGAAATCGTTATTTCTTTCATGTCTCACCTCCTTGGTAGTCCTCATACTCTCTTTTTATCTCAAGTGCAATATTAATTTTTATGAGGGTAATAAAAAAATATAAAAGGAAGTTCTTATCAAAAAACCGAACGCTGTTTGATTGCGACCGTGAGGTTGCCCTCCGCCATCTCTTGCGCCATGTGAGTGACATCGTTCATCGCCGTAATCAGGATATTTAAGTTCTGCTTGATTTCGTTGAAATCGCCGCGGTATTCGGCGGTGATTTTTTCGGGGATATCGCCTTTGGACATCTGCTCCACGCACATGCCGGCGACTTTCAAGGGGCCAATGACGGCATCCAGGGTCTCGTTCACCCCTTTCACAATTGTTGCAAAGTCACCCTGGAAGCGCGTGACTTCCCCGCGAGTCGCTAATTTCCCATCCACCGCCGCGGCGGTCAGGCGACCGGCTTCCGCAACTAATCCGTTGATCGCATCAATGCACTGATTCAAGTTATGTTTGATCGTGTTGAAATCCCCGTTGTACTCATCAGTGATTTTGTCGGGAATGTCCCCTTTGGAAATGCGCTCGACGTATCTCGCTGCGACGTTGAGCGGTCCAATCACCGCATCCAGTGTATTGTTGACCCCTTGCACGATCTTCGCAAACTCCCCTTGGAATTTATGGACGTCGCCGCGCGTCTCCAATTTGCCTTCGACCGCCGCCGTGGTTAAGCGACCGGCTTCCGCGACCAATCCGTTCACCGCGGCAATACACTGATTGAGGTTATTCTTGATCGTGTTGAAATCTCCGTTGTACATAACCGCAATTGGTTTCGGAATGTCACCTTTGGAAATCCGATCCACATAATTGGCGGCTACATTCAATGGCCAGATCACGGCATCCAACGTATTATTCACGCCTTGCACGATTTTGGCAAAA
>CAZHMD010000028.1:0-3328 GCA_964533735.1 uncultured Anaerolinea sp. | reverse complement strand
TGGCCAGATCACGGCATCCAACGTATTATTCACGCCTTGCACGATTTTGGCAAAATCCCCCTGGAACCGGCTGATGTCGCCGCGCGTCGCCAGCCACCCATCCACCGTGGCCGTCGCCAACCGTCCGACTTCCGCGACTAATCCGTTCACGGCCTCAATACATTTATTCAGGTTATTTTTGATCGTGTTGAAATCCCCGTTGTAGTCATCGGTGATTTTGTCAGGAATGTCCCCTTTGGAAATCCGGTCAACATATCGAGCAGCGACATTCAGCGGGCCAATTACCGCATCCAACGTATTATTGACCCCCTGGACAATTTTTGCAAAATCCCCCTGGAACCGGCTGACGTCGCCGCGCGTCGCCAGTTTACCGTCCACGGCCGCGGTCGTGAGTCGCCCGGCCTCTATAACCAGGCCGTTCACCGCGGCAATACATTGATTCAGATTGAGTTTAATAGCGTTGAAATCTCCATTATAGGCATCGGTAATCGGCTGTGGAATGTCGCCTTTGCTGATCCGCTCCACATAATTGGCAGCCACGTTTAACGGCCCAATCACCTCATCCAGGGTATCGTTCATGCCCTGCACGATTTGCTTGAAGCCGCCCTGGAATTTGGCGGCGTTTCCGCGCGTACTGAGTTTGCCGGCGACGGCGGCAGCGGTGAGCATTTGGGCTTCGGAGATCAAATCATTCACCGTGACAATGCATTGATTCAGATTGTTCTTGAGCTCATTGAAATCCCCATGATACGTGTTCGTGATCGGTTCTGGGATGTTCCCCTGGGAAATCCGATCTACATATTCTGCCGCGACATTCAACGGACCGATCACCGCGTCCAGAGCCTTGTTGACGCCTTGCACGATCCTGGCGAAATCCCCCTGGAACTTTGTGGCCTCACCGCGCGTATCAAGCTGCCCTTGTTGGGTTGCATTGACCAACCGGTTCAGTTCCTCGATCACCGCGCGAATGTTGACGCCCATCGTCTGGAACGCTTCGGCGACAATATCCACCTCCGAACGTTTCGTAACCTGTACGGACATATCGCCCTGCGCGATGGCCTGCGCCGCCCGGGCTAAGTCTTGTAAGCGACCAATGACGCTGTTCAGGTTGTTTTTCATCTCGTTAAAATCCCCTCGATACGCCTCGGTAATCGGTTCCGGCAGGTCGCCCTTGGCAATCCGGTCAAGATATGCGGCGGTCACGTTAAAGGGGGCCAGAAAGGCATTCACCACGTTGTTGACCCCGGTCACGAGTTCCCGCCAGCCTCCGGCGAAGGCGTCCGCGTTGCCGCGCGTTTCGAGTTTACCCGCTTGCACCGCCTGAATCAGGGCATTTGTCTCTTGTGACACCGCCAGAATCCTGACAGACATCTGTTGCATTGCGGCAACGACCCCTTTGGCCGCTTTCCGGTCGGTGTTTCCTATCGCTGTGAAGTCCCCGGCCGCGATCCGGTTGGCAAGGTCAGCCACCGCCGCCGGGTCAGCGCCCAATTGATTCATGGTCCCGGAGATAATCAGCAGGGCAATCGCGATCCCAAACACGAGCGCGATCCCCGTGCCCGTGAACATCATCAGGTTCGCCTGGCTGATCTGCAGCGCCATCTGCGTCTTTTGGAATTGACCCAGGTCTTGACAACGCTCCTCCGCCGTTTGCGCAGCGTTGACCATCTTGGCGGCGGCGCCGTCTTGCTGCTTCGTCAGATCAACCAATTGCGTGAAACTGTCCTGGTACGCCTGGATCGCCGTAAGTGTCTGGTTGAGTTTCGGCAAGGAGGCCGCATTCGTTACCCGAGCGCGGAGATCCCGGGTCAGTTTGAGAATCACGGTCATGGCGTCCACGACGGCTTGCGCTTTCTGCGGATCGTTGGACAACACAAACTCTTTTTCAGACCGGCGGGCCTCTAAGAATCCTCTGGCGATCTGGGTGGCGTCTTCTGCGTCGGTGAGACGGTCGCCGAGTTTCAGTTTGAAGAGCGCCTGGCTTTTTTCCAACCGATCTTTGTGATCATCGCGGAGGGCTTGCATCGCGCCGATGGCGGCAAACGCGGCGCGCTCCAACATCGGGGCGTCTAACGTGCGCAGCGTGTCAAAATACGCCTGAGTGGTCTTGGCGTACTGTTGATACGTTGTGAGCATGTCATCCGCGTGTTGAATGTCTTGTGGCTCGGTGAGCCGCGCGCGGACCGCGGTGATGAGACTGGTGATCCGCTCATGGACCAGGTTCCAATTCGCGACGGCGCGCTCGTCGCCGGACATCACCCGGATGTGGTCGGCGTTGGCTTTCAATAAGGCATTCATTAGTGCATTGGCGTCATCGGCCAGGGCGGTTTTGGCGGCGATGAGGGCGGCATTGGCGCTAATGATCCGATCCAAGAGCGCGGTGTCCGCGGCCCCGCTTTCTGCCAGGGTGTCATATAGTTTACTTTTGAACAGCGCCTGGGCTTTTTCGAGCTGATCTTTATAATCATCCCGCAACGCTTGCATGGCCCCCAGCGCCGCAAACGCCGCGTGTTCCAGTCCGGCCTGATCTAATTTGCCCAACGTGTCAAAATACGCCTGCACAGTGTCGGCATACGTCCGATATTTGGTCAGAATATCATCCACCTGTTGCAGGTCCTGCGGCGCGGTGAACTGCGCCCGTAACCCCTTGATCAGATCGGTAATGCGCCCGGTGACGATGCGCCAATTTTTCACGGCGCTGGCGTCGCCTTTCATCACGCGGATCTGAATTGCCTGTGCTTCCAGCACGGCATTCATCAGGGCGTTGGCGTCAGCCGCGATCTGCATGTTGGCCTGCACCACCACAGTGTTTGCCACAATTGCCCTCTCTAATTGGGTTTGTCGGGCATTGCGAATGACTCCCGCGGCGCGCAGCGCCAGGCCAGCATTCGCTTCCATGTCACTCAGCCGGGACGCCTTTTGCCGACTGAGTGTCAGGTAGGTCTGAAACGCCTCGGAATATACGGTGACCGCGGTGGTCACTTGATCCATCAGTTCCTGATTTTTTTGGAGAGTGAAGGTTTTTCGCGTTGCGTCAGCCTGCTTGCGTAACTCCGCGATGTGGGTCTCCACCTGTTGCGCGTCAGACGCCTGGCTGTTCAGCATAAATTTTATTTCCGCTTGCCGGGCCGCCAGCAGCAATTTGACCATCTGGTTGACCTCATCCGCCTTTTCTGCTCTGAATGTGACTCCGGACATGCCATTGTATCCGACATACGCGACCAGCATGAGCAGGATTAAAATGAACCCAAAACTCACACTGATTTTCGTTACTAATTTCATGTTTTTGAGCATAAGAGGCTCCTCCTTAATTCCCCATCCCCCAGCC
>CAZHMD010000027.1:0-17379 GCA_964533735.1 uncultured Anaerolinea sp. | reverse complement strand
AGGAGCCTTTCCGCGTGGAGGGCAAAAAGACCATGGGGTTTGAACTGGCAGAAGCATTCAACTGGACCCTGCCGGACGTCATCCTCTACCCCACTGGAGGTGGAACGGGTCTGGTTGGAATGTGGAAAGCGTTTAATGAACTCGAACATTTTGGCTGGATCGGTCCTGCTCGGCCCCGCATGGTGAGTGTACAGGCTGCGGGCTGTGCGCCGGTGGTACGCGCCTTTCAATACGGTGCCGAGCGCTGTGAGGTGTGGCAGAATGCAACGACAATGGCTTCCGGATTGCGCGTGCCAATTGTCTTTGCCGACCGCCTCATCCTGCAAGCGCTGCGAGACAGCCACGGTACCGCCCTCGCCGTCACCGATGAAGAAATTCTTCAAGCCCAGGCAGAACTGGCGTCTGGTGAAGGAATTTTTGCTGCTCCTGAAGGAGCGGCAACCCTGGCCGCGCTCAAACACTTGATTCAAAAGCGCTGGGTGAAACCTCACGAGAAAATTGTCTTATTCAATACAGGCAGTGGTTTGAAATATGTGAAGTAAAGAGGAAAACATGGACCAGGATGTCAACCAATCCGCCTTGCAAGTGCTGTACAGTGTCAGCCGCGAATTAGCCACCACTCTTGACCTGCATAAAGTACTCACGCGTGTGCTGGTCATCTCTACCCAAAACCTTGGCGTTGAACGCGCCAGCCTGGTGGTGCTGGATGACAGCGGCAAACCCATTGACGCCGCCATCCTCTACGAAGGAAAACTTGCCCCCCATACTGTGGACCAATTGCAAGATGTCGCCACCTTAGGATTGGCAGGCTGGGTGATCGCTAACAAGCGCCCGGCGCTCATCGCCAATACCCAGGAGGACGAACGCTGGTTAAAACGCCCGGGTGAGGCTGAAGATGCCAGTTCTGCGCGTTCGGCTCTGTGCGTACCTTTAATGGCACGCAGCAAAATTGTGGGGGTTCTTACCATCGTCCATCCGCATATCAACTTCTTTACCGAAGAACAGCTCAAGCTGCAGCAGGCAATTGCCGATGTGGCAGGCATTGCCGTGCGCAATGCCCACCTTTATGCAGATGTAGAGTCCGCAGGGAAACGGTATTACGACCTGTTCGATGATAGCATGGACCCGATCTTTATCACCACCCTCAAGGGACGCATCATTGAAGCCAATCGCCAGGCAGTAGGTGTCACTGGCATTGCAAAGCCCGATCTCGTAAAAACCTCAATTATTGATTTGCATGATCTCCAACCTGATAAAACCGGGACAGAGCTTCAACTCATCAAGGATGGCACGCCGCTGACTTATGAATCACATCTCAAATGTGCAGATTGCAGCATTATTCCGGTTGAGGTGCATGTTTCCACCGTCCGAATCTCAAGCACTCCTCACCTGCAGTGGATATTTCGCGACATCAGTGAGCGCAAGTATATGGAAGAGCTGCGTGAAGATCTCTCTGCGATGATCTATCACGATCTACGTTCACCGCTGGCCAATATTCTCTCCAGCCTGGAAATATTACGTGGTTTGCTGCCTGAGGAAGATGCCAACGCCACCCTTCAACTGGTGGATATAGCCCAGCGTTCCTCTGAAAGATTGCAGCGCCTGATCAGTTCACTTTTGGATCTCCACCGTCTGGAATCTGGGCAGCAGATCGAAGAAAAGAAACCGGTAGAGCTGGCATTACTTATCAATGAAGCAGTGGAAATCATCACTCCCAACGCAGTCGCCCGCCATATTACTGTGGAGCAGGAAATACTCGGATCGCTGCCGCCCATCCCTGGCGAGAGTGAAATGCTGCGCCGTGTACTGGTAAACCTGCTTGAAAACGCCATTAAATTCTCGCCGCAGCGAACCAGCGTACTGGTCGCGTCTAAACAAACCGGCTCCACGGTTACGGTATGGGTGGAAGATCACGGTCCCGGTATACCACCGGAACATAAAGACAGGATCTTCTCTAAATTCATCCGCCTTAAGGGAGACAAAACCCCCAAAGGGCACGGATTGGGGCTGGCGTTCTGCCGGCTGGCTGTCCATGCTCACGGTGGTACAATCTGGGTGGAGGACACCCCAGAAGGCGGTTCACGTTTCCTATTCACCCTGCCGACAGGCCATTGAGAGCGCAACCTCAGGAGTATCATGCAGGAAATATCCTCCCACGTCTTTATTGAAACTAGTTTCCCGGGTGTCACCCTGGCAGCCATCAACTGTCACCGCGGACTGCTGTTGATCGACGCTCCACTGCGTGCCGATGACATCCGCATTTGGAGAACAGCACTGGCCAGTATGACAGGGGGTTATGAACGGCTGCTGGTAACCCTTGATGAGCATTACGACCGCACCCTCGGGGTCCGCCAGATGGAATGCATGATCGCCGGGCAGGAGAGGATGACCCAGGTATTCAAGGATCGTCCGCTTTCGTTCAAGACCCAGGGGCAGGAAACCGGCTCCGAATGGGAATTGATCAGCGGGTTGGGCAATATCCGCTGGGCGGCTCCTGAGATAACATTCAGCCATGCTTTAAACCTGTATTGGGATAAATTCCCGATACTCCTTCATGCCCAGACTGGTCCTTCATGGTGTTCAACCTGGGTGGACCTTCCGGCACAGAGGATCGTCTTTGTTGGCGATACTGTCATTGCGGGCGCACCGGTATTCCTGGCGCACGCTGACCTGCCTGCCTGGCAGGATTCGATTGCCCTGCTGCTATCCCCTGCGTACCGGGATTACACCATTGTCTCGGGCCGTTCAGGGGTGATCAACCTCAATGCTGTAAAAGACCAGGCTAAATTCCTGGGTAAAGTGGAACAACAACTGGATAAACTGACTGGTAAAGAAAATGACCCGCGTGAACTCGAACATGCAAGTATGCAGCTACTTAAACACTTCGAGCGCCGTGGTCCTAATTTTGAACATTACCACATCCGTTTGCTCCACGGGTTGCGGCTCTATAAAAAGCATCACTCGCCTAACAGCTCGTCTTCGGTGGAGTAAGCCTTCGTCCATGTTTCTTGAATCCCAAAGAGAATCAACGGAAGCTCAAACTTCACTGATGCAGTCTGTGCTCGTGCGCCTCGGAGAGGTATTCGGATTGCCGGAATGGAGTAACCCACAGCAGCCGGTGGACGAACTGGTGTGCACTATTCTGTCGCAGAATACCAATGACCGTAACCGCGATATTGCATTTACCGCGCTCAAGAAACGTTTTGCCACCTGGGAAGAAGTGATCGGCGCGGATGAGAAGGAAATCATCAATGCCATCCGCATTGCCGGACTCGGCAACCAGAAAGGTCCCCGGATAAAGGCTGTTCTGACCCAAATCCAGCGTGAACGAGGAAACCTGGATCTCGCCTTTCTTGCCGACCTGCCGCTGGAGGAGGCTCGTGAGTGGCTGCTGCGATTTAAGGGGGTTGGTCGCAAGACCGCTGCCATCGTCCTCCAGTTTTCACTCAACCGGCCGGCGTTCCCGGTGGATACCCATATTTATCGTGTTACCGGGCGGTTGGGCGTTAGACCTCCAGCCCTTAACGTGGACCAAACACACAAATTAATGGAGCAAATAGTTGACCCTCAGGACTTTTATGCCGGTCATCTCAACCTTATCCGCCTGGGGCGAGAGATCTGCCACGCGCGCAAACCCAATTGCCCACTTTGCCCGGTGAATGACCTGTGCGCTTATTTTGCCAACACCAATGAAGTAAAAGTCACCTGAATGACCAATTTCACACTTGTCCGCCATGGCCAGACAGACTGGAATGTTGCCCGCCGTTACCAGGGGCAGCAGGACATCCCCTTGAACGCCGAGGGCTTACAGCAGGCTCGGACTCTTGCCTTGTTGATGAAAGAAGAGACTTTTGACGTCATTTACTCCAGTGATCTGCAACGAGCCATGCAAACCGCGCAGATCCTTCAGGAAGGGCGAGAGGCGACTGTTATAGCGGATGCACGTCTGCGTGAGATAGCGTTTGGAGAATGGGAAGGCAAGCGCCATGATGATTTGCGAACTGCTTTTCCGATGCGTTTTACCCTGAGCGAAAGCAATCCAGCGGTACCGCTGGCACCCGGGGGAGAAAGTGTTTTTGCATTAGCGCAACGAACAAAAGAGTTTGCAGATGAGGTCAGCCAGCGACTCCCTTCCGGGAATCTGCTTATCGTCACCCACGGTCTGGCACTGGCAACTCTAATCTGCCATTCTGAAAGAATTCCACTGCTAGAAGCGTACCATTTGGTTCCGGATAACGCCCAACCAGTTCATATTACCTGGTTGGCAACCACAAAACCAATTTAGAACGAGTTTTCTAAATCTATTGACTTAATAGAATTATTGTTCTATAATGTGACTGTATTTACTCATCAGCAATTAGTAGATCAGGAGAAAACAGTCATGAACCTCTCAACCACCCGCAACTTATTCAACTCTTCGTTCCAAACGATCAAAAAAACCCGTGTTCACTCTGCCAGCGTCTACAGCTTCATCATCATCCTTTCCATGGTCGCATTTGAAGCCTTCAACTATGGCACAACAGCCTATGCCCTGCGCGACTTGCTGGGAGACCTGCGCTTTGCGGGTTTCCAATGGGCTACCCTGATGGCATTGGCTTTCTGCGCGCTTGACTTTGCCGGTATTGCCACACTGATCACCCAGGGCGGCCGCAAGATGGAAAATCACCAGTCCTGGTACCTCTTCGGCGCATGGTTGATCGCAGGAACCTTCAACGCTGCGCTCACCTGGTGGGGAGTGTCCATCGCCATCAGCAACCACACCACTGCCAGCGCCGCTATCGTCAGCACACAATCCCTTACACTGATCGTCCCGGTCTTTGTGGCGGTAATGGTGTGGATCATCCGTATTCTCATTATCGGTTCTCTCTCGAGTGCCCTGGAGCGCAACTCTCAAAGCAACCGCGTTACGCGATCTTCCCAGCACAGGGTTCCATCTCGGCGCCCTGTTACGACATCCACGCCTGTACGCCCGACGGTTGAATATAACCGGTCCCTGCCCTCCAGTCGCCCAGGCGCTTCCATTGCTGCCCGACCGCAACAGGATCCGACGTACCACAGCCTGAATGCCCAAGGCCACCGAAAATAGTTAGTCGTCACATTTAAGAATAATACAGCCTGGTTTTCACCAGGCTGTATTATTCTTCTTCAGGCAGCGGGAACTGGACCACAAATTCTGTTCCCTGGTGGGGACTTGAAAACACTTCTATTGTTCCGCCATGTTGCGTAACGATCCACTGCACGATTGAAAGCCCCAGACCAAACCCTGTATCGCTGGTGCGTTTGCGAGATTTTTCACCACGGTAAAAACGTTCAAAAATATGCGGAAGATCTTCCTCATTGATCCCTGGTCCAGTATCCTTCACAGACACCTTCACCCAGGTATCCCCTGTTTCCATGATCATGCGCACTTGCCCGCCTGGTTGTGTATATTGGATTGCGTTGCCCACAAGGTTAAGGAACACTTGCTTGATTCGGTCACAATCGCCGTTTACCTGTATCGGTGCTAAACCTTCGATAGAAAACTTTATGCGCTCACCAGCGACGATTTTCATCTGGTGAAAGACTTCCATGATCACTTCATCGAGGTCTACCCTTTCAAATTTCAAGACCATTGCGCCAGTTTCCGTCTGGTTCAGCAACAGCAGATCTCCCACAAGGCGAGTTAATCTGTCGACCTCACCTTCAATACTGGTGATTGAGTCTTCGTCACTGCCGATTTTGCGCATTAAGCCTACATTGCCCTTGATCACAGTCAATGGTGTGCGTAATTCATGGCTCACGTCACCGAGAAACCGCTGTTGGGAAGAAAACAGGTCATCGAGTCGTGAAAGTGTCTGATTAAAAGCGGTGATCAGTTTTCCGACCTCATCCTCACGAGTGTTGTCAGTAGGGATGCGGCGAGACAAATCGTCTGCACGGGTGATTTGGGTGGCAATGTTTGTCATCGTATCCAGCGGCTTGAGTACCTGCCGGGTGGCAAGTGATGTGGCGAAAATAGCGAGAATAATGGCTGCAGTAGTGAGTACGATGAGGATAACTGACAAAGTTCGCTGGACCTCATCCAGAATGGTTAACGTGATAGCAATTTGCAGTGTTCCTGCCTGCCCGCGGGTGGTGTTAAGTGGAACCGTCAAGACGCGTAAATTACGGCCCCCCACTGCCACGGTTTTGATGGCAGTGATCCCCCGAAGGCGTGATGATGAATCCAGTGACGTGCCTATCCCGGTTGGCCGGGCAAACTGTATGCGTTGATCCGTCCCCCACACCTGAATGATCAAGTTCTCGGTTGGTTTATAGTTGGCAACAGAGCGCGAGTCGAATTGCCCATTGACATTCAACCTCAATAATGAGACCAGGTCTTCGGCTGCGTCCTGCAAGGTGATGTCGATGGCATTATACAGGTTAACACTAGCCAAGCCATAGACCAGACCGCCAAAAAGTAACAACATACTTCCCAGCAGAGTGGTGTATAGAAGGGTCAACCTTAATCTGAGCGACATGGTGAATACTTATGCGGTTTCTCGCATAACGTAACCCACACTGCGGACGGTGTGGATCAGCCTGACCTCGCCTTCCACTTCAAGTTTCTGACGCAGGTAGCGGATGTATACATCCAATACATTGCTTTCTCCGCCAAAATCATAGCCCCAAACCCGATCAAAAATGATCTCACGGGTGAGAACCTGGCGCGGGTGACGCATAAACATTTCCAGCAGATCGTATTCTTTGGCGGTGAGCATGATCAAGCGGCTCTTGCGCGTTGCCTGCCTTGTTGAGGTATCCAATGAAAGATCGCCAAAGGTCAGGATGGGAGCTCGTTCCACCTGAGTCCTACGCAGTAGAGCGCGGATGCGCGCTAAAAGTTCATCCAATTCAAACGGTTTAATCAGGTAATCATCTGCGCCGGCGTCCAACCCCTGCACGCGGTCCTCGAGGGTGTCTTTTGCCGTCAGCATGAGCACCGGTTGATTACCAAGGTCGCGTATGCGCCGGCAGACTTCCAGTCCATCCATCCCCGGGAGCATCCAATCTAAAATAACCAGGGCGGGTTTATTATCCCGCAGCAGGTTCAAGCCTTCTTCACCATCTGCAGCAGTGTCAACCTGGTAACCTTCGTACACCAGAGACCGCCGCAATATCTTCAGGATCTGGTCATCGTCTTCAATGATCAAAATGCGCTCTTTCATAATTCCTCCTCTGCAATTGCGGACGGTGGTCGCTACAATTATCTATTATTGCATATTTTTCCGCTTTTACAAATGAACCATTGGCTTCTGGTGGGTAACGGGAGCTATCACGGTTATAATCATTTTTATGGAAGACCAAATTATCAACCCCCCGGTATGGGTAGAAACCTCCCGCGATCTTATTGCCCTGGTAGCCCGGGTGATAAACCAGCCGCGTGTCGCGGTAGACACGGAATCCAACAGCCTGTTTGCCTACCAGGAAAAGGTTTGCCTGATCCAGATTTCTACCCCGGATATGGATTACCTGATCGATCCGTTTACCTTTATTGATCTCTCTCCTCTCGCGCCGGTTTTTGCAGACGCCAATGTGGAGAAGATCTTTCACGCGGCTGAATACGACATCCTATGTCTAAAGCGTGATTATCATTTTGAGTTTCACGGCGTCTTTGATACCATGATCGCCTCGCGCATCCTGGGATTAACCGAGATCGGGTTGGGATCACTGCTCCTCAATCGTTTTGGCGTGGAGATCGATAAGCGTTATCAACGCGCCAACTGGGGGATTCGCCCGTTAAGCGCAGCAATGCTCTCTTATGCGGCGCTAGATACACATTACCTTTTCCAACTGCGTGACAGCCTGGATAAAGACCTGATCGACAATAACCTGAAGGAACTTGCCGAAGAAGATTTCAGGTATATCTCGAGAGTGGAAGGTCATAAGCCAAACGGCAGCAGCACCAACTGTTGGAAGGTAGCCGGCGCGAGCCGCCTGACCGGCAGGCAGGCTGCAATTCTGGAACAACTCTGCAATTACCGTGACGTTCAGGCACGCAGAGCCGACCTTCCGCATTTTAAAGTGCTCTCCAACAAGCTTCTGGTTGACCTTTGCCAGGCTGAAGTGACAGTGGCAGAGGACATGCTTAAAGTGGATGGGATGAGCAAGAAGCTTTTCCAGCGTCATGGAACGGGGTTGATGCAGGCGCTGCAAAAAGGTCTACTTTCTGATCCTGTTATCAAACCGCGGAAAATCCATCCGCCTGACGATCAACTGAACCGAATGGAACGACTGAAAGAATGGCGCAAAAAAACTGCCCACGAGTTAAAAGTGGAATCTGATGTGGTTTTACCCAAAGATGAGATGGAAGCCATCGCCTATCACAATCCCCAGACCCTGGTTGAGTTGGCTGACCTGATGATCCAAATACCTGTGCGTTTCAAAAAGTACGGTCAAAATATATTGGATACCTTGATGATTGAGGAGGAGATATGAAGCTATCTTTTGAAGGTGCCGCACAAACTGTAACCGGATCCAGGTTCCTGCTGGAGGTGAACAACTCCAAGCTTTTAATTGATTGCGGTCTTTTCCAGGGCAAGAGAGCGGATACATACGATCGCAATCTCCATTTTAGTTTCAATCCCAAAGACATCGATGCAGTGCTGCTGACGCATGCCCATATTGACCACAGCGGCAATTTGCCCAACCTGGTAAAAATGGGTTTCAGCGGTCCCATTTACGCCACCCCGCCTACCGTCACGCTGGGGAACATCATGCTGCAGGATTCCGCCCACATCCAGGAAGCGGATATTGACTATGTGAACAAGAAACGCAAGCGCCGCGGTGAAGTAGCAATGGAACCGCTGTATACCAAGGCAGATGCGCTGCAGGCGATCGAGCAGTACTACCCGGTCAATTACGATCAGCCATTCTCACCGGTTCCAGGAGTGACCGTGACCTTCCGAAACGCCGGTCATCTGCTCGGTTCTGCCGCCATCCGCTTGGATGTCGTCGAAAACGGGGTAAAGAAAAGCATCTGGTTTTCAGGTGATATCGGTCGCATGGACCTGCCGCTGCTGCCGCCTCCGGTAATGCCATCAGATGTGGATTACCTGGTGATGGAGTGCACTTACGGCAGTATGCAGCATGACAGCGTGGAACAAGCCTACAATGATTTTAGAGACGTGATGATGACCACAATGAAAAGGCTCGGAAAGGTCATCGTGCCTGCCTTTTCCGTAGGGCGTACCCAGGAAATCGTGTATTTTCTGAATCAATTGATCTCTGAAGACGTAATCTCTCCGCTGCCTGTTTTTGTGGATAGCCCCTTGGCAGTCGAAGCTTCAAAAATTTTCCGTGCTTACCCGGATTACTTTGATCAAGAAACACGTGATTTCATCCGGGCTGAGAACCACCCCGCGTTGGATTTCAAGGGGTTAACTTACGTGGCATCAGTTGAAGAATCGAAGAGTATTAATAATATGCCCGGTTCTATGGTGATCATTTCCGCCTCAGGCATGGCAGAAACTGGACGAATCTTACACCACTTGAAGAATAATATTCAAAATCCCAATAATACGGTCCTCATCGTTGGCTGGCAAGCGCCAGACACTCTTGGACGGCGGATGGCTGAAGGACAAAAAGAAGTTCGAATTTTTGGCGAATTGTTTGATGTGAATGCGGAAATCAGGAAGATCACCGGGCTATCGGCGCACGCCGGCCAGGACCTGCTGCTCAAGTACGCCCTCTCCGTTAAAGATCGTGTAAAGAAAGTCTACCTCGTGCACGGCGAGCCGGAAGTGGCTGCCATTTTCCAGGAAAAACTGAGAAGCAGCGGGATGCAACAGGTGGAATACCCCGAGTGGAACCAAGTCGTCGAAATCTAGGGGTTATCGAGTATAATTCCGGCGTCCGGAGAGGTGCCAGAGTGGCCGAATGGGGCGGTCTCGAAAACCGTTGTGGCGCTCGTCGTCACCGTGGGTTCGAATCCCACCCTCTCCGCCTAAAAACAAGGCTCAGGGGTGCAAAGTTCGTTACCACTCTCCGCCATTTCCCTTCTTATCACCGTGGGTCCCCAATAAGGGGATAATATTCGAATCCCACCCTCTCCGCCTAAAAACAAGGCTCAGGGGTGCAAAGTTCGTTACCACTCTCCGCCATTTCCCTTCTTATCACCGTGGGTCCCCAATAAGGGGATAATATTCGAATCCCACCCTCTCTGCTACACTAATCAAAACAATCCCCAGAATCTCGAAGAGACTGGGGATTTGTATTTTTAGTTAACATTTATTGTTATAATAGAACATATTTTCATACCGGAGTTTGCTTTGACCATCCCTAAACTCACAAGACAACAAGCCCGCCTTGTACAGTTGGCAGCTCAAGGGCTGCTCACCCCACCCGCTCAACCCGCAACGAAGGAGGATCTCCTTGCTGCGATAAGGCGCATGGGCTTGCTGCAGATCGACACAATCCACGTGGTGGCGCGCAGCCCATATTTTGTGCTCTTCAGCCGGCTGGGGGATTACAATCCCCGGTGGCTTGACGAACTGCTGGTGGATAAGGCACTTTTTGAACAATGGGCGCACGCTGCGTGTTTTATCCCAATGGAGGACTTTCCCCTATCACGCCGGTTGGTTCTGGAAGAATTGCGATTGTCAAACTTTGCGGATTGGGGAAAGAAAAACCTGGAAGTAATTCGCCAGGTCCTCGAGGCTGTTAGACAGAACGGCGCGATGCGCTCGGCTGATTTTATTAGCCAAAAGGAGTCCGGCGGCTGGTGGAACTGGAAAAATGAGAAAACCGCCCTGGAATACTGGCTTTGGAAAGGCGAAATGATGGTGGCAAGGCGGGAAAATTTCCAGCGCGTGTATGACCTTACAGAACGGGTAATCCCCGGTTGGAATGATGACCATGTACCCCTGGTGGAGGAGGTGTACAGAGGGATGATCCGCAAAACCGTCCACGCCCTGGGGGTGGCAAGACCCTCCTGGGTGGCAGATTACTACCGACTGAAAAAGAAAGTGATTCACCCTCTGCTGCAGGAGATGGTTTATTCGGGCGAACTGCGTCAGGCAACCATTGAGGGATGGGAAGAACCCGCGCTATTTGTGGCGGAAAACGAGAGTCTCCTGTTGTCTGCCGCCTCAGGAGAGCTCAAAGCTGGTTACACCACCCTGCTATCCCCCTTTGACCCACTCACCTGGGATCGGGAACGCGCGAGGCAGATGTTCAACTTCGATTTCGTCATCCAGTGTTATACGCCGGCAGCCAAACGCCAGTTCGGTTACTTTCCCTTACCCATCCTGCACAATGGTGAACTAATCGGCCGCCTGGACGCCAAAGCCCACCGCAAGGAGCACATCTTCGAAGTGAAAACGCTCTACCTGGAAGATGGGGTTGTCCTTAACAATGAACTGTCACTCGCCCTGGGGCAAGCCATTCAGCGCTGCGCAGACTGGCACCAGACTCCCCGGGTTACTCTTGGGGAGTGCCGTCCTGCAGATTTTAAATCATTACTTCAAGCCGTATTCAAGGAAGATATCAATTAATAACACTGCCAACCGCCCCTATTAAAACAAAATCCCGGTCTTAACATACCGGGATTCGATTAATTTACCTGTTGCCAATAATCGCCCAATTACCATTAACGGGGCATGAACTTCCGCTGTCGTACCTAACTGATAATTGCTGGCTCCGGTACGGTCATCCCATCAAGGATGGTTTCCAGCGACATGGTATGTACACAGCGACCGCGGGTCATGAAGTATTCACAATCGCACTGCCATTTACCCTTGCTGTAATTTACGACGTGGGAATTGTTATCACCCTTCACGGTCACAGAGAAATCATGAAATTCAAAACGGTTGCGTTCCTGGGCATAGCGTTTTGCTTTTTCGATTTTACCGATCATACTATAGTCCATGAGGTTCGTTCTCCTTTTTGCGTTTTGAGATAACAAAAGGCACGCGAATGAATAGCGTGCCTTAAAAACGACCGGATTTGGATGGTGCAGATAATACTCGCATGGCGGTTTTGCTCCTACACTTATATTATCTTAAACCTAATTGAAGGGATTGTCAACAAATCAAACCTTACGATATCCCTACGATATCCCTTCAGCATGATCGGCCAGGTGTTTTTCCAGTACAAAGGCGTCTTCGCCGCCCTCGTAATAATTCTCCCAAGTTTCTGTCTGTGTATAACCCCGTTCATAATACAAAGTCTGCGCGCCTAAATTTGAACGCCGCACCGACAACTTCACAATGGGCATCCCCAGTGCCTTCTCGCATTCATCCAACAGGACGGTGGCAATTCCCAGACGCCGGTATCCCGGGAGGACGCCCAGAGTGGTGATCCACCCTTCCCCCTTGTGCTTTTTCACTGCTCCGCCAACAAACCCGACCATTTTGCCATCCGCTACTGCTTTTATTTTAACCAGTCCGGGTAGTGAAAGCGCTGCAATCAACTCCAGCAGCGGCCAGGCATCCTGTGGGAAACACACCTGTTCAATTGTCCTCATACCGCCAAGATCATTCAATCCGGCAGTCTCAGTCACAAATTGGGGGAGTGTGTTTTCAGTCATTTGTTGAAAAAATGGGTTGGGCTTTCACCCAACCCATCTCGTGTTTCAACAACAATTGTTGGCGACTATTTCTTGGTCTTGCTGACGAAGTCACTGATCATACTGGTGAACTCCATCGGGAAGATGTACTTAGTGGCAGGGCTGGCAGCCATGCTCTTGAGGGTTTCAAAGTACTGCAAGGTCATGGTCTTCTGATCAATATCCTTGGCAGCAGCGAAGATGGCGGTTAATGCCTTCTGATAACCTTCCGCGCGCAATAGTTGGGCACTCTTTTCACCTTCAGCGCGCAGGATGGCAGCTTGCTTCTCGCCTTCCGCTTTGAGGATGTTGGATTGCTTGTCACCCTGTGCCACGTTGATGGCGGCTTCGCGCGTACCGGTTGATTCGGTCACAACGGCGCGGCGGGTTCGTTCTGCTGTCAACTGGCGGTTCATCGAATCCTGCACATCACGTGGAGGAACGATCTCGCGAATTTCAACGTTGGTCACTTTAACACCCCAGCGCTCGGTCACTTCATCGAGGCGGGCGCGCAAAGCTGTGTTGATCTTTTCGCGTTCGGAGAGCACACCATCTAATAGGATGCCACCAATGACGGAACGCAAAGTGGTGGTGGCGATACCCTGGGCAGCCAATTCAAAGTTTTGAACCTGCAAAACGGACTGCACGGGATCAAATACCTTGTAGTACCACAGGAAGTCAATGGAGAGAGGAGCGTTATCCTGGGTGATGGATTGCTGTGCGGGAATCTCGCGAACCTGCTCGCGCAGGTCGACTGTCACCGGTCGGTCAACGAACGGGATCAACAGAACTAACCCCGGACCTTTTGCCCCAATGCAGCGCCCCAGTCTGAAGACTACGATGCGGCGGTATTCCGGAACGATCTTGATGGCAGAGGCCAGGAAAACCACCAGCAAAAGGGCCACGACACCAATGAGGCAGATCAATGTAAACGTATTGGAATCGAACATTTTTCCTCCTATCAGAATTTTGGGTACACAAAAACCTGGTTACTTAATCTGTTCTACGATCAAAACCAATCCCTCCCGACCAGCAACTTTTACCTGGCTGCCGGCAGGAATGCGTTTTTCACTTCGGGCAGTCCATTCTTCACCGCCAACATACACGGTGCCCTCCAGGAGAATGTCTGTTCGGGCTTCTCCAATCTTATCCATGAGAGTCCCCAGGTCCTGGGCAGGATTTAACCGCAGGGCTTCGATGCTTTTGATTCCGATCAACCACATTAACAGGATGGAAACCACGCTGACGATGATAGCGAAGATCGGGTTGATGGCAGGCGAACCTGCATCTGCGCGAAAGAGGAAGACCGAGCCCAC
Organism: uncultured Anaerolinea sp.; assembly: GCA_964533735.1. Classification (GTDB taxonomy): domain Bacteria; phylum Chloroflexota; class Anaerolineae; order Anaerolineales; family Anaerolineaceae; genus UBA6107. The sequence continues at coordinate 3,498 of CAZHMD010000027.1, read as the reverse complement.
CACTGCGGAAGCGATTGCCGGCAGCAGCCAGTACCACTGTTTGAATTTGCGTACCGCGAAGAAGAAGGGTACCACTCCCACCACAAGCAGGATCAACGCCCAGGTGTTGATGGGAAGGCTGTATACAGCGTATCCCGCCAGAAAAACTGCGAATAACGCCCCGATCTCCAGGATGCCTGTTCCGGGTGTAAACAACGCCAGCATTCCAAGGATGAGCCCAACAACCAAAATAAGGTAGGCAACATTCGGATCAAGCAGGAAGTTCATTGGATTCTTCTTTCCACCTCAAACCGAGGTTATATTAATTATACTCTAGCCCGGTAATATTAGAATTCCGTTATAACCAGTGAGCACTCACTTCCTTTACACTATATAATACGAACATCAACAGTTGGAGGTCTCAATGGACAAGCATTCATTCATAAGTGAAATCCGCAGCATTTTTGCTCTTGCTCCGCAGGCGCGCCTGCAAGCCATGATCTCATTTCATCAAAAAGTCTGTGAGGCTTACTGCAGTACAGTCAATGCCATCGGTGAAAAGCGCGCTGAATCCAAATCCTCAGACGGACGATTGGTCAAACAGGTGATCGGGCACATCATGGAGTGGGAGCGCTTTACACTTCTATGCTACGGACAGTTATTGAGCGGCGTGAATAACCGCAAGATACTCTGGAAAAATGGTTATTTCGATAATAGTGGTGAGCCTTACAACTTCAGCTCCATTGAAGCATTCAATTCCTTCCAGGCGGAGCGCCAAATCACTTTACCCTGGTCTCAAATCCAGGCGGATGCCATCAGATTGGCAAAAAAGCTTCAGACGCTGCTTTCTTCAACCCTCATCACACCAGAGATGCTTGAGGATTCCGCGGAAATTTCTCCGGAACTATATGATGGTCAGCGTCTGCCGATCCCGAGCGGATGGTTCCTATGGTATGTCATCCTCGATCACGAAGCAGTTGAGCACGCCGCTGATCTGTACAACTGACCTACCAACTTAATTTGAGTTGTATTTGATGGCTATTTTTTGTACACTTACTCGTAGATTCTCAACATTTTCTGAATAGGTGTGACATTTGAATTAGCAGTATTGTGTCAGATAGTCAGGAGGGTGGGCGATGATTTCCCGAGACTTGTATGCAGCCATAGAGTCCACAAGTTTTAGCATGGAATCTTTGTGCATCCATGCGTTGAACAATATTAAATCCGCCAATAAGATGGATGACGCTGAACTGCTTCTCTTTTCAACCCTGCCGGCATTTACCGCAGGATATATCACCCCAATTTATCTCAATGCCTTATTTCCATTTACCTCACCGGGGCAGATCAAGCGGCAATTGGAACACCTTTTAGAGGTAAAGCTCCTTCTACCCGCCAGTGATGAGCATTACTTCCTGACCGAGAAGGGTGATCACCTTGCGGCATGGATGTCTAAAGAAGTGAATAATGCCCTTTCAGGTGTCATGCCATTATCCCCGACGAGGATGATGGATATGGCCAGCCAATTAAAGGAAATTGATGATGCCTGTTTTGCGGCGTTGGAGCCTCCCCGCAAGCTTCACCTCTCCGTGCAGCGAAAACTAACTCCCGCCGGAACAATCCCGATCATGGTGCGGATCCAGCAGATTCTCAAGGAGCTGACCGCTTACCGTATTGACGCTCATCATTCAGCCTGGACTGCCTACATTTTTGACGCGCACGCATGGGAGATCCTCACCCTGTTGTGGCAGGGTAAAAAACTTAATGTGGATGCCATGCATCAAACCCTTGCCAGCCGCGGTTTCACCCTTGAAGAAACCTTCAGTTCCATCAGTGAACTTTCAAGGCGTGGATGGGTGATAAATGGCAACGATGATCTGTCTATTACACCCTTTGGATCGGAAATTCGGCGCATTGCTGAAAATACGACTGACCGTTATTACTTTGCCCCATGGCAGCCTTTTTCAGAAGCCAGTCTCACCCAGCTCCGGGACCTCGTCGAAGAATTCCGCCGTGGCATTCCGATGATCGAAATAAATTAATAATTCACATAGTGAGGTGAGATGAAACCATCCATGATCTTTTACCCGTGGAAATCTTTTCGCAAAGACCTGTTGAATATGCTGGAGCAGTTGGATGAAGGCGAGCTGGATTTTAAGCCATTCCCGAGTTCATGGCCGGTGGGCAAGATATTCCTGCACATCGCTGAGAGTGAAGATTACTGGATCCATTACCTGGCACGCAAGGAACTTCCCGAGAACCCCCATTACGAATTAAAGGATTATCCCAGTATCAGCGCAATAAGAATGAAACTGAGAGTAACTGAAGAACGCACGCAGTCCTTCCTTGAACCGCTAAAAGAGGAGGATCTGGAATGGCGCTTTAAAACCCCACGCGGAGAAACATTGACCCTCTTTCAGATCCTCTGGCATGTAATGGAACATGAACTGCTGCACCGCGGCGAGATCTCCCTCATCTTGGGGATGCTGGGACACAAAAGCTGAAATGCTTGTGGAGGTTGAATGACCAATACGCTCAACTGGCTCGGCCACGCTGCCCTGCAATTGCAGATCGGAGAGACATTTATACTCGTTGACCCTTACCTTTCCGGCAACCCCCAGGCATCCGAAACGGCTGCAGAAGTTCAGGCAGACTACATTCTCGTCACTCACGGCCACGGCGACCATGTGGGTGACACGATAGCAATCGCCAAACGTACTGGAGCTACCGCTATCAGCAATGCCGAGATCAGCACCTGGCTTGCCAAACAAGGCATTAAGACGCACGGACAGCACCTGGGAGGTGGTTTCAAATATCCTTTTGGGTATCTGAAAATGACCTTTGCCCTGCACGGTTCCGCCCTGCCCGATGGGTCCTACGGAGGCAATCCGGGTGGTTTCCTCTTAACAGCGCCTGATGGAAAAAAGGTGTATATGGCTGGCGATACCGGCTTGTTTGGCGATATGCAGTTGATCGGCGCTGAGGGATTGGACCTGGCGGTACTGCCGATTGGCGATAACTACACCATGGGTCCGGAGGATGCGCTGAAAGCGGTAAAGCTTCTCCAACCAAAAGTGGTCATTCCGATCCACTTTAACACTTTTGCGCTCATCCAGCAGGATGCCGGTGCGTGGGCAACAATGGTGGAAAAAGAAACCAAAACAAGTGTGCGTTTGCTGAAACCCGGTGAAAGTATCGAATTCTAGCAGTTACAGTTTTTGAATGTTCTTAATGCCAGGATTTCTATCTTGGCATTCTTATTGCAACCTCTACCAAGTGATCTTAAAACGTGGAGGCTTGGTATGAATACATTTGTCGAATTACTTATCACAGTTGGAAGGTTCGCAGTAGGTTTGTGGCCTCTCATGTTCCTGGGGCTGCTTGTGGGAATCTTCAAGAGGCGCAACGGGTTTGGCATTATGCTGCGCACCTCGATTAAAGCGCTCATCGGTGCCTGGTTGTTCTTTGGCATCCTCAACCTGGTGTTCTACTTCTTCAAGATGGACACCTTCCACTTGCTGC
>CAZHMD010000026.1:0-19569 GCA_964533735.1 uncultured Anaerolinea sp. | reverse complement strand
CGACTACACGTTGATGTCAAAACGGATATCGCTATCGTCACGTTCGTTCGCAAGGAGCGCGTTTGTCGCAGAGTATGCTCGTTGGCGCACGCAGGCGCGGCAGACCACGAGAAGGCTTCCGGCGGGCGAGCCGCATCGCCTCACTGACTAGGACACGGCGGCAGCAAAAGCTCTGCTCGCGGACGGGGCGCTGACCTCGAAAGAAGTCGCCGCCCGCTTCGGCGTTTCAAAGGCGACGCTGTATCGCTAGCTCGGCTGAACCCGCGACCGCGAAAAGAGGGTCAGAAAGCGCACCTTCCACTTATTTTATCGGCGCTGAGCGGAAACCCTTCTCCTTCCCCTCACTCGTGAATGCTGGCGCGAAGTGTCAAAATCCGCCCCGCACGCCGGCACATGTTTCACTATGCACAACTATGTGCATCTCGCCGGGAACACGGCGACATGCTATGTTTACTCGCCCGCTAGCGAGCGATCTCTGGGCGTCGCGATGCCTCTTACTGGAGGACATCACGATGTTCGAAGAGCGAATGCTGGTGGATTGGAAAACATTGAAGAAGCTCGGCTGGCCCTATTCCAGGGCGCACACGTGGCGAATGATCAAAGCGGGTCGCTTCCCGGCTCCACAGAAGTTCGGCAAGCACCCCGGTTCACGCGTCGCGTGGCGCTGGAAAGAAATCAGCGGTTTCTTCGACGGCACCAGTCCCACCATCGCCACCTAACACGGGCAGTCCCCGAATAGGGGCAAGAGGCGCGGCGTCCAAACCGCGCCTCTTTTCATGCCCCGCTCATGGGGGTTTTTGACGGGTAAATCATGGGTATCCCGTTTCCCCCACCAGGGGACGATAATGCCCTGATTCCGCGCCAGTTCGCGTGCGTTACCACGCCCGACCCAATAGCCTTTCTGTCTCCTATCGGACGCCAGCAAGCCACACGCGCAGCCCTATCGGGCATGCGCTTGGGAATGCCTATTGGGTCGGCCGTTTACACGGCACGACGAACTGGCGCGGACGATTCACGGTATTTACAGTAGCCGGCACGTACAATAATCGACGGGCAGTTCTTTGCTCGCGCTACCGCGTACAAAGCCCGACCCCCGGCACCGACTGAAGCTCGTACCAGGCGCACGAACACTAAGCACGGCTCGGCGGCCGGCCTATGCACACGGACTTTCCGTATATCCTCGGCGAACTCGCCTCTGGCGAGGGCGTGCCACTTTCGCAGCCCGACCGCCGCCGACACGTCTACATTGTCGGCCAGACCGGCACCGGCAAGACCGGACTGCTCACCAATCTCATGCATGCCGACCTCAGGGGCGGCGGGGGCTTCTGCTTTCTCGATCCGCATGGCGATGCGAGCAAAATGATCGCGGCCGCGATCCCGCGGCAGCGGAGAAACGACGTGATCTATCTCGATCCGTCTGATCCGACCCACACCTTCGCTTACAATCCCCTGTCAAAGATCCCACCTGGCAAGCGTGCGACCGCTGCTGCGAATATTGTATCGGCATTTCAAAACATCTGGGCGCAAAGCTGGGGGCCGCGCCTCGAATATATTTTCACCAACGCGCTGCGGCTCTTGCTCGACAGCAAGGATCAGACCTTGCTCGGACTTCCCCGCTTACTCGTCGACGACGAGTATCGCGCTGCGCTGATCCGGAGCTGTGACGATCCGGTCATTCGCGCCTATTGGCGCACCGAATACGCCGCATACGACAATCGCCTGCGCAGCGAGGCCATCTCCCCGATACAAAACAAAATCGGCATTATCCTTTCGAATCCCATTCTCCGATCGATCCTGTGTCAGAACTCCTCCACGATCGACATACGTCGCGCCATGGACAGTGGGAAGGTGCTCATCGTCAATCTCTCGAAAGGAAGCCTCGGCACCGAACCCGCGCATCTTTTAGGCGCGTTACTCATCACCGCGTTCTCCCAGGCGGCCGAGGCGCGCCAAGACACAGCTGAAGATGCGCGTCGCGACTTCACCTTGTACGTCGACGAATTTCAACACTTCGCGACCGAGAGCTTCGTGTCGATCCTCTCGGAGGCGCGCAAGTGGCGGCTTTCATTGGTAGCGGCGAACCAGCACGTCGGCCAATTACCTGAGAGCCTGCGGCAGGCCGTGTTTGGCAACGCCGGCACGCTCATCGCGTTTCGAGTGGGATCGCAGGATGCCGCGCTTCTCGCCGATGAACTCGGCATGGCGAATCGAACGGCGCTGGCGCAGACTGATAACTTCAAGGCCTGGATACGGCTGATGTATCATGGCGCTCCGAAGGAAGCGCGTCTTATGCAAACCTTGCCCCCAATTCAGGGCGGCAACCAGTTCGCGCGGATCGTGGCCAATACCCGCGCCCGTTACATGGTGCCGCGCGAGATCGTCGAGAAGCAGATTGCGAGCTTTTTCCCGAAAAAGCTCGCAGCTCGCGCGCGACGACGGAAGAAGTATAGGGATCCGGACGCTTGACCAGCCACGTAGGCGGGAGCACTTTCCGCGCATGCGCGTCGCTGTTTTTCATGATGAAGTCGTGGTGCGTAAGGGGTGGCTCGGCCGCGAGACCCGCTACCGCGTCACGGCTCAGATCGATTTTTCCGACGAGGAGAAGACGATCGTGCAACGGTTCGCGCTTGGCCAGCACGAAGCGTACACGACCGAAGACGCAGTCGACTGTCCGAACTTCGTCTTCACGATCAACGACCTGATCTACCGGCGTCCGCACGTCCGGGTCTTTCCGACGGCGCTTTCCGCGCGTCTCTTCGAAGAGGAGCTGGCCGAAGACATATTGCCCAAGGTCAAGAACTACATTCTCGGCAATGCCGCCACGCGTCATCCATCGAGCTACGAGATATGATCTTCCGCGTCTTCCGTGACAATCACCGCAACGCACCGGCAACGGTGCGCCAGCAGGCGCACAAAAAGAATACGGCGCTGTATGAGCAGGCATGTAACATGCTGGCGACATCGAGCTTGCCGAGCGCCGAGGCCTTTGCTGAGCGCCTGGTCGCGGGTGCTCCCAAACATATCCGGCGTATGCTCGCGGAGATCGCCACGCAGCTGTACCGGGCCGAAGGCTTTGACACCAGCTCGATACCCGCTCCCCCGCCGATCCCTGAGAGCATCGAAGCGGCACGATACCGCGACCGTCTCGCGGAGTACATCAACAAGCTCGCCGATCCGGATACCTTCACTCGCTTCGAACATGCGGTCGCGCGATCGTTCCAGATAATCGTCGACGATTTGCCAGAGATAGAGCAAGGCGCATTCACCGTCTCGCTCCTCGACATGTTACCGGATGCGGGAACGTTCCTCGAACAGATCGCTGCAGCTCTCTACCCGGTATCCGCGACCTTCCGCGACCAATACGATCAGAACCGCTGCGCCGCGTCGCGTCTCCCTTTCACCAAGGAGAGCCGTGTCTCGCCGAAGCTCGTACGGCCGTCCGCATACAACGGCACGTCCCGCGAAATCGTCGACACCTTTCTAAAGGGCACACCCCTAGCGGCGCTCTCATTGGCGCGACTCCCCTTCGGCATTCCCGAGGCGCAGCGCGGCGAACATTGGCATCTTTTGGGGGGCAGCGGTCACGGCAAGACGCAGACCCTCAGCCATATCATCATGAGCGACTTGCAAAAGCCTGACCCGCCGGCGCTCATCATCATCGACAGCCAGAACCAGCTGCTACGGCAGATTCAACGTCTCTCCCTTTTCGATCCGGATACGCCCGGTTCACTTGCCGATCGCCTCATCATCATAGACCCGGAAGATGACACGCCCCCGGCGCTCAATATGTTCGCGGTTAATAACACGCGGTCGAGCGGCTATTCGCGTGCGGAGCGCGAGATCGTCGAGGGTGATGTCCTCCAGCTCTTCAATTATGTTTTCGCGTCGCTTGCAGCGGAGCTCTCGACCCAGATGGGCACCGCGTTCGCGTATGTGTCGCGTCTCATGCTTTCCATGCAGCCCACGGCGACGATCCACACCCTGCTCGACTTTCTAGAAGAAGACGTGAAGCGCGCCGAGCAGAGCAAGTTTTACAACCACATCGCCGCGCTCGATCCGACAGCGCGCGGCTTCTTCGAGAAGCAGTTTTACAAAAACCCCTCGTTCGCGCAGACGCGCAATTCGCTCGCGCGACGCCTCTATGACGTGGTGCGCGTGCCCGCCTTCGAACGCATGTTCGCTTCGCGGCAGAATAAATTGTCCATGTTCGAGGCGATCCAGCGCAAGAGCGTCGTGTGCGTGAATACAAGCGATGCGATGTTGAAGGATGCATCCCCTATCTTCGGACGATACATGATCGCCTCGACGATGGCCGCTGTCTTCGAACGCGTCGCCGTGCCCGAGCATGAATGGAACCAAGCGTATCTCATCATCGACGAAGCCGCGTCCTATTTCGATGAAAGCCTCGAAAAATTGTTGCGGCAGGCGAGAAAATACAAACTCGGCGTTCTCTTCGCGCACCAGCTCATGGATGATCTGAAAGGCGCGATGCGGGCGCATGTCGCTTCGAACACGAGCATAAAAATGTGTGGCGGTATCAGCCACGCGGACGCCCGGCAATTGGCGAATGATTTCCAGAGCACCCCGGAATTTCTGTTTTCACAAAAGAAGGACAACCGGAGCGGAAGGGATTCGCAATCGTCGAACTGGGCCTGCTACGTTCGCAACATCACGCCCCATGCGGTGTCGATCGCTGTCCCGTTCTTTGCCTTACGCGATGCACCCAAGATGAGCGAGGCAAGCTATCAGAAATTACTTCAGCGCAACCGGGCGCGGTACGCGGCCGTTCCCGAGACAGAACAAGAGAATCCCCACCCTTCGCCCTCCGCGGACGGAATGACAGAGAACCCGTCCGCGCCGCCGAAAACCTCGTCAAAAACACCGCCTCAGTCCCAGCAAAAACGACCCCGCCGCGATCCGGACGCATGAGCATCCTTTACGCTTTTCCTCAGAGTTGCCGATCGATGTTCCGCCCGTAACGCACCCTTGGCATCATTGATGGCGTAAATATTGAGCTATACTGATTGCATGACCGGCTTACATAACTATCTCCGATACCATGACGGATTTGAAGTCTTTCTTGTTGCCTGCCTAATCCTAGTCGCCGGGTTGCATCTTGTTTTTCTCCGCTTCGCGTGGGCACGGCGCTCTGCGTTCTTTCGGAGTCTCGCCAAGCATTATGAACTTCAATTTACGGAAGTAAGTTATCCCCTCTGGAAATTCATCTCTGTCGACATCGTGCGTGGTGACACTCCGTTTGTTTGGCGATCAGTCACGGGACCCGTCAACGGTCATCAGGTACTCGTGCAGGACATAGAGCGCGAGGGAGCCTTGCCACACCCGTGGTGGTATCGAACAGTCTGGCGAGGCTTTTTTGGAATTTCTTCCGAGACGACAATTTCTGTCGACGATCAGGGACAGATCATTATGCCGCCACGACACTCACTATTTTACAATCGATTTGCACGTCCTAAAGTTGTCGAGGATATGCTCAACCGGCTGACGAAAGATCCGCGTTGACACCTCACCCGGAGCGTCTGTTTCCTCTAACTCAATTAATTTCCTTCTCTTTTCTTCGCGAGAAGATCCTCGCGTTTAATAATCAATTGAATGGGGTAACCAAAGCGACCAGCTGCATATCCAACGACAGGCGATGCCATTCTTACAACGACGTCTTGGTTCTCCTGGCTGGGGATATAACCCTTTGACTCCAGTACCTTTTCAAAGCCGTTTTCTAAGAGCGTTTTCACCGCCTGTTTTCCGGCGACGTAAGTTAGAGTTGTCGCCTTTCCGACCTTGACTGCTCCAGTATATTCGCCGACAATTGGCGCGAGAAGGAAAGCAGTGTTTTCCGCAGCGAATCCTATCTCTTCCCGAATTATTGAAACCACTTTCGCTTTGTACGTCAGCTCCGCGATTAGCTTCTGTTGAGCGATGTATTTGTCCCTTTGATTCATATCTCTGATTGCCTGTGCCACGTGGTCTTTCATTTTAGCAGCGGCAAGGGTTCTCCGCGCTGCTTCGTCGCGCTTCCGTTGCTTTTCGATGGCTTGCTCCTTAACGATTTCTTCGCGCGAAGCACAGCTGCCTCCGGGACGGCAAATATATCCTGCACTGCATGATCTCCCACCGCAATCCACATCCCCCGAGGCTAGGCAACGAGCGCCGCTGCCGCACTTGTTGCCCGCGTTACAAAAGTACGAACCACAATCGACGATACTAGTATCGAAACAATGCTTGCCATCCTGTGAGCATTTCTTCCCGGCTGGGCAGGACTTGCCGTTTCCGCAATCAGTGGTTCCTTGTGCGAGACAGGAATTTTGACTCCCACAAAAATAACCAGCTTCACAAGCGTGATCCCCGCACTCCGTCGCACGATCATCAAGACAACGAGAACCATCCCGAGAGCATTTCTGCCCGTTTGGACAAGCTCGTCCATTTCCACAATCAGTTGCTCCTTGAGCAAGGCATGAATCTTGGCTCCCGCAATAGTACCCCGGACCACACGAATGATTACCGCATTCGGTGTTGCCGCGCGGCATGCAGCTCTGGCCGTTCGCCGTGCACCGTAACCCAGGTCCGCACGATCCTCCGCTAGAGCACTCCGTGTAGCCGGATTGGATGCATGTGTTGAACTTGTTGCGTGAGCAACTAGTCTCCGGAGGACAGGCCCAGCCACCACAATCGATTGCACCTTGCTGGACGCACCCATATTTCGAGCAATAGAATCCTGGATTGCAACAGTAGTTTCCGCATTCTTGTGTTCCGTAAGGGCATACAGATTGAGGCGCTGGTGCGGGTGCGGGCTGTGGCGCAGCAGGACCTTGAGGCGCGCCACCATACTTAAGCGCACAGGGCCCCACCCAACTCTCACCACTACCGATGCCAGAAGCTAGGGTTCCATCGGGGCAGAGGCAGCTTTGCCCGCCAGCGCTGTTTGTTATCCATTGGCCATCGCAAACGATTTGCGCAAGGACCTGAGCCCTTGCGCTTGATCGCGCTGACCAGTTCACCAAAGTATCCGCCGAGAGTATCGAGAGGGTAAAGAAGATCGCTGCGCGCAACACGTAAGACACTCCCTCGCTACTTTGAAACACGGGGAGCAACCACCTCTCTGGGAGATGCATTAGCCTAAATCTATTAGAGAACATTTGACGCAGGCTTTTCATACAGCCGAAGTCCCGATAACCGTCGGCGACGGCTTCAACTCACCAGAAGCTAACGCATGAACCCCGCTTCAGTTCCAGCAGCGCCAGAGCGCCGCCCTCGTTCAGCGCCAGCCGGCCCCGACTCGACAATAGCCCGATTACGATCAGACCTTCCAATTCTCTCAGATCGGCGCATGACGCGTTCATAGAAAATGACTAAGGCACGTTATAAAATTTTTAGTGGAGCGCCGCGCTACATCGCTTTGTATCGATGCGCGCGAGCTCATATCGCTCACGTTTACATCCGCTCAACACTGCGTCTTACCATCATGTATGAACCCCACATTCACTCGCAAAAATCGTTCACGCTGCATTCCGACGCCGAGCGGCCGACGCACGGAAATCACCAGCAATGACATCTACGGCATTTTTGAACCACTGAGCCGTCATGCGCAGCTCACGACCAAGCAGCTCGTCGCGTATGATCGCCGGTATGCGACGAAGACGCGTAACCGACTGACTACCCTCTTTCACGCGGAAGGCCAATGGCTCGGCCGCCTGGGACAAGACGTGAAATTGGCGAACTATCTGGCGCACGACGAGATTCATCGGATAGAGGCCGACGCCGCGCAACTGCTCATCACAAAAGGCGTCATCCCGAATGCGCAGTGGCTATTCAACGCGCGTATCGGCGGCCACAGCACCACGCCATCGCGGATCATCCGTCTCACGCATGATCACATGGCGTCCCATATCGTGCTCGATATTGAGATCGGCGCGCGTGATGACGAAGCGACGCGATTTATAAATCACATTGAGATCATTCAAGCTGCGCCGGAGGCGACACGTGCGCTCAGAACTCCACTGCGCATTCCCGTTCCCGAGACCGCCGGTGTGACGAAATGGATCGAGCCCGACGCGCTGTTCGCACTCGGTAGCCGGTATTATGCGGTGGAGGCGGACATGGGCACCGAGAGTATTGATCCAATCATCCGAGCAAAGATACTCGCTTATCGCGAGGTCGTGGCCTCAGGCATCATTGACGATCATCTCGGCATCGACAATCTCACCGTGCTCTTCGTCACCACGAACGAGACGCGCATGCGCAACATCATGAAAGAGCTGCGCACCATCGCCCGCAATGGCAAGACGCCAATGTTCGCGTTCGCGTGCCGTCCCGACCTCGCCACGATTATGCACGCGCCTGCGCCGATCGGCGACATGTTCCGCACTTCATGGGAGCGCGTCGGGCATAAGCCCCTCTCGCTTGTACAACCGAATTAAAAAGCCACACGCATGCGTGTGGCTCGGGATTTATTCGTCCCGCTCTTTTGGCGGAACGAGAATGAACTGTCCGTCGAGCGGCAGGAAATTCAACCGCACAACCAACCCGTCGCCGTCATTGAAGCGCCAGGCAGCTCCGATCGTCGTCATGAACTCATTGTCCGGCGATTGCTTCGCCCGCGCGTGGTACACGGGGCGGGAGCCCTTCGGCTTGTCTTCGTTTCTCTTTTGCGTCGGCATGTGCGCAACCTCCAACTTCATTGTACTTCCACGTCTACTTTCTATACTAGCAAGTAGAAGATAAATATAGCGTGAAAGGAGTAGGCAATGGCCGCTACAAATCTGTCATTTGTAGAAATAAAGGAACGCGTCAACATCGAGCAGGTATTGCCGCTCGTTGGGCTTACACTCAAGCGGTATCAGTCCCAGCTTCGTGGCGTCTGCCCCATTTGCAAGGAGGGTGGCGACAGAGCCTTCGTCGTCACTCCGGCTAAGGGTCTCTACTATTGCTTCGGCAAGTGCGGCACAGGCGGCGACATGCTTTCACTGGTGGCGAACGTCAAGCAGTGCTCTGTGCGCGAGGCGGCGGAATTCATCGCCGCGCGCACGGGGATCACCGGCAAACGTTCCGGAGACAACAGTATGGCTCCTGGGGACGGTTCCCCCCAGCCCCCCTCCGGAAAGGAAGGGCTGAAGCCCCTGGAGTATCTGCAAGCTTCTCATGAGGCAGTGCAGGCTCTCGGGGTGGCTGCGGAAACCTGCGAGCATTTCGGTGCGGGCTTTGCGCCGAAGGGCATCATGCGCGGCAGACTGGCGATTCCGATCCACGATATGGCGGGGACGTTGCTCGCGTATTGCGGACGCGCGGTGAGGGAAGAGACCCCGTTGCTCATCTTCCCCAACGGCTTCCGGCCGGACACGGCGATCTTCAGTGCTCACCGTTTAGAGCGGGGCGACACGATCTGCGTCGCGCGCGATCCGCTCCAGGTGCTGAAGGCTTACGAGAACGGCGTCACCAATGTCGTATCGTTCCTCGGAGACATCACCGCCGACACGCTCCACATACTCGCCCTCTTAATGGACGAGAAGGACGTGCCTTCGATCGATCTTTTCTGAGCGCCTTCGGGCGCTCTTTTTTTGTCCGCTGTGCGCGCGGCGTCCGACCTTGACTCGTTAGCGAAGCCGCGCTTCCCTTCCCCGATATTTGAGGGGGATCACATGCGCATCATCGCCGCCCTGTTTGCAATCCTTCCGACGCTCGCGTTCGCCGACGACATCACGCCCGACAGTTTTGCAAATCGTCTCAAGGCCAACGCACTGAAACTCACCGTCAACAGCATGCTGGTGCAAAGCAATACGCTCTATATTCAAGGGACGCCCACGGGCGACCCGATTCCTATTGCCGCTCGCATTGCATACACCATTGAAAATAATTCAGGCATGCCTCTGAGCTTGGCCGTTAAGCGCAGGGGCATCTCAGCTGGCCCCTGCTCAGAGGTCGAAAGCGGCTCGGGTCTCGAACTGTTTGATGACGCGCTGGCGATCCAGTTGCAACGCAACAAATCATATCGCGATCGTGTAATGCGCTTCGTGCCCGATAAGGCGCGCGTGTCGGGAACGATCGTGATGGAAAACACGAGCTGCAAGCCGAGTGACGTTTCGGGCATGACGACCGTGCCCGTTACGATCACCATCATGGTCGCAAATGAGAACAGCTTTCTCGCAGTACCGCTCCAGACGGATGCGCGCCTAACCGTGCGCGGCAATTAGAAACGGTTACCACCGTCGGTAGTATGACGAGCACCGATCCGTATAGTATCCTCGGCGTCGCGCGATCTGCGACGGCCGTGGAGATCAGAGCGGCGTATCGGCTGCTCGCGCACGAGCGACACCCCGACAAGAAGAGCGGATCGCACGAAGCATTCGTCCAACTGACTGCAGCCTACGAGTACGCGCTCGCCCGATGCGAACGGCCAGCGGGCTCTTCCGCGAGCACTTCCCCACCGCCACGGCAGGAATCCTTTGACGAGTTCATGGCGCGCACGTATCGGCACTGGGAGCGCTCCGCTCAGGAGCGAGAGGAATATTTTCGGCGCATGCATGCACATGCGCCGTTCCGGCTCTTGTGGTGGCGTCTGTCTCACGACTTGCTCGCCGCCGCGCACGACCTAGCAAAGCTTCTCCGTCGCAAATCATAATAGAACGCACGCACCGCGTCTGATCGCGACGATCCTCGACGAGGCGCGACAGGTCACGACGATGCACCGCATGTCGTGGCCCGTCGTTCGCATCGCGTGGAAGATTTTGTTTCGCACATCGCTGAGCATTGCGTCTCACTTGCTGACATACTCCATAATTCAGAACGTTGTCGCCCTCCGAAACGTGTGATTACCGGAGTGTCTTCCATCGATGGAGGACACGAAGGAGTCGGTATTTCCAATTCACGATATCGGATTCAACGCTGCTGTCGCACACCTCGCAGACAAATCAGCGCGCGGCTTTCGGGGCGCTGAAATCCACCCCGCATACCTGCGAACAGGTGACCTGTCAGACCGAGACACATGGCGTCATCATTACTGGTCCGGGTGCATCCGAGAACACAATCATTGGTGTGATGCCTTGCCAAGTTACGCCGACGCGCAACGGTCGGCGGCTCTTCGAATTCCTTTACCTTCGGATTTGTATATCGCCATGACGTTGATACCCGAGAGATCAGCATGCATGTAGCGCTGTCGCCGACAAAAAGCTGAGGATACGATTTCAAAATTCAAGACTTTCGCATAGGCTCTCTGCCCTAGCCTTCTCAAGGGGCTTCCGCAATGCGAAAGATACTTGGACAGTAGCGCGTCGAGGACAAAGCGGGCAACGGGAAATCGCCGTCGCGGTAATTGCTTTGCGTGTCCCTTTGCCGACCAGACGCCGATGCACGCTTGAACTACAGAGGCCAATGCCTGAATGAAAAAGCCATCCAAAATAACGACTGCTTTTGAGGCCTATTCCGAGCAGGACACCGCCGACAAACTCATTCTTCCCTATCTCGCGTCGACCCACGGCTTTCCGAAGCCGGAGAGCCTCGATTATCAGGCCCAACACACGCTCGAAACCGATACCGGGAAAAGTGGGCGCTACGACGGACTCTACCTCTCCGGCGGCTATCCTTACGTTGTGTTGGAGGCGAAGAGATATGCACACGATTTAGCGGAGACCGATTTCGCCCAGGCGCGCGTCTACGCAACCTCGAATTTTTTCGACAAACCCGTTCCGTTCGTCATCGTCTCCAATGGCCGAGACCACCATTTTTACAAGCTGACGACGACGCTGAGTCCGCACGACCAGAAGCCGATGTACGGCCAGATTACCGCAACGGACTGGGCCAAGGTCATTTTGGAAAGTCCTGGCGAGGTCAAACAGCTCCTCACACAGACGCAACTCCTTGGTTATCTGAGAACTTTCAAACAGCAGACCTACAGCGACATCCGCGCTCTCTTCATCGACCCCGCGACGGAAAAACTTGACCTTTCACGTCATGCACTTGGCGTCGATCTTCAGCAGATCGTGGATGATCGGAAAAACTTTATCGGAACGACTGCCAAGGGCGAAACCGCGATCAAACACGCCATTCAGGCCGTCGCGTTGCATTTCACGATCAAAATTCTGTTCATCAAGCTGATCGAGGATCTGGCGCGCGGGCCGGACACGCCCCGCATCATTCATACCCTTTTCCCTAACCGCGACTACGATCAAATCGGCGGCCTGTTCGGCTTCAAGGTCTTGAACGCACTTGGCAAGGCCGACCGCCGCCGCTCTCTTCGACTCTTCGTTCGGTCTCGCACCTACTACAAACGTCTCGCGCAGGACCTCGCGCGCGTGTCATGGCAGGATATTTTCCGTTACGGCTTCAACGTCCACATGGAGCGGTACGGTCAGCTTTTCAGTGCCCTCCATTACGACCGCTTCCTTCCGGCCGACAAGACGTTGCAGGCCATCCGCCAAGACCTGATTCAGATCGATATCCGCACCGCCATCATTTACGGTTCCGCCGCCGATCGAACGAACGTCATCGGCAACATCTACGAAAAGCTCATCGACGACGAGCTGCGTTCTGGCCTTGGCGCTGTTTATACGCCCCATGAAACCATGCTGTTCATGGTCGATCTTGGTCGCGCGGCGGTGGGGCAATTCCGGCACCGGAAAATCGTCGAGCCGGCCTGCGGATCTGGACATTTTTACCGGGAAATCTACCGGCGCTATATCGGCGAGGTGAAGGCGCACGCGGAGAAGACGACGATATCCTTTGATCCAGCCGCGGCCCACACCGAAGCGCTTCAGCATCTTTACGGCAGGGATATTGACCCATTTGCGGTTCAGCTCACCTTGTTATCGACCTTTCTGGAGCAACTGAAGGATAATGTTCGACCCGGCGAAGGCAGCGCCAAGACTCGCCATCGCTGGTTGGCGGACAGGTCGATCGACACCCAGAATTCCCTTGATCCAATCACCATCGATCCAAAGCTGTTTTTCGACATCGAAAAGACCGCCGACTTGACGATCGCGCATAGCCGCCGCGCGAGCTGTCAGCGCGCCGCGTCACCCGACCTCATGATCGGCAATCCCCCCTACGGTGTAAAAGTCGTCAAGGGCGCGCACTACGACGATGTTTATGATTTAGGTAGCAAGGATTCTTATGGCTATTTCATCGCCAACGCGATCAAGCGGCTGCCCGAAGGAAAGCGGCTGATTTACATTGTCAGTTCATCTTTCCTGACCATAGGAACTCATAAGGCGCTTCGTGATTTGATCCTTTCAACCTGCAAGGTTATCAGGATCGTCAAATTGCATCGCGCCACTTTTCCGGGGATCGATATCTTTCCGGCCATCGTTGAGCTGGAGCGCTGTTCGGATGACGCGTTACGAACCGCCAACGTCTACCAATTTTATGACCTATGGCGGCTTCACCCGGTCGATCATCAGGCGGAGCTTAGAGCCGCCTATGCGGCCATTCTTGACGACCTCTCCGTCCAAAAGAAATGGCCTTTCGATGATGTGCTCGCGAAGCGGTATACAGTTAGGCAAGGCGCATTGGATCGCTATTCCAAACGTCCGATCTTCGAGGGGCTAGCTTCGCTTTATGAATTTATGGCCGACGTTGCGCCGACCACCCACACAGTTGAGCTGATGCGCGCCGACAACTCCAAAGTCCAAATCCGATTCCTGACAGTGCGCGGACGCGATGTCGTCAAGCTCAAGGACATCGCCGAGGTAAAGATCGGACTGCAATCAGGCGACAATGGCCGATTCTATCGCGCCGCGGCCGGGGTTAAGGGCGGAGCCACCAAGGGCGGATATAAAGAGGTTCCTGTCGCGCAGATCGTGACGAACGCGGAACTTGCAGACATGACCGATGCCGCTCGCGCAGACGGCGTCGAAATTGACGATCCGACCAATGACAGGTTCTATGTCCCCCTCGACAAGGCCGGCGCGTCCGACATCGATGGCGGACTTTTGCCGATGTTTTGGCGACCGGTGGAATTTTACATCGATTGGTCGCAGCAAGCCGTTTCAGCAATGAAGGCTCACACGGGAGCTGTCTTCAGAAACCCACAGTATTATTTCCGGCGCGGCATTAGCTTTTCAAACACCGGAATTTACAGCCCGACCTATCGCTTGGGACATGGCGGCGTATTCGATCAAACCGGATCGAACATCTTCTGCGACGTTCTCGATCAAAAAGTACTGCTCGGAATTCTGTGCTCGACGCTTCTCCGGTATTTCGTCAAAGCTTTCATCAACCACGGCGTTCACGCGCAGCTCGATGATTTGCCGATCGTCTTGCCCGGCGCGTCGGAGAGCGCTTCAATTGCCGCAATCGTGGACAAAATCATCACGGCGCAGAAAGCTGACATTGCGTTCGACTACCGCGCCATGTTGACGGAGCTCGACGCCCTCATCGCCGACCTATACGTTCTTAACGACGGTGAACGAGCGGAGCTGTCGACCTGGTACCGGCGGCACTACCCGAAACTCACAGGAGACGGCACCGAAGAAGCATAACCGCGTTATGAGCATTCCGGTCTGATGAGCCGCACGAAATCCGACGAAGCGCACGGGCGGCTTGCCGCCCTTTCCCGTCACTACGTCGTCTCCTCATCCTTACCGATGATACTCCCTTCGTTGTCGAGTTCGGTGTACTCCCTTTGGGTTGGGTGCCGGGCAAACGAGACATTAACCCTTCTCGATCGACTCCATCGCATCGATAATCGCTTTAAGTGTTCGACGACGCCCGTGTTCCAGTCTTTCCTCATGGTGTCGCCGCTTGTCGCGCATCCCCCATGGGGATAACCCGCCGAGGCGTGGAATGAGCCGGGGTATGATTGGGCAATGGACGACCAGCCCCGACATGTCGCGACGAGCCTCGACAGCGACTTCACCCTCACTATCGACGAGGCGCTCGAACGATACGCCCGCGCCGGACTCCCCCGTACGCCTCGGAGCGTGCAGCGCTATTGCGCCAAGGGCCATCTTGACTCCCGACTGATCGAGACATCGTTCGGCGAGAAGTATCTCATCTCGCCGGCGTCGGTCGACAAGCACATCGCATACATTCAAGAAATTGCTGACGCGACGAGCCGCGACATGTCGCGACCATTCGCGTCTGAAGCATCAAGCGCCCAAGCGCACGACATCGTTCGACAGGAGACCACGACCACTGCCGACGAGCCGCGACATGTCGCGACACCTGTCACCACGCAAGAGCATGGAAACACGGAGCGACAGACCGCTGCGACAAGTTCCGACACACCGCGACACGTCGCGACAAGCCCCGACCTATCAGAAAGATATCTCACGCGCCTGGAAGGGGAGGTGGCTTTCCTTCGCGAAGAGATCAGCACCAAGAATGCGCAAATCAAAGAACTGACAGAACGCAGCCGAGAGACAAATGTCTTGATCGGGGGATTGCAGCGGATGCTCTCCCCATTGCTCGGCAGGGGATCCGACCAGCAACCGAATCCTATGATGCACCATGACACGAGAAGTGCGCCGATGAATGATGGAGAGCACGGGGGCGCTCAAGGCCAATAATTGCAACCCGAAGCGACGACTCGACGAAGCCCTAAACTGTGAACAACACGGAATCCTCATTTTGACGATGTATAATTCATAGATGGATCATATTGCCGGCCGCATCGCCGAGATTGCACGCAACATCGAAATCGTCGGTGCAGACAATGCGACCCGGTTCGGATTCACGCAGGTGCCGAACTTTCTGCTCAAGGCCCCAGACCTTTCAGCTGGAGCGAAGCTCACCTACGCGATGCTCCTGCATTACGCCTGGGCGAACGACTACTGTTTTCCGGGGCAGGAGCGCCTCGCCGACGACATGGGAGCGGGCAAGCGCAGCGTGATCCGCTTCCTACAAGAACTTGAGACAGCGGGCTTTATCGCAGTGACCCGCCGGGGCCTAGGGAAATCCAACGTCTACCAGCTCTTTCTCCAGCCCACGAAGAAACCACGCAAGAAGGGCTGACGCGACTGGCAATCACAGAAGTGCCAAATTGGCATTTCTGGAAGTGCCAAACTTGCCGCTCTGGAGGTGCCAACCTGGCAGTTCACTCTATATAAGAATACGCATTTAAGAATACTCATATTAAAAATACCCAGTAGGGAAATGCACATTTAAAAATGTAAGAGAAATCCAAAATCCACAATGAAGATAATGTCTGTTTTGCAACACATTTTCAAAGAAAGTCAAATCTTTATGCTTCAGATTATTACGGACTTCATGGTGCATATTGGCAAATGTGCTATAATCAAGTCAATCGAAATATGAACAAGATCGCGTCTGCCAAATTCACCGTCAGCGTCAAGGTCGCCACCAAGCGACGGCTTGAAACCCTCGCCAAGATCGCCGGCCGCAGCAGCGAATTTCTCGCCGCCGAAGCCATCAGCGAATACCTGGATCTGAACGAAGCGCAGGTAACAGGCATCAAGACCGCTATGACATCGCTTGATCGGGGTGCTGCCCTCCCACAAAGCTCGGTGCGCGAATGGGTGCTCTCGTGGGGCGCGCAGGATGAACGACCTATCCCTCGACCATCGACGGTATGAATGTCATATGGTCGCCGGAAGCGATCGATGATCTTGCCTCTTTGCGTAACTTTATCTCGGAGACCGATCCTACTGCCGCACGGCGCGTAGCGCTCCACATCTTGCATCACGTGGAAATCGTCTTGGCCGAAAACCCCGAAATCGGACGCGTTGGCCGCGTCGCAGAAACGCGGGAAGCGATCGTCCCAAAGACTCCATTCGTCGTCCCGTATCGAGTGCGCGAAGGGACACTGGAAATTTTGCGCGTCTATCACGCCGCACGGCGCTGGCCGGAAATTTTTTGAGCGAGCACATCGTCAGGGAATGGCTCTGTTGAGCCATTTTGCTAACGTCGCACATTATCTGATTTGCCTCCTGTCGCGAGGTGCAACGTCTCACTATTGATGCGCTACAATCTCCAATCGCGTCTCCGCGAGTGGCGAACGCCTGGCCGTTCACAGTTCGCGCCGCCCTTTCCCGCGGAGACTTTCGATATCGCTATCGAATTTTCACATCAGCCAGCCTTAGCGGCCGCCGTGATCGTCACCCACGTCGTCGGCTCCATCATCGGCACCGTTCTTAGCCACGACGTATTCGTGACTGGGTGCCGTCGACGCGCTCGTTGTGATCATTCCGGACTCATTCGTTCCGGCCGCCTCGTTCGAATGGGCGAAGACCTGGCTGGATGAAATCATCAGAAGGGAGGTTATCAAAGCGAGGATGATATTTTTCATGATCAATATCCTTCTTTGCTGAGTGCCATCACGCGAGACGCTTTACGCAAAGCGCGCAGAGCGGCGCGCATTCGAGCGACAAGGTCGCCGCCACAAGACGACGTTCAATGTCCCAGCAATTCGGACAAGAATCATTGTCAGAAACAAGGGTTATTGTTGTTCATTATGGGTTGATTGGAAAATTATTAAAGAAGCAGAATGAGAGGTAATTCCAACTGTCGGGTTCGTCTCAATGCTGATCGCACGCGCTACCGCGAGAGCGGTTTAGTGCATTATCTGATTTGCGTACCATGGTGCCAGGTGCCAGGTGCGAGACTTCTCTATCGGCCAGAACAAATTTCGCCCAATCAATCATCCCACTCGCGATGCTTGCGCCAACCTCCACCTCCACGCCAACCTCCATGATCTTCCCACTCACGATGCTCGCCATGTTCGCCATGCCAGCCGCGACGCCAACCGGGGCCATACCATCCGCGAGCGGCAGGATATCCATAGCCACCGCCCCAATAGTTTGGCACGCAGCGCCCCCAAGGATTCACATGCAAGCCGGGGCCGCATGTCCAGTCAACTTTTCGAATTTGAGACGGTGCTGCCGACGCCACGCCAACCGGTAAAGCGCGTGAAGCTTGGGAACTTGTTATCGCGCCGATGATTCCGAATACGATCGCGCAGCCGAACTTGCGTGGCTTTTTCATCAGGCGCACTCCCCTTTTCCGACACGGGTGGTCAACTACACCTCCAATTGTCTAGCGACTTTCGAATTATGAAATTGACGCAATTAAGGCGGCAGCTATTGAAGCAAAACCAGTGCAGCGCCGACGCATTTGAGCGCGATGATGTCTCACGCCGATCGCTGCATTCAGTAGCGAGTCGTCGACAGACTGCATTAAACAGCACAATGAAAAGCGCGAGCTGTCAAAACTTCCGCCTTCAAAGCGCGTTCGCATTCCTATCCACTTACGCAGAACACAAAATGCAAGCCGCCGCGCTATAATTTCCCTATATGCACGCCGTCGCCGCGTTCTTCGCGAGCATCATCGCTGTTGTAGGCAGCGTGTTTGCTTCGCCGACGGTCGCACCCAACGCGCCCGTCAATATTCGGGCGAAGCACGCTGCTGCCGCGGCGACGACGCAGATTGCGACCACCACCAGTAACCCCTTCTTCGATCCCTCTGCGCCGCCTGTTTCTCCCGCCGACACTACTCTCGCATTCTCCCCTCCCCCATCGCAGACCGTCATCAATCAGCCGGTCATCGAGCGGATCATCGAGCGAATCGTGCCGCAAGGCGGATCGAGCATCTCCGCGGAAAAGCTTGCCGCGATTCTCACAGAATTCGGACAATCCATCGAGACCCGCATTGCGGCAGTCGCGAGTGCGCCGATTGCATTCTCCGGCCCCGCTCCTTCGACTCCGATCTCGACCGCCGCCTTTGCTCCTTCTCAGCGCATCGACCAGCTCACCAATACATCGATCAACACGCCAACGATCACAGGTGGCTCGATCAGCGGCGCAACACTCTCAGGGACCCTCTCGGGCACCTTCTCCGGCGCGGTATCTTCGCTCGCCATGTCATCAATCCCGTCGGGTCTTATCGCTACCGATGCTTCGGGTAATTTCCTCGCCACCTCTACGCCGACCGCCGCCGCATACATCGCGACATCGACCACCGCGACGAGCACGTTTGCGGGCGGGCTCACCGCAGCAAACGGCAACTTCTCGATCTTGCAGAACGGATACGTCGGGATCGGCACCACGACCCCCGGGTCGCTTCTATCTCTCAGCAACATCGCGAACATCACGACCGCCACGAGCACCTTCTATTCGACAGGCGGCATCAGCCTCGCCGCAGGGTGCTTCGCGAAAGCTGGCAGCTGTCTCTCATTCACCGATCTTGTCGGCACGCTTGGTATTGCACAGGGAGGTACCGGTGCATCAACTGCTACAGGCGCAACAGAGAACCTTCAATTCTTGCAAAACGGCACAGGTGCAGTTGCCAGAAGCGTGAGCAGTAAGTTCGCTGAAACCATTAGTATTAAGGATTTCGGCGCGCAGATGGATGGAGTAACAGACGACACTGCCGCCTTGCAGGCGGCAATAAATGCCGGATCGAAGATCATCATCCCACCAGGCGTCACCGTGATTGACTCGGTCAACATAACCGCCGACAACAAGACCATTGAGTGTGCGAGCCACAACGGCTCTGCTATTTTCGCAAAGAATGTGAACTCAACGGTTTTTAACGTAGGCACCTCGACTGGAAATACTAGGCCGTGTGGACGAATTTGATCAAGCAGAGACCAGCGGCGAAACTGACGAT
>CAZHMD010000025.1:0-19581 GCA_964533735.1 uncultured Anaerolinea sp. | reverse complement strand
AAAATTCTAATCAGAATTTTATATCTTTTGGATACAATAAGGTTAATTAAAGCATACTGGCGGCTTATCTGATAGAATCCATCTCTTTACAATGGACGCCGGCAGCTTACCAACCAACTTACAATCTTCCGCGATCGAGTCGCGGGAGTGGCACCACCCAGGAGGATTATTTTGGCAGGAATGGAAAGATTTACACAACGGGCTCGGCACGTTCTAGCCCTTGCCCACGCAGAGGCTGAACGTCTGCGCCACATCACGATCAACACCGAGCACCTTTTGGTCGGCTTGATCGAAGAAGAGGGCGGGACCGCCAGCACAGCATTGCGCGACCTGGGGCTTGAGGTTGAGCGCGTGCGCGAAATGGTGGAACGCCTCTCCCCCATGGGGCTCACCGAAACGACAACCATCGAACTTTCAAAAGGCGCCCAGCAGGTACTGGAATTTGCCATTGAGGAAGCCCGTCTGCTCGGGCATCAATTTATCGGTACGGAACACCTTTTACTGGCGCTCACCCGTTCCAGCGAAGGGCAGGCAGTGGATGTGCTCAAGAAACTTGGCGTCACCCCTGAACAGGTGCGGCGGCAAACCCGCAGATTAATGGAAGAAGCCACCAGCGGACCAGCTTCAGCAGGCGGAGCGCCACTTGCACGCCGGGAAGAAAAAAAAGAAGCCAAAACACCGCTTGTTGATCAACTGGCAGTTGACCTCACCTCCCTGGCGGAAGAAGGTAAACTTGATCCGGTCATTGGGCGGCAAAAAGAGATCGAACGCCTCATCCAAATTTTAGCCAGGCGCAACAAGAATAACCCCGCGCTCATCGGTGAACCCGGTGTGGGCAAGACTGCCATTGTTGAAGGTTTAGCGCAGCGTATCATAGAAGGAGACGTACCCGCGCCGCTCATCGGCAAACGCGTGCTGCAGCTGGATGTTGGCTCGCTTGTGGCAGGTACCATGTACCGCGGTCAGTTCGAGGAACGCCTCAAGCGCGTTATCGAAGAACTCAAAGCCGCCAAATCCATCCTCTTCATTGATGAACTGCACATGCTGGTGGGTGCAGGCTCAGCCGGTTCCACCGTGGACGCCGCCAACATCCTCAAGCCCGCACTTTCTCGCGGAGAACTGCAGGTAATTGGCGCAACGACATTTGATGAATACCGCAAACATATTGAAACCGACGCCGCGCTCGAAAGGCGCTTCCAGCCAATAGTGGTTGTGGAACCCACCATCGAAGAAACCATCCAGATCCTCAAGGGAATCCGCAAAGGATACGAGGAGCATCACCGCCTGATCATCTCTGACGAAGCGCTTGAATCCGCTGCCCATCTCTCCTCGCGTTACGTCACCGAGCGCTTTTTACCCGATAAAGCCATTGACCTTATCGATGAAGCGTCTTCGCGAGTGCGCATGTACAAAAGCCCGGCAGCCCAGACCTTTAAGGATCTAATGTCGCAGCTCAAGGGTGTGCGCGCCAGCCGCAGCGCCGCAGTGGAAAGCGGGCGCAATGATGACGCCCAGGAGTTCTCCAACCAGGAGAGCGGTTTGAAAAAGCAAATTGAGAAATTACGCACCGGCTGGGATCGTTCCAACAGCCCGGTTGTTACGGCTGAAGATATTGCTGAACTGGTCTCCATGTGGACGGGAGTACCCATCATGCAGCTTGCCACTGAGGAATCTCAGCGATTGCTTAACATGGAGGACGAATTACGCAAAACCATCGTCGGGCAGGATGAAGCCATCCAGACCATTTCCAAGGCTGTGCGCCGCGGGCGTGCCGGATTGAAAGATCCGCGCCGGCCGATCGGTTCCTTCATGTTCCTTGGACCCACCGGCGTGGGCAAGACCGCGCTTACCAAATCACTGGCGTGTTTCCTCTTTGGCAGTGAAGAAGCCCTCATCCAGATAGACATGTCCGAGTTTATGGAACGGCATAACGTCAGCCGGCTGGTTGGCGCGCCTCCGGGTTACGTTGGCTTCGAAGAAGCCGGCCAGCTGACCGAAGCCATTCGGCGCCATCCCTACTCAATCATCGTTTTTGACGAGATCGAAAAAGCACACCCCGAAGCCCATAATATGCTTCTGCAGATCATGGAAGAGGGACAGCTCACTGACGCCCGCGGGCATAAGGTGGACTTCCGTAATTCCATCATCGTTATGACCTCCAATATTGGCGCAGAAGAGATCCGCCGCCAGGGCTCACTGGGATTCTCGTTGAAGAAGGACGAAAAAGAGGAAGAATCAAAGAATTACGAAGAGATGCGCAAGAAACTGCTCGACTCCCTGCGCAAGGTCTTTAGACCGGAGTTCATCAACCGCCTGGATGGCGTGATCGTCTTCCACCCGCTGAATGCCGAGCACATCCGTAATATCGTCAACGTGGAGCTGGAGAAAGTGGCGGTGCGCATGCGCGAGCACAACATTGAACTCACGGCAACTGATGCCGCCCTGGATATGCTTGCCAGCGAAGGATTCAATCCTGAGATGGGCGCGCGTCCCCTGCGGCGTGTGCTCCAAGATAAAGTGGAAGACCACCTCTCGGACGCTGTACTCTCACACGAGTTCAATGATGGTGACCATGTGGTCGTGGATGTCAATAAAGACAAAGCGATCATTCTCAAACGCGGCAAGAAGAAGAAAGCCGCAGCAGTAGAAGAAAAGCCGCTGCCGATCCCTGTATAAGAAAACCCAAAGATGGAGAGAGGCTGTGGTTGTTCCTGGCTGTTCTTGAAAGCAAATGGTTTTTTTACTATACTGTATATAAATTGAGAACTAAATTTATTCGTATTTGAAAGGAGCAGAAATGTTACTTGTCAGCAATATCTTGAAAGTGAAAGGGTCGGATATTTTCACGATTGAAAAAGATACCACGACTATCGAAGCACTTGAGTTGATGGCGGAGAAAAATGTTGGCGCACTCCTGGTAATGGATAACAAGGAGGTGGTAGGCATTTTCTCAGAGCGCGACTTTGTACGTGAGGTGGCCAAGGACAAAACACTTCTGCTCAAAATGCCAGTGGAATCCTTTATGACCAAAGAGGTCTACAGCGTTACCAGTTCGGATACGATCGATGAATGTATGGCGCTGATGACAAACAAGCACTTCCGCCATTTACCAGTCTGTGATGATGGTCAGCTGGTGGGGCTCATTTCCATTGGTGACGTGGTCAAGCAGGCGATCGATGACAAGGATCTGCTCATCACGAATATGGAGGATTACATCCTGGGCAGAGGTTTCGGAAAGTAAGAGAAACCTTTAGAGTATCTTGAATGTCCAACGCGCGGAGGCTCCCTGTTTGGGACCTTCGCGCTTTATTAATTCCACCCTTGCGAAATCCTTGAACTTCCCAGCATCTATTGCACTGCATACCTGTGGATATCGCTCAATAAGTTTTAACGCGTGGTGAATGTCGCTGGCGGTGAAGACTGCGCGTTTTTCATGCTTCTGGCGCGCCGGGATGATATAGTGCGTTTTGACGTACTTGCGTATTTCATCTGACTGGCTGCCCTTTTGCTTTTCGGTTTTTTGATCTGTTTTCCGGAATAATTTGTTCAAAAAAGACCACATAGCTCCCCGAGTCCGTTAACGCCTTCAAATATTAAGAACCAACACTCTAATTATCACACATTCAGGCGGGAAACACTGCGGGGGATGTGTTTGTTTGGCGATATTTCGTGTAATTAATGCATTATGGATAAAAATGATGGCTTGCATCCTCTATAAAAAACCGTATACTTCATTTACCTAGTATTTAAACCTGAATCACGGAGACGCCAATGATCCCCATCGGAGATGATAACAGCCAGCGCAGGATTATCCCGGTTGTAACCTGGGCGCTGGTGGCTGCGAACATCCTGGTTTTTCTCATGGAACTGGGCGGCGGGGATGCATTCGTGTACACATGGGCGTTCACCCCGGCGTATTTTACGCAGAATCCAACCGCCAACTTCATCACCATCTTTACCTCCATGTTCATGCACGCGGGATGGATGCACTTGGCGGGCAACATGCTCTACCTGATCATCTTCGGCGATAATGTAGAAGACCGCTTCGGGCATTTTAAGTTCCTTCTCTTCTACATCTTGTGTGGAATGGTGGCAGTTTTTGCCCAGTACTTTTTGGCGCCTTTAGTCGAGGTCCCCAACCTGGGGGCTTCAGGCGCGATTGCGGGTGTGTTAGGCGCGTACCTGCTGCTCATGCCGGGTGGAAAAATCCGAGTACTTATTGCTGCATGGGTGGTGCGCCTGCCCGCCATCCTGGTTATCGGCGCATGGATCGGGCTGCAGCTCCTCAGCGGGCTGGGGACTCTCTCCAATGTAGCCAATTCATCTGGAGGCGTGGCATACATGGCGCACATCGGCGGATTTGCGGCGGGGCTTTTTCTCACACTCTTTTTCCGCAAACGCCAGCGACCTGTCTATTTGCCGCCAACAAATACAGGCGGACCTTATGGCTTATGACCAGGAAATTACACGCCGGCTGCAGGAAATCCTCAAGGACCAACCGGTGATCGAAAAGAAAATGTTCGGCGGGGTGGGTTTTCTCATCAACGGGAATATGCTCTGCGGCGTGCATGGTGACAACCTGATCGTACGCGTGGGGCCAGCTTTTTATGAAGAGTGCCTGACTAGGAAGTTTACCAAACCCTTTGACATGACCGGCCGCCCAATGACTGGCTGGGTTGAAGTGATACCGGATGGTCTTAAAAGCAATGAAAACCTGAACACCTGGGTGGACAAAGCCCTGCAATTTGTTTCAGGGCTGCCCCCCAAGTGAGCGCGGTATCAAGCTTTTAGTTTCAAAAAAAATAGTTCCATTGACATTGACGACCTCTACCCAATAATGTTATGCTTTCTCTTTGTTCTTAGGTACCGCAAACAGATTCAAGTGACAGGAGGGAACTTCAATGCCATCAACAGATGAAATTCTTGCGGTAGTCCTGGGCGGCGGCCGCGGGCAGCGGCTCTTCCCGCTCACACAACAGCGCTCCAAACCCGCGGTTCCCATGGCCGGAAAATACCGGCTCATCGATATTCCCATCAGCAACTGCATTAATTCCGGTATCTTCCGAATTGCGGTATTGACGCAGTTTAATTCCGTTTCGCTTCACCGCCACATAACCCGTACATACAACTTTGATGCATTTCACCAGGGGTGGGTTCAAATCTGGGCAGCTGAACAGACAGTAGCCAACTCTTCGTGGTACCAGGGTACTGCGGATGCCGTGCGCAAACAAATTTTCGAGATCCGCGCCACGCGTGCAAAGTATGTCCTCATTCTGGCAGGAGACCATCTTTACCGCATGGATTTCGGAAAAATGGCAGCCTTCCATTTTGAAAAGGATGCAGACGTGACCATCGCGGTGCATCCGGTGACGAAGGACGACGCAGCGCGCTTCGGCATCCTCAAACGCGATCTGTTCGGACGCATATCTGATTTTGCTGAAAAACCGACAGAAAACAAAGTCCTCAGACATATGATCAGCCGATTGGATGCGCAGAAACCTTACCTGGGATCAATGGGTATTTATCTGTTCAAAACCGAATCACTGATCGATATGCTGGAAAAGAATCCCATGGACGATTTTGGCGGGCACATCATCCCCGGCGCAATTTCTTCGCATAAGGTTTTTGGGTATGACTTTGAAGGCTATTGGGAAGATATCGGAACCATCCGTTCTTTCTATAATACCAACCTGGCGCTCACCGAGGCCAACACACCCTTCAATTTCTTTGATCCCGCTGCTCCCATATATTCGCATCCGCGCTCACTCCCGGGGTCAACGGTGCACAACAGCTGCATGGTGGATACACTGCTCGCGGAGGGGTGCCGGATTGAAAACGCAGATATCTCCCATTCGATCATAGGTCTGCGCAGCCAGATCCGCAGCGGCGTGAAGATCAAGGACAGCATCCTGATGGGGAATGACTATTACGAACGGGATTGGGCATCCGAGGGGCGCAAGATCCCGCTCGAGATTGGCTGCAACAGCACCATAGAATGCGCAATCATTGATAAAAACGCCCGTATTGGACATGATGTGACCATTAGTGCTTTCCCCCTGGGTGCCGACCTGGACGGCCAGGGATGGGTAGTGCGGGATGGCATCGTAATTATCCCCAAGGGCGCTGAAATTCTCCCTGGGACCACCATTGCTCCGGCAACCAATACAACGGAGAATAAATTATGAGTCCTCGAACTACTGAACCACGACCCGCACCCCCACAAGACATTAAGGTCACCTGGCATTCTGTAAGCGCAGACGAAGCCCTCGTTAAACTGGAGACGGAACGATCCGTTGGATTGTCTGCGGTTGAGGTTGAAAAACGGCTTGCGGTGTACGGGCCGAACCAACTGACAGAAAAACCCCGCCGATCTTTTCTCAGGCTTGTTCTTGACCAGTTGAAATCTTTTGTCATCATCCTGTTGATCGTGGCATCACTGATCTCTGCTTTCCTGGGGGAGTGGGTGGACGCTGGCGCGATCATCCTCATTGTGGTGCTAAACGCTGTTTTGGGTGTGGTTCAGGAAAGCCGCGCGGAAGAAGCCCTGGCTGCCCTGAAGAAAATGGCTGCACCTGAAGCGCATGTTCTGCGCGATGGTAAACGCCTCTCTGTCCCGGCTGCCAACCTGGTGCCCGGGGATATCGTCCTGCTTGAGGCCGGCAATTTTGTTCCAGCGGACTTGAGGCTGGTGGAAGCGGTGAATCTGCGTGCCGAGGAGGCTGCCCTCACCGGCGAATCTGTGCCGGTGCAAAAGAATGCTCAACTTGTTCTCGACTCAGGCGCTTCCCTGGGTGACCGCAAGAATACTACATTCATGGGAACGGTCATTGCTTATGGACGCGGCACCGGGGTGGTAACCAGCACCGGTATGCACACCCAGTTGGGCATGATCGCCACGATGCTCCAATCTGTTGTGGAAGAAGAAACCCCGCTGCAAAAACGGCTGGATCAACTGGGCAAAACACTTGGCTGGGCTGCTCTTGCCATCTGCGGCGTCATCTTCCTGGCGGGTCTGCTGCAGGGCGGTGATCCGCTGGAATTGTTTATGATCGCGGTTAGCCTGGCGATTGCTGCCGTGCCTGAAGGGCTGCCTGCCATTGTTACCATCAGCCTGGCGCTAGGGATGCGCGAAATGATCAAGCGCCATGCTCTCATCCGCCGCTTATCATCGGTTGAAACTCTTGGCTCCGCCACTATCATTTGTTCTGATAAAACGGGCACCCTGACGCAAAACGAGATGACCGTCACCCGCATCTGGGTGGACGGTAAATTTGTTGAGGTAACCGGGCAGGGGTACGTCCCCACAGGCGACTTTATTATTGATGGAAAAGTGAAAGACCTGGTACAGTACCCGGCTGTGCGCACCGCTTTATGGGTAGGTGCACTTAATAATGATGCAGTCCTTGAGGAGACTATCGTAGAGGGGAACACGCCGGAATACCGCATGGTCGGCGACCCTACAGAAGGCTCCATTCTTGTGGCAGCCTATAAAGCCGGTGCACCGGCGTCGGTATTAAATGATGCTTACCCCCGCAAGAACGAGATCCCATTTGACTCTGAGCGTAAACGCATGGTCACGATTCACTCTGTAGACGACCCGAGCCTGGAGGACCTCTCTCCGTTCAAGGATAATACCCACAAAGGTTGGCACGTAATCGCCGTTAAAGGCGCACCAGACATTGTGCTGAAATTGTGTAATCGTATTCAGCCGATGGACGACGGGGAACCCAGGTTATTGACAGAACAAACCCGGGCTGCCATCACCCAGGCAAATGATGATTTGACACATAGGGCTTTGCGCGTTTTAGGTATGGCTTACCGCCTGGTGGAAAATAAACCCAACGAGGTCGACAGCAAGGATATGGAAAAAGATCTGGTCTTTGCCGGCCTCATTGGTATGATCGACCCCGCCAGACCGGAAGTGAAACCTGCCCTATTGACGGCTGCAAAAGCCGGCATACGTACGCTGATGATCACTGGTGATTACCCTAACACCGCCAAAGCTATTGCCGAGAGCATTGGTTTGCTTCGTCCGGGGCACAAGGTGCTTACCGGTGCCCAATTGGATGAAATCGACGACAAACAATTAATTGTCGAGGTTGAACAGACTGATGTGTTCGCTCGTGTTTCTCCGGAACATAAAATGCGCATTGTTAATGCGCTGCAAGCCAATGGAGAGATCGTAGCGATGACCGGCGATGGCGTTAATGACGCGCCTGCTATCAAGCAGGCGGATATCGGAGTATCCATGGGGATCACGGGTACGGACGTGGCCAAGGATACCGCTGATATGGTGCTCACAGATGACAATTACGTCAGCATCGTCTCCGCAGTGGAGCAGGGGCGCATCATTTACACCAACATCCGCAAATTCGTGTATTACCTGATTTCATGCAACATGGCGGAGATCGTCATCATCTTTTTGCCCACTCTCTTTGGCAAACTGCTCTTCCCCAATATGACCAGCGAAATGCTCACCCCACTTGCGCCCGTGCAACTTTTGTGGCTGAACCTGATCTCGGATGGTGCACCAGCGCTTGCGCTTGGCACTGAAAAAGGCGATCCGGATATTATGGATCAAAAACCACGCCCCCCCAAGGAACCGATCATCAATAAACAGATGCGAACCGGGGTAATCCTCCAAACCATCGCCATCGCAGGTGTAACATTGTTCGCTTTCTGGCGCGGACTTACCCATCTTGAGTTGGACGGCCTGGACCGACTGGCATTGGCGGAGACAATGGCTTTTGTTACGCTCTCGGTTTCTGAACTCCTACGGGCGTACACGGCACGCTCCGAGCGCTATCCGCTCTTAAAGATCGGAATTTTCTCAAACAAATGGATGAACCGGGCAGTGTTACTGTCACTGGCTTTGATGTTGGCGGTGGTTTATATCCCCTTCCTGAACAAGCCTTTCCAGACAACACCGCTCTCGTGGAATGAATGGGCTTTGATCATCCCACTTTTCTTCATACCCTCCATTGTTGCGGAGATCTCGAAATGGATCATTTATCGTAATGAGAATAAACGCAAATTGACTTCTCCAGATTGAAAAAAATAAACGCGAGGGGGTTCCTCGCGTTTATTTTTTAATGATTGCTTTGATAGGACTAAAACTGCAGCGGTGCAGTGCACACGGTCCATAGTCAACAAGAGCACGTTGATGCTGCTTTGTCCCATACCCCTTATGGCGTTCAAACCCGTAAAGGCCATAGGTTTCACTCATTTCAAGCATCACAGCATCGCGGCTGGTCTTTGCCAGGATGGATGCCGCCGCGATACTGATACTGCGCTGGTCACCCTTGACCAAAGCCATTTGCGGAATTGAACACTCCGGTAAAAAAATTGCGTCCAACAGCAGGTAATCAGGATTTGGGGTTAATATTTCGAGCGCGCGGGTCATTGCCAGGCGCGTGGCTGCAATGATCCCGAGCGTGTCGATCTCAGTGTTGCTGGCCGACCCCACACCCCAGGTTGAAGCTACCTGGCAAATCTTGGCGGCAAGTATCCCCCTTTGGGCGGGATTGACCTGTTTGGAATCACGCACTCCATCAAGACGCTTAAGGATATCAGGGTCCTGCGGTAAGATCACAGCGCCGGCAGTCACCGGTCCAGCCCAGGCACCCCTGCCGGCTTCGTCCAATCCAGCGATGCACCAACCCTCCGCCCATAAAGGGGATTCGAAGGTAACATCGGGAAAGGTTGGGATCAACTCGCGGTTGAACTCTCTCATCATGAATTTCCGTAGGAAATACCCCTTTTGGACAAATTCAAGCGGATTTAATTGAGCGCTTTAAATTTACGTTTAATTATGCTGGCGCGGATGCGGAAAAGGTCGAGAGCCATTTTTACTGAATCCTGCAGTACGCGAACTTTACTGTTCCCGAAGTAATACCAGGGGATGGGAACTTCAACAATCCTGAAACCCAACCGCTGTGCAATCGCCAGAATCTCTACGTCAAAGGTCCAGCCCGTGACTGTTTGTAATGGGAAGAGAGTTTCTGCAGCCTTTTGTGAAAAACATTTGAAACCGCATTGGGTATCCTGAAGTCCCGGCAGGATAATCAGCCGCACCATGTTGTTGAAGACCCTCCCTACAAAGTGGCGCATCGGGGGTTCGTTATATCGGATTGCCCCCGGAGCTTCACGAGACGCGATGGCTATATCCACTTCTTCCAGCAAAGGAGGTAAAAATCGGATTATCTCCTGTACCGGCATGGAGAGGTCGGCATCGCAGATAAAACGATATTCGCCCTGGGCTGCCAGCATTCCCGTCTGCACCGCCAGCCCTTTGCCCGGGCGATCATCGTGCAGCACGATAATCCCTGGATAACGGCTGGCAAAATCGTTGGCGATGCCCAAAGTGTTATCAACACTGGCATTCTCGGCGATGATGATCTCGGTGGAAAAAGATTGCAATCCACAAAAATCATTTAATTGCATGAGTGTGTCTGCAAGACGACTTTCTTCGTTGTGGGCTGGAACAATTATGGACAGGAATACAGTCATAGTAGGTAGCCTTAGTTAGCAAAAAATAGTGGACAATTCTCGCGATTAAACACATTGCTGACCGCTGAAGTGGTGACTTCAGGGTTTTCGGACAAAGTGTCCACCCAAAATTGACACATCATGGGTTTGGTATAAAAGGACATCTTGAACATAAGGTCAGTCAAATTTACTGCTGCGTCAATTATTCCCTGCGCTGTATAAGCCTTGATAAAAGGCAGGTATTCAACCCCTTCCTCCGGAACCAATCCCAGTTGGACTGATTCCTCATATAGGGCAATGGCTGAAACCCAATCCGCTTTACTTTGAGCGAGGTCGCCTTTTTCAAAATAATAGCACCAGGTTTTTTGGGGTGAAAAATCAATAATACCGGAGAGATTATTGTTTGCCAACTCGTTTTCCAGTATTAAGTCCTGGTTATTGATCCGACTATAAACCGAATAGTCGGGAATGGAAGTTGCATTTGTCTGCATGTCGTGTTCTGTTTGCAGCATAGGATAATAAGGGTCAACAACCCAGAGGCAACCGGTGTCTGGCATATAAAAACTTACCACCCTGGAAGCAGAACCTGCGAACTTAAAGTTCCTTAATTCCTGCTCTATTGGAGAGGCCGGATCGTTGAACAAAGTCTCCGGCTCATAATAACGGGGAGTTACAAACCAGTATTCGAAATCAGAGTCAAGCTCTTCTGCAGAATAGAGCAAATTAATTCCCATGGTGTACGAGTAATCTGCTTCTTTTACCGTTGGGATGTTTTTCGAATATAGGGCGGTGCCAGGCTCAAGCCCCGGAATTCGCCATTTCAACTGCTGGTAAAAGCTGGTTTGGCGGATAAAATCCTTGCGGTAACTATTTGCAGTTTGGATCTGAAAGCTGATGCTCAAACCGACTATGATTATTAATATTGTTAACCGTTTTTTATTTTGAAAAAGCGCGAAAAGAAGAGTGGTTACTCCAAGTACGACACCAAACATGGCAGCCAACGAATAGCGGTCGGACCATTTACCCAGCGTGATTTGCCGAAAAGTGCTCCAAGCAGGCAATAAACCACATAGAGTTATTAACAGAGCTATTCCAAAAAAGCTGACGTAATCTTTTTTGGCGGGTTCGGACAGCGATTCTTTATTTGAAAAAAATAGTAAATATCCAACCAGGCCGCTTGTCCCGAATCCAATCACGATTGAGAGCCAAAAAGTGATACTTTTAAGCGGCAAAACCTGGGGAATCAACCGGTCTGTCCAAATGGTGATAAACAAAAACCTCAGATCACTCACTACTGTCGTCGCCAGGGCAAAAATTGTATCCCTGGGAGAACTAACCAATTCGCCAAATAAACGAGGAAAATTATCCGAACCTACTCCTCCCATCCAAGCCGGATAAACGACAATTCTCCAATACAAGTAAAGCAACAACAGCCCCAGGTAAGGCAGCCATCGGAGGAGTGCCGATAAGAATACCCCCCGCTTTTTTTCTGAAGAATTATTAATTAATAGGAAAATCAAAACCGGGCGGAGAACTTCAAGCCCAACAAAGTATTCCATCGAAAAAAGATGCACCAGTGTGAGCACAAGAGAAACAGGAAAAAACACCCAGAAGAGGCGTTTGTTTCTTATAGAGAGAATCATCGTAAGTAACGATGCGCCAAAAACCGTGTAAATAAGCAAATGTGAACTGAAGGCAACAGATGCATATTGATCTGCAAAGCCGGGAAAAACAACAAACAGAACTGCTGCCCAACGCAAGATTTGCTTTGCGGCAGGGAATACCAGCAAGAACGAGTAATACAGCATCAGTCCGGCGGCCCAACGGAAAACAATCGCAGCCAGTTGCCAGGCAAATGTAGAATCACGACAGATGGCGAACAGAAAGTAGTATGTCCAGGATTGAAATGGACGGTCAAATGTAAAATATTCCCACACGGAAGTCTTGTCGGCGATATGGGACAGAAGAATTGGCGGCCAGTCATCCCAATAAAAACCAAGAGAAAATATAAATATGCCGTAAGTGACCAGGGAGATTGCGAAGAGGGTAACTGGAAAGACGAGAGGACTAGTCGAGGAGAATTTTTTTATTCCGCCTAGAATAGAGTTAATCTTATTTTGCCTCATATGTCTAAAATTATACTTGAATTGACAGGGCGGTTGTTGCTGATGTGCACCGATCGAAAACATCTTGAACGAGAGGTCATGTTTGCAGTTATGCATAATGATGGCAATTAATATAGATGAAAAAACCAAGAATCGGTCTATGTATTTTAAAAGGTAAGTCGGGGTGGGCGGACTTGAACCGCCGGCCCCCGCGTCCCAAACGCGGTGCGCTGCCAACTGCGCTACACCCCGAACGCGTAGAGTATAATCCGAAGCGTGGAGAACCGTCAAGGAAATAAGACGTTAAGGTTTGACCGATGAAAATGACACCCAGAACTGCACTCGCGATAATTCTTATGACTGTTTTCGTTCCCCTCGCAGGGTGCCAGGCGACGTCAGCACAACCGGTTGAACCTACCCGATTGGCACCCACCCCGGATCTTGCTCCAACCACCCGCATTCATGAGTCAACAGCTACAATTGCACCGACAATTGCCCCTTGCCTGGAATCGCACGGCCTAGTCAAGGTTGAGAAGATAGACTCACAATCCCTTCCCTGGCCGCTCGAGTTCACCGTTTACCTACCCCCGTGTTACTCCAGTTCCAACCCCATGGTATATCCAGTGCTTTACATGCTTCATGGACTGGCGAATAAGAATGATCAATGGCAGCGCCTCGGTCTGCTTGATGCTGCTGATGAATTGATCGTAAATGAGAAGATAGCCCCTTTGATCATTGTGATGCCTTACGAAGTTACGTGGAGCGTCGGACCAGAGAAATCCAAATATGGTGATGCGCTGGTAGAAGATTTAATCCCCTACATTGAAAACACTTATAACGCCTGCAAATCGAGAGATTGCCGTATGATCGGAGGCCTCTCCCGCGGTGGTAACTGGGCAGTTAATTTGGGGTTCGCGCACCCGGAACTCTTTACTGCCGCAGGGTCTCACAGCGCCCCTCTCTTTTTCGGCGAGATAAACCGGATTACATCGATTGTTACAAGTGCGGGAAAGGTCGAACGCCTGCCGCGTTTTTATGTCGACGCTGGAAACAAGGACGAGAATCTTGCCCAGGTGCTGGCTTTCGTAGCGCTACTGAAAGAGTATGATATCCCTTACGTTTACACACAATTCAATGGATATCATTCCGAAGACTACTGGCGCGCCCACGTCAAAGATTACCTGATTTGGTATGCAAGTCAATTGACTACGATACCATAAATACAATATCAGCCCACTTTTCGCATTTCCAAGATTTACCATCCCATTTAATCAACACGCAGGCTGTGTTGGCAAGTGGATTGTCCCGCACAAAAGCATAAGACAAGTTGTCAACCAGTCCGGGGAGCCCGGCGTAAAGCAAGCCGCCATGGGTGATGCACAGGATATCGTCGCCGCTTTGTGCACGTCGGCTTCTTAGTTCATCAAGGAATGCTCCAAGCCTGTCGCGAATTTCTGTCAGGCTTTCGCCGCCCTCCACTTTTTGATGAGGCTGTTCGAGCGTAAACCAGGCATTCCAGAGGTCTGAAAATTCCGCCCAGGCGTTCTCATCTGACCGTCCTTCCAGAATCCCGGCATCAAATTCCCGCAACGCTGCGTGAATATTAAACGGCATGTTAATACTGTTGCTGATGATCTGAGCAGTTTCAACAGCTCTTGGGATTGGACTGGAGTAAAATGCTGAAAATCTCCTACCGGACAACTGAACAGCCAGTGCTGCTGCCTGCGCATTACCCTTTTCGGTTAAAGGGTGGTCAGCCTGGTGGTTCGAAAACACGTGCAAGGTGTTGGCAGTGCTCTCGCCGTGACGCGCAAAATGAACTCTCATGGGTAAAGTTCGGGATTCGTAAATGGGATTAACGCAAAAATGACCGCGGGGATATACAGGGATTTACGGTCGACGGTATTGTTGGTCAACAATCCGATTGCGCCGTTGCCCTGTTTGGAATTATTTCGCGAAAAAACCTGGTCGTCGGCTTCACCCAGTTCCACACCGCCGCGTACAAGTTCGGCCACCTTTTCTGGCAGGAAAAACTCCCCGCTGCGCCCCCGTCCGCAACGGTGCCTATCAAGGATCACCACCCATGCGAAAGCTCCCATACCGATCGACCAATCCGCGCACCCCCCTTCAATGCCCACCCAGTAATCAAATTCAGGGCGCAGTCCTCTAGCGAGACCTGCCCGTTCCTCTGCGCCGCGTAAGGTTTCTTCATCGCTCATCGGTTGGACGCTGACACTCACTTTAACGTAAACAGGAATCATTTCAAAGGTTTCGCCGGGGAACATTTGTTTAAATCCTTCCAGCGCCGCGGCTATCTTAACTGGATTGGAGGAGGCAATTCCGATACGCTTCATTGAGCGCTCCTGGATGAGAGGTTAATGAGGGTAATGCCGGTATTCTTCAGGTTAATCAGAAAGGGCGGGGTTACCCCGCCCTTTGCTTTTTTCAAAAAGATTTAGTAAGATACTTTTCGCGGGAGTTTCTTAGCCTGGGCTACCCAGTCGGTTACCTGGGCTTCCGTTGGCATCTTGCGGACAAGTTTCTTTTTCTCGTTGACTTCAACCATTTTATCAAATAGATTCTTGCCGACACGTTTGCTGAGTTCAACTATGGTGTCCACACCAG
The DNA here is from genome assembly GCA_964533735.1 of uncultured Anaerolinea sp. GTDB lineage: Bacteria > Chloroflexota > Anaerolineae > Anaerolineales > Anaerolineaceae > UBA6107. Next base: position 4,363 of record CAZHMD010000025.1, on the reverse strand, counting down.
CTTCTTCGAGCAGGTCTGAATACTCACTGCCAACACCCTTAATGCGGAAAAGATCTGACAGGTTGACCCATTCCAGGATAAGGGCATCGCCGATGCCGGTCTTCTCGGAAAGTTCTTTACGACCCTTGGGTGTACCACCTACATCTAACAGCGCTTCGGTTGTGCTGATTCCAACTGCTTTCAATTTCTTCTTGTATGCTGGTCCGATACCTTCGATATCAATGATACTTGGCATATTTTCCTCCTGATCAATTTATCTTAAGTTCTAGTTAACAGTATAGACGCTTTTTCGCGAATTTTCAATCAAGACTATCAAGGCAGAACAAAAGACGCAACAAATTTCAACTGTCTGCGTATATTTAGTTAACGATAAGGAGAAAATTATGACAGAGTCAAGTTATCAGATGAACACTTCCGTCCAGGGGCCAGGCTGCCTGGTGCGGGTATTGTATTTCATATTTATTGGTTGGTGGCTCGGGTTGATCTGGATCCTGGCTGCCTGGTTTTTCAACCTGATCATCATCGGTCTGCCACTGGGTCTGGCCATGATCAACAGCATTCCGCAAGTGATGACGCTGCGCCCGGTACGGGTTCAAACCTCGGTAGTGGTGAAAGACGGTGCACCGGTTCTACGCCAAACCGCTGTAGAGCAGCACCCCTTCCTGCTGCGCGCGCTATATTTCATCCTCATCGGTTTTTGGTTCAGCTTCGTATGGATGGTGCTGGCGTGGTTGTTGCTGTTGCTCACTTTTGGGCTGGCATTACCCCTCTCCTTCTGGATGTTCGACCGCGTTCCGGCCGTGACCACCCTCGCGAGGACGTAACCTCAATTTCTAAAAAAAAATCCCGGTATGGCGCGTTCTTACCGGGATTTTTTTCGGTGTAAAATGAAGTTGTGATTAACAAAAACCCGAATAATGGACTGGTGACATGAACGAATCGATCAAGATCGTCATCCCAATGGCTGGCTATGGTTCACGCATGCGCCCGCACACCTGGAGCCGGCCTAAACCCTTACTGCTTTTAGCCGGCAAGACTTTACTGGATCACGCGCTCGACCAGTTCACAACACTGCCGGGTTTTTCAGATGCCGAATACATTTTCATCATCAGCCCAAACCAGGGTGACCAGATCCAACAATATATGAAAACCGAGCATCCTGGAAAAACGGTGCATTTTGTGGTGCAGGAGCAGATGCAGGGACAGTCTCACGCGCTGCTTCTGGCGGAGGAATTCCTGACAGGCCCGATGGTGATGGCTTTTTGTGACACGCTCATCGAAACCGACCTGGATTTCCTGCAGAAGGAAAATGCTGATGGGGTTGCGTGGGTAAAACCCATGGAAGATCCGCGCCGCTTTGGGGTGGTGGAACTCAACAAGGCTGGTTTAGCCACCCGCCTGATCGAAAAACCCAAGGACTGTAACAACAACCTGGTGCTGGTGGGATTTTATTATTTTAAGGATGCGCGCGATCTGATCAGCGCCATCCGGGAACAGATTCAACGAAACACCGCCCTGAAAGGCGAATACTTCCTGACAGACGCGGTTAACATCATGCTGGAGCGAGGGATGAAGCTAAAGGTGAAACAAACCGATGTGTGGCTTGATGCCGGAATCCCGTCTGCCGTGCTCGAGACGAACAGAATTCTGCTGGATAAAGGACGTGCGCCGAAGACGGTCTTCCAGGGCGATTCTGTCACCGTTATCCAGCCGGTATCGATCGCGGCGGGATGTTCCATCAAGTCCTCGGTAATCGGACCGCATGTGACCATTGGAAAAGATTGCAGTATCGAGAATGCCGTGCTGCGTAATTCCATTATAGAGGCAGGTGTTTCCATCCAGGAAATGGTACTTGAAGGATCCCTGATCGGAAAGAATGCTGTCCTCAAGGGCAGGGCGGAACAGTTCAACATTGGGGACGACACGGGATTCACCCGCTGAGCCTGTTATAATCCAAAGAAAATCAAGGAGAATATATGCCAGATCTGTATCTTTCGCGCCGCGTTGCCGGGTTAAAACCCTCCGGCATCCGCAAGTTCTTTGATATTGCCGCCACCATGGAGAATGTCATCTCGCTCGGCATTGGTGAACCTGATTTCACCACTCCTGAACCGATCCTGCAGGCAGGCATTCGTTCCCTCCAGCGGGGTGATACACATTACACCTCCAATCATGGCATCATTGAACTGCGCCGCGAACTGTCAAAAAATCTTGAAAAATTGTATGGTGTGCATTACAACCCTGAGACTGAGATCGTTATCACTGTCGGCGGTTCTGAAGCCTTGAACTTGGCAGCCATCGCACTGGTTAATCCTGGCGATGAAGTCCTAATTCCCACGCCTTGTTTTGTTTCCTACCAGGCTGCGGTGATCATGGCGGGCGGGGTTGCAGTTGAGATCCCCTGCACCATGGAAAACAATTTTGATCTGGACCCTCAGAAATTACGCGAAGCCATTACCCCGCGTACCAAGGCCATCTTAATCGGATTCCCCAATAATCCCACGGGAGCTGTTGCCAAACGTGAAAATTTGCTCGAGGTGGCGAAGATCGCAGAGGAACACGACCTGATCGTCCTCTCGGATGAGATCTATGACCGCCTCGTTTATGGTCACACACATGTTTGTTTTCCGGCGCTGCCGAAAATGCACAACCGCACTGTGTTGCTTGGCGGTTTCTCCAAAGATTATGCCATGACAGGCTGGCGCATCGGTTATGCTGCCGGACCGGAAAGTCTGATCAACGGGCTGGTACGGGTGCACCAGTTCATGGTGATGTCGGCACCAACCATGTCACAACACGCCGCACTCGAAGGTCTGAAGAGCGGAGAACCCTATGTGCTTGAAATGCTGGCAGAATATGACCGGCGGCGAAGACTGATTGTCAGCGGACTTAACCAGATCGGTTTACCCACATTTGAACCCAAGGGCGCTTTCTATGCTTTTCCGAAGGTGAGCGTCACGGGGATGGATGACGAAACTTTCTGCAACCGCCTTCTCCAGGAGGAGCGCGTGGCGATCGTACCCGGTAATTCCTTTGGGCTTGGAGGTGAGGGATTCGCACGATGTTCCTATGCCACTGCCTACAGTAAGATCGAGGAAGCCCTCGTGCGGATCGAACGGTTTGTACGCAAGATCTAACAGAAAATCCAACTCGAAGCGGAGAGGACAGCCCTCTCCGCTTTTTTACAACAACCATTTAATCCTATTAATCTGATTAAAAAGCCTGTTTTCTGACAAAAAGAGCCCTTTTGTTGATAAATATCATATTGACTTGCCCCCTATTCTCGGATAATCTTAAAGGGAGCAATAGATGTGGAGGGATGTGTGCAGGAATTATTTTCACCCACTGCGCAATTTAGCGGGCACAGGACCGGAGTGCCCGTTTTCCATTACCCCTCCACGACAAAGCTAAATGTTTTGTTCCGTCCAATCTAATTTAGACCAGGAGTGAACTGAATGGCATCAACAACAATTAACGCATTTGAAATGGCACAACGCCAGTTTGACCATGTGGCTGAGCTGCTCAAACTGGACCCCCAGGTTTCTGAGATGCTGCGCTGGCCGCTGCGGGAGTTCTCCTTCCGCATCCCCGTCCGTATGGACGATGGCACCCTGCGTATCTTCCAGGGTTTCCGAGTGCAGCACAATGACGCTCGCGGTCCCAACAAGGGCGGCATCCGATTCCACCCGGCTGAAACCATCGACACCGTACGCGCTTTGGCCACCTGGATGACCTGGAAATGTGCAGTAGCTGACCTCCCCCTTGGTGGTGGAAAAGGCGGCATCATCGTTGATCCTGCCACGCTTTCAGTAGCCGAAAAAGAGCGCCTGGTGCGCGGTTGGGTGCAGGTGATGTGGCGCAATATTGGTCCCCGCCAGGACGTGCCGGCACCGGACGTAGGCACCACCCCGCAGATGATGGGCTGGATGATGGATGAGTACTCCAAACTGGTGGGGGAATATACCCCCGGTACCATCACCGGCAAACCCCTCGGCGGCGGCGGCTCCCTCGGACGCACCGAAGCCACTGGTTACGGCGTGATCTTCACTGTGCGCGAAGCCATGAAGCACCTCAAACTGGATCCCTCAAAATGCACCGCAGCCATTCAGGGTTTTGGCAACGTTGCCCAATATGCGGCTATTGGCTTTATCGAAAAACTGCAAGGCAAAGTTGTGTGCGTTTCTTATTATGACCGCGCTGATAAAGTGTCGTATACCGTCAGCAAAGCCGATGGTATTGACCCGCATTTCCTCATGACCATCACTGATCAATACGGCGGGGTCGATAAGGAAAAAGCCACCAAGGCTGGTTACAAGATCGAAGATGGCGGCGAGTGGATCAAGAAGGAAGTGGATGTGCTCAT
>CAZHMD010000024.1:0-22015 GCA_964533735.1 uncultured Anaerolinea sp. | reverse complement strand
ACCGTTTTGCCTCGCGTGTGATCGAAGTAGCGCAGGGGCAAAAAGTGATCGACACAGGACCATACGCGTTGGTGCGCCACCCGATGTATACAGGTATGCTCCTGTTGTACGTGATGACCCCGCTGGCGCTGGGGTCTTACTGGGCGATGATCCCTGCGGCGGCTATCATTCCGTTGATCGCTGCGCGCAGCGTGAAAGAAGAGGAATTGTTGACCAAAGACCTGCCGGGCTATGAAGCCTACCTCAAGAAGGTGAAGTACAGGATGCTTCCGGGAGTCTGGTAGTAATGATAGTTTTTATATCATTATGATGATTGAGGACACTTGTTGAATTCTGTGAAATTACGCCCTGTAATCGAATCAGATCTGCCCATCTTCTACCTGCATCAGGCAGACGCGGATGCCGCAAAGACAGCAGATTTTCCTTCGCGGACGGAGGAGGCGCACCTTGCCCACTGGCATAAAATCATGGCGGACGCGGAAAATATCCTGCGCACGGTTGTGGTGGATGGTGAAGTGGCGGGGAACATGGTGAGCTTTATGATGAATGGTGTGCGCGAGGTGGGTTACTGGCTAGGCAGAGAATTCTGGGGCAAGGGGATCGCCTCGGCAGCTCTTGAACAATTCCTGCTGGAAGTGGAAACCCGGCCGCTGCACGCATATGTTGCAAAATCGAACCCTGCCTCAATGCTGGTGCTCGAAAAATGTAAATTTGTTCTCCAGGGGGAGACTGAAAAAGAAGTGACCTACCTTTTAAAATAGTATTCCTGATTAAGAAAAATTCCTGAATAATGCACAAAGCCGATATTAAGATATTGGAAAAAAATGACTATTTTACCTGACATTGTGCATAGTATAATGGTCATTATGCCCAGTATACTTGACATACGGATAATTTTATGCTATCCTGTTGCTATAGGATAAAAAAATGGACAAAATTACCCTTAAGAATCGGCTGAAAGTTGCGCGCGCCGAAAAAGATCTTTCTCAAGAGGAATTGGCTGTTATCGCAGGTGTTACCCGGCAGACGATCAGTTCGATCGAAACCGGTCAATACTGCCCGTCAGCGTTTTTGGCTTTTCTGCTGGCAAAGAAACTCGAGAAACCTGTTGAAGAATTATTTTTTCTTGAAGGAGATAAATAATGAAAGACCAAACAGTCGTACGTGATGAGCGAACCGATGTTGTTGAAAATGCGAGTTATCGCATTGCATACATGATCATGACCTATGGGTTGTTAGCCATTGTGGTGTACCGCGGGTTTTTCCTCCAGCAGAGCAACTGGGACTTACTGGCACTGGTGGTGCTTGGAAGCGCAGCGGCAACCCTGTACCAGGGAGCTAAAAAGGTGCTGCCGCGCCGCTGGATAGTGGCTTCCATAGTAACCTTCATCGTTTCCGGACTCATCGCTGTGGCATTGGTGGTGCTCCTCCGGTAGACTTAAAGTGTTGTCTCTATCAATATCTAAAATGGCCTGGCAGCGTGAATTGGCAGGTCAATTGTTTACCAGGAAGAGCGATTATCGTTTGTCCAGAATATCTGCGGTGGTGTTGCTGAAGCAGTCATTAGCACCCAAAATTGGATTCGCCCCTGCTTCAACGTAGACCCCCCAACTATTATAGGCGCAGATGTTTCCTTCAGCTGACCCGGTAGCGCTCTCGTAAAAACCAATACCCACATTCAAATTATTGAGGGCGGAGTTGTTGGAAAACGAGGCATTGGAAGTGCCGACAGCAGAAAAACCATCGTACTGGTTAAAGCTGCAGGTATTATTTTCCACCAGCGGACTGGCATTATCTCCCACCAGGATGCCGGTGGAGACATTGTTGTCACAGGTATTCGCCCTGGCTGTTCCGGCAGCATTGCCCAGGTAAGAAATGCCGGACCAGGTATTCCCGTTCAGGTTGTTGCCCTCGATGATGGGGTGAGCGGTATCCTCCACACTGATGCCGTTGTTGCCGTTGGTGGAGATTTCGTTGGTATTTACCGTGCCGGATGAATCATTGAAGAAGGTGATCCCTGAAGCTGTGTTGGCAGTAAAACTGTTTGAAGTGATCACAGGTGCCGCGTCATCTGTAACAGCCAATCCCTGCAGCGTATTTTCCGTGATGCTGTTGAGGGTGATCTCACCCCGGTAAGTTCCGCCTACTCCCAGACCGGCAGCGCCGTTGCGGCTGATGCGATTGCTCTCGATGCGAACAGTCGAATCCCCGCTGACCACCAATCCGAGATATCCATTTTCATCGAAGATACTGTTGCCAATCACGCCATCGGTTTGACCGTAAACACGCAGCCCGCTGCCAACGGGAGTTTTATCTTCAGGTGCCAGTAACATTCCCCCGGTAAAGCGGCAATCACTGATCATAACCGTGCCGCCATCGATGTTGACTACGTCTGCAGGCTTTGTACCAATGTATTGAAAGGTGATGCCGGTGAGGGTGACGCTGCCCGCACCGCGAATTTCCATCAAGAGTTGGCCTGCGGACGCTGTAATAAAGGTTTTGTCCAACCCGGCACCCTGGAGGGTAATGGTTTTGGAGAGGAGTAAACCCGGGGAGACGTCGTAGGTTCCCTCAGCCAGGATGATGGTTGAACCCGGGGGGACACTCTCCACAGCTTGCATAAGGTCGGCGAATTCACCACTGCCATCAGCTGGCAGGTTGACCGTGGTAGGGGCGGCGGTGGGGGTGATAGTGGGTGTTTCTGTGGGAGGTGCAGCCGTAGGGATGGGGGTGCTGCGCTGCGTCAATCCGACCGGCAAACTGCACGCAGTTGCAGTGAGTATCCATATGACAACTACCAATAAAATGCGTTTAGTCATCCTAATCCTCGAATTTTTCAGACCTTTATACAAACTCCAATGCTATTTTAAGTATAACATTCACAGGATTCACTTGAATTTTGTCAATCCGCAATGCCCGCCGTTCAAGCGTGGAAAAAATCGTTATAATTAAGAGACTATGCCCAAAAAAGAGAAGCGTATACAAAATGTTGCCATGGTGATCCGCCCCAGGCCAGGCAGTGATGCGGCTGAGGCGGAACTCATCCGGGAGTTTTTGGAGCAAAACGGTGTGTCGGTATTGTTGGCCAGGACCGATTCGGAGGAGCTCAAACGCAGGTTAAACGAACGAGAGTTCGACCTGCTGATTGCACTGGGCGGCGATGGCACCATGCTGCGCGCCGGTCATCTGACCGCTCCCCTGGGAATACCCGTACTGGGCATCAACCTCGGCAGGTTTGGTTTCCTGATGCAGTTGTCAAAAACGGACTGGAAAGAATGCCTGCCGCGATTGGCGAGCGGGGAGTACAAAATTGAGAACCGCATGATGCTTCAGGCGGATCACTGGCGCGAAGAAAAATTATTGGGCAGCTTCCAGGTGATCAATGAAGTAGTCGTGTGCCGCGGGCAGGTGGTACGCCCCATACGCATTCACGCGCGGGTGGACGGACACAGCCTGGCGTCTTACGTGGCAGACGGGCTGATCGCTGCCACCCCGACCGGTTCAACCGCCTACGCCCTGGCGGTGAACGGTCCCATTATGCCCCCGGAACTGCGCAACATTCTTATTGTGCCGGTGGCGCCGCACCTCTCGATGAGCCAGGCGGTGATCCTGCATGAAGGCGCCTGTGTGGAGTTCTGCACCACCAGCGACCACCAGGCTGTGATGAGCGTGGACGGACATGTTCCGGAACACCTGAAAAACGGGGATATCGTGGCTGTGAAGGCCAGTGAATTCCAGTTTAAATTTGTTGTTTTCCAGGAACCTGGTTACTTCTACAAGAATTTGAGCAATTACATGGAACAAAATCCATCCATTGGAGTGACGAATGACTGAAGGTGCCGCCGACAAACTTTATTGTTACAACCACCCGCAGCGGGAAACCTTGCTGCGCTGCAACCGCTGCGAGCGCCCAATGTGCACCTCTTGCGCGGTACTCACTCCAACGGGTTACCGCTGCAAGGAATGTGTGCGCGGGCACCAGAAGAAATTTGAAACCGCACGCTGGTGGGATTATCCAATTGCCATACTGGTGGCGGGAATCCTGGGACTGATCGGAAGCCTGATTTCCAACATGATCGGATTCTTCATCCTCTTTATAGCGCCGGTGGCTGGCATGATCATTGCCGAAGCAGTGCGATTGGTTACCCGCAGGCGGCGCGGGCACTGGCTGCCCCTGGCGGCTGCCGGAGCCACCCTGGTGGGAGGATTGTTTATCCCGATGTACACGGCTATTTTCACCTTCCTGGCGAGTTTTACCAGCGGATGGGGCAGTCTATTGGGTCTGCTGTGGCCGGCGGTATTTGCCATCCTGTGCGCCAGCACCGTTTTTTACCGGCTTAAGGGAATCCGGCTTTAGAGGGATTGTGCAATGCTTGAAGAACTCAGCATAGAAAATTTTGCCATCATCCACAACCTGGAGATCCACTTCAAGGATGGACTGGTGATCTTCACCGGCGAGACCGGTGCAGGTAAATCCATTATCCTGGATGCGATCAATGCTTTGGTGGGCGGGAGGGTGGATGCCACCATGGTGCGCGACGGCGCAGATCGCGCCAGCCTAGAAGCCCAGTTCAAGATCCCGGCTGAGACACGCACGGAAATCATGGAAATTCTTAAGCGTGAAGATCTGGATGAAGGGTCGGAGACACTGGCGCTGGCGCGCGAGATCCGCCTGGAAGGACGGGCGGTGGCGAGGGTCAATGGACGCAGCGTGAACGTAGGATTGTTGAAGGAATTGGGCAGCTACCTGGTGGATATTCATGGACAATCTGAACACCTGTCGCTGCTGGATGTGCGTTCACACCTGGGTTTACTGGATCGCTACGCGGCAGTAGAAAATGAGCACGCTGAATATTTTAAGATTTACCGGAAATTGCAGGAAATCCGCAAGGAATTAACCTCCTTGCGGGAACTGGAAAAAGAATCTTCCCGGCGTATGGAGTTGTTAAATTTCCAGGCGCAGGAGATCGAAACTGCGCAGCTCAAACAGGGCGAGGAAGAGGAACTGGACAAGGAACGCAGCCGGCTGGCAAACGCAGAAACCCTTACTTCTTCAGCCCAGCAGGCTATCGTGATCCTGGATGAAGGCGGACCGGATGTCTCTTCAGCGGGCGACCTGTTAGGTCAAGCCCAGCAACTGCTGAACGGACTGGCACGCACCGATCCCAGCCAGCAGGGAATGGCAGACCAGATGGAGCAGCTGAACGAGCAGATCGCCGACCTCAGCGGGGAACTGCGCAATTACCTGGAGCAAATCGAATTCAACCCGCGCCGGCTGGAACAGGTGGAAGAACGGCTCGAGGTGATCCATCAATTGAAACGGAAATATGGCGGCTCGGTTGATGCGGTGGTTGATTACGGCAGAAACGCCCGGACCCAATTGGAAACCATAGCCAACGCCAGTGAACGTATCGCGGAACTGGAAGAAGAAGAGAAAAGCGCAGCGATTGAAGCGAAGGAGAAGGCTGCTGTGCTTTCAGAAAAGCGCCGCATAGCAGCCGGCAGATTAAGCGCGGCTGTGGAAAACGAATTGACCGATTTAAACATGAAAGGTGCATTATTCGCCGCATCCTTTAAAGAGGAGACCGATGCCGTTTTCACCAGCAGCGGGACGGATGTGGTGGAGTTCCTCATTTCACCCAACCCCGGGGAAGGGTTAAAACCACTGGTCAAGATTGCCTCAGGGGGTGAAACATCAAGGTTGATGCTGGCACTCAAGAATGTGCTGGCGCAGGCAGATTTTGTGCCCACCCTTATATTTGATGAAATCGACCAGGGAATTGGCGGCCGGGTGGGGTTTGTGGTTGGGCAAAAGCTATGGCAGCTCGGTCGCAACCACCAGGTGATGTGCGTGACGCACCTTTCACAACTGGCATCTTTTGGAGACCAGCATTACAAGGTGCGCAAACAGGTGACTGGCGAGCGCACCATCACCGAGGTTGAGGATTTGGGAGTTAACGGACGAATTGTTGAGCTGGCACAAATGAACGGCAGCATAAGCGAATCAAACATGAGCGCCGCTCGGGAAGCCTTAACTCACGCCCGGGATTTTCAGGCAAAATCCCGATGATCATGCCAGAATTCAGCAGGTAAAAGTGGAAGCCCTCCGGCTGCAGACCTTAATACTCGGATCACCAGTGATCACCTGGGATGGCAAACCAGTGGAGATCTCGCGCCGGATGATACGCCTGCTTTTTTATTACATTGCCTCACAAACACAACCTGTTAATCGAAGTCATTTATGCCAGCTCTTCTGGCCCGAGGCTGATGACTCATTGGCGCATAAGAATCTGCGTGAAAGCCTGAGTAAATTAAGGGCTGAACTACCTGACCCCAATATAATCATTGCCGATGAGGATGATGTGTCCCTCGATTCTCACGCGGTTTACATCGACGGACGGGAATTCCAAACACTGGTTGACCCAATTGTAACTAAATCCACCATTAATTCTGGTGAAAAATTACCAGATTGGATGTATAAGGATTTGCGAAAAGCCATGCAGATGTGCCGTGGAGCACATATCCTGCAGGGCTTCAGCATGCCGGATTCCCCCGGACTGGAAACATGGCTTTCACTTTCCAACCAGGGGTACGATTATTATCGGCTGCGCAGCCTGGAGTACCTGGCGGGGCATTGTATTGCGATTGGCAACCTTAACGAAGCACTTGATTGGCTGGGTAAATATGCAGAGATTGACCCGGTAAATCCAGAAAATAATTACCTGATCCTTACCTGTCTAAAGGAACGCGGCAGGTTAAAGGAAGCAGCAGATTACATCACCCACATCGAGAAACTTCACAGGTCACTCAATGACGAGGCATTGCCTGATGCTATCGCAGCCTTTAAGTCGCGACTGGATGAATTCAGACAGGCATTACAGAAAAAAGAAAGCATCCATTGGCCGGGAAGGGAGTTCAACCCGCCCACTTTCATCGGCCGGGAAGAATTGCTTAGAAAGCTGCAGCATGCCTTTCACCGCCGGGGAATTATCTCAATCAAGGGAGAATCAGGTTGTGGAAAGTCGCGGCTGGTACAGGAATTCTACAATAACTTACCAGCCATTCCACGTTTGTTGTTTTGCAGCGGTAAACCAATGGTGCGTTGTTCTCCCTTTGAACCACTAATTGACGGTTTACGTAATTGTGTTACAGCACAAGAATGGGCTTCTTTACCAGAAACAAATCGCCGACGGCTTCATCAATTATTCCCCGAACTGCAGGAAGACAATGACACAACTGAACATGTTGCCGCCGAATCAACTTCGGGTGAAGATATTCATTCTATTTACAGCAGTGTGTACTCGCTGTTAATCAAACTCGCAGAAAAGAAACCTCTGCTGATGATTGTCGATATTATCCAGTGGTGTGATGAGGCTACCATTGATTTTCTCTCTTACCTGAGTGACAGGGACTTCTTTAAGAAATATGGATTATTGATCATCAGTTCGCGCCGAGAAGAAGTAAATGCAGCGGTGGAGATCTTCATTGACCGCAATACCATGCTTTACAAACTGGAAAGTATTGATGTGCCGCTTCTCACATTCGAAGAAACCCGGGCAATGGTTCAAGGATTCCTGGGGAAGGATTGCAGTGAAAAATTTTTAAATAAAGTGTTTTTGTCCACTGGCGGCAATCCGTATTTCATAATTGAAGGATTAAAAAACGCTCGCTCCATTGACTTCGATCCTGACATATTTGAAGATGACAGCCATTATCCTATCCCTTCCACTATTCAAGCTTTGGTGAATGAGAAAATCAGGCTGCTTTCTGAGAATGCCCGGGAGGTTCTGCAGTCAGCCTCCATATTGGGTCAAAAATTCCAGCCAAAAGTGGTTGAAAAAATGGTGAGTCTTGAGGTGGACGAGTTGATCAGTGTTCTGGAGGAATTGCAGAAATTCTCAATCCTCTCCATTGAAAGCGGTATGTTAACTGACTCACAGTATGAGTTTCCGCATGACCAGGTGCGGGAAGTAATCCTTAAGCAGTTATCGCCATTGCGTAAGCGCACACTTCACTTGAAGGCAATGAAAGCCCTTCTGGCGGTCAATGGCGAAAAACCCGAATTGGCATCCATTTTTGCCGGTCATTGCGAACAGGCAGGTGAAAATAACCGGGCATTTGACTACTGGATCAAAGCCGGGCAGTTTGCCCGTTCGCGCTTTTCAAAAACGGACACCTACAATGCCTATCAGCAGGCAAGCGCCCTGATCCCTGTATTAAAGACGGATAACGCAGCAGAATTAATCCTGCAATTGATCACCGAATGGGGGGATTATGCCTATGACCTCTCAGACCTGGAAAAATGCGAGCATATCTACACTTTATGCTATCAATTAGGAGAGCAATCGCAGGATGCTTTATTACTTGGAGTGGGGTTAAGCGGCCAGGGGCGTGTATTGGGTATGAGGATGCAATTTATTGAAGGGATTGAATGCATCCGGCGAGCCATATATTTTTTGGAAATGGCAGGGAATAACGCAGAAAGATTGGAGGCTGCAGCCCGCCTGGGAATCCTCTACAGTCTCAACAACCAGATCATAAATGCTCAACATACCTACGAAGATGCCCTGGCAAGCATGCCTGAACCAAAAACACAAAGAGAAATGGACGCTTTTGTTAATATTCAAAGTCAACTTGGGTTGATCTACATCATAACTGGATGGCCAAATAAAGCATTGGAAATAGCAGAGAAAACCCTTAATCTCAGCCAGTTAATAAAACGCAGGTCTGGACGAGTGCAGGCATTGTCAATTTTGGCGGCAGCCAACTACTATTCAGGAAATTACGCCCAGTCTTTGAAACAAGCCTTAAGCGGGGTCACCATTGCTGAGAAACTAAATTTACGCTGGTGGTTATCTTTCCTGGAAATAGTCATTGCCCGAGATCATTTTGTGATGGGAAATATGGATCAATCCTGGGTTTATATTCACGCAGTGATAGAACGTGAAAAGGGAATCGAGGATAAAACCGCGCTGAAAAGCATCTACACGGTTCTGGGAAATATTTACAGGTCATTTGGTGATTTAGAAGAGGCAGCCAGGGTATTTCACCTGGGGATAGATGAAAAAGTTCAAGATATGCAGACCCTCGAGAACACTTACCTGCTTGGGTTAACACTGGTACGTTCCCACAATCTTAAAACTGGTGCTGAGATGGTCTCCAGGGCAAAAATAGGCGCCCTGGAAAATGGATTGGGAATGATAGCGATAAATGCGCATATAACCGAGTTTATGTTGGATCTGGCGCAGGTTCAAGCGGAAGGTCTTCAGCACGTGATTGAACAACTTGCGAGAGAAATAAACCAACGAGGATTGGGAACCTCTTATACAGCCCTGGACATTGTTAAAGGGACTCTCGCCCAGAAGGAGGGCAAGGTTTCTGAGGCAGAGGAGTACTATAAACGAGTGATGACGTACGGGGTGGATCATTCACATATCTGGATTGAGCTGTTGAGTTATCAATACATGATTGGTTTGTACCCGCCAGGTTCAGCCGAGCACTCAGCCTGCAAAGGTAAGGTAAAAGAAGTGAAGGAAAGATTGCGTGAAAGGTGCACGCTGCCACCGTTGCGCCGACTCTATTCCATTTTTAGAAAGTCCCTGGAATATTAAAATTTTGTCAATATTTTGGCAACGCCAGCGGTGTATAAATAGCTCAATAAAGTTGCTGGCGGTGCGTGAGATCTAGGGACCTCATGCGACAAGGTCGGTAGAATCCAGGGGAAAGATTCTACCGACCTTCTTTATTTAATCGGGGGACAGATGAGCGATGGTCACGCCTTCGCCGCCTTCTTTGTCGCCACCTTCTTCAAAACTTTTCACAAGTTCCGAGGATTTCAATGCTTCGCGGATTACCTGGCGCAGCCTGCCAGTGCCTTTGCCGTGAATGATTCTTACAAATGGCATGCCGGCGGTATAGGCATTGTCGATGTATGTATCCAATACGTCGAGGGCATCTTCAGCACGCTGCCCGCGCAGATCAATCTCCATGCCGGGAGACGGCCGGAATATTGACGGTCTTGATGAAGCAGCGGGTTCTTTCATGGCAGATCTGGCCCCTGAGGTTTTGGCTGCGGACTCGACGATCTCCTCATTGGGTGCACGCAGATCTGATATCCTGGAGCGGATACGCAAGTTGCCCACCTGGACTTCGACTTCACTCTCTCCGATGGCAGTGATAACGCCTTCTCTCTCCAGGGAGCCGATCTTTATCTTTGCCCCCAGGCGCGGGATCACTTTTCCCCCGCTTGACCGGATGGTTTTCGTGACCACCGGAGTGCTTGTCTTTTCATCAATATGATCTACACGTTCTTCGATGGCTTTCAACGCTTCCAATGGCTGGTGGGCATGCGCCAGATCCTTGCGGATGTTTTCCATCTCTTCCCGGAGTATGGTGATCTCTTTTTGTGCTTCCAGCCTGGCTTTTTCAAGCGCTTGCTGGCGTTCTTCTTCTATCTTTTCCAAGCGGGTGGTGAGTTCCTTCTTCAGATTGATTGCCAGGGAGCGGTCGCGGTCTGCTGCTGAGCGGGCGTTGCGGGCAACCTCGCGCTGGTGATGAATCTCGTTGAGCAATTCTTCAGATTTCAACTCTGCCGGATCGATCATTGTACGCGCAGATTCGAGTATCTCTTCAGGCAGGTTCAAGCGCCTGGCGATGGCCAGTGCGTTGGAACGTCCGGGGATTCCCAGGGTGAGGCGGTAAGTGGGGCGCAGTGTCTTCAGGTCAAACTCCATGCTGGCATTGACGACGCCCGGGGTGGTGTGCGCGAGCGATTTTAGTTCCGGGTAATGGGTGGCAATGAGGCACGGAATACGGCGTTCAACCAGGTGCAGCATTATGGCACGCGCCAGGGCTGAGCCTTCCTGGGGGTCAGTCCCTGCGCCTAACTCGTCCAGCAGGACCAGGGTCTTGGTCTTTGCCCGACCAAGGATGCGAACAATGTTGGTGATATGCCCTGAAAAAGTGGAGAGTGATTGTTCAATGGATTGTTCATCTCCGATATCCGCAAAAACATTGTCATAAAAACTGAGTTCCGAGCCGGATTGTGCCGGGATGTGCAGCCCGCATTGCGCCATCACCACCAGCAGACCGACAGTTTTCAAGGTCACTGTTTTTCCGCCCGTATTGGGTCCAGTGATGACGACTGCGAAGGTTTGTTCATCCAGGTCGATATCCACCGGGACGACAGTGGCAGGGTCCAGCAGCGGGTGGCGGGCTTTAAGTAACTTGATGCAGGTACCCGGATGGTGCACTTTGGCGGGCGGGCTGACGGGTTTAAGGATCGGTTCACAGGCATGCAGGGCGTGGCTGTACTTGGCGCACATCAGCGCGAGATCAAATTGGGCCAGGGCTGTGACGATGCCGTTGATGGCTGCGGCTTCTGCGCCAACTTTACCGGAAAGGTCAGCCAGGATACGGCGCACCTCGTCGCGCTCTTCAAGCTGTAATTCGTGCCAGCGGTTATTCAATTCCACCACGGCGATGGGTTCAACGAAAAGGGTGGCGCCTGAGGAGGACTGGTCGTGAATGATGGCTTTCAGCTTGCTCTTGAATTCGGCGCGCAAGGGGATGACGTAGCGTCCGTTGCGCTGGGTGATGATGGATTCCTGCAGCATGGGCGCGGTGTGGGGGTCACCCAGCATGCGCTCCAATTTTGAGAGCAGGCGGGAGTGCGACACCTTGATCTCCGCGCGTATGGAGGCAAGTTTTTGCGAAGCATTATCAAGCACTTCAGCCCGCTCTGAAATGCAGCGGGAGATGGCTTCGATGATACCGGGAGGCGGAGGAAAGAGACGCACAATTTCAGCCAGACGCGGGAAGTCGCGCATATTCTTTTCAAAGTTGCGTGCCAGGCTGCGGGAAGAGATCAATGTTCCGCTGACAGCCAGCAACTCCGATTCGGTGAGCACCCCGCCGCGGCTGGCCAAATCGACCATGGCGCGAATATCGTGGGCGCCACCCACGCTGACATCTGCCTTGATGCTGAGGAGTTTACTGGCTTCGGTTGTACGCGCCTGGCGTTCCAAAGCCTCATTCAGCGAGGCCACCGGAACCAGTGCGCGAGCAAGTTCAGCGGATGCGCTGAAAGCAGCGAACCCAGCCAGTTTTTCGACGACTTTTGGAAATTCAAGCGTTCTCAGGGTTTTCTCGTCCATATGATCGGAGTTTACCACAACTCTTGAAACCAAAAATGACGCCTTGAATTGCGGGTTATGGGAAGGCTATAATGAAGACGGAGTGATCGCTGATGCTCGAAAAACAGATTAAAGGATTAACCAAACCCTCAGAACTGTGTGAACACCTGCCGGACGGGCGAATCCGCTGCCTGGCGTG
The DNA here is from genome assembly GCA_964533735.1 of uncultured Anaerolinea sp. Classification (GTDB taxonomy): domain Bacteria; phylum Chloroflexota; class Anaerolineae; order Anaerolineales; family Anaerolineaceae; genus UBA6107. The sequence goes on along the minus strand of CAZHMD010000024.1, from coordinate 9,682 downwards.
CGCTCACCGCTGCACCCTGCAAGAGGGGCGCAGCGGCGTGTGCGGACTGCGGTATGTGCAAGCTGGCGAACTGAGAGTCCCTTCAGGCTATGTGGCTGGTGCCCAGGTGGACCCAATCGAGAAAAAACCGTTCTCGCATTTTTTACCCGGCAGCCAGGTGCTCACTTTTGGCATGCTGGGTTGTAACTTCCGCTGTGAGTTTTGCCAGAACTGGGAAACCTCACAAGCGCTGCGGGATAAGGACATTAAGCCGGAGTGGCTGGCGGTAAAAGAAGTAACGCCTGAACGCCTGGTGCACATGGCGGTGACCAGCGGGGCGGCCAGTATGGCTTCTTCTTATAATGAGCCATTCATCACGGTTGAATGGGCAGTGGAGATATTTAAACTCGCCAAAGCTACAGGATTGAAGACCGCGTTTGTTTCGAACGGGTTTGCCACACCTGAATCACTGGCGTTCTTACGTCCATGGTTGGATGGATTGAAGGTCGATCTGAAATCGATGGGAGAAGAGCGTTATCGCCAGATGGGCGGCCGGTTACAGGATGTGCTGGACACGATCTCGAACGCGCAAAGGATGGGGTTATGGGTTGAAGTAGTGACCCTGGTGATCCCGGGATTCAATGATTCCAACGAAGAATTGTGGGAGACGGGGCGTTTCTTAACATCCGTATCAGCGGATATTCCCTGGCATGTGACAGCCTACCACCCGGATTACAAAATGCAGGATGCACCGCCCACTTTGACAGACACGCTGCAGCGGGCAGCTGAGATCGGGCAGGAGGCGGGGCTGCACTACGTGTATGCCGGCAACCTGCCGGGAAAGGTGGGCTCGCTGGAAGATACGCACTGCCCCGTATGCGGTAAAGCAGTGATCAAACGCCGCGGGTATTGGATTTTGGAGAATCGGCTGACCAATGAAGGAGTATGCCCGGATTGTAGTTCTACGGTGAAGGGGGTTTGGGTGTAATTTGAATCCCACCAGGAGTAGGTGTGAGTGTGGGTGTTGCTGTAGGGCTTTCGCTGGGGGTCAACGATGGTGTGTCGCTTATCTCGGGGGTTTGAGTAATAGTTGATGTAGCCGTTGCGGTGTCTGTGGCTGTTTGGGTGGCTGTGGGTGTGGGCGTAGCCGTACGGGTTACTGTTGGAGTGCGCGTAAGAGTTGGGGTACGCGTGAGTGTTTGTGTCCTGGTTGGCACGATAGGCGTGCGGGTTGCGGTTGGCAGGGGTGTGGAGAAGGCAATATCCGCTTCACTGTCACCCTGGCTGACCCGGCTAACATAATCCACTGCCGGCCGGCAGGCTTCCGGGAGGTTGGCTGCCACGTGGATCCAGTCCAGCGGGCTTTTAGCTTTATAGGTGCGGCTGACCGCATCGAAAAGGCATCCGGGACCAACGGTGTAATTTATCAAAGAAAAACGCCAAAGGTCTGAGTAATTTGCCACCGAACTGGTGGTCTTTTTTGTAACGTTGTAAAGCACCCGGTCAGCCTGGCTGCAATTGCCCACGAGCGTCTCGGCAAAAACATGAATACTAAAATCTGCCTGGGTGAGATCGATCCCTGCCGGGCAATCGGCACAGGAAGCATTTACCTTCTGTACCAGGGCACCCCTCAGGATATTTTGCTGGGCTTCAGTGAGCATTGCGAAGCCTTTATCACAGGTCTCCTGCGCTAAAACCAACGGGCAGAATTGGTCGTAAAAACTGCGATTCCAGAGCAATGCCGCGTCTGCACCATTTTCGGTGAGCTGGCCAAAACCCGCTTCCTTGACATCTGTATAGATCCCTGGCCAAAGCTGGCTTTCCTGTGCAAAGAGATTCTTGAGCAATTGTCCGGGGATGCCGGAATCCAGCGAAGTTTGCAGGATCTGTTCATCGAACTGGTTCTGCCATTCTGTTACAGAGTCCTGTGCTTTTTCCAGCCCGCACTGATTAGCAGAAAGATCAGACTCCAGCCCGTTCATGTCACATTCCCCGGCATCCACAATTCCATTTTTGATCAACATGGCAGCCAGGTAGTAATATGGGATGGACGAATGCAGTTCTGAGGCGTCGTGGGGAGTATCCAACCAGACGGGAGGTGACCCAATTTCAGGGAATACCTGCCATATTTCAGCGCAGGTGGCGGATTGGCCCGTTTTCCACTGGGAACTGAGAATATCCACATAATAAGAGGTCGGTATCTCTGTTTCCTCAGGTGCCGGCGTAGCTTCAAGTTTCGGCACAACACGCACCAATCCTTCATAAACGAAGGTTTCATCCCCGTAACTGGATTCGCCCCAAAAACTAAAGGGGACACCCTTTTCATCAGTGGGTTCAAGGGGAACAGTACATTCCGTTCCTTCGCAGTTGAATGCCTCGCCGTCGAGCTCGACATTTATTTTTACGATACTCTCGTTTGGCAGGCTTTCTTCACCTGTGAAATGCAGCGATGGAATGCCATTACATATTTTTAGCTCTGTATCGAATTCACAACCGATCAGATCAACCCATACTACGGCTGGAGGGAGTTCAACCTCCAACTCACTGGTAACATCCTGTGAGCCAATATTATGAAGGTACATTCCCTTGCAGGCTTGTAGCGCTGAACCGCTCTCTTCACCAGTACAAGCCGGTGTATAAAGCCATTTTTCGTAAGTTGCAGCACCGCAGTCATTCAGGACATCGTCTTTTGTGGGTTTTCCTTCGTGGTCGACAGCGATGACACAGGCGATGGTATTGTCTGACCAGTAAACGAGCCACCAGTTGTATTCGGTAGCTTCAACGAGGATATTGGTGTGCCTGTCTGGACCTGGAGTAGGCTGGGTATCCGCGTGAACAGATTTGAGCCATCCGCCAGCAATAAAAACAACGCTGAAAATGGTCAGGAAAAGGAGTACAAGTAAAGACCGGAAATCTGCTCTACGCATAAAAACTCACCGGGATGCTGCGTTTCCACCTTAATTGCGGGAGTTCAAATAGTATAGCATATTGATCGTTGCGGTGGCAGCGCTTATTCATTTTGTAAGGTAAAGATTAAAATCTAATGAAACCCATTGAGGCGAACCAACCTTGGATTTTGGGGTTTTATATAGTGATCGGGTGGTTAATGCTGGAGGTTCGCCATGGATCCATTAGTCGCAATGGTAGTGTTTGTATTCGCGGTATTCTTTGGCCTGTTAAGTTTTGGTGGTTCCAACCCAAAAAAGAAATAGCCAAATGATTTTACGCGGGGGATTACAAGAGCGTCATGAGGCGTTCGATGTGAAAATGGTGGTCGCGGATATGCCAGAGCGCCCGGCGCAGCACCTTGCGCGCAGACCAGGTCTCCCCTTCGATCTCCAGAATTTCGGGACGATTTTCCAAAGCGGATAAAGAGTTTATCAATAATTGGTGTACCTGGTTAAGGCGCGCCACCGGGTCATTGCTTAACTGGTCGCGGGAGATCCCCGCCAGGTTGAGACGGTCAAGATACCACCAGCCGGCATTAGCCACATGCCGCAAGACTCCATCAATGCTCCAGCGCTCATCGGGGAATTTCTGGTCGCGTTGCTGCCGGGTAAGGGGAGCGATCAATTGTTCAAGATCATCCCTGCTCAAGGTAAGCAGCGAGCCTCCCTGCTCAATTTCCTTGGCTGAAAGCGGGCGGGCGTCATCCTGGAAAAAGGCGTTGATCTCAATTTCCCTTTCGCCAAGCAAATTGTTGTAACACTCAAATACTTCCAACAGGGCAATATCAAAATCCTCCAGGCTGCCGAGCCAGGATTCTTTGGTCTTCTCTCCAATCCATTCACAGTAGGTGATCAGTGCCTGGGGCACGCGCAGGATGGCTTCAGTGCCGTCCTTACCGTAAGTAAAACAACCGGGATGATCGAGCACCCATGCGAGAGACCTGCCTTCAATATTGTTTTCAAGTCCGACCCTGATTTGCATTGTTCCTCCGGAAACCTCTCCAGATTATAGCATTTCCCTTTTTGCTTTAAGGAAATGGAACTTATAATAAACCGGTAACGTCTAAAATAGGATACTATCCTGCCAGGAGAGGTGCTTATGGAGACAGAACTTGACACCGGTGTGAAAATCCGAAAAAGCCCATGGCTTTTTAGCTGGATCCCGGCAATTCTATTGAAACCCCGCGCAACGGTCCAAATGATCAACAAGGAACAGAAGCACATATGGCTGACACCACTTGTGGTATTGTCGGTACTGGCTATCCTGGTGGTGATGATTGCCGCCCCAATCCGCAGGAACGCTGTTCAGATGGGGTTAACCACACCGCCCGATTTTCAATACTATTCAGCTGACCAGCAGGCTCAATTTTTTAATGCCCAGGCTACGCAAACTTCGCCGTTATTCATGTACGTGTTCCCAATCCTCTTCGGTTTGGTGGCGATATGGCTTTCCTGGTTCGTACTTGGGAGCGTACTGCATCTAGTCCTCACATTATCCGGCAGCCGCGCGGTGAGCATAAAATCGTACAATATGGTTGGTTGGTCCATGGTCCCCCTGGGTGTGCGTTCCCTGGTGCAGATCATTGCCATGATCGCCACCAGATCCACGATCAATGGGGCGGGTCTTTCCGGGCTTGCCGGCACAGACCCCACTGGACTGATGTCCTACCTGGCTGCGTTTTTGGGATTGATCGATATATTCTTCATCTGGCAGATCGTTCTGCTCATTATGGGCGCCAGGGACTACTCCGGTCTTGCCAGCAGAAAAGCGTTAGGCGCAATGCTTATCTCGTTGTTCATCTACATGATCATTTTTGCGCTGCCCGGCTTTTTACAATCCATCTTAAGTAATCTATCGTTTACACAGTACTATTTCTTCTAGAAAAAACATTGATGAGTCGAGATATTTTCATAAAAATCCAGGGATTGGAAAAGGTCTTCCAGATGGGAGAGACCCGTGTACAGGCATTGACAGAGGTCAACCTGGAGATTGCCAGGGGCAGTTTTACGGTTGTCATGGGTCCTTCGGGATCCGGGAAAAGCACACTCCTGTACCTGATCGGGGGACTGGATTGGGCGACCTCGGGGACGATCATCGTAGACCAGGAAGAGGTTGAAAAAATGGACGAAAACGCGCTGGCACTTTACCGGCGCAACAAGGTGGGGTTCATTTTTCAGTCGTTCAACCTGATCACATCCATGCCCTCGGTGGAGAACGTGGCGTTTCCGCTGCGGTTTGCACGAGTGCCTGATCGAGACCGCAAGGCGCGCTCGCTGGCATTATTGGATGAACTCGGCATGTCTGACCGCGTGGGGCACAAACCCGCTGAACTTTCAGGCGGGCAGCAGCAGCGTGTGGCAATTGCGCGCGCACTCGTCAACGACCCGCCGCTGATCCTGGCGGATGAACCCACAGGCAACCTGGACAGCAACACCGGATTGTCGATCATGCAACTGCTGGCGGACCTGAACAAAGCCGGCAAGACGATCGTTGTGGTCACCCACGATCCGCGCATGCACCAGTTCGCGACTAGCGTGGTGTATTTGCTGGACGGCAGGGTGGTTCCTGAAAAAGAATACCTTTTGGCAACTGAAATGAAAACACATTGACCCGGAGAAGGTGATTATGAACGGAAAACAATTTCTGAAAGTCTTTTTTGCGGCGCTAATGGTAACTGCCCTCCTGGGCGCGGCTTTGAACCCCGGGCAGGCAGTCGCGGCAGCCGCGTATACCGGTGTGACGGTCACACCGGATTCGTTCGCGAAGTCCGGTATCCCCGGTTCAGTGGTTACGTATACCCTTACCCTTTCTCTAGACGCCGCTGCCGCTGAAGAAGTCTCCTTCACCCTTGAGGCCAGTACGGCCGGTGGATGGCCTGTGCCAACCTTAGTACCCAGGACCGTGAAATTTCTGATAGGAGAAATAACCAAACCTGTGGTTGTGAACGTACCCATCCCCGCAGATGCAACATCAGGGCAAAATGACGTGGCTACCGTCCTGGTCAAGGATGAAACATCAGGGAAAGTAGAACCAGTGATGTTGAAAACCACCGCCAACGTGCCAACCTCCGGCGGACGCCCGATCGTGGTGGTCAGTTCCTACTCGACCAATCCCGCCAAGATCAAACCCTACCAGGAATTTACCCTCTCGGTGGTCTTTGAAAACCGGGGGCAGACTACGGCGAATAACCTGATCGTTACCTTCGATGGCACCGATTTGTTCCCCCGCGGCACCGGCGGGGTCAGCACCACCGGCAGCCTTGGGTCCAGCGGAGACAAAGTGACCTTCAACCAGACTTTTTTGGCGGGAGGGAACCTCTCATGGGAGGAAGTTGCGACCGTAAAAGCGACCGCGGCATATACGGATGGCAGCGGGCAAGCCTTTACCGAAGCCTTTACCCTGACATTGGGAATAAACACGCCGGCATATGTGGCGGCAACAGCCACACCCATGGCACAGGATAAACCACAACTGGTGATCATCGGGTACGAATCTGATGTTGATCCGATTCAACCCGGATCCATCTTCAACCTGAAAATCGATGTGACCAACCTGGGAAAGTCGGATGCAAAAGCTGTAACGATGGTGCTGGGCGGCGGGGTGTCACCTGGGGATCAGAGCGGTACGCCGCAACCCGGCGGCGTTTCGGGTTCGAGCGGAGATTTGACCAATTTTGCGCCTTTGGGCAGTTCCAACCTGGTTTACGTTGGAGATATCAAGCAGGGCGAAACCATCTCAACTTCAGGGAAGTTTGTGACCAATGTTTCCACCCAACCGGGTGCATATACGTTAAAGGTTTCCTACTTATACAATGATGCCAAAGGAAACCGCATTGTCGATGACCAGGTGATCACGCTGCTGGTGTACTCTCTGCCGCAGGTGGAAATCAGTTTCTATCGCGATGCAGGAGAATTCCTGGTCGGCATGCCGGGAACGCTGCCGATACAGGTAACAAACCTGGCCAAGAAAACAGCGGTGTTGGGCAATATGAAGGTCACCACCGAATACGCCTCCTTGTTCAACGATGTTTTACTGGTAGGCGCGCTCGACCCGGGTGGATACTATACCCTGGACACTGAAGTGACTCCCATGCAGGAAGGACCGCTGGAGTTGCTGATCACGATCAACTACACGGATGATTTCAATCAACCGCGTTTCGTCACCCAAACCCTTACAGTAAACGTAATGCCGGCACCTGAAATGCCGGAGGGATTGGAAGGCGGAGGCGGCGCAGCAGGACCGGTAGAACCCGTGATCGAGCAGCCTCAGACTTTTTGGAGCGTTGTTTGGCGATTCGTTAAAGGGCTCTTCGGGCTGGGGAGCGGTGTAAAGCAGGAAACCCCGCTGGGTGGAGAAGAAATTCCGCAGGAAGAAATCATCTCTCCTGCCAGGCCGGGAAAGGGAGGATAACCCGCTAAGGGCACCATGCGTTTTCTTGACCTGGTCCAATTAGTGTTTTATAACCTCGGGCGGCGCAAAGGAAGGGTGCTGCTGACGGCTATTGGCGTGGTGATCGGAACTGCCGCCGTAGTGGTGCTGGTATCCCTGGGAGTTGGATTGCAGAAGAATGCCACCCAACAGTTGTGGGGGATCAACGATCTGACGAGCATTGAGGTCTACCCCGGCTATAACATGGAAGCCAGCGCAATGTCATCAAAAGCGATTAGGGTTGGCGGTGGTGGTGGCGGCGGAGGCGGTGGCGACGACGGGATGACCTACCTTACCCCTACGGCAATTGAAGAAATCGCTGCCCTCCCGGGTGTTAAACTGATCGTAAAGGAAGATTACCTGAATGCCAATATGGAAATGGCGTTCGGTAAGTTGCGCGGGTACGCCGGAATCGTGGGGGTTGATGTTAACGACCTTGCGGAGATGGGGCTGGCTGCCAGTGAAGGCACTACTGAACTGGTTAGAGGAACGGCTGTGATAGGCTCCTGGATCAACCGCAACTTTTACGACCCCAATGCCCGACCTACAGACCCGCCAGTGGAGCCGCCGCAACTATTGGGGGAAACCCTGCGCTTTATGCTCATCAAGTACACCGAAGATGGACAGGAAGTACGCAAAACCTACAATGTGAAGATCACCGGTGTGCTTGCAGAATCGCGCGGACAGGCAGACGGCATGATATACATGCGCATGGACGAAGTGACCATTTGGAATGAGTGGGCGCGGGGAATGCGTATCAACCGCAACAAAGAGGGGTACGCCATGGTGATCGTTAAGGCGGAAAACCCGGACGTAGTCATCGAACTGGCAGACCAGATCAATGCGCTTGGATTTATGGCAAATACCCCGCAGGCTGTGGTTGAGGGGATAAATTCGTTCTTTACCGTTCTACAGATCGTTTTTGGCGGGGTGGGCGCCATCGCTCTGCTGGTGGCTGCAATTGGCATTGCCAATACCATGACCATGTCCATTCTCGAACGCACACGCGAGATTGGCTTGATGAAGGCAGTAGGCGCAACAAACCAGGATGTGCTGAGCATCTTTTTGGGGGAGGCTGCCGGTATTGGTTTCATCGGCGGGTTGGGGGGAGTGCTCCTGGGCTGGGGCTCGAGCGCCATCCTGAACTTGATCGGGCTCTCCTATTTTGCCAGCCAGGTCTCTGAACAGGGCGGCATGCCGCCGACACTGGTAACCACCACGCCTTTGTGGCTGCCAGTATTTGGGCTGGTATTTGCCACGCTCGTGGGGTTGATCTCCGGGTTGTACCCAGCCCTGCGCGCTGCCACCATGGTACCGGTTAACGCGCTAAAATATGAGTGATGAAGTTCCAACCCCTGAATAATTATTCACCCGGGCTTACTGGAAAATCCCGCACCGTCCGATGAATGGCGTGATCTTGATTCTCATCACCACCGGACGCAAAAACGCACCAGACCAAACCCCTGCCTGAAAGGGCAATTATTTCAGCGTATAATAATCAGGATTTACACATTTTAAATTCCGGAGGATGCATGCCTGGTCCAAGAACCATCCGCGCCCCGCGGGGGAATACACTCACCTGCGCCAACTGGCAAATCGAAGCCGCCTATCGAATGCTGCAGAACAACCTGGATCCTGAAGTGGCAGAAAGACCCCAGGACCTGGTGGTGTACGGCGGGCGAGGACAGGCGGCGCGCAGTTGGGAGGCACTGGATGCCATCCTCAATTCTTTGAAAAACCTGAAACCTGATGAAACCCTGCTGGTTCAATCTGGCAAACCGGTGGCGATTTTTAGGAGCCACACGGACGCGCCCAGGGTATTGATCGCCAATTCCAACCTGGTGCCGCATTGGGCTACACAGGAGCATTTTGATGACCTGGCCGCCAAAGGTCTGATCATGTACGGTCAGATGACAGCCGGCTCATGGATCTACATTGGCACCCAGGGTATCCTGCAGGGAACCTACGAAACGCTGGGGTCACTGGCAACCCAAAAAGGGTGGGGGTCTCTGAGGGGCAAATTTGTACTCACGGCCGGACTGGGCGGCATGGGTGGAGCGCAGCCGTTAGCCATCACAATGAACCAGGGGGTTGGGTTGGTGGTTGAAGTTGACCCGGAGCGGGCGCAGCGCCGCCTGGCTATGGGTTACGTGGATATGGTGGTGGACACACTGGAAGAAGCCATGACCCTGGTTGAAGAAGCCAGGGAGAAACAGATCCCGCGTTCGATCGGGCTGGTGGCAAATGCTGCAGATATTTACCCGGAACTGATGGCACACGGGGTCATCCCGGATGTGGTGACCGACCAGACCTCCGCGCATGATGT
>CAZHMD010000023.1:0-24839 GCA_964533735.1 uncultured Anaerolinea sp. | reverse complement strand
TGTGGAAGGGCGTGAGCCCGCAGTTCCCCTTTGCCATCACGGCGGTGGTGAGCCTGCTCGCCATCATCCCGGTGTGGCTCAAGTTCAAGCTGCCGAAAAACGGAGAGACGAGAATTGAGAATCGAGAACCGTAAAAAACTGAGAGTTGATAAACGCATAAGCATATCAAGTTAATCCTATGATTGCGAGCGATTTTTGCGAAGCAATCCCCAACACGATTGGTTTTTAGTTTTAATTGTTCCAAAAATGGAAACAATTAAAACAATTAACCTTACCTCCGCAAAACTATACGCAGCGACGTAGCCGCGAAACGACTTGACACTCCTGGTACGAAAAGAAAGAAACCGAATTTGTCCGAAGACTCGTATTGTTTCTTAGAATCAAAAAGATTCAATTCGAGTGTGGCTGTTGAAAACATGTTCGCGCCTTTTTGGGTTTATGAATAGGGAGTGTGAGAACGATTGCCTTTCGATACTGAAGAATGAAAGGAAACGAACCTGGGAACGAACAAGGTGGTTAATGAGGATCGGACCGTGGAGAAATTGCTGTGTTAACAATATTGTTGCACAAAAGGCTGGAAATACAACTTGCCTGTTTGGCAAATTTAAAGGCTAAAACTTGCCAAATTGGCAAGTATTTGGGGGTTTTTGAAACTATACGCAATAGTTTGCGAATTTAAAATTGCATTGCAGATCATTTTTTGGTTGTATAAGTGGCTAAAGCTTCGGCGATGAAGCTATTAATGCTTTCTTTTTTTTGTTTCGCGGCAGACGCAACCTCACGGTGAAGCTCCGGTGATATTCTTAAAGAAATGTTGCCCAGATACGGTTTTTCAGGCTGACGATGGTTTTCGGAACAAAAGGCGAGGTAATCCTCCACTGACTCATGAAATGCCTGCTCAAGGTCAGCGATGCAATCCGCCTGGAAAGTGATGACATCATTCAGATGCAGCACTTCTCCATGAAGAAGCCTGGCTTCATCATCATATTCAACAACCGCCTCATACCCTTTGTAATTCATTTTTTCCCTTCTTTGTTAATACCTGCATTTTCCAGGAATCGCCTGACGCTCTTCAAAGCACCTTTATCAGTTACCCGCTCAGGATGAGGGCGGTGAAAAACGGCATAACGATCATTTAGGATAACCCTGACCCGCGACCCTTGCCCTGCGGTAATCTTTGCTCCCAGCGCGATGAGGAGACTTTCTACATCGGACCAGGAAACATCAGGCCTGATCGGGTCTTCAAATATTCGATGTAGTGTCTTCTCTTGTTTGTTGTTCAAAATGATATCACTTTTTACTATCACAGTCAATATTATATGAGGACATCAAAAACCACTAAACTAAACCTACATGCTGGCTTTTCCATTAAATATTCAGAATTGTTTAATCTTTCTCCAGTGAAACCTGCAGTAATCTAAGTGTGTAATCAGGTGAAGGTGAAGAAGAAGCAAACAATATCATTTTTCCATCCGGTGAAAAATCGACCTTTGAGATATATGTTCCGATTTCCTGGTAGTGGAAAACTGAACTCAGTGTTTCCAGTTCCACGACATTGATGCTTCCGTCAAGGGTGGAATAAACGAACAAGTCATTATTTGGCGAAAAAGCAAAGTCAGTAACCTGACCATCCGGGACGATCGTTGCCATAACAACATTGGTTCTAAGATTAAACAAATCAATTACCTTATCGTTGCCGTGAGCCAGAACCGAGCCATCAGGTGAGAAACGCAGCGGCATAAATTTGCCGCATCCCGGGATCCTGTGACTATCCTTTTTTTGTTTAAGATTGTAAACAACAGCCAGGCAAGTTGGTTTCGGGTCACCGCTGGAAGTACGCAACTCATAAGCAATAGATTGAGAATCTGGAGAAAACTCCAGTCTCGAAGGAAACCCTTCATTCCACCATTGGGGCATTTTCTTTGTAGCTATAGATGTTGCTTCATATGTGACAATGTCGCGAATCCAAAAATTGTGTGAAAAACCCCCTCCCCAAAATGCCAAATACCTGCTATCTCGCGAAACAACAGGATAGTAAACCTGCCCTAGTTCCACTTCGGCGACACTCCCCATATTCTGTAAATTTATGATCTCAAGACTGTTGTAATGAGTTCTTGATCCCGTAATCAAGGAATCTAAAAGGGGGACGAAGTAAATAGTATCCCGGTAGAGGTTAAACTCTCCATTTGCAAGTTCATATGAACGGAAAACATTAAGGTTAGGGGACTGAAGAACAAAGACTCTACCACTAGCAGTTGTAACACCCAAATACTGATTGTCTGTGGATATAACGAATTTGGTAATAGTTCCGTCACCCATAGACCACTCGTGCATTATTTCCTTCATTTCAAGATCGTAACAAATCAATCTGGGAGTTCCTTCAAACCTTGCCAGAAGAAGTTTTGAACCATCAGGCGAAATTTGCGCGGACTCCCAATTACCATCTGCCACATTAATTGATTCATGGCTTACTCTATCGTCAAGTCCAAATACTAATACCAACCCCTTTTCGCCAAGCGCAGCAAACTTTTTTTCGTCACGAGAAGATGTCAAATTATTGAGGGTGCGTGTGCCAGAGTACAACTTCCAGCTTTTTTCTTTTGTTAGCAAATCGTATGCTTGAATATTCGATTCACCTTCAATTGCAATAAAGAATTCGCTTTCTGATAGAAAAATGCCATCATAGATATATTCATGTGAAAAGATTTGCTGCGGTTTACTTTTACTCTCAAATGACCATAATTGGATCGATGAGTAAGCACCCTCCCTGGTTAAAATATAAAGACCAGAGCCATCCATTGAAAACCCTATCGATGGCACATTACCCTGAACCTCCAGTGTAAATTTGTTGGTTAAGTTCTCAAGATCCCAAACAATAATTTTCCCAGAACTCGTGGAGGCAGCAAGATAATTTCCGTTATTTGAGAAAGAAAGATCCGTAAATGATTCGGTGGTGTAAATCTCCTGGATCTTAATAAAATCTTTGTCAAACACAAAAATCTTACCTTCATCCAAAATGGCAAGTATTTCGCCATCTGAAGATGTAAAGAAAGATTTAATTTTTGGGAACTTGAAGACTTCTTTAGTTGAAAATGTTGTTTTATCAAAAAGCGTCACTTTATTTTCACCGGCAATCATAATATCGCCAGAATTTGGCAACCAATAAGGATAACCGTCAACCCCGGTATCGGCATACCATGAGGCTACAACCTTGAGGTTTTGTGCATTGACAGCGTTGATTACAACTCCTGGTTTTGGCGTAAATCTGGTGGATTGCGTTGGAGTGGACTCTATAAAAAGCCTTGGGGTGGGTGTGGCAGTAACGGTGGGTTCAGGCGTTGATGTTTGTGTTGGCGTATCGATCAGGGATATTGTCGATGTGGTTGTCGGTAAAGAAGTTGGTGGAAGGTCTGGAGTTAATGAAGCCGTTTTTGAGCATGCAACACCAAAACCATTGAAAATAACGAACATTATCCCCATGAGTAAGCTTCTGTAAAACCTTGAAGGAGGTATGCCGGGTGACAGATTTTTAAGAATCTCATTTTCCCAGGAATTTTTCACAATGATCAGCCTCCAGGATGGTTAAATAGTAGACCTATTCTTCTTCGAGTTAGCCTTGACGTATTTAACAGCACTAACGCCTTGACCTAAAGGATTCAAAGTTCTAGCAGGGAGGTTCATCCTACCCGAAAATCTTTTTCATGCACAGCACTCGTAAAAAACGTTCCCCACAACGCCATATGCATTAAGTACTGGTGTAACAAGGTTATTACGTGCCCTCGACGATGGCAATGACCTTGCGCGTTCGGGTTTGCGGGCAATTCGGGCATAGCCCCACGGAAATCATTTAATAAAACCCCACGGGGTAATTGTATAACGAAATTGGAAGAGCTAAGGGTTACCTCACCCCTATCCCCTCTCCACATGTATAGAGGGGAATTTTTGCTGAATCGCCTCCAAATGCGGTCGCATGACCGCCCCGACAAGGGATTTGGATCCGCCTAATTTGTTGGGGATTGCCGCGCCGCGTATGTCGCGGCTCGCAATGACATTAGTGTGTAAGAATGGTTTTGCCCTCGCGGGAAAATGACTTTTCAAATATACTGGGAGTTCAAATCTCACATTACGGAACAGACATGAACAAATGGGATACCCGCTACAACACTGAGGAATACGTCTTCGGCAAACGCCCCAACCGCTTTCTGATCGACTGCACCGCCGGGTTAACCCCCGGCAAGGTCTTATGCCTGGGGGAAGGTGAAGGGCGCAACGCGGTGTATTTAGCCTCGATCGGCTGGGAGGTGACAGCGGTAGATATCTCCCCCTACGGCATCAAGAAGGCGCAGCTGCTGGCACGCCAGCGCGGGGTGAAGATCACCACCCTCACCGCCGACCTGAATGATTACAGCATCGAACCCAACGCCTGGGACCTGATCATCACCTTTTTCGTGCACATCCCGGCGGAGGAACGCGCGCGCGTGCACCGCAAGGTCATCACGGGTCTGCGCCCCGGCGGGATGTATGTTCTTGAAGGGTATTCACCGGAGATGGTGCGCTTCGGCGACCGTGGTCCCAAAGAAGTACCGCAGCGCTACCACCCAGACGCTATTAGCGCAGAATTGGAAGGACTCGAGCTGCGCACTGTGCGCGAGCTAGACCGCCTGCTGGACGAGGCTGAACCCGAGCAGGGATGGGTAGCGGTAACGCAGGTACTGGCGGTCAAACCTGAGGCAAAAATCCACAGCAGGTGAGCAGGCGGACCCTCCGCGCTGTATAATGTGATCATTGGAGGGAAAAATGATTATGACCTCTGATTCCCAGTCCCCGTCCCCACCTGCACCTCCCACCATCCCCCTCATCGAAAAAAAGCCAGCAGCGGTGAAACTGGCTGTGATCACCGGAATTATCAACATCGTTTTAATGATGACCTATTTTGCGCTGGTGTGGTATTCAAACGAAACCAGAAGCGGATTACCCGGCGTAATTGTGCAGGTGTGGTGCGCTGCCGCCATCCTCATGCTTTTGGTTACGATCGTTGGCTGCATCTTCTCCATCATCGTCCTGGCGCAGCACAAACGCTGGAAAAAAGCCGGTTTGTTCGGGTTGATCACCAGCGGATTGCCCGCGCTGGTGACACTCCTTTTATTCATCTTCCTGCGCGTTATCGCCAGCGGTTAATCCTCCAAGCCCAAGGCAAGGCGCGCAACACTTGAATCGCGGGAGGGAGCTATGGGTTTGAATATGGAACCTCAAGCACCAATAACAGAAGTGCGCAATAGCAACGATTCCAAGCCGGCAGTGGTAAAGGCAGCTGTCATCACCGCTGTGATTGCCTGGACGCTTTTATTCGGTTTTGTGATCCTGGTAACTGTATTCAACATTATCGGCGGTGAGATTAAGCACTCGCTGACCTCGATCGCGTTCATCCTGCTGAACATCATCCTGCTGGATACGCTCACCGGGGTGATCACCTCGATGGTGGTACTCGCCCAACACAAACGCTGGAATAAAACCGGCGTGATCGGATTGATCAGCAACGGGCTGCTCCTGTTTTTGATGCTGATCATCTATTTATTCCTGTTTGCTTATTTTTTTGGTTAGAGGATCCGGGAAAACCCCATTAAAATGCTCGCAGGATCATTTCCGGCAGGGCGGGCAACATTTGCTTTAGCTGCAACCAAAACGCCTGCCAAAACGGTATGTCATCCGCGCGTGAATCCATATAGGCAAAAACCGCGGCGATAATCAGGAAAAACAGAACCATCAGCGAGAAGCTGAATCCGACCAGCCTCCAATAACTCCCCTGCTTTTGCATTTGTGGCTACTCCACCGGTCCGCTGAAACTGGTTACATATTCCCGAGGTAAATAAGCGCGGCGCAGAGGATCACGAGACCCAGGATGGTAACGATCCATTGGATACGGGCGCTGCGCATGGTTTTTGCCCGCTCCGCCATCATGGTCACCTTTACGGATTCCACATCCGCCGGAACTGCCAGGCGGATATTGGCAGGTTTCTTGTTGGGATGCAGCGGGCAGCGGTTCTTCTCATTCAATTCCACCACCGCGCGGCAACCTGAGCAATAGCCGAGAGCGACAGCGGTCTTGGTTTTGAGCAGGGCGTCGCGCTCCTGGTTGCGCAGGTCATTGACAAATATATCTTTATCCGCGCCAAAGCCGCCGGCGATCATGCCGGCAGTCTCATGCTTGTCAGCGTCCAGCAACGCGATCTTGTCGCGGGTGGCTTCCGTGGTCTGCCCCATGGCTTCAAGCAGTTTGGCGCGCTCCTTGAGGATGGGGGCGCGGGATTTCTCCGGGGCAAGGTTGACTGCCTGGTTGAGGTCCGCCAGCGCCTGGTCACGGTCGAGGGTGAGGTGGCGTTTTGCGCGGTCCAGGTAGCGCTCGTGCATGGGGGTCTTGCCGAGGGCAAAAACCAGCCCGGAGATTGGTGTGATAATGGCGAGGAGCCCCCAGAAGACCGGCGAGGTGAAGAAACAGCCGAGGTCGGGCATGGAGAGCCCTTTGACCATGCGGTAGAGCACCCACACGGCAAGAGCAGCTATCGCCAGGGAAAATATCAACCCGAAGAGGCGCACCCCGGCGCCAGTTCCCGGCAGCAGGTTACGATGACAATTGCGGCATTGAGGCTGGTCGGGAGGATTCACTGTTTTGCATTTGTCGCAGTGGATCATGAATTCCTCCTTGATATTCAATTGTTGTGTGCTGGTTTACAGGATTATTTTACAACTTTTCGGAAAGAGAATGCAAACTTGAAAAGCGCTCTTTGCGCCAGCGCAGCCCGACGAAAGTGTAAGGAAATAGCGGCGCGTAAATCCTCTATAATGAATTCATCCGTTTTATCATGCGAGTTGAGGATTCCGGTTGGGATATAGCGTCTGTGCGCCTGCTCCCTGCCGGGTTCCAACCGCAACCCAGGGGAGGGGAAAATGAAACGAGCGTCGTTCTTTAACAAAGAAATGTTCACCAAAGTGTCGTGGGCGGTCATCGCCATTTCCATCATCTATGTGCTGATCAACCTGTTCGTCATCGGCGGGGATGCGCTGGTGATAATGCTCACAGACAGCCTGCCGATCCCGCTGTCCATTGTCACTACTATCTTTGCTTTTCTCCTGTGGCGAAAATTTGCGCCGAAGAGTTCGGGCGCCGGGATGTGGCGCTGGTTCACACTTGGCTGGGGATTGTGGGCACTGGGAGAGATCCTCTACCTGGTATACGCAGCCATCAGCGAGGAGGTGCCCTACCCGAGTTGGGCAGACGGCGCTTACATCATCGGATACATCTTCCTGGTAGCCGCACTGGTCTCGCGCGTGACCGAAACCCCAGGTAAGTTCAAGTTCAGGCAGGGGCTGCTATTGATGGTGATCTCGCTGGTTTTCGCGGCGCTGGCAATCACGTTTGTTATCCTGCCACTCATTCAAAACCGCGAACCGGGAGCGTTCATTGTCAATGTGCTGGATGTGTTGTATCCCACGCTTGACCTGGTGATGCTGCTGCTGGCCACACGCCTGCTTTTTGACTTCCTTACACGCAAAAGCAGCGCCGGCTGGGTGCTGTTGATCGTCGGTTTCATTCTAATGACCATTGCCGACCTGATGTATTCCTACACCATCTCTTTTGACCTGTATTACCCTGAAGACACGGTTAACCTGATCACCTCGATGGGGTTTGCCATTCCATATAACCTGGCGTACATTTTCTGGATGATGGGTATCTACCGCTTGCAGGTAACCGAGAAGGAGGAAGTCCCGGAGATGGCGATCACCCAGCCCGAGCCTGTGGAAAACACGCACGTGGTAATGTTCCTGAACCGCGACATGACCGTGGACGAGGTGAGCGCCAATTTCACACCGCTGACCGGAAAAGGATTCCTGCGCGGCAATGACCTGGCCAGTGTGTTGGGGATGGCGCATGAGGAAAACCAGGCAATCCGCGCTGAATTGGACAGGAATGGCAAATTCGCCGACAAACCGGTACAATTGCGCATACAAAAGAACGTCCCCCTGCAGGCAAAGTTAAGTGGGATAGGACTGGTTGATCCACAGCGTAATATTACAGGCGCGATCCTGGTGTTGCGCGCGCTGGCGCAAACCGGCGGATTGGATACGAGCCTATCGGAATACCATGCATCAATCGCCAAACAGGTGCGTGTGAAATGCCATTCAAGCGAGGCAAGCCAGGTGACCCGATTCCTGTGCAGCTACTTTTTGCCTATCCTCAAGCAGTTGGAGAGTATGGCCTACCAACACGGCGGATCACAGCAGGGTGTAGTGTTCAGGGAAGTACTCAACCGCAAGGCAGCCGAGAGTGGTTGGAATGTGCGCTTCGACGCGGAGGAAGTGACCGTGGGCGAGGGCGCGACACCGGGAAAGGTGAAGAACGACCTGTATGCGCTGGTGGAATTCGCAATAGTCCACCTAAGCCGGATGGCCGATGCAGCGCAGATTGAAAGTGAACTTGAACAGGTGAAAAAACAGTTTTCAGAAACCACCAGGGTTAACCTGCGCTACATAGAAGAAAGCTTCAAGGAGTGACCCGGGAACGCGTATGATAGTTCAACCACATTCCTCCACGCATAGCGAAATACCAGCTGCGAGACGTCCTTCAATATTCTCCAGGGAGGTATACATCCGTATTGCCTGGCTGACGGGTTTCCTTTCAGTCCTGTTCATTCTCGTCAATATTTTCGTCATCGGAGGAGATGATTTTGTCATCAGCATTTCCGATCTAGTGCCAATCCCATTATCCATCATCACTACCATTTCCTCATTCGTGATGTGGCGCAAGTTCGTGCCGCACAGCAGCGGCACATCCATGTGGGGATGGCTGGTAATCGGCTGGGGCATGTGGGCGGTGGGTGAAACCGTGTATTTCATCTTGAGCCAGAACGGAAGTGAGATCCCCTATCCCAGCGCTGCAGATCTTTTCTACATTGGCGGATATTTTCCTTTCGCGCTCGGGTTGATCTCGCGTCTGCGTGAGACTCCCCGGCGGTTAACTTCGGGTCAGCGATTCCGGGTGTTTGTTTCCTACATGGTGCTGATCGCTGGTGCTTTTACATTCGTCATCCAACCTGTGCTGCGCAACAGCGATCCATCAACATTCCTGGTCACCATTCTGGATATCACCTATGCTATTGGAGATATCCTGGTTCTGCTGCTTGCCATCCGACTGCTGGTGGATTACCAGTTTCGTGTGAGCAGCATGGGCTGGGTTCTGCTGATCATCGGCTTTATTTTAATGACCATAGCCGACCTGACATACTCCTATACGATTTCGTTCGACCTTTACAACCCGGGAGGGAAAGCCAACCTCATCACCAGCCTGGGCAATTCAATCCCTTATATGTTGGCGTACATCTTCTATATTATGGGAATTTACCGCCTGGAGGTCAGGCAAGACAACCCCCTGCCCACCGCGGAAATTGAGTTGCCTAACCTGGTTGAAAATGCCCATATCCTGTTTTTCCTTAAAAAGGATTATTCGGTGGATTCAGTCAGCTTCAACTTCTCGCGGATTTTCACCAGTATCCAACCAGTGGGAAGTGATTTTTTCAACATGCTCGGGATCAGAAAAGCCGGGAAACAGGCAATCCTTAGTGCTCTCGCCAGCGACAGCAAGTTTGCGGATCTGGAGCTGATGGTGAATACCAGTAAAAAGGACTTCATCGAAGTAAAAATGTGCGGCATCAGCACCACAGATCCGAAACGCAACTTTGACGGCGTCGTCATTTTAATGCGCTTACTGGCTGGCACCAACGATATGGACGGCAACCTGACCGACTACCAGCTCAGCATTGCCCGGCACGTTAGAACGAAAAGCGGTTCCATTGAAGAAACAGCGGTTTGTGATTTCCTGTGCGACTATTACTATCCACTGTTTAGACGCCTTGAGGCGATGGTTTACCAGAACGGCGGGGCACAGCAGGGAGTGGTTTTCTTGGAATACCTCAACCAGACAGCAGCCAGGAAAAGCCTGAATCTGCATATTGGTGACGAAACACTGGAAAGAGGGAAGACTAATGAACCCTTCCAGCTGCTGAAGGATATCTCCACCCTGATGAGCGTTGGGCGCGAGTATCTCGGACGTATTGCTGATGAGAAGGATATCGACGTGGAATTGGAAAGAGTGAAAGCCATGTTCGGTAACCCGGTCAACCAGAATTACCGCTATATCAAGGCGACATACCGTGTACAGACGGGATCACTAATCAGCACAAATCCATTATAAAAACCTGGTGGTTGCCAGGGAGCGGCTCTGCCATTCCCGAATCAATAGTCTACTCTTATAATTGTGCCAACCCGTTCCCTGGAGGCAGTAAATGCCCGGATTCACCCCCGCCCGCCGCTGGCAGGCTGCGTACCGCCCATTCAAGCACCGCACTTTCGGCGAGAAAGTGGAAGAAACGCTGGAAAGCGCGGTCAAAGGTGCGCTATTCGGCTGCCGCATGTGCGGGAACTGCCTGCTGCAGGAGACGGCTTTCATCTGCCCGATGGAGTGTCCAAAAGGTTTACGCAACGGACCCTGCGGCGGCTCGACCCCCGAACACTGCTACGTGGATCCGCAGCGTGCGTGTATCTGGTTCAAGATCTATGAGCGTGCAGAGAAGATGGGACGGCTGGAGCGGCTGATGGAAGTGCTGCCCCCGCTGGATTGGGAGAAGACGGGAACTTCCGCCTTCAAGGACCTGCGCCTGCACGTGAAGGACAAGGGCGGTTTGAAAGCCGTGTGGCGCGGGGTGACTGCCCCGCCTGCCGAACGCAAACAAAAATGGGAGCGTTTCTTTTTCGAGCTGCGCCAGCCGGACTGGTGGCAGGGAGACGATGACCCCCACCCCGCCCCGCCGCATGAACCGGTAAGCCGGCTGGAGGCAGCCCTGGTGAAAGGTGAGTTCGTCATTACTGCGGAGGTAGCTCCACCCATCACCGCCAACCCGGATGACGTGACTAAAAAAGTAATCCTTGTAAAGGATTTTGTGCACGCGGTGAACTTCACGGACAATCCCTCGGCCACGCCGCGCATGTCTTCACTGGCATGCTCGCTGATCGCACTGCAAAACGGGGTGGAGCCAGTGATGCAGGTGGCAGCGCGCGACCGCACGCGCATGGGCTTCCAGGGTGAGATACTGGGGGCAGCTGCGTTGGGGGTGCGCAATATTTTGTTTATTACAGGAGATCACCCGATCATTGGACCCGGACCGAACGGACGCATGGATATCTGGGATTTTGACAGCATCCAGGCGGTGTGGATGGCAAGGCGCATGCGCGACGAGGGGCACTTTTTGGACTGCCGCGAGATCAAGTGTGTACCGCAGCTCTTCATCGGGTCGGCGGGTTCGCCCAACTCATCCACCCCGCTCATCCAGGCGATGCGCGAGGAGAAGAAGGTTAACGCCGGCACGCAGTTCATGCAGACCAATTTGATCTACGACCTGGACCTGTTCGAGGAGTACCTGGAAGCACTGGATAAACGTGGTGTGCTGGAACGGGTATGCCTGCTGGCGGGAGTTGCGCCTATACGCAGTGTGAAAGGCGCGCTGGCGATGCGCCAGATCCCCGGGGTGAAGATCCCGGACGCGGTGGTCAAACGTATGGAGGCTTCCGCGGACCCCAAAGAGGAATCCATCCAGATCACGCTGGAGAATATGCAGCGCATCAGCAAAATGCGCGGCGTGCGCGGGCTGCACCTCACCGCGGTGGGCTGGGAAAGCATTGTACCGCGGCTGGTGAGTGAGAGCGGCTTGGCGCGGGAGTAAACGCAAGAGCAGGTAAACTCAAGAACAGACACCCGGAATCTGCAACAGATTCCGGGTTTTTTTATTTAGTAACATTAACAAGTCAAACCAGATTCCGGGATTAGATCAAGAGGGGAAGAGTCTTTTTACCAGTGATTCATTTAATTGGGTCAAGTCGCGAATGACGACGTCCGCGCGAGCCAGTTTGGCGGCGGGGTTGGTGGTTTGCACAGCAATGCAGCGCATACCGGCGCGTTTGGCCGCCTCGACCCCGGCGACCGCGTCTTCGATGACGAGGCAGTGAGCAGGTTCGACGTTCAGCAGTTTTGCAGCCAGCAGGAAGACCGCGGGATCAGGTTTGCCCTTGAGGGTGGCGCCGGCGGCTTCAGCCTGGAAGTAAGCACGGATACCCAGTTCGTCGAGCAGCGCGTCTATGTTAGCCTGCGGTGCGGAGGATGCCACCGCCTGCTGGATGCCCTTATCCGCGAACCAACGCAGCCATTCCGCCACCCCCGGCAAGAGCTGTGCCCAGCCCTTGATGGACTGGCGGAAGAGCTCCTCCTTGTGGTTGCTGACGCGCTGGATAAACTTTTCAGTGAGGTCATGTTCAAAGATGGTGGTGAGGATGAGACGGTTGTTCATGCCAAAGGTCTTACGGAACATCTCGAGGTCATAGGGCTGCGAGAGTTCGTCGAATGTTTGCTGCCAGGAGCGGTAATGGGCGTCAAAAGTGTCAACGATGACGCCGTCCATGTCCCAGAGGACTGCCTGAAGATTGGTTGGGTTATCCATAATGGGGAAAATATTATCACAAAAAAACGCGTCCTGGTGAGGAAGTCTGAATATGCGCGATGGATAAGATCCTTATCCTACATATTATTTTTATGAAAGTCAACTTTCATAATTACTTTTTTTGAAAGTTGTGTATAATAATTATGATGTAAATAACCCGGAAGTTGGCTTCTAACAATCCAAAAAATATAGTGACACCAATAAGCCAATGACGGACAAATTAAAAGTTCTCATCAACATTCATAGGTCATCCAAAGGGCGGTAGAAATGATCAAAGCGATTTTTTTTGATGCGGCAGGGATCTTATATACAAGAGGGGGACACACGGAGGAATTTGCGCTGAGCCTTTTGCAGGATGAAGGTTTCAACCCAGACCTGCCATCAGACAAAATGGCAATCCAATTGAGTCTGAAATCTCAAGCCAACCAGGGTGTGGTTGGACATGACGTCTACTGGGATCAATTCCTGCTGATGCGAGGAGTGAATGATCCTCAACAGCGGAAAGAATTTTCCACCAGGATCATTAATTATTCGAACGATATCCTGCCTATTACGGGTGCAAGAGACGCCTTAATGGCACTGAAAGAAAGAGGGTTTCTGCTAGGGATCATCACAGATACGATGTACCCGGTGGAGTGGAAAATGCGCCGCCTGGAAAAAGCCGGCGTGGCTGAATTTATCGACATTGTCGCCTGTTCGACCGACCTGGGGGCCCACAAACCAGACCCTGCAGTATACGCTTATGCCATCCAGCAAGCAAACCTGGCACAAAACGAAAGCGTCTTTGTCGGACATCTTGGCATTGAGCTGGAAGGTGCTCGCAGTGCCGGTATGGTTACCGTGGCGATAGATCATGATCCGGATGCCCGAGCAGACTACTACTGCAAATCCCTTTTGGACATGCTGGATATTTCCCTCCTGCAGCGAAAATCAGTGGAATCCGTTTAGAAGAATTTATTTTGGAGTTGCCATGTTAATGCGAGCACTGGGTCGATCCGGAATAGAAATCAGCGCCATGGGATTGGGCTGCTGGGCGATTGGGGGACCGTTCTGGAGGAATGGTGAACCCGTGGGTTGGGGAGACGTCAACGACAATGAGTCGATTAAAGCCATTCAGCGCGCCTTGGAAATGGGAATCACTTTTTTTGACACAGCCGCTGTTTATGGATGCGGTCACAGTGAACGCGTGCTGGGTCAAGCGCTGGCATCCAGGCGCGATAAAGTAATCATTGCCACAAAATTCGGACAGGTCTTTAACGAAGAGACCCGCCAGGTGACCGGGTACGATACCAGTTCTGAAGCGATTGTGAAGGAATGCGAAAACAGCCTGAAGCGCCTCAATACCGACTACATCGACCTGTACCAATGCCATGTCAAGGATGTCAACAAAGATGACGCGGTAATCGTTCGTGAGACGCTTGAAAAACTGGTTACTGACGGGAAAATCCGATTTTATGGTTGGAGCACAGATGACGCCGAAAGAGCACGAATATTTGCACAAGGCGCACATTGCACCGCCATCCAACAACGGTTGAATATTTTTGAAGGTGACGAGGAAACCCTGGCGGTTTGTGAGCAGTACAACCTGGCAAGCATCAACCGCAGCCCGCTTGGAATGGGTCTATTAACCGGGAAGTTTACAATAGACACGCCCATCCCCGCCGATGATGTGCGCAGCCGCAGACCCTCCTTCAAGGAATACCGCGGCAACGAATTAGAAAAACTATCCAAGATTAAGGATATTCTGACGGTAAACGGCAGAACCCTGGCACAAGGAGCGCTTGGCTGGTTGTGGGCGCGCAGCCCCCAAACCATACCCATCCCGGGTTTTAAGAGCATCTCTCAAGTGGAAGAGAATGTTCGCGCTACCGAATTCGGCTCATTAACTGATGAACAAATGCAGCAGGTCCAACAACTCCTGAACTGATATTTTTGAGAATCAATTCCCATCGCGGGATTCGTCAAACAAGAAACATCCTCTTGTAAACGCAGGCGGAATACTGTATGATAAACAATGTTAGTAAACTTTCACTATCTACATTTTTGTTAGTTAAATAACAGAGGCAAAATGGAAAAGGATAGCCTTGTGCCGATTGAGTTCAGTAAATTGGTGGCAATGCACTATGACCATTTAACCAAGAGTGAAAAACGCATTGCTGACTATATAAACGAGAACCAGGATGCCGCAGCGTTCATGCCGGCAGCGGAAATTGCTGCATCGCTTGCATTGAGCGAACCCACGATGGCGCGCTTCGCCCGCGCTCTGGGCTTTGACGGCTATCCCGCATTGCGGGAAATGTTACAGTCAAAATTCCGTAACTGGGTGAACCATTCCAGCCGTATCCGCAGCAGGTTGAGCGACCTGCGCGTGGATGGAGATATCTACGAACGCCTGGTTTCCTCTGAAATTAATTTCCTGACGGAATCATTGCATTCTCTCGACCGGGAGGCGTTCAAGCAAGCGGTTGAATTGCTCCGAACGCATCAACGAGTTTTCGTATTCGGTCTTGGACCTGCTGTTTCCCTGGTTGACCTGCTGGAAATTCGCCTGGTGAGATCAGCGCGGCACGTCATTCCCCTGCGAACTTACGGACGCGACATCCTCGATCCCCTGTTGTTGATGACCAAAGATGACCTGCTTTTCGCGATCGGGTTCCGCAGTGTTAACCGATACCTGCAAACCGTTCTGGAGCTGGCCAATCAACGTGGTGCGCCAGTCATCCTGGTTACCGACACGCTAGGTGACATGGTTGGAAAAAATGCAACCGTTGTACTTGCTGCCCGCAGGGGGCCTGTTTCAGCATTTCACTCATTGACTGTTCCAATGTCAATAATTAATGCGCTGCTGCTGGCGCTTAGTGCAGTAGACCAGGAAAGAATTATGGGCAACCTGGACAAGTTAGACCAGATTCGCGACAACGTTCAACGCATGAGCGATACCCATCTCTCCACCAAGAATTAGGAGAACCTCCATGGCAGTTTCAAGGCATCCGGAAAATTCATTTGCCAACCAAACCCTATCTGGTCTCAGACGGTTTTTCCGATGGCTTACAGACCCAAAAGTTGCACTGGCATTGATCATGCTGGCATTGATGATTTACCTGATCATCATCCCGCTTTACCGCATGGTGGTTACAACCATTACCTTTCAAGCCAAAGATCTGATCACGCACCCCAATGCTGTTGAGGGACAATTTACACTGATTCACTGGAGCAGAATGTTAGCTTCCAAAATCAGCAAGGTGATGTTGTATGCTCCGCTGCAACACTCACTGGTTGTTTCTGCCGGGGCAACCGCAATCGCCATGTTTCTCGGATGTTTTATGGCCTGGTTTGTGGTTCGTACGGATATGCCGGGTAGAAAAATCATCAATACCCTGGCAATTGTCCCTTATATGATGCCATCCTGGACGATTGCCATGGCGTGGACAGTATTATTTAAAAACCGAACCATCGGCGGTTCACAAGGCCTTATTGAATTCCTGTTTGGGCATGGACCTCCCGACTGGTTTGCATACGGTCCAATCCCCATCATGGTTAGCAGCGGGCTGCATTATTACACCTTCTTTTTCCTGTTCGTATCTGCGGCGTTAATGTCGATCGATTCCAACCTTGAGGAGGCTGGTGTTCTGGCCGGAGCGAGCCGCTGGCGAATCCTGCGGAAAATCACATTTCCTCTCGTTCTACCAGCACTATTATCGGGTTTCATTATGACATTCTCAAGAGTGATGGGCACCTTTGGCGGTCCAAATATCCTGGGGTTGCCTGTGCGGTATTACACTCTCTCGACGATGATCCGGGCGGACATGAAGCTTGGTAATACTGCGGATGGTTTTGTGCTGGCGCTTATGTTAATTGCCATTGCACTGATCACCGTTTTTCTAAATCAAAAAGCCGTGGGAACCAGAAAAAGTTTTGAGACCATTGGCGGCAGGGGTCTTGTAATTAATAAAGTCAAGCTAAAGAGTTGGAGACCCGTCTTCACCGTGATGGTGATCACAATTGAAATAATCATTGCGGTACTTCCAGCGGGAATCCTGTTGTGGAATACTTTTATGAAGGGGTCAGGAGATTACAGCCTATCCAATTTATCCCTGGTGCATTGGATCGGGAAGAGTGATCCGTTAATTGATGATGGATTGCCCGGGATATTCCGCAACCCGGCCATTCTTAAAGGTGCCTGGAATTCGGTGAGGCTGGCATTTTCCGCCGCATTTGTTTCCGCACTGCTGGGGGTGGGATTGGGATACGCCATTGTAAAAGGCAGGGGTACCATATTATCCAGGATCGTGGAACAACTTGCTTTTGTCCCGTATGTGATCCCGGGCATCGCTTTTGGCGCTGTTTATATTTCCATGTTTGCAAAACCAGTTGGACCAATCCCGGCCCTCTATGGAACGTTCGCTTTGCTGATCGTTGTTTCAGTCGCAAAGAATCTGCCATTTTCAAGCCGCACCGGTGTGACAGCCATGCTGCAGGTTGGTAAAGAATTGGAGGAAGCTGCCCAAATTGCAGGAGCTAACTCCTGGGTGCGGTTTAAGAAAATTCTCTTTCCGCTCACACGAAGCGGATTTGTATCAGGATTTCTACTAACGTTTATAACGACAATGCGCGAACTGTCCCTGATCATTTTGCTGGTAACCCCAGCCACCCAGGTCCTGGCGAGTATGACCATGCGATATACCGAAAATGGAAGTGAACAAAAGGCAGACGCGGTGATCATTTTGTTGATCGCCCTCATACTTGGTGGAAACTGGCTCATAAACCGTTTCCGCGCCGGCAGCCTTGAAAAAGGCCTGGGAATTTAAGATGACAATTACCGGCGAACCGGTAGAAATTACTACTTAATCGAGAACTGTAACTGTCAATAATCAACCGGGAGTTGACTATCAGTAAGTTCGGAATTGGAAAGGAGATGAAGAGAATAACTCTTAAGCATAAATACCAAGTGTGGCAAAATCTGTTTTCCAACTATTGTAAGGAGGAGAAATGAAAGCTGTTTTACGTATCGTGTCACTTGTACTTTTAGTAATTGTCCTGGCATCTTGTGCCAAACCCACAGCTGCCCCAGTTGTCACTGAAGCCCCGGTTGTCGCGACCGATGCCCCCGCTGTGGTTCCCACGGATGCTCCTTTGAGCCCGGCTGAGCAATGGGCGAAGGACAATGGTCTGGGTGCGTATCAACCCGCCACTGAAGATTGGGCGGCAATTGAAGCTGCAGCCAAATTGGAAGGGACTGTGGTTGTTTACTCCAATTCTTCCCGGATTCAGGATGCAGCCGCTGCATGGGCAACCCTGTACCCCGACATCAAGATCGAAGCCAATGACA
Organism: uncultured Anaerolinea sp.; assembly: GCA_964533735.1. Lineage (GTDB taxonomy): Bacteria > Chloroflexota > Anaerolineae > Anaerolineales > Anaerolineaceae > UBA6107. The sequence goes on along the minus strand of CAZHMD010000023.1, from coordinate 6,968 downwards.
TGGGGGGCGCGGAAGTAGTCTCCAAGGTGCGCGAAGAACAAAAAGCTGGTGCGTTTACCGGTGATGTCTGGTTCAATGCACAAGGTCCTGACATGGAAGGGGAGTTCGTCCCAAATCAATACCTTTGGAAATTCCTTCCTTCTGACGCTGCTGCGAATATGCCGGCAGAGAACCAGGACCCGATCGCCACTCAAAGCACAGAGATATTTGGTTTTATCTACAACTCTGAATTAAATCCGAACGGCTGCCCCATCAGCAACTTGTGGGAAGTAACAGATGCTGTTTGGAAGGGCAAACTTTTCATGAAGGATCCGATTAACAGCGCCGAAGATTTGGGCATGTTGATCAGTATCGCCACCCATGCAGATGACATGGCAGCAGCTTACCAGACCTTGTATGGTAAAGCCTGGGACACCGATGCAGCCTTTGGCACCGATACTCCTGACGCAGGCTGGTTATGGATCAAGAAACTCGCGCAAAACCAACCGGTTGGCGTTGGCGGCAGTGATGATGTTTGGGGAGCCATGGCCATCCCGGGGTTGAAAGAGAATATGCTCGGATGGGCACCGCTTTCAAAGTACCGCAATGTCATCAAGGGCGATGCAGTCTTTGAACCATGTATTGGTTTGAGCCCGGTTATCGGCGGTCAAAAACACAACTACGTGGCTGTGATCAACCAAGCCCCCCACCCCAATGCAGCGAAACTGTTCATCAGGTTCGCATTAAGCGCAGAAGGATTTACACCCTGGAACCAGGTTGGGCAATATGCTGGAAGAACTGATATTGCACCAACTGAAGCAGCTCTACCGTTTAAATCGCTGCCAGTTTATAACTTCGATAATCTGTACATTTACCAGAATATCACTGCGTATCACGACTTCTACGCTCTAAATTTGCTTGGCAATTAGAACAAATTCTGAAAAGCAATGAATTCTTTGGACACGGATGCACTAATAAGTCCGTGTCCAAAGTCTATGCCAGGAATCTTCATACTCTTTTTTTTTCGATGGAAGTCAAAGTTGTTCGATCCACAAGATAGGTAGTGTCGATAAATTCCCGTTTTTCGTGAGGTAGTTTAAATGGCTGACCAAATTGAGGCAATCCTCTTCGACATGGGGGGAACACTGAGGAGGAACATCAGGCGCGACGAAACCACTCAAGCAGGTATTGTCCAGCAGATACTGGATTTACTTAAGTCCGATCAGTCAGCCGTGGAGCTCTCAAAACTGCTTACCACCCGGGAAAAAGCATATGAAGAATGGGCGTCGCTCACCCTGGATGAATTGAACGAATCCAGGTTATGGACGGAATGGATGCTGCCTGATTGGCCTGCAGATGTCATCCGACCAATTTCGATGAAACTTAATGAGATTTGGCGGGATGCAATCTGTACTCGACCGATGTTTCCTGAATCAAGCGTTGTTCTACGAGGGCTGCGTCAACGAGGTTACCGGATAGGGCTCGTCAGCAATACGACCAGCAGCGTGGATTCTCCACGCGCACTGGAAAATGCCGGGCTTGCCGAGTACTTTGAGGTAATGGTTCTATCCTGTGTGTTTGGGAAACGAAAGCCGAACCCGGCGATCCTCCTCGAAGCAGCACAATTGATCGGGGTTCTGCCTGATCATTGTGCATACATTGGTGACCGCCCGGAATGGGACGTGGTGGCAGCGCGGGCAGCAGGTTTCGGAAAGACAGTCGTTTTGTACAATCCTAATCGCCCCATAGCTGGTACATTAACACCAGCTCAGACTCCAGATATTTTCATCAACAATTTACTTGAATTGTTAGCTGTATTCCCTGCAAGGAATGAATAAACACCTTTCGTTTTTTTAGATCGGTTTAAACCAGGCAAGACAATCCCATTGAATTTTCCGTTAGCGAATTCCATTCCCTTTGTCTATACTATTAAGAGTATCTTCAAAACAACTTTACAGGAGGCATAATGAAGCAGGATCTGTGGTTTAAGGATTTTCCGGGGTCGATCACCATTACGGATGCAAAAGGGATAATCCTGGATATGAACGATAAGGCGGCCGAGTCCTACCGGGACAGCGGCGGGCGTGATTTGATCGGTAAAAGTGCCATCAACTGCCACGAGGAACCGGTACGCCAGACCGTGCAAAAGATGTACGATGAACCTGGCATGCGCATCTACACCACCCGGGAAAATGGACAAAAGATCCTGGTAACACATGCCCCCGTTTTCTCGGATGGCGAATTTATGGGTATCGTTGAGATGGTCATCGACATCCCAGATAACATCTCTCACGTGGAGCATTAAACTCGAATTTTGTTTTTTGTTAGTAGAATTGGAGGAAGAACAAAAAGGTATTTGGAGTGTAACTCCAGATCGGTAAAAAATGAGCGAGTTCATTTCAATCCAAGAAGCACAGCAGAAGATACTCTCCGTAATTAATTCTGCCCACCCGGAATTGTGCGTGGTGGAAAAGGCTTACGGCAGGGTGCTGCTTGAAGACGTTTTCTCTCCCCTCGATCTTCCGCCTTTCACCAATTCCTCCATGGATGGCTTTGCCGTTCACAGTAAGGACGTCCAGGAAGCTTCATCAGTCTCACCAGTCAGGCTGCCGGTGAAGATGGATATCCCTGCCGGATATTCTATGAAGGAGAACCTTCCAGCGGGAACAGCGGCAAGAATCCTGACGGGAGCACCCCTGCCTGAAGGCGCGGATGCGGTCGTGGCGGTGGAGAATACCGATCAATTCAAAGGGCAGCAAACCACAGCGCTGCCTGCCTTTGTGACAATCCATGCGGCTGCCCGGCAGGGTGAAAATGTGCGCCCGGCTGGAGAAGATGTGCGGAAGGGGCAGCTTGTTCTCCACAAAGGGCGGGTGCTGCAGCCACAGGATATCGGCTTGCTGATCTCACTTGGCATCCGCGACGTGAAGGTGGCAAGGAAAGCGCGCATTGCCTTGTTCTCCTCAGGTGATGAACTGCTGGAACCGGGTGAGCCATTGACACCGGGGAAAATCTATGACTCGAACCGATTCGTGTTGATCGGTCTATTGGAGGCAGCCGGGGCAGATGTGGTGCGACTGGGGGTTGCCCGGGATACCCGCGAGAGTGTTATGGAAACACTGGATAATGCCCTGCAGGATCCACCGGACCTGATCCTCAGCTCGGCGGGGGTGAGTGTTGGCGTGTTTGATTATGTATACAAGGTGATCAAGGAGAACGGAGAGCTCACCTTCTGGAAGGTGAACATGAGACCGGGTAAACCGATCGCCTTTGGCAGATACAGGGAAATTCCAGTTCTAGGACTACCCGGCAACCCGGTGTCGGCTTATATCGGGTGTGTTGTCTTCGTTCTGCCGATCATCCGCAAGCTTCACGGGCTGCCGCCAACGGCGCAAAAGGTGATCAAGGCTGTGTTGACTGAGCCGTTAAAATCTGATGACGGCAGAGAGAGTTACTACAGGGGAAGCCTCCGCAAGGAAAACGGAGGTTATAAAGCCTCCCTGGCCGGGCACCAGGGCTCCGGGAATTTGTTTTCCCTGGTGCAGGCGAACGCATTGCTGATCGTCCCGGCGGGTGTAACTTTGATCTCCGCTGGTGAAGAAATCTCCGCCTGGCCATTGGAATCCGGACTGGACGCATAATTTCGTTAGCAGGGCAAAAAGGTGAACGAGATGACAAGTGAAATGCGATCTGGAAAAATCGAGCACGAGCGCAAAGCAGCAAACCTTCCCCCGGCACACATCGCCATTGTGACCGTGAGCGACTCGCGTACGCCTGAGACAGATACCAACGGACATTACCTGAAGGAGCAAATCCTGAAATCCGGATTCAAACTTGCGGCGTATCACATTGTGCACGATGAGCCGGGTGAAATTGAACCCCTGCTGGAAGAGCTGATTAAATTGGACGTCCAGCTGATCATTTTTAATGGCGGTACCGGAATTTCAAAAAGGGATACCACTTACGACGTGCTCTCCCGCAAGCTGGAGAAAGTACTGCCAGGATTTGGCGAGCTTTTCAGGATGTTGAGCTACGAGCAGGTGGGCGCCGCGGCGATGTTTTCGCGCGCGGTGGCCGGCATTTATCACGGAACAGTGATCATTTCCACCCCGGGCTCACCGGCGGCGGTGCAACTGGCATGGGAAAAGCTGATCGCGCCTGAGATTCAACACCTGGCGTGGGAAATTTCCAGGTAATTGAAAAACCTGCTTTCCCACCCCATTAATACTTAATATCCACCTGCACCTTCAACTCGGCAGATTTTTGGATGGCGTCACACACCACGGCTGCGCGGTAGCCGTCCTTAAAAGTTGCGCCATGCGGGGCAACCTCTTTATCATTAACAATGCAATCAATCAGGTGGGTCAACTCATGAATAAAAGTGTGTTCCCAACCAATGATGTGCCCCTGCGGCCACCAATTGGAATAAAACGGGTGGTGTGCTTCGGTAACGCTGATACTTTGGAAACCGCGGGTGGCAGCCGGTCCTTCATCGGCCCATAGGACATCCAGTTCATTCAAGCGTTCGAGGTTGAATTTGATGGAGCCATTTTCACCGTTGATCTCCAGGACAGCGTAATTCTTGTGCCCGCTGGCAAAGCGTGAAGCCTCAAGTGTGCCAATGGCACCATTGGCAAATTCCACACAGGAAACAAAAGCATCATCAACCTCAACCTTGAAGGATTGCGGTCCATCCGGTCCGTCACGGCGGTCGAGGAAGGTTTTAGTCATGGCACTGACCCCTTTGACATCGCCGATGAGGTAGTGCGCCAGGTCAATGATGTGCACCCCGATATCCCCAAGCGCGCCGGAACCCGATTGCGCCTTGTCCAGGCGCCAAATTGCCGGCATGTTAAAGCGGGGCATGATCCATTCCTGCAGGTAAGCAGCGCGGAAATGGTAGATTCGTCCGAGCTTACCGCTCTCGAGCAGTTCTCTTGCCAGACGGATGGCGGGAACAAAACGGTAGTTGAAACCCGCCATATTCTTTACCCCGGCTTTCGCCACGGCTTCAGCCATCTCCCAGGCTTCCCGGGCGCTGCGGGCGAGCGGTTTTTCACAGATGACGTGCTTGCCGGCTTTGGCAGCGGCGATCGTGGGTTCGGCGTGGGCTGCGTTGGGTCCGCAGTTATCAAAAAGCTGGACACAGTCATCATCAATGAGCCTGTGCCAATCAGTGTAGCACCTGTTATAGCCGTACCTTTTGGCGGCTTCTTTGACACCCGCTTCCCGGTTGCCGGCAATGGCCTCAAGGCGGGGAATCGCCGGCGGCGGGTACATCATGTAGGGGATGGTTTTGTAAGCATTGGTATGCGCCTTCCCCATGAAAGCGTAACCGAGCATGCCGATACCGATTTCTTTTGTCTCTGCGGAAGTAATTGCAGGTGGCGCGGTTGGATGGGGTTGGTTGGCTTTCATGGTCTACTCCTAAATAACAGGGATTTGGGATGCGCGGTAAGCTGATTGCGAATGCAGAAAATAGCGTTACTGCATCAGACTTTTTAAGAAATTTACACCGTCCGACGCGAGTTCATCCTGCGAGGCAGCCAGCGGACGCCAGATGGCTGCGGCGCGGGCGATGCTTTTCTGATGGAAAGTGAAGGATTCCATGACCAGTTCGCCATCAAACCTTGTATCCTTGAGCGCACGGGCAATTTCCGCCCACTGAAGCAGACCGGTACCGGGGGTGCCGCGGTGGCTCTCGATGCTGTGAACCTGGACGAGGCGCTGCCCCACCTTGCGGATCGCATCTCCCATGGAGCTTTCTTCCATATTCATGTGGAAGGTGTCGAGCAGTACCCCGCAAGCCGGGTGATCGACACGGTCAACCAATTCAATGACCTGGTCGGCGGTGTTGATAAAGCTGGTTTCATAGCGATTCAGAGGTTCGACACCCAGCACAACGCCATGATCAAGCGCATACTGCGAGACTTCGCGCAGGATTGTCACGAGCGTTTGCATGTCCTGCTCACGTTCCGCCTCGGACTGCTGCCAGGTTCTGCCCACTGCCGAGTAAAGATTACCAACGAAGTTTTTCCCGCCCATCTCTGCAAGGGCGTCGATGCCGGCTTTCAGATAGGCAACACCATTCCGGCGGATATTAGGGTCAAGGTCGATCAGATCGCGTTCAGGGGTCATCACCGCGCAAAAACTGATGGAATGGATGCCGGCGTTGTTGATGATGTGGCTGCACCTTTTGTAATCCAACTCCCCTGGATCGCTGAACGGGAGCTCAATGTGGTCAAAACCCAACTTGTAAATCAGCGGCGCGAGTGTTTCCAACTCGAGGGCGCTAATGCGAGCCGACCAAACCCAGGTATTCACGCCAAATTTCATGTCTCTCTCCTGTGAAAGGTGTGACGGTTCAATCATACAATGAAGACGGGTGGAAAACGCCGAAAAGAATCAAGTAACTCATTACCCACGTGGCGTGCAGATTTAAAGCGAGCGTTCAATATTACTTATATGATAACCGTGCGTGGGCGGAATTTTGTTCAAAACCCCAACAGCCGAAGGTGGTTGATGTTTTCACGGGCTGCAGTATCGACATCCGGTTTGGGCAGGAACTCACCGGAAATATATCCCTTGTATGCGGTCTTCTGGAGGGAAGAAAGGATGGATTTGAAATCCAGGTGACCCGCGCCGGGGTACCAGCGGTTGGAATCCGCCAGGTGAAAATGGAAGATCCTCGCGCCGCAGAGTTGGATGCTTTCTTCGATGCGGGGTTCTTCGATGTTCATGTGGTAGGTATCCAGCAGCAAGCCGAAGTTATCCGCACCAACCCGCTCGATGAGGTCCAATCCCTGGGCAACGCTATTGATGAGAGTGGTCTCATAGCGGTTAATGGGTTCAAGCGCAAGTTGTACGCCATCGGGTTTGGCTGCCAGGCTGCATTCCTGCAGCGCTTCGGTCAACCAGAGGATCCCCTGCTCGAGGGTGACCCCGGGTTTGACGATGCCGCGGATGAGCCCGATGATGATGACCGCCTT
>CAZHMD010000022.1:0-24927 GCA_964533735.1 uncultured Anaerolinea sp. | reverse complement strand
CTTGTAATCCCGCCCCATTTCCTCAAAGCGCGCTTCCTGCTCGAGGGGATCGTTCAACTCGGTGAAGGCGTTGCATAACTCCATGCCTGCCACGAATCCCTCGAACCTTTCCACCATGGTCGGGTCACCGGGAATATTCTTAGCCAGCGGGGAGATGTCCCGCGGGTAATCGTACAGGAAGGTCGGCTGGATGAGCGTGGGTTCAACGAATTCCTCCAACAGCTGCCCGATCAGTTTACCGCGCGCTTCATCCGGCTTGAACTTCAAACCCTTGCTCTCCATCACTTTACCCAGGCCTTCGGCGGTCGGGTACAGGCTGATGTCGATCCCGGAAGCCTCGATCAGGCTCTGGCGCAGGTTCACCCGTTTCCACGGGGGATTGAAATCCAGTTCCACGCCGTCGTACATCACCTTGCGCGTGCCCAGCACTTTGTCGCAAACCGAAGCCACCATCTGTTCGGTCAATTCCATCACTTTCAGGTAATCCGCGTACGCCCAGTAGAACTCCAGTTGGGTGAACTCGGGATTATGTTTGAAAGACACACCTTCGTTGCGGAAGTCGCGCCCGATCTCGTACACCCGGTCGAATCCGCCCACCGTCAGGCGTTTGAGGTACAGCTCGAACGAAATACGCAGGAAGAGATCCTGTTTCAATTGGTTGTGATGCGTGACGAACGGCTTGGCAGCCGCCCCGCCGTAGATCGGCTGCAGGATCGGCGTTTCAACTTCAATGAAGTCATTGCCGTCCAAAAAGCTGCGCAGCGCCGTCACAATGGCTGCGCGCGTGCGGAATACCTTGCGTACCTCTTCATTTACTGCCAGGTCAGCGTAGCGCTGGCGGTAACGCGTTTCGGGGTCCGCCAGGGTGGCGTGGCGCACCACCACTCCATCCACCACCTCGTCCTTGGCAGCCGGCAGCGGTGTAACGGATTTTGCCAGCATCTTGAAATCCTTCACCTGCAGGCTTACCTCTCCAGTGCGCGTGCGCACCACCTCGCCGCTCGCCTGGATGTAATCACCGATGTCAAAGAGGTCCTTGAAGATCGCCATCCTGCCATCCCCCAGTTCGTTGACGCGCAGGAATAGCTGGATCCTGCCAGTGCCGTCCTCGATATGCGCGAACGCCAGCTTGCCCATCGTACGGATGGCGCGCAGGCGCCCGCCTAGAGTATGGGTCAGCACCTCCCCGCTGGCAGCCGCTTCCACCTTCTCAAAAGCGCGGATGGCGTCGGCGATGCTGGCGGTGAGTTCAGCCCGCGTGGGGTAAGGTTCGATCCCCTCCGCGCGCATGGTTTGGATTTTTTCTAGTCGTATTTTTTCGAGATCTGTCCGTTCCATTTTTCCATCCTTAATAAAAAACCTGCCCCGATTCTTGCGGGGGCAGGCCTCTGTTTTCAGAGAGTTGGATCACCCGTCTTGATCGGTCGGCGTGACCCCCGCGCAATCCCCTAGTTCACCTTGAGCACCTTGACGTTTAACGAGCCAACCGGCGCCTCAACCTGAACCTTGTCGCCTTCCTTCTTGTTGATCAGAGCCTTGCCGAGCGGCGATTCATTTGAAACTTTGCCGTTCAGCGGATCAGCTTCAGCCGCGCCGACAATGGTATATTCTTCTTTTTCTTTCCGGCCTTCCACCTGGATGAGCACCTTGGTGCCCACCTGCACGGTTTCCACCTTGAGGGCTTTTTCATCCACCACACGCGCGGTCGCCAGCAGGATCTCAAGTTCCTTGATGCGTCCTTCCACAAAAGCCTGTTCGTTCTTGGCGGCTTCCAGTTCGGCGTTATCCAATAGTTCTCCGCCTTCTATGGCTTCGTGCAAACGCACGGCGATTTCCTCGCGCTTATCGGTGCGCAGAAAATCCAATTCTTCCTGTAGCTTTTCGTAGCCATCACGTGTCAAAAATGAGGTTGACATAGTTGTTGTCCTTCTATAATGTGATCTTTTGGATCGGAACGTTTCCCACCCGTGGGTGCCACCTGAGAGCATAAACAAAAATCACTCCTGCAAGAGCGATTTGATTGTGAGAGAGAACATCGCTGGTTCCCTCAAGTGTCCATTAACTATATCATAATCGCATAGTGATTGCAAGCAGCACTGGTGAAAAAACTACCGGGGTCAAGCCCCGGCAGTTGGAGTACAACTTAATTGGGTTTGTGTTTCGCCCCGGCGTGCAGAGCTTCGTAATTCTTCGGCAGCAGCTTGTGATGCCGCTCCGGCAGGTGCCCCTTGAGCGCCTTTTCAATGGACGCCAGCGGCAGCACCGGCAGGCTGCCCAGCAGCGCACCCAATAACACCATGTTGGTCATGCGTTTGTCGCCCAGGCTCTCGGCGATGGCGTTGCCATCCACTTCCACCACCTTGATGTCCGTGCGCGTGGTCTTGCGGTCGACCATGGAGGTATTCACCACCAGCACCCCGCCCGGTTTGACCAGTTCTTCGTATTTATCCAGCGAGGGGCGGTTCATGGCGATCGCCCCGGTAGGGTTGAGCACCAGCGCAGCGCCGATCTCTTCATCGGAGACCACCACCGTACAGTTGGCCGTGCCCCCGCGCATTTCAGGACCGTAAGAAGGGATCCAGGTGACGTTCTTGCCCTCGTCCATGCCGGCATACGCCAGCAGTTGACCGGCAAACAAAACGCCCTGTCCGCCAAACCCCGCCACAATGATCTCAGTCTGCATATCCCTCTCCCTTTAGAGCTTGATCTCGGCAATGGCCGGGTGCACTTTGTAATCACCGATCGGATAGTAAGGCACCATCTTTTCTTCCAGCCAGTGCAGTGACTCCACCGGCGTCATTCCCCAGTTGGTCGGGCAGATGGACAGGAATTCGACCATCGAGAAGCCCAGCCCGCGCACCTGCACTTCAAAGGCGGTGCGGATGGCTTTTTTGGCCATGCGGATGTTCTTGGGGTCGTGCAGGGAGCGGCGCACCACGTAAGAGGCACCGTCCAGCGTAGCCAGCAGTTCGGACGCTCGGATGGGGTAACCCTGGGTCTCCACGTCCCGTCCATGAATGGAAGAGGTGGTCTTTTGCCCGGGCAGCGTGGTGGGCGCCATTTGTCCGCCCGTCATGCCGTAGTTGGTGTTATTCAAAAAGAACACGGTGATGTTCTCGCCGCGGGCGGCGGCATGTACGATCTCCGCCATGCCGATGGAGGCTAAATCGCCATCACCCTGGTAGGTCATTACAATGCGCTCGGGCAGCACGCGCTTCACGCCTGTCGCCATCGCCGGAGCGCGCCCGTGCGGTGCCTGCACAAAGTCAAAATCAAAATAGTTGTAGGCGAATACCGAGCAGCCCACGGAAGCCACGCCGATCATGCGTTCAGTCAGCCCCATCTCATCGATCACTTCCGCGATGAGGCGGTGGGCGGTGCCGTGGGTGCAGCCGGGACAGTAATGCGTGCTGCCATCGGTCAGCGCTTCCGGCCGCTGGTAAACAACGGTTTCCATTTCAGTAGAATTGATCACCATTCTCGCTCCTCTAATTCTTTACCTGTAAACGGTTCAGCCAGCGGTCACGCGGATGACCTGCAGTTGGGATGGGTCCCTTTACCAGCCTGCGAATTTCGTCGAGGATCTCATCGGCGAATGGCACGATGCCGCCCAGTCGCGCGTAAAATTCAACCGGTACCTTGTGTTCGGTGGCAGCCAGCACGTCTTCCAGCATATGCCCGGCGTTCATTTCCACCACCAGCATGCCTTCCATTTTGTCAGCCAGTTCCCTAAAGACCTTGCGCGGGAATGGGTTGACCGTAATGGGGCGGATGAGCCCGACCGGGATGCCTTCAGCCCGTGCAGCGCGCACCGCGGATAAAGCTACCCGCCCGGTGGAACCGAATCCGGTGACCACAAAACGCGCGTCTTCCATAAAGTATTCCTTGTAGCGTACCTCGTTGGCTTCCACTTCTTGCCAGCGGCGCAGCAGGCGCAGGTTCAATTCCTCCTGCATCTGCGGGTTGAGGTTGATCGAGGTGAGGAAGCGCCGTTCTCGACCCTCGGAACCCGTTACAGCCCAATCCGCAAACTTGGTGCGCATCGGCTGCATCGGGGGTTGTTCGCAGGGTTCCATCATCTGCCCCAGGGAGCCGTCTGTTAATAGAACAGCCACGGAGCGGTATTTATCCGCCAGGTCAAACGCCAGTACCGTCAGGTCAATGGATTCCTGCACACTGGCGGGTGCCAGAACGATTGGGCGGTAATCGCCGTGCCCGCCGCCGTGCACCATCTGGTTGTAATCCGCCTGGGCAGGGGCGATGTTGCCCAGCCCCGGGCCGCCGCGCATCACATTCACCATCACCATGGGCAGTTCGGTGCCGGCGATGTAGGAAATGCCCTCCAGCATCAGGCTCACGCCGGGGCTGGAGGAGGAACTCATCACCCGCTGCCCGGTGCAGGCGGCGCCGTAGACCATGTTAATGGCAGCCAGCTCGCTCTCAGCCTGGACGAATGCGCGCCCAAGCTCCGGCATGCGGTGAGACATATATTCAAGTAATTCGGTTTGCGGGGTGATCGGATACCCGAAATAAGCTGCCACTCCAGCCCTTACAGCAGCTTCTGCGACAGCTTCGTTGCCTTTCATTAGCTCTCGAACCATGCAGAACCTCCTGTTTGGGTTACCGGGCAGCGCCGGTTTTTTCGCGGTACACGCTGATGGCGGCTTCCGGGCATACAATGGCGCAAATGCCGCAGCCGGTACAGCCTTCAGACCTTAATGTGGCAGGGTGATATCCCTTGGCGGTGATGTGATCGTTAGCAAGCGCCAGCACTTCCTGGGGACACGAGACAACACATACCTCGCAGCCCTTGCAGTACAACTCGTCTACTTCGATTCGTCCCTTAACGGGCATTCATACCTCCTGAGAGTTTTTGCCTTCACAAGCCTCCCCATTATCACCGTTTCTGCCAAAAAAGGGAAGTGTCACACATCACCTTCCAAAATTGCAATTGGTACCGGGGTGTTTTTCGTCATTTCCTGTGATATCGCTGGTCACTTTTGATGAGGTTTCACCTGGCTCTAACATAATGACACTTAACCAGGGAGGAAGGATAAGATTCTGTTTTAACCAGTTGAAAATTGAGGCTTTGAGGGATTTTTCCGAATAATGGGATGCCGTCACCCAGCAGGATGGGTACCGTGGTGATGATCAACTCATCGATGAGATCCTCGCGCAAAAAGCTTTGGATGACTTTTCCCCCATCGATATACAGTTTGTGGTATCCGCGGCGGTTCATCTCCTTCACCACATCTTCAGGCTCCCCCTGGAGCATGCTCACTTTGTCCTTTAACGCTTCGGGAATCTCCGGGTTTGCATGGCTGAGCACGAAAACAGGCATCGGATAGGGCCATTCCTTAAGGGTGAGCACTATTTCGTAGGTATTGCGTCCCATCACCAGGGCGTCTATCTTTTTTGAGAATTCCGCGAATCCGTAATCGTTGTTGTCCGGGTTGGGGAACTCCACCAGCCAATCGATGCCGCCATCTGCTGCGGCGATAAAACCATCCAGGCTTGTGGCGATGAAAACTGAATTGGTCATCTCCATGCTCCTTTCTACCAATAATTAAAGTGCCGGCTTACCTCCCGATCCATTCCACGATGGTAGCTTCACCCTGCCCAACCCCCACGCACAGGGTTGCCAGGCCGTAATATGGTCGTTTTACCAGCGGGGCGCGCCGCTTCATTTCGTGAATGAGAGTCGTGAGGATGCGCGCGCCTGAGCAGCCTAAAGGATGCCCCAGCGCGATGGCGCCGCCGTTGACGTTGGTGAGCGCGGCATCCAGCCCGAGTTCGCGCATCACTGCCAGCGCCTGCACGGCAAAGGCTTCGTTCAGTTCCACCAGTCCGATATCCGTGATTTTCAGTCCGGCGCGCGCCAGGACTTTGTTCACCGCCGGCACCGGACCCAGTCCCATCACGCGCGGTTCCACCCCGGCGCTGGCGCTGGCAATGATCCTCACCAGCGGCTGCAGTTTCAATTGTTTTGCTTTGTCCGCGCTCATTACCAGCAGTGCCGCCGCGCCGTCGTTCATGCCGGAGGAATTGCCCGCTGTCACGCTGCCGTCCGCTTTGAAGGCGGGCTTGAGTCTGGCCAGGGATTCCAGCGTGGCATCGCGCCTGGGTCGTTCGTCGGTGTCTACCACCAGCGCATCCCCCTTCTTCTGCGGGATGCTCACCGGCAGGATCTCCCCGGCGAATTTGCCGGAATCCATGGCAGCCACCGCCCGGCGGTGACTTTCCACTGCGAAGGCGTCCTGCTCGGTGCGGGTGATGCCCGTCTGCGCAGCGATATTTTCGGCGGTTTCGCCCATCGGTTCAGTGCCGTAGAGTTCCGCCATTTTTGGGTTCGGGTAACGCCAGCCTAAAGCCGTGTCGTACGCTGTCTGGTTGCCGAAGGGGAAGCCGCTCTCCGCCTTGGGGAAGGAATACGGCGCGCGGCTCATGCTCTCCACCCCGCCCGCCAGCATCACTTCCCCCTCGCCGGCTTTAATGGCGTGGAAGGCGCTGTTGACCGCGCTCAGCCCGGAGGCGCACAGGCGGTTGAGCGTGATTCCCGGTACGGAAGAGGGGAACCCGGCAAGTAAGGCAGCCATGCGCGCCACATTGCGGTTGTCTTCACCCGCCTGGTTGGCGCAGCCGAAATAGACTTCATCGATCTCGCTGCCATCCAGCGTGTTGCGCAGCGCGATCTCTTTTAACACCAGCGCCGCCAGGTCATCCGCGCGCACGCGGGCAAGCGCGCCGCCCAAAGCACCGATCGGCGTGCGCAGCGCATCAACGATCACCACATCTGTCATTGGAATTCCTCCGTGTTTTGTTATCTGAATTCTACCATCTTGATGAAGGCCGGAGACAAGTAGGGCGATTCATGAATCGTCCGAATTGAATTTGTAATTCGCTTCTCCAATTTCGTTATACAATTAACCCGCAATGGGGATCTACAAGAGTGAATAATACATGACATCTACCGCTGAAACCAACATCAAGAAGGTAGAAGAAGACGTGTGCTACAGCCACAACCGGTGCGTTGTTGTCGCCCTCCGCAATACCAACCGCCACTTGTCCGAGATCAACAAAGCCATTCCCGCACGTTCGATGGAATAATATTTTTAGTTAATCTTAGTTAAATTATCATGGGGTAGATATGAGCATACAAATATATACTGCAAAAATTTCCAAAACTGAATTATTGAAGTTACCAAAGAAAGACCAAGAGTTGTTGTTTTCGCTTTCTCATTTTTGCAATGAAGTAACCATGTTATTAAAAGTCATACTATTATCAGCAAATAATAAACCCATAAACGAGGCTGAAAGAGATGGTAGATTTACATTTATTTTCTTTTTCCTACAATTGCTTGCTGGAAAATTATTTGCGGGTTTTGAATTATTAACAAATAAATTTTTTACTCTACAATCTTCAAATAAATATTCTTCTTTTCTCACCCCTGAAGGCAAACAACAATTAGATTATCTTAAAAATTACTTTTCAAAATCCAATATTCTAAAACCGATACGTAATTATTTCAGTGCTCATTATTCTGGAAAAGGAACAGTAGAGGCATTTCCAGATATTTCTGATGACCTCGTTCTTTATAGTGAGAAAGGGAGTAGAGGTAATAACCTTTTCTATTTTGCAGAAGTTGCCTCGATTCATGCCTTACTTAATTTAATTGAGCCAAATAATTCAATTTTGGCATTGAAAATCTTAATTGATGAAACAACCGATATTTCAAGTAAATTTCTAAGAATCAGTGAGGAAATAATAATAGCAATTCTTGAAAAAAACCTTACGAATTTCTGGGATGGTTATTCACAGGAAGTCGAATTTCAACATGTGCCTGAAATACAAAATATTTCATTACCTTGGTTTATCGATAACACTGAATTCTTTTTAAAGTATTGATATAACGAAAGGGTGTTCGCCGCAAGAATTTTTTTATTCTTTTCCCATCTGATGCTAAATTGATTGAAAGAGGTTGAAAATGGCTGGAATCAAATCAATTGTTCAGAATAATCCTCGACTAATTGAAGGCTTTCCACAAACAGCGATTACAGCGCTCTTATTTTTATTTCAAGATCTTAATAATAAAAACTATCTGACATCTGAAAAGGAT
This sequence comes from uncultured Anaerolinea sp., assembly GCA_964533735.1. Lineage (GTDB taxonomy): Bacteria > Chloroflexota > Anaerolineae > Anaerolineales > Anaerolineaceae > UBA6107. The sequence goes on along the minus strand of CAZHMD010000022.1, from coordinate 16,810 downwards.
GTTGTGCTCGAATTAAATCGAATTGGTAGATTTGTTACCTATGATGTAAGTGGAATTACTTGTGATACATTCTTAGTGGAACTGAATGGGTTATTAATAAAGATGGGTTGGGAAAACATTTTATACTTTTGCGAGCGAACATATTCTAAATTACTCAAGGAAATGGAGTACTTTGATACTTACATTTCACTTGACGCAGTCAGAAAATATTTTTTAGATGAAATTAACACTATATTCATTGAAGAAAGCATTAACTTTGAGTTTATTGAAGGAGTTATTGTTCGTCGAGGAAGACCTCAAACTAGAAAAGCGCTAGAGAGTGTGGGATACGTACTTGCAGAACCACGTCTTGAAAGAGTCGCGAATCTTTTTAACAAGGCGAGAAAAGCATTCAATCAGCGACCACAACCAGATGCTGAAAATTGCGTAAAAGACGCTCTTTGTGGACTTGAAGCCTGTGTAGAAATACTAACAGGTAAAAAGGCTTCTGATGATTTCGCCAAAGCCATAAACCAATTAAAAGGTAATGGATCAAAGCATATTCCTGCACCTATTGCAGAATCTATGATAAAAATTCATGGTTACAGGGGTAGCGCAAAAGGTGTTGGTCACGCTGCATTAGAGGGTAATCGTTGCGACTCAATTGATGCAGAATTTATTATGAGCGTCGTTGCTACATATATAACCTATTTGGTTAGTATTTTTCCTATTGAAGAAGAAATTCCTTTTTAATTATCAAGTTAAGCATATTCCCCTGTACCATATGCAGAAACCCTTAAAAACTTGCCAAATTGGCAAGTATTGGCTTAAAAATTCGCCAAACAGGCAAGTTGTATTTCCAGCCTTTTGTGCAACAATAGTATTAACGCAACATTTTCTCCCCAGGCTCGATCCTCACCAACCGCCCTATTCGTTATTAGCATCGTTTCCTATCGAAACTTAGGTACGAGTCCCATTCGTTCTCGCCATCCGCTTACAAGGAGCATCTCTTAAAAATGTCCATGACACAATCGAATTGAATCCTATTGTTACTGAGGATTAATTCGAATCATTTATCTCTGAAAACCACAGTAGGTTACTTGTGCCTTATACATTAGTTGGGGATTGCTTCGCCTAAGAACAAGGCTCGCAATGACACCTTTTTCATTTGAATAACGGACTGCACTATAATCATTAAAGAAACCATATGAAAACCGTTTTGCGCACCTTACTCCTCATTATCCTGGCGCCAGTAATCGCCCTGGTGCTCGTCGGCTGCAAGGCGCCGGTCTCCCCAGGCACCACCTACGAAGTGAGCGGTGGCTACCGCGAGTTTTACCGTTCCCTGGGCGGGGAGGACGTGTTTGGTCCCGCCATTTCGCAGAGTTTTGTGTATGAAAACAACGAATGCCAGTACACGGTCAACGCGCTCCTCTGCCTGGACCCCTCAGGCACCGGCACTGAGCGTTACCGCCTTTACCCCCTCGGGCTGGCACTGGGGATGCGCGAGGAGCCGAACCCCGCCAACCCCGCCACCAGCAGCATGGTGGTGAATGGTTTCTCCATCTACGACGAATTCATTCCCTTCTACGAGGATCTCTCCGGCACGGCATACGCCGGCAGCCCCATCACCCAGGCACGCATGAATTATGCCCAGCAGCGCATCGAACAATATTTTGAGAACGTGGGCTTTTACCGCAACTTCAGCGACCCCGCCGGCAGTGTGCATCTTTTAGCCTACGGCGCTGCCAGCTGCGCTGAGCGCTGCGCCTACCAGCCCGCGGTGGATGCCGTCATCCATACTTCCACCACCCTTGAGGTTGACCGGGTTTTCAGCGCCGGGCTTGAAAAGATCGGCGCTGCCACCATTTTTGGCGCTCCGCTCACCCAGGCGTACCTGGCTGCGGACGGTATGCAGGAGCAGGTCTATCAGAACGCTGTCATCTTCGCCGCGCCGGGCAGCGGCAGCGTGAAGCTGCGCCCCGCTGCCATCCTGCTGGAGATGCCATCAACCCCGCCAGGTGCGAAAGTCTACAGCAACCAGGACGGCATGGTGTTTTACACTGTTGAAGGCGTGCTGGGGTATCACGTGCCGATCCTCTTTGATGATTTCATCAATGCCCACGGCGGTATGAGAATTTCAGGCAAGCCCATCGCTGAGGTCAGCGAGAGCATTCCCGGGGTATACCGCCAGTGTTTTGAAAATTACTGCCTGGAATACCTGCCTGCGAATTCAGCCGATGAGCAGATCCAGCTTGCAGCGCTCGGCAGCCTTTACCTCGACAAAATGCGCGCCACCAACGCGCTGCAGGACTATTTCGTCATCTCTCCCAATACGGTAGCCATGCAGGTGAGCGAGGAAATCAAGCAGCTCTCCGCCGGGCAAACCCAGCGCATCAGTATTGTGCTTTTGCGCCAGGGTGACGCTCAGCCGATCCCGGGCCTGGAATCTGTGCTGCAGATAAGCCTGCCGGATGGCAGCGTTTACGAAAGCACCCTCCCGGCAACCTCCGCGGAAGGGACGTCTTCCATTCTGATCCCTGCGCTGACCGGGATCCCCAATGGCTCCATCCTGCCCTACCAGGTATGCCTCAGCGGCAGCATCAGTGAACCTGTCTGCGCTGGCGGTAGTTACATCTTCTGGACAAAACCCTGATCAGGAATTTGCTTCGATAAACAATTCAACTGTGGCGATCGTACCGCCGGTGCTGTACACCCACACCTCAAATGGAACCGGCGTGCCTGCCTTGATGGGCTGCTGGCTCTCCCAGCGGCGCAGCCCCAGAACGTTCCCCTGAGCGTCAAACGCCACTGCGGTGATCCAAACCTTGCTGGCAGCCGTGCTGGCAGCATCCACCGCCGCCGCACCGCTCACGCTGGCAGAGCTGCCGTCAGTCGTTATCTGGATCAGCGGTTCTGCAACCGTCACCACCGGCGCGGTGGAAGCCACCCCCGCCTGGATGGCGCTTTGCAGTTGGAGCGTTACCTGCGGGATGGCAAAAACCGGTGGTTGGAAATAGGCAAATACAGGTACTGAGGAGGCTTCCTTGATGCGGCTTACCGGGAGTGTTGCCGGTTTCGTCAGCACATCCCCGGTTACCGGGTTTGTGAGCCTGAATTCGGCAGACACATTGGCAACTTCAAAGGGCTGCTCGTTGGTCACCGTGGCAAAACAATAAGCTCCGCCGGTAGCCGTTGGACTGCAGTAAGCGGCTCCCACCGTCAACGTGGTGGGGGTTTCCTCCTGCGCCTGAGGTGTACCGGTAACAGATGAAGAAGGCGGAATCACCAGGGTGCTTCCCACGACGAGCAAATAGGCGTTCACCTCCGGGTTGGCAGCTTTGAGCTCATCCAGCGTTAACCCGTGGCGAAAGGCGATCACCTGCAGGGTGTCCTTTGCCTTCACGGTGTAAAGGCGCGGTGTCGGGCTTAGGGTTGGCGCCGGGGTGGCTGTGGGGGCATCTATGGGCGTGCTCGTGGCGGTGGGAGTGAGTGTAATGGTAACGTACGGCGTCAGTAAAGCTCCGGGGGCTTTTTCTGTAGGCACAATTGTGGGGGCGGCATTGGAGCAAGCCGAAAGGGTGAGCACTGCAGCCAGTGAAATGATCATGCATTTTATCGGTTTCATACCCCGCATTATACTCTGCAAAATGAACTTGCCCGCTAGTTCGGGCTATGCTACACTCAGTGCATGACTCCCGAAGAACGGCTCTACCAGGAAGGGCTTGAAGCCATCAAGCAACGGGATTTCCCCAAAGCGCGTGACCTGTTCACCCGCCTGCTCAAGCTCAACCGCCAGAATCCGGATTACTGGATCGGGATGAGCGCCGCGGTGGAAACGACAAAAGAGCGGGGAGTCTGCCTGCATGAAGTACTTAAATTCGACCCCCAAAATCACCTCGCCATCCGCGGTTTGCGCCTGATCGGTGAAAACATCGAGGATCCAGTTCCTGATTGGAAGGTCTCGCAGGTTGCCACCAACTGGAAAACCAGCCTGGAATTGAAACGGGAAGCCCGCGTTCAACCAAAAACACCCAGGAAGAAGATCGTTGGCTTGACCATTCTCGGGCTGATCGTGGTCGGCGTGATCGCCGGCGGCATCTACATAGCCCAGCAGAACCGCTACAGACCGGACCCCTCCACCATCCTGCGGGTAACGCTAACGCCTTCACCCTCCATCACCATCACGCCTACCATAACGCCCACAACCGAAGGCGTACAACTGCTGGACACCGTCCTGAGCGCTACATTTACCCCCACCCCGCTTTACGCCGCCACGCCGCACAATCGTTCCGAGGCGTACTCCACAGCCCTCAAAGCCTACGCGCTTAAGGATTGGGGTCGGGCAGCCGAGTTCCTCAAACAGGTGATCCAGGAGGAACCGGGGGCTGCTGATCTGCATTACCTGTTGGGAGAGATATACCGCCAACAGGGTAATACTAAAGAGGCTGCCGCCGCCTACGACGCTGCCATCAAGGCAAACGCCGCCTTCGCGCCAGCTTACCTGGGCAAGGGGCGCCTCGCATTGATAACCAATCCCACCAAAGCGGATGCGGCCTTGGTATTCTTTGTCAAAGCCTTCGAAATGGATCCCAATCTGCACGAGGTGATGCTGGAACTTGCCAATATCTACCTGGTAAAAGGCGAACCAGAGAACGCATTGCTGTGGTTGGACAGATATTCACAGGCGGTACCCGTGTCGGCTCTCGTGGAGTTTTACCGTGCACGCGTGCACCTCCTGCTCGGCAACCCGGCTGCTGCGTTAACCGAGGTGGAAAAGTCTCGTACCATGGATATCTCGTACATACCTGTCTACAAACTGTGGGGGCAGATCCTGCAGGTTAACAGACGTTATGAAGATTCGGCTGTTCCGCTGCTGACATACCTGAAAAATGTTCCGCTCGACTCCGAAGCCCAACTTTTGGTGGCCAATGCTTACTTCCACCTGGAGGAATACGATAAAGCCCTCGAGACCATCAACCAGGTGATCAGCGTTAACAACAAGGTGGAGAACGCCTATCTCCTGCGTGGAGATATCTACATGGTTCAGGGCAAACCAGACGACGCAGACAAGAATTACATCACCGCGCTGCAGCTCAATTACCGCTCCTTTGGCGGGTTCATTGGCAAAGCGCGCGTCCTCCTGTCTGAATCCTTCGCTGGTGCGGCTTATAACTATATCGAGGACGCCATTGATGTTGCCGACACCCCACAGGAAGAGGCGATTGCGCTTTACTGGCGTGCGGTTGCGCTGATTGGTCTTGATGAAATGTCCGCTGCCATCCGTGATTACGAAGCCTTCCTGGCTTTACCGCTTGCTGATGTTCCCGAGGACTTGCGCACGCAGGCTTTGGCGGAGTATCTGGACATTGTCACTCCAACACCATCTTCAACAGCCACCAATACGCGTACACCCGGCAGCATTCTCACTTTCACCACAACCCCAAGCCCAGGGGTTACTCCCACAAAATGACAACCCGTGCGTAAAGCTGACCTGTATTTACTCCTCAAAAATCGCCGCAGGAACCGCCGAACCCCTTCACGGGGGTTATTGCCTGTCTTAAAACCGCTTGCCAAAGCGCTGACAGCAGTAATCTCTTTAGTTGTTGCAGGTCTATTGTTCCTGGCTGGACTAACGTACACGCGCTTTGCTGCCAACCTCCCCTCGATTGAGATCCTGCCCGTCCTGTTGAACGGCGAAGACGGTGAACTGCTCCTTCCCACCCTCCTGACCGACCGCAGCGGCTCTGAAACACTCCTGACCCTCTCCAACCCGGGCATCAACCGCGAGTATCTGGTCATTGACCCAGCTCAACCCCACCATGTGAGCCCGCAGCTGGTACGCGCGGTGGTGGCGTCCCTGGACCCCACATTCTGGGAAAATCCCGGGTATTCCCTCAAAAACTGGCGCGATCCGCAGCCCGCCACCATCACCGAACGGCTGGTGAGCGACCTGTTGTTATGGGATGAACCCCCGTCCTCCAACCGCAACCTGCGCATGCGCCTTCTGGCTGCCCAGGTGGTAAAGGAATACGGACGCACGCGTGTGCTGGAATGGTATCTCAACAGCGCTTACTTTGGACACCTGGCATACGGGGCTGAGAGCGCCGCTCAACTTTACCTGCAGAAATCTGCCCGCGATCTGACCCTGGGTGACGCCGCCCTCTTGACGGTACTGCTGGATGCCCCCGCGTTGAACCCCCTCGATGCTCCCGGGGTCGCCCTGGAATCCCAGCGCCTCTTTTTGGCTGACCTGGCTGAGCAGGGGATCATCACCACAGAGGAATTCTCCGCAGCCGTACGCCAAACAATGACCCTGCGGGTATCGCAGGCAGATACGCAATCCAGTGCGCCAGCCTTCACGCGCCTCGTGCTGCAGCAGCTGGAATCACAATTCGGTCAGCGCCGCCTTGAGCGAGGCGGATTGATCGTGCGCACGACGCTGGATTCAAACCTGCAGCATCAATTCACGTGTGCTGCCACCACCCAGATGCTGGTTTTCGAAAACCCCAGCGCTTCAGGTGTGGCTTACGAATCTGAGCAATGCGAGGCTGCCCTGCTGCTGCCCACGCGCATCTTCACCGGGCTGGAAGGGCAGGGTTTGGCCACAGCAGGTCTTATCCTGGATCCCAAGACTGGCGAACTCCTGGCTTACATGGGACCGACGCGCCACAACGGCGAGACCAGAGCCGACAGCGGTTATCAACCCGGCACGCTGGTCAGCCCTTTCATCGCGCTGGCAGGATTCACCAGCGGGTTTTCGCCGGCGTCACTCAGGTGGGACACTCCTGTCTCTGAGGATCAGGGGTCGGTCATGGCAAACCCGGATGGACTCTATCATGGTCCGGTCAGCCTGCGCTCCGCGATTGTTGGAGACTATCTGACCCCGCTGGTGCAACTCGCTAACCAGGTGGATGTAACACGCGTGTCAAAGGTTGCAGAAGCGCTTGGCTTTTCCGCCATCACTCCTGCCAGCGCACCTGACCTCTATTCATCAAAACTGCAGTCCAGCCTGATCGAAGTGGCAGCGGCTTACGCCACACTTGCCAATTCAGGCCTGCAGGCAGGAGTAACCAGAGCTGATGGCAGGATCGCACCCAACCTCATCAAAATGGTCACATCCACCAGCAACCGCCTAGTCCTTGACAGATCGCTGCCATCCATCAGTACATCTTTGAGCGAACCGCTGGCGTACCTGGTAAATAACATCTTGAGTGATGTGACAGCCTGGCGTGACAGTTACGGTTACCCCAATCCGCTGGAAACCGGGCAGAACCTTGCGGTGAAGGTCGGGCAGGTGACAGATAAAAGCCAGGCATGGACGGTAGGATATACCCCGGACGTTGTGGTGGTCACCTGGATGGGGCTGCCCCAGCCGGGCTCGGCTGAAATAGGTGCGCTCGTGCCAGCAGGATTATGGAATGCCATGATCAAGTACGCCACCCGCGGCCTCGCCGACAGCGGGTGGGGCATGCCCTCGGGTGTTAAACTTATGGAAGTGTGTGTGCCTTCCGGGATGCTCCCCTCGCTGGACTGCCCTGCCACCCGGCAGGAAGTCTTCCTTTCCGGCAATGAGCCGGTTGCTCCAGACACCCTATACGAAAAGGTGCAGGTCAACCGCGAAACCGGCCAGCGCGCCACCATTTTCACAGACCCCGAGTTGATCGAAGAAGCTGTGGTGATGAATGTACCATCTGAGCTGCGCCAATGGGCTATAGACAACGGTTATACAGTTGCTCCTGCCGGTTACGATTCCATCCCGTACCTGGCGCTTGACCCTGATGCGCTCCTGACCGCACCCGAAATGTTTAGTGTCGTCGGCGGCAAAGTTAAGATCAGCGGCACCGCAGGCGGGGATGATTTCAGCTACTACACCATCCAGGTGGGTAAGGGCATTAATCCTGAATCCTGGCAGCAGCTTGGCGATCCAATTGCTACACCCGTGAGCGAAGGTCAACTGCTGGAATGGGATACCACCACCCTTGACGGCTTGTACGCCATCCGCCTGCTGGTGGTCAGTGCTTCAAAAGAGATTCACCAGGCAGTGCTTCAGGTGACCGTGGACAATACTCCCCCTTCGATTGTTGTCTCCACTCCACTGACAGACCAGGAGTTACAGCTCGTCAACGGCGCTGTCACCCTGAGCGCAGCTGTCCAGGACGCCTCTCCGCTCTTCAAAGTGGAATGGTGGGTGGATGGCAAGCTGGCCGGCACACAAACACAAACCCCGTACGCCTGGCAATTGCGCACAAAAACCGGCAAGCATACTGTGCAATTAAAAGCATGGGACTCCGCCGGCAATTCTGCGCAGAGCCCCACCATCCAATTCTCAATAACAGCAGCAGATTAAGGCATCCGCAAGTCGGGGAGAATCTCCCGGTATAACTCCTCCAGGTCGCGCACGATCAGGTCTGCGCCGGCTTTGCGTAATTCGTCCTCAGTGCCAAACCCGCACAACAAACCTACCGTCTGCGCACCCGCGCGCTTACCCGCCAGGATGTCAACCGTGGTATCCCCGATCATCACGCACACCTCGGGGGTTAATCCCATGGCACCAGCGGCGCAGATCACCGGCTGCGGAAATGGCTTGGTGAGTTCGCATGTCTGTGAAGTGACCACTGCGCGGAAGAATTTCCCCAGGTCAAATTGCTCCAAAAAGCGGGTGGTGGTATCTTCATCGCGCGCGCTTACGACTGATAGCGGGTATCTACGCTGCACCCCGGTCAACAGTTCAAGTGCGCCACGCATTAGCCAGAAATTGTGTTTTTTACCCTGTTTCATGTGTGTCAGCCGGCTCAGGAGACGTGCCACGTTGTCATCCAGGCTGTGGCGGTCCAACCAGTGGTAGAGGCCGTTCAACGGGGATTCGGTGACCATCAACAACCAGCGCGCAAAAGGTTGAGGATTACCCTTCTTGAAGAGAAAACGCAGCGGTCCGAGCAATCGGGTGATCACAGACTCCCAGCGGTCATCTGTATCGCTTAAGGTGCCGTCAACATCAAAGCACAACCCTTTTACCCGCGCCAGGTCGATGGGCATGTTTACTGCCCTATGATCGGAAGGTAAACGTCCAACACATTTTCGTCCTGGCTGATCACCCAAAGTACGTTCTTGCCGCTGCGTACCATGCTGATGAGTCCATCCTGCGTTGAATTCCAGCTGACCTTGTCATTGGATGATTCAGTGCTGGTCCCCCAGCGCGCGTTACCATAATCGCGGCTGGCAGTAAAGAACTCATTGCTGTCCTTCTGCGTTTCCCAGGTACTGAGCCAGATAAATGCTGTATCACTGCTCGTTTCGTTGATCAGGAATAGGTAGGTGTCCCCTCCCCAGCCTGCGGCAGCGGTTTTGGCGTCGTCCTGGTCAAGGCGGATATTGGCGCTGCGTCCAGCTCCCAGGACAAGATAGGTGTACCATTCGCCCATCACATTGCGGTCGTACTCGCTCCAGCCCGGTCCAAGTTCAGTAATGTAATCCGCGATCTCAACTGGCACCGGTTTGTCATCGGGGTATTTCTCGGGGTGGAGTATCTGCTCGGTGGTCACAGGCGGATTAGCATAGGCCGCGTCGATTGCTGCCCATTTACCGCGACTGTATAGCGCGTTGGCAAAATCAAATCCCTGCTGGTAGGGGAAAAGGAAATCTTCCTTCATGAAAGCCGGCGCGGAATCATACACCGGGCTTGAATAGGTTTGCTGGAAATTGAGGATATCGTTGCGGTCCTGCTCGGTGCCGTTGGCGAGGAACCAGAACTGCTCCGACAGGGAGGCATCCCCCTCCACCAGTGCTGAAGCTGCCGCGCAGTATTCGGTATCCACTTCACAGGTGTCATCATTAAGATTTAACCCGTTCTCCAGGTCAAAATGCTGGTCCTGAAGCACATGGGTGTACTCGTGGGCATAGGTTAGGCGCTCCAAACCGGTGAATTCTCCACCTACCACGTACATTTCCTTGGTCTCGCTGTCGTAATAACCCGCGATCTGCTCGGAATACAGATCAAGGTAGAACTGCAGCAGGTCGAAATCCGGTTCCAGCAAGCCAAAAACCTTCAATTCAAGCGCGTCTTTAGCAGCGTCTTCCGGAGTGTAGTCCGCAAAGAACTCATTAACCACCACATCTTTCAACTCTTCCTCGCTCATCATGTCACGCTGCAGGCCTGTGAGCAAACCCAAACCGCGAAAACTGGTCACCTGCTCCTGGATAACATCCATTTGTGCCGCGATGCTATTTGAGGTTGGTGCTACGGTCGGTCCTGCAGTAGGCACTGGAGGTGTGTAATTACGTTGGGATTTGATCAGGAAATACCCCCCAACTACCAGCCCAGCACTGAGCAGTAAACAACCTGTGACAATAAGCACCAGCAGGGTTATTCCAAAATTCTTCTTTTGCGGGGTATTTTCCACTGAGGACTCCATCTTCCGAATAATATTCATTCCATTTTACCAAATACAACCAGTGAAAACCCATTAATCGGACACATTCAGCCCGATTCGCAGAATACTGCTGTTATAATCGCCCACATGAAATATCACGTGTGGACTGAAGGCTGCCAGATGAACGTGGCGGATTCCGAACGCGTTTCTTCTGCGCTCGAGCATCTCGGCTATGAATTTTCTCCGGTTATCGAGGAAGCCGATGTCATCGTGCTTAACACCTGCGTGGTACGCCAGTCAGCTGAAGATAAGGCTTACGGACGTCTCACTTCGCTCTGGCCTGTCAAACGCAGCCGCCCCGAGGTGGTGATAAACCTGATGGGATGCCTGGTAGGCATGAAAGACAGCGACCCGCTGCGCAAGAAGTTCCCCTATGTGGATGTTTTTTCCCCGCCTTCGGACCCCGCCCCACTGGTGGAATACCTCATCCAGCGCGGGGTTTATAAAGATGAACAAGCTGCCACCGCGCGGCGTTACGCCGTGATGGATGGTGACCTGCTCCTTCCGCATCCGGCAGAAGGCAGCCAGGTTATCGGCTGGATCCCCGTGGTTTACGGGTGTTCACACGCATGCACCTACTGCATCATCCCCTACCGCCGCGGCGTTGAACACAGCCGCCCGCCAGAGGAGATCCTCAGGGAAGCACATGCCCTGGCGTCCCAGGGGATCAAAGAGATCACTCTGCTCGGTCAGATCGTAGACCGCTACGGGCTCGACCAACCCGGTTACCCCACCCTTGCGGGCTTGCTCGAGCAGATCAGCGCCATTGATGGCATCGAGCGTTTGCGTTTCCTCACTTCGCATCCCAACTGGATGAACGATGAACTGCTGGAGGCGGTGGCAACGCTGCCCAAGGTTATGCCGCACATCGAGATTCCCAACCAGGCTGGAGATGACCAGGTGCTGGAAAACATGAAACGCGGCTACACCGCTGACCAGTACCGCGCACTGGTGAACAAGATCCGGGCGCGCATCCCCGGCGTTTCCATTGCCACCGACATCATTGTCGGTTTCCCCGGTGAGACGGGGGAACAGTTCCAACGAACTTACGATTTGCTGGACGAGTTGAAACTGGATGTGGCGCACCTGGCGCGTTACTCACCGCGCGGCGGCACGGTAAGTGAACGTCAGTTGGAAGATGATGTGCCGGCTGCTGAAAAGTGGCGCCGTTTCCGCATGCTTGAAAAGCAGCAGGAAGGGATCGTGCGCCAAATCCACACCGGTTATTTGAACACCGTCCAGCCCATCCTATTCGAGGAAAAGGTCAAGAAGCGTTGGAAAGGCCGCACACCCACCAATAAGCTTGTCTTCGTTGAAACTGACGAGAATCTGCTCGGCGAGGTGCGCGCTGTGCGCATCCAATGGACGGGTCCGTGGTCTATGCTGGGAGAATTGGAATAACAATTGGGGATTGCCGCGCCCAAAGTACGGGCTCGCAATGACAATTCACCGTATGCGTAAATTCCTTCTCGTTTCCCTCTCGCTGATCATCATTGCCTCTCTCGTGGCGGTGTATTTGGTCTTCATCTCACCCACCCCGGACGCCGTGCGTACACGCCATGTAATCACCTGGATCCGCGGCAACGGCGCGAATACAGAGTGGGCGATCAAGCCTCTCGAACGCTGCGGCGATGCGCCCTTCATCCTACCAACCTATGGGCTGATCGGTTACGTATGGGATGACTCGTTCAGACCCGGGCATCGCCACCAGGGGATTGATATTTTCGCCGGCACGGATGTGGCCATTACGCCGGTTTACGCCTCCTACGATGGGTATGTCACGCGCCAGTCTGATTGGAAGTCCACCGTGATTGTAAGAATCCCCTCGGATCCGCTTGAATCCGGGCGGCAGATTTGGACATACTACACGCATATGGCAGACGCCGAAGGCATTTCGACCATTGACCCAGCTTTTCCCCCCGGCACACACGAGGTCTTCGTTAAGGCCGGCACGCTTTTGGGACACCAGGGCAACTACTCCGGCAACGCGGGGAACCCGGTAGGCGTGCACCTGCACTTCTCGATCGTGAAGGATGACGGCTACGGTAATTACCTCAACGAACTCGAGATCGGCAACACCCTAGACCCTTCGGCTTACCTGGGCTTACCCCTTAACGCTAATGATGAGCCTAAAATACCTATCGTGTGCGGGGATTGAGAAACAACCGTCTTCAACAATTTTAATAAAAACCAATATCTGCTCAATCTTGAAATTGGATAACGATAATCCTTCAATATTGGGGGTAAATCAATTTTGACGTGATGTTCAGATGGTATTATGATAATTGGAACTTTAAGCATTGTTGTTACGTCATAGAGTTTAGGTATTCGTGTTTAAATTTGTAAAGGAGAAATCTAATGAAAAGACAAAAAACTATTTTTATCCTCTCGATAATCCTCACCTTTAGCCTGCTGCTCTCCGGCTGCAACCTGTTCGGTCCTGCGCCAACACCCACGCCAGACCCCCTGGTATTGCAGGCGACTGTTGATGCTGCCATTAATCAGACGATGCAGGCTATCGCGGCAGTTCAAACCAGCACCGCCGCAGCGCTGCCCACCAGCACATTCACGGTTGCCCCAACCCAGGAACCTCCCCCCACGGCCACCCTCCAACCGACAATTCAAGTCGTGATCCCCACAGCCACAAATACTTTTGTGCCGGTTGTGCCAACAAAGACAAAAACTCCCACTCCCGCTCTCTATGCCTGCAAGTTGCTCGGCACGTCCCCTGCAGCCGGAACCAAGGTTAACCTCAACGGTGATTTTGACGGCGCATGGAAAGTTCAGAACATCGGTGCGCATGCCTGGGAACTGGGTTACCTGGATCTTAAATACGTTAGCGGCACCAAGATGCAAACCGTGGCTGATATTTTTGATGTCTCGACAGCCGTCCCGGTTGGTGGAGAACTCAATCTAATCGTGGATATGAAAGCCCCGGCCACCGCAGGAAAATATACAGCCTCCTGGGCCCTGGTGTTGGAAGGTATTACCTTATGCACGCTGCCAGTGGACATAGAGGCGGTTGCACCTTAAAGAAACCCTTGAAGGTCAGGGTTTTTGCTCTTTACAGTCACTTTTTATGAAATCGCAGACACAAATCCCCGACCAGTAAAAGAAATATTAAAGGGATTTTCAGGGGAGGATCACGGTCCTCCCCTGAATGTTATCTCGATTGGACCACACGATGTTATTGGGGAACAAGATTAGGGAATGGTAACGAAGCAAAATATCGCCAAACCATTCCAATAATGACCGGTTGACGTTACCAGTAGATTGGCTTGGTCAGGTCGGCGGATTTAGAGCCCGAGGATGCACGCTTCATTAGCAGCACGGCAAAGTCATCCTGATGGGGTGCGGCGCGGCTGTACTCCTTGACTGCATCCCACAAGCGCCGGCAGATGCCCTTGGCGCTTTCCCCACGAGAGGCCTGCAGCAGTTTCACGACCCGCCCCAACCCGAACTGCTCCCCGCTCTCGTCCACTGCTTCATTCAGACCATCTGTAAAGAAGAGCATCATCCCACCCGGGACGATTGCCACTTCCTGCTCATCCAGTGCCACCTTAGAATACAGCCCGAGAGGCTGCCCCACACCCATACGCAGTGTCATTGGTTCCCCGCGCCCATCCAGTATGATCGGCAGCAGGTGTCCGGCGCGCGAGTACTGCATTACCCCGGTGCGGTAATCCAATACCCCGTACAACAGGGTCACGAACATGCCCGAGGCGTTCATCTTCAACAGGGTTTTGTTTACATGGTTCAGCACCTCGGCTGGATCAAGGCTGCGTTCGCTTTCAGCGCGCAGCAGGCTGAAGGTGAGCGCCATGAAGAGCGCTGCAGGCAAGCCTTTGTCAGACACGTCTCCCATCACGATACCCAGCTTGTCTTCTCCCAGTGGGATGAAGTCGTAAAAATCACCACCCACTGCGCGCGAGGGCAGGATGAGCGTGCCGAACTGGTACCCAGCCTTGTGCGGATTGCGCGCCGGCAGGATGCTGCGCTGGGTCTGGCGAGCGATATCCATTTCCGTGCGCAGGTGGCGCAGCATGCGTTCCGTGCGGTCAAAGAGGCGGGCGTTCTCAAGTGAAAGCGTCAGGCTGTTCGTCAATGTCGTCAGAAGATCAATATCCGCCTGGCTGAAGGCATCTTCAAGTTCAAGGTTCTGCAGGCAGACTACTCCGTGGACAGTGTTGCCAATCATCATGGGAACCCCGAGCCAGGTTTTGGGGATTTCAGTCCCCGGGACGATCCCCATTTTTCCTGTCTCCACCAACTTAATTAACTCACGTTGGTTGATTTTCAGGGGTTTACGCGTGCGCACGATTTCTGCCCAGGTGTTGTTTAGGGGCATCCACTCCTGCAGGTTCAGCCGTACCCCGCGTTCCACTCCGTATTGATGGAAAATCCTGTTGGTGACGGGGTTATATTCAGAGATCATGACCACCTGGGCGTTGAATGTCTCCAACAGGCTGTTACCCACCAGGGTGTAGATACTCTGTATCTCCAGCTGCGAAGACAGACCCTCTTGCACTTTGTTGATGAGCGCAAGCATGGCAGCGCGCTGTTCCGTGCTGCGGGCATACAACTGCGCTGCGGTTTGCCAATCCCCCAAAGCCGCAGCCTGTTCTGCCTGAAACTGGAAATCATCCGCGCTTTTTACCGCTGGTTTGATCACCATTTCCACGCCATCGGTCGCTTATGCATGATGCCTCGCTTCACTTCAGGTTGGAGAAGATACCCAGCATCACGGAGATATCCATCCCCGCGTGAAAGAGAGCAGCCGGCCACAGGGAGCGAGTCTTCTGCATCACCGCGGCGAATGCCATTGCCAGCAGCATGAGGATAACCTGGAACATCCATTGGTCCGAGGTATAGCCTACTCCGAAATGCAATGCGCTGAAAACCACGGCAATGGTGAGGCTGGCGAAAAACTCCCCTAACAACAACTCCAGTTTCTTCAGGAAAAGTCCTCTAAAGAGCAGCTCTTCCATGAATCCGTTGGCAAGTACGAACAGCAGCAGCCAGCCAATCCAGGTTTGCCAGCCGGCCAGTTTTGCCGGGTCGAGTTTGAATAAAAATTGCCCGGAGGGAATGGCTGTTGCAGCGGCTACGACAAAAGTGCCAATGCCAAGCAGTAAACCGAGTTTCAATTTTCCTTTTTGAAGGTAAAGGTCGCCAAAACTGAAGCCCATGCAGCGCGACATGCCGATGACTGTAACAGCGATCACCACCAGGTCATTCAGTTTCAACAACGCGAACCCGCGCGGATCCATGCCGCTCAACCCAATGTTGCCAATCAAATAATTAGCCATGATCCACGTCAGAGAGACCGCCACTGCCATGATGAACAGCCCGCTCAGCAGAGGCCAGAGAGCCTGTGTTTTCTGACCCCTTTTTGCCGCCAGGCTTAACAACCCAAGCAGCACGATCAAGCCTATCCTGCCAAGCAGGTCCCATTTTGGCTCCATCATCGGGTTCCAGGGGCTGAAAATCAACATAATACCAGCCCCAAACACCAGGAAAAGCAGTACCGCACTCAACCTTGTCCAGATGTTCACTTTTTGATCAATCACCTGCTCTGTCATGTTTACCTTTCTCCATACCTCCCCGGTATGAATCCACCCTCGATGGTTAAAACCAATATCATTATTATACAAACAGCACCGGAGTTTACAACCAGCCAGGAAATGTAACCTCGTGAACTGAACTCTACACTATGCTATACTCATTTTAATGACAACATCCCGCTATCACCTGGTGTGTCCTGTTTGCAGTAAGCAATTTGATCCCGCGCTGCCGCAAACTTTTTGTGACCGGTGTGCCTCACCAATCCTGGCGCATTACGACCGTGTGAACATGACCCTCACCCCTGAAGCGGTTTCCAACCGCCCGCGGGGCATCTGGCGATGGCATGAACTGCTGCCAGTGGATGACCCTGCCAATTTTCTCACCCTGGGTGAGGGGGATTCACCACTTCTGCCCCTTACCAATATCGGCAAGACCCTGGGTTTTGAAGGCCTCTTCGCCAAGGACGAATCCAACCATGCTACCGCCACCTTTAAAGCTCGCGGTATGGTGGTGGCTGTATCGAAAGCCGTTGAATTGGGTTTGCGAGAATTTGTGATCCCCACTGCAGGCAATGCCGGCGGCGCCCTGGCAGCTTACGCTGCTCGTGCCGGACTGCGCGCGCATGTTTATATGCCGGCAGACACACCCAATGCCAACCAGGTGGAAGTGAAAATGACAGGCGCAGACCTGGTGCTCGTTGACGGTTTGATCAATGACGCCGCCCGCCTGGCTAAACTTGCCTCATTGGCAAACCATTGGTTTGACATGTCCACCTTTAAGGAGCCTTTCCGCGTGGAGGGCAAAAAGACCATGGGGTTTGAACTGGCAGAAGC
>CAZHMD010000021.1:0-26316 GCA_964533735.1 uncultured Anaerolinea sp. | reverse complement strand
ACATGACCGCTAAAACAATTAACACGATAAGTAGGACTGGCATTACGCCTTCTTTAATGATTGAGATTTGACTTACTTAAAACAAGCTGGTGATAAACGGAATACCATTGGCTATCAGCCAGTAACTGGCGGCTCCAACCAGCATGGTTGCAGGGATGGTAACCACCCATGCCAGCGCGATTTCTCCAGCCACACCCCAGCGTACTTTGCTCATTCGTTCCGCCGCGCCGACCCCCATGATGGATGAACTGACCACCTGGGTGGTACTTACCGGTCCTCCCAAAAGCGATGCCGTAAGGATGACAATCGCGGAGGCTGCCTGGGCGGCGAATCCGTGGATGGGGCGGATGCGGTAGAATTTTGACCCCAGTGTTTTGATGAGCTGCCATCCGCCCAAAGCCGTTCCTGCGCCGATGGCGCTGGCACAGATCAGGATCACCCAGAAGGGCACCTCGAAAGTAGACTGCATCCCGGTAATTACCAATCCGAGGGTGATGATCCCCATGGTTTTCTGGGCATCATTCGTACCATGGCTTAACGCCAGGCCGATCGAGGTGATGATCTGCAATCGCTTGAAAACCCCATTAACCTTGGGAGTGGCGTTCCACGAAAAGAGATAAGTGAAGTTGGCGATTAGCATTCCCACAACCAGGCCGATGATGGGCGAAATAAATAAGGCGATCAAAACCTTGATCACCCCATTGATCATGATCACCTTGAATCCCGCTGAAATGGCAACTGCCCCGATCAATCCGCCGATGATGGCATGCGAGGAGCTGCTCGGGATTCCCAACACCCAGGTGAGCACATTCCAGAAAATGGCTGCAAAACATGCTGCGATAAGCACATTAATATTGATTTGATCACCGGACACAATATCATGACCGATGGTCGTGGCTACCGCCACCCCAAAAATGAATGGCCCGACGAAATTTGCCACAGCCGTCAACGCCAGCGCAATGCGCGGGCGGATAGCCCTGGAAGAGATCATTGTTGCCACAACATTGCTGGAGTCGTGGACGCCATTCAGGAAATCAAACACCAACGCAAAAACAATCAGGATGATCAGAGTAATCGGCATACCAGTCACCGGTTAGGTGGTTTTCACAACGATGTCAGCCAGCACGTTGGCAGCTTCATCCCCGCGGTCGGCAGCGTTGCTCAGGTGGCGGTAGACTTCGCGCAGTTTCATCATGCGAACGATCGCGCGGGTATCATCAGTATCCGTGAACATATCCGCCAGGGCTTCGCGGTACACATCCTCTACCTTGTTTTCCAGGGCTTTGGCGCGCTGGGCGTGCTCTGATGCCACACCCGGATGATCCTGCAGGCGCTCGACACCCTTCATCAGTTCAAACGTGGCGTCGCGCAGCAGGCTGCAAATGCGCACCATGAATTCAGTCGGCGCTACCTTGAAGATAACGATCTCGGTCATCGTGCTGTAGGCATAGTCCAGCACATCATCGATCGCGCGCGACAGCGCAAAGATATCCTCGCGGTCAAAAGGCGTGATGAAGGTCTTGTTCAACTCGAAAATTAGAATTCGCCGCGCCTCATCGGCTTCCTTTTCCTTGGCGGTCAACTGGTCTGCCAGCTCCTGTTTTGGTAAGACAAGGTATTGCTTGAGCAGCTCCATCCCCTCCAATGTCAGCGATGCCTGTTCGTGGATCAGGTTAATAAATACATCTCGGCGTTTCTTGAATATTTTAAGCATTGTCCCTTCCTCCTGATAATTTTGTAATGCAACCGGATTCTGCCAGGACAGTTAATCCGGCAGCGATCTCGAGGTCTGTTAATGATCTGTCCACTTCCAGCGTGCGGTAACAGTATGGCGGTAAAGCGGCTGCGATCTTTTTGAAATCGACTTCGCCTTTGCCCGGTGCCTGGTGATCGGTGATGCCCCTCACATCGTGCAAATGCACTCCCGTTATCCTCCCGCCAAAACGTTCCAGCCAGGGATCAAACAGGGTGAGTCCCAGTTCGGTGAGCACCTGCAGATGCCCGATATCGAATTGCCACCCCACCCACTCCTGTTTAAATTCACCCAGGAGGGTATCCAGCTCACCAAAAATGGGCATTTCATAGTAATGGTAGCGATTTTCGAGCCCTAAAGTCAACCCCTTTCCGTCGGCAAAGGCAACAATTTCATGCAGGCTCTTGATGAGCGCATGCAAATGCGGTTTGCTGCGGTCTGTGCGGTCTGCCATCACCTGGCGGCGTAATTCCTCGTACTGGTCAGTACCTTTTTGCCCGCTGCGGTAGAGTACGCGCAGCTGGTCATCCAGGCTGTGGTCTCCAGCGATGCGGCCGGGGTGAATGACCACATGCCGTGAACACAGGCGGTAGGCTTCTTCGATGGTGTTCTTCACGCCGTCCACCGCCCGCTGGCGCAGGACCTCGTTGGTTGAGGTGATCACCTGGTCGGCTTTTTCCAGCATCTTTGCCGGGATGATGGCCGGGCATGGGTCGTGGAGTGAACCGATGTGGAATTGGTCGAGATCGACCTGGGCAAACGCTTCAGGCGGGGTCTGGTGATTCAGTTCATATCGCGGGAAGCCTAATGACCTGCCCCTTTCGAGGAATTCGTTGATCGTACTGGTTTCCTTGTTCCACCACATGCTGGAAATTGCTGCGTCGTAAAGAAGTGGTTCTGCCTTTCCCTTTGTCGGCTTAGCAGTGCCTTGCTTCAGCGCAGGGAACATCTCAAGCAGTTCTCCCAGGTGATGGATGAGGACGTCCGCGTGCATCGGGCATAGTTCGCCTTCAGGGGGTTCGGTAGAGAGCATCAACTGGATCACCATGCCGTAACCGGCCTCACGCGCTCCGATCACATCCCGCGAGGGTCTGTCTCCCACGTAGGCGCATTCTTCCGGTAAAACCTCACATTGTTGCGCAGCTGCCAAAAAAGGGGCGGGGTGGGGTTTGCGCCAGCCAAACCTGGCGGCATGAATGTTGGTCTTAAAATGAGACAGGATGCCCGCACCGTCCAGGTGCTTGGGCGAGGTGTGGCTGATGGTACCCAGTGTGTATCCCCGCTTGTTCAGTTCGTCAATTGTCGTAACTGTTTCAGCGGGTATGAGTTTCTTCCCGCGCGACTCGCCCCACAGATCCTGTAACTGCGCAGCATGCTTTCTCACAAGATCCGCCGGCAGGTCTGGCAGCAGGAAACGCGGCCAGCGGTCCTCCAGGGGAAGTTCCACGAAAGACCGCGACCTCCAGGCTTTATACTCGCGCTCTCCGTTGAGAACGCGGCCGGCCAGTTCGTGAGGGGTACAGGTTTCATTCACCAAAGCAGCCATCTTCGCTATCACGTTCAAATCGCGGGTGGGAAAATTGGCTTTTGTAACGAGGGTCCCGCCAACATCAAATAAAATCGCTTTAATCACTGGTTTCCACGCACACTTTCTTTTCAGAGTTTTACAACTGATTAATAATTCCCGCGGCAGTCAAAATTTCGAGACCTTTTGCGATTTGTTCAATCCGTGACCGCGGACCAATTTCCAGGGTTTTCAGGCAATTTTCAGGCAGGTAGGGTGCTATTTTACCGTAATTTACATTTCCCTGCCCGGGAGCCAGGTGGTCGGTGATGCCGCTTACATCATGAATATGCACCCCGATCATGCGGCTGCCAAAACGTTTCAGCCATTCCTCGTGCCTCACCAGCCCCAGTTCATCCAGTGCCACGGCATGACCGATGTCATACTGGAAGCCAAAAGCGGTACCGTCACCGAGCGCCAGCATTTCTTCCAATTCATCCGGCAGCGGCAGGTCGAAAAAGCGGTAGCGGTTCTCCAGCGCCAGCGCCACGCCTTTGCGATTGGCGTTATATTCCATGATCTCGCGCAGGCTTTGCATCACCTGGTGTTTATGCGCTGATACCAGTTGTTGGCGCTGTTCGATCATTTCAGCCTTGATTTTGGCAAACTCGGGTGTCTCTTTTTTTCCCTGTTCATACAACTTGCGCAGTTTATTATCCTTGCTGCGATCGCAAACGATCGAACCGGGGTGCAGCACCACGCTTTTGGCACCCAGCCGGCAGGCAAGGTCAATCGATTGGCAGGCGATCTCCACGCCCTGTTTCCTTTTTTCCTCATCCAGTGACGAAATGACAAGGTCTTGTTTCTTCTGTTCATCGAACGATAAGGGCGAACAGCACGGGTCATGGACTGTGCTGACATAATGCTTGTTATATTCAAATTGTTCAAATACTTCAGTGGTTACCCTGTGGTTCAATTCGAAGCGGGCGATCCCGATGCCGCGGGCAGCCTCAAAGGTATCTTCAAATGGACCGTCCTGGTCGACTCCCCACATGGTCGATAGCGCCACGTCGTAGAGTTGATCCGGTCGGGTCGGGGCAGGGGAGTCCACCATACCATGCAGGTCCGGGAAGATGGCAAGCAGCTCTGAGAGTTTTCCGATGCTGTGATATGGCTTAACCATCAGCTCTTTATCTTTTTCGATTTCAAAATCATCGTGGTCAAACTCATCCAGTACGTAGCCTTCCGTATGGATGAGGATGGTCTTGCTGTAGCCCGACTGCATTGGTCCGATCACATCCCGCGACGGTCGGTCGCCCACGTAAGCGCATTCCCATGGGTGCACACCTGCCTGGCGCGCCGCCTCGAGAAAAAGCGAAGGATGCGGTTTGCGCCTTCCAATCGCAGCTGAAAGCACCACACTGGAGAATAGCGCTGTCAGGCTAAACTCTTCAAGCAGGGCATACCCTTCCACGGTGGAGGTGGTGTTGCTGATCAAACCCAGTTTATAACCGCGTGCCGCCAGCGTGCGCATGGTATCCGCCATGTCCGGCAGCACATACTTGCGCCGTGATTCGCGCCACAGCTGGTTGAGGGTGATCGCGTTAGCCCGGATAAAGTCCTGCGGGTGATCAGGCAGCAGGAAGCGTGTGAGTAATTCTTCCTCGTTCAACTCGATATAATTGGGCTTGCACCACCTGCGGTACAGCTTTCCACCGCGGTGCATCTTCTTAATAAAATCTTCTGGCGTGGATTTCTCTCCCAACAGGTGCATCATTTGCTGGACCTTATTCACATCACGAGCCTCACCCTGCCGGGTGACACGCAGGGTGCCGCCAATGTCAAAGAAAATCGCTTTTACAACCGAGCGCATTTCACCAACTTTCTGAGTTATCAAATTATTCTTGTAACAAGGGGATTGTCAGCAATTCCCGGAAATTCTTGATATAAGCATCCGCAACCGACTCTTCCTCAAAGTTATAGGCAATTGTATTCATCCCAACCGCGCGTGCGCCTTCCAGCTCATAGGCTTTATGCCCCACAAACGCAGCCTCACAGGCATTCAAATGGCAAACCTGCAGCGCTTCTTCGTAAAGGATTGGAGCAGGTTTGCGAACACCCATATCCTTTGAGCTGATCACCACGTCCCATACATGCCCGAATCCATGCTGCTCGAACCAGTTCAATTTTGTGCTGATCGGAAGGGCGGTGTCGGTAATGATCCCCAGCAGGTATCCCTGCTGTTTGAGCGCGTTGATTGTGTCAGGGACACCGTCGTAAATCGCCACGGTATCATCGTCCTGCGCCTGCGCGCGCACACCCTCTTCGATCAGCGCTTCGTCTGTGATGCCGTAGAGGCGCACCACGCAGCGGTAATACTCCAGCCTGTCCAGTTTTCCCTGAAATGCCAGTTCCCGCAGGCGCTTGTTTTCGTCTGCCAGGTTCGGGTTTGGTTTTAATGTTTTTCCGACCAGGAATTCATTCAATCGCAGTTCCTTGGTCGGACGGTAGTACAAAATGTCGCCGGCGTCAAAAAATAGTGCTCTCACGTGGTGCCCATTCAATTTGCCATGCCCTTGTTTATCTTTCGCCAATTCCCGTTCCACCACGGGGAGCAGTTCGAGCATGTTGTGGATGAGGATATCTGGTGAAGGTCCGAGGTCGGGATCGCCATCGTCATACGGGTGCTTGATCTGTACCGCCATGCGGTAGCCGGCACGGCGTGCGCCCAGGATATCCCGGGTGAGCTTGTCGCCAACATACATGATGCTGCTGGTCGGCAAATGCGCCAGGTGTGCGGCATGGTAAAAAATGGAGGGATCCGGTTTGCGCATCCCAAAATCACACGAGAGAACGATCGGATCAAAATACTGGTAAATGCCGTGCTTTTTCATCATCTCAGGTACCTGAGAATGGCTCTGGGTGTTGCTGATGCAGCCGATGCGCAATCCCATGGCGTGGATCTTCTCCAGTACCTGCGGAATCTCAGGTCTCAGGGGTCGTTCATAGAACTTGGTTTCGTATAGATAAGTTAGCTCTTCAGCGATCGGTCTTAGTTGCTCGCGGGTAACATTATATTCTTTCAGGGTGAACTGGCTCCACACTTCCTGCGGCGCAAGTTCGATCATCGATTGGCGGTTCCATTTGTGATAGGTATTTACACCGCGGGAGATGGCGTCTGCCAATTCCTCATCGGTCAATGCAAATTCAACGCCCGCCTTTTGCAGGCATTCACGTAAATAATGGACATTCTCGATCCTCGACTCGCGGGTGTAATAATAGGTGTCGATGGTGCCACCCATGTCGAAGAAAACAGCTTCAAGGCTCATGCAATGCTCCAGCAATGAATTGATTAATGCATATTGCGAAAACGAAAATCCACTTTTTTTTCTGGTTCCCGGGCAGGTCCCCCAACTCCCTGCCCGGGCGAACAACCAGTAAGTTTTATTTGGGGCTAGTTGCCCAGGTTGAGCAGATAGAAGTCGCGCGCTTCGATCATATTATCGTAGGCGTACTGCTCATCGATGAACCAGGTCATGGTGAAGATTTCGTCCAATGTCTTCTGACCTTCTGGAACTGTGTAGGTGCTATCCGGGAAGTAGGTACCGAATTTCGCCCACGGATCTCTTCCTTCAGGTCCAGCCTGCCACAGGATCCACAGTTTGGCAGCATTGGGGTGAGGTGCCTGGTTGATGATGCCCAGGTAGCTCTGGCTCTGGATACCAACCACTGGCTCAAGTCCCCAGCAGGGTTCGAAGACCAAATTTCCATCCAGTACGTCGGGATAGTTGGAGTATGAACCCAACGCAAGGAAACTCTCGGTCATACCGGGGGATGCAAAGGCTTCGTCAACTTCGTCACCGCCGGGTTGCGGGATCGGGCCATTCTGAGCAAAGCGTTTCAGCCATAACCAGCCAGCGTCGGGAGTGTCAGCATCCAAAACGGGTTCAGATCCGTACAGTGCCACGTAAGCAGCCTTCATTTCATCGACTTTGGAGGCAAAGGTGATCAGTTTGCTCAGGGTGGAGGCATCATTCAGGGGATCTTCGATGAAGAATTTACCCTTCCATTCCGGGTTGGTTAACTCCCAGATATTGGAGATCGGGCAGCCGTCGGGATTTAATTCTGAGTTGTAAGCGAAGACGCTGGTGCCAAGGCGGCTCATCAACAATGGGTGAGTATATTCGTCTGTGGTAACGGCCGCGATCGCATCGGGTACAAAGCGCCACACATAATTGTTCGGCATAACGGTGCCAACCAATTCAGCGCCGCCGCTGCTTGCCCAAACATCACCGGTGAATGCGCCGGCTTTTTGTTCTTCAAGAACTTTTGCGAGCACATCGTCGCCGCCAAGGTCAAAAGCCTGTACCTTGATGCCGGGATATTTTTCCATGAAACCTTCTGCAGCTTTTTCGATCTTGGAGGTGTTTGCATAAACAAGCAGTTCACCTTCGGCGATGGCTGCGGCTTCAATGGCTGCCCAATCCTGCGGTCCTTCGTACTCACCCAACAGGTTGGCTTTCAGCCATTCCTGCTGCGGGGTAAGAGGGGCTTCAGTGGCGGCCGGGGCTTCGGTGGCTACGGGTGCTTCTCCAACGGGAGCTTCAGTTGGCACGACAGCCGGTTTTGCGCAGGCGGCCAGGAAACTGACCAACAATACAAGTGTTGCAATTCGTAATATCGCTTTCATTTACCTTCTCCTTGTTAGAATATGGACCTTTGAAAAACGAATTTAAGCCTTGCAATTGGTGGTGTCCCTATCTCCTCCTTTTCTCGAGTTATGGGTAGATTCGTATCGGTTATTACCCGTTTTTTACTCGGTAACTAGGTCACCGCTTTCCTTGTCGTACAGGTTGGTGCAATCCTCATTGAAGGAAAGCCATATTTTTTGATCCATCTTGATCTTGCTGACGCCGTTTTCCTTGACGGTCAACTCGGTCTCCCCCTTGCGGGCGATGATCGTGGTATCAGAACCGGAGGGCAGGACTGAATACGCCTGGAATTCCACACCACCCGGGAGTACAGATTCCGAGATGATGATGTCTTCCGGTCGGATTCCCAACACCACGTCCCCGGTCTGGCGGTAGGTCTTCACCGGAATATTGAATTTACCCACATCTACCGTATTCTTACCGGATACCCATCCTGCCAGCAGGTTCACCTTGGGATTTCCAATGAAATCAGCCACAAAGAGATTGGCGGGGAAGTGGTAAACCATATCCGGAGTGTCCATTTGCTGGATCACGCCCAGTTTCATCACCGCGATTTTTGAGGACATGGTCATGGCTTCCATCTGGTCGTGGGTTACATAAACTGTGGTGGCTCCCGAAACATGGTGCAGACGTTTCAGCTCGGTGCGCATATCCATGCGCAGGCGGGCATCCAGGTTGGAAAGCGGCTCATCCATCAAAAAGACTTTGGGGCGGTATGCCAGCATGCGCGCCAGCGCGATACGCTGCTGCTGCCCGCCGCTCATCTCCCGCGGATAGCGCTTTTCGTAGCCATCCATCTGTACTTCAGACAGGGCTTCCTTTACCCTTTTATCCATATCATCTTTAGACATTTTCTGGATCTCGAGAGCAAAGGTGATGTTCTTGTAAACGGTCATGTGAGGCCACAAGGCATAGTTTTGGAAAACCAGGCCAAGGTCGCGTTGACCCGGGGCCAGGGAGATTCCCTTAACGTGAGAGTAAACCAGTTTCTCGCCGATGAAAATCTCGCCTTCATCAGGGTCTTCCAACCCTGAGATGCAGCGCAGCAGCGTGGTCTTGCCGCAGCCGGATGGACCCAGCAGGGTCAAAAAGGTACCGGGTTCAATGGTCAAACTAACGTCATTGACCGCGACGACATCGCCGAATTTTTTGGTTAGGTTCTTGATTGTGATGGGTGTTTGCATTTTTTCTCCTTACATTCCCAGGCCTTTTTTCAGGCTGCCGCCGCGGAAGCGGCTGATTATGAAATTCCCGATTAATACAAGGAAGATGAGGATGAGGATAACAGCGTTAGCCTGCTGCTCATTCCCGTTTTCAATATAGCGCATGGTCATGCTCGCCAGCACTGCCGTGGTGGGGGTTACCAGCAGGATGATCAGCGATAACTCGCGCATGGTGGAGATAAAGTTGAGCAGGAACCCGGAGACAAAACCGGTGCTCGTCAGCGGGAAGATGATGCGCCAGAAACGTCTCCACGGACTGGCTCCTGCGATCGTGGCAGCCTCTTCCAACTCCTTGCTCACCTGCAGCATGGCGGAAACACCCGTTCGCGCTGAGAATGGCAGGTGTTTTGCCACGGACACCACCACAAGTAAGGCAAACGTGCCGTAAAGTGGCGGGATGGGTCCCACCGGTTTGGTGAACATCGAGATGTACACAGCACCAAAGGCAATTCCCGGGATGACGTAGGGGATGAACGCCATCTGCTCCACGATCTTGGAAAGGCGCGTCCCTCGCCCTTTGACGATGGCATACCCCAGGATCACGCCAAATATTGAAGTGAAAAATGCCGTCAACAGGGCCAGGCGGATGGAGTTCCACGCGCCCATGTAGATCCTGTCGTTGAGCAGTACACCTGGTTCGCCGTTATTGATCTTTATGTCACCTTGTCCGATCCAGTGCGCCAGCGTAAAGTTATCCGGACTGTAACTGCCCTGGCGCAGCATAAAGGTACTCCAAAGGAGCAGTACAAGTGGCAGAATGGCGATGATGAATTGAAAGACGACCACCAGTCCCGTGAGCAGCGGTTTGAAATTCCGCAGTTTCACTTTTTGCGCCATGAAACCGCGCCCGCCAATGGTTTCGTAACTCTTGCGGGTGCCGACCACCTTCTGGTTGATCATCACCGTCGTCATAGCAAACAGGATCAGCACGATCGCCAGGACGAATCCATCTCCATAATTCCCGATTCCCGTATTGGACCTCAGCATCGTAGACAGTGTGTAATAACGCACAGGAACACCGAGTATGTTTGGACCACCGAATGTACCCATGGTTTTGGAAAAGGTCATGATGAAACCCGAAGCCAGGGCGGGGATGACGAGCGGGAAGGTGATTTTGCGCATAATGCGCCAGCGTCCCGCGCCAGCCAGTTCTCCCGCCTCTTCCAGTGAGGAATCAATGGAAAGCAGGGCAGCCGAGACGAAAAGGAAGAAGAATGTGTAGTAATGCAGCCCGCTGCTGAAGATGATGGGGATGGGTCCGTACGCCAGCCAGTCTGGCGGCGGTGTCCCCGTCAGGAATTCCAGCACCCCGGGGGTTCCTCCTGATTTGGCGGTCGTTTTGAACATGACTGTCCATGCCATCGCGATCGTCCAGGAAGGCATGATGTACGGAATGGTTGCAAGCATATGGATGGTATTGCGTCCGGGCATATCCGTGCGCACAACCATCCACGCCATCAAACCGCCGATGACCAGAGCCAAACCTGTCGCCCCAAAGGAGATGGTGAGCGAATGCAGTAACGGTTCGTAGGTCATCAGTTTGGCGATCTTGCTGGTCAGCATCCTCACCCAGTGGAACCAGGTAAACTCGCCCACAACACCGTCTTTCAGCATTCTCAGGTCGCTGTCTGATACGGTGATGGTGGTCATCACCATGCGGTACAACGGGATGATGACCAGGTAGATCATCGTCGCCAGCATCAGGAAGGAAAGAATAACGTGTGGCGTGGTGACCCAGCGCAGGAAGCGCCGGGACCTAGCCGTCCATTTATCCTTGTCCGTCTGTAAAGCACTATCGTAATAACTCATCGATTTACTCCTGTAAAAACTTCAATCGAAACCCTGTCTTTGGAAAGCAATTTCACTTCTGATCGTTCGATAACTTCACTCCTCAATGGCATTATTGTGTCTCAACTTATCGCGCAGCAAGTCCAGGCGGTCCAAAACCGGCATGATCTGTTCCTGTTCCTGGTTGGCCACCGAGAGCAGCAGTGCGTTGATGATCGTCATGGGCACCACCA
Organism: uncultured Anaerolinea sp.; assembly: GCA_964533735.1. Classification (GTDB taxonomy): domain Bacteria; phylum Chloroflexota; class Anaerolineae; order Anaerolineales; family Anaerolineaceae; genus UBA6107. The sequence continues at coordinate 15,103 of CAZHMD010000021.1, read as the reverse complement.
GCGAATGGAATTCCGACACCGGACCGCGTTGAGCTGCCAGAACAACATCCGCCTTGTCGCCGATGATGGTATCCAGCGTGTCAGTGATCATCACCACCGGGCAGTGCACTTCGTTGGCGTATTCCAGCACCAGTTTCAGGCTGGGGTTGATCGAGAAGAAACAAATGACGATCAGCAGGTCATCAGGTCCCAGGGAGAGTAACGGTTCCAGCATCTCACGCCCCGAGCTGCGCAGGGAAAACACATCCTTGCCAAAGCGGCGCAGGCGGATCTCCAGCAGGTCGACCAGGGAGAGGGAGGGTCCCGTCCCGAAAACGTAAATGCGCTGACTTTCGCGCATGAATTCAACCGCTCTTTCCAGTTGCTCGCGGTTAACTGTTTCCAGCGCCTGCCCCAGGTAATCAATCTCCGAAGCCGCCAGGCGTTCAAAAATATCCGCCGATGTCCGCAGGTCTTCCAGGCGCGTTCTGATTCGTGAGGAATGTGTCACGCGCGCGCGTAGTGAGGTTTGAATGCTGCTGCGCAGTGCCGGGTAGGAGGAGTAACCCAAGCTGCGCGCAAATCTCACTACGGTCGCTTCGCTGACATTCATGTGGTCAGCTACTTCACTGGCCGCCAGGAATGCAGCCTCGTTGAGATTCTTGCGGATGAAATTGGCAATGCGCTTCTCGCTCTTGGTGAGTTGGTTAAAATGATCCGTGACCAATTGGCTGAAGTCCACTGTGGGGTTACCATTTTCATTGGTCATCATTTTTCATCTCCCTTCTAACTTCTCAGGCGCCGTATTTTGTGATGCGGTGAGCATGTGCCAGCGCGAGAGGCATGACCTCTTTTGCAGGTAAGATTCCCAAACTCCCGCGCAGGCAGGCGCGCTCACCAAACTCGCTGATACCATCAGGACGGGCGTGGGGGGAATACAACAGCGTCGGCACCGGGTGCCACGAGTGGAATTTCAGGACCGCCGGCGAAGAATGATCTGCGCTGATGATGAGCACATCCGGTTTCAAAGCCGTTATGCGCGGCAGCAGGGCGTCAACTTCTTCGATCACTCGCACCTTGCGTTCAAAATCTCCGTCTTCGCCAGCCGTGTCGGTTTGCTTCACATGCAGGTAGAAGAAATCGTAATCATTCCAGTATTGTTCCAGTGTGGCAAACTCATCGGCTATGCTCGTGCCCGCCACCGGCAGGATTTGCATCCCTACCAGGCGCGCTACGCCTTTATACATGCCGTTGACTGCGATGGCTGCAGCGTTCAATTTGAAAATATCCTTGTATTTCGGAACAACTGGCAGTTTGTCAAATCCCCGCAGCAAAATGCCATTGGCGGAGGTTTCATCTTTGAGCGCAAGGTGCGCTTTGCGGATAAATTCGTTGACGATTGCCGCGGTCTTTTGCGAGGGGTTATCCAAACCGGTCGCATTCATGGGAGGAACTTCGGTTTTGAACGGATCGGTCTCCGTGAGATTGGCACCCAATCCCTCTCCTCGAATGATGAGGGCAAAACGGTGTTCCTTCACGGATTCGATGAAGAGTTGAGCGCCGTCCACCTTGATATTGCTTAATATCTTTGCCAGTTTCATCGCTTCCGGGGAGGAAATTCTGCCGGCGCGCCGGTCGAGGATATTTCCATTTCCATCCAGCGTGCAGAAATTGCCGCGTGCCGCCACATCCTCAGGCGCCAGGTCAAAATCGATCCCCAGGGCTTCGAGTGCGCCGCGTCCGATCTCGTATTTAATCGGGTCATAACCAAAAATCCCCAAATGCCCCGGTCCGCTGCCGGGGGTAATGCCGGGTGCCACCGGGATGGTGAGCCCCAGCGAGGAGAGTCGCGCCAGCGCGTTCATGTTCGGGCGGCGTGCGCTTTCCAGCTCGGTCAATCCATCCGGTGTACGCGGCAGCCCGCCCAAACCGTCCAAAATAAGCAGGACGATCTTGGTGTCGGCTGGCTCGGTCATGCGCTGGATGAATTCGAATTCCATAAGTCCTCAATGCTCCATCGAATTACTTGGCGATACTCTTGCGTCCCGTACCGTCAACAAAGGCGTTATACGCCTTTGCAGTTTTGGCATAATTCCCGTCGCGGTCAAGCGCTATGCCGCGCCCGATCCCGGTAACGATCTGCCCAATACCAATCTCGCTGACCTTTTCATCCAGCATCTCGAGCAGAGCAGGGGCGCTGCCCGGTTCCGTGCTGCGTCCGTCAAAGATCATATGCAGGCATACATCCGTCAACCCGGCGTCTTTCGCCATCTTTAATACTGCCAATGGATAATCGATCGAGCCGTGTGAACTTTTAAGCGTCAGCAGCCCGATCAGGTGCAGGTTGGAATGTTTTTCTTTGGCGTGCCGGATGGCATCCAATAAGACCGGGTTTGAATAGAACGACCCATCCTTCATCGCCATGTCCAGGCGCACATCGTCCTGCAGCACCACGCGTCCCGCGCCGATGTTCATATGCCCGGCTTCACTGTTGCCAGCCTTGCCGGCTTTCAATCCTACAGCCTCGCCGGAAGCCTGCAGGACGCTAAAGGCTTCGGTTGCCAGCAAGCGATCCCAAACCGGGGTCGGCGCAATGAAGATCGGATTGGAATCATCCTTTTTTCCGATCCCCCATCCATCCAGAATGACCAGGATCGCCTTGCGCCCGAAACCAAATTCATGTTCTGACGCAAGGCTTAGCCCGGTCATCTTAGAGGAAGATGACTTCTTCAAAACCTGCAGGATGGTCGGGGCAACATCTGCCAGTTGACCATCACTTAGCCGGATTGAATTCTCTGCTTTGGGGTCGACCACAATACAATTTACCGGGTTGGAGGTATGCGCCACGTGCGGGGTGCCGTCCTCGCTTACCAGTTCTTCAAGGTTGCCGTGATCGGCGGTGATGATGGTCACGTACCCGGCTGCCCGGGCTGCCTCCACCACCTTGCCCAAATGGGTATCCACCAACGCGGCGCATTTGATCTTGGCTTCGCGGCTGGCGGTATGCCCGATGACGTCCCCGTTGGCAAAATTGGTCACGATCAGGTCAACCCCGGAGTGTATCGCCGCGATAACTTTTTCGGTCACCTCCGGCAGTTTCAATTCCGGCACCTGGTCAAACGGGATGCCCTTGGGCGAGGGAATGCGCACACCCTCTTCACCGGGATAAGTATTGTTGCCGCCGTTGAAGAAGAAAGTCACATGGGCGTACTTTTCAGATTCAGAGATGCGCACCTGGCGCAAGCCTGCCCGGCTCACTAACTCTCCCAGTGTTTCTTCCACGCGCGCGGGGGCAAATGCCACGGGCAGTTCTTTAAATTTATCGTGATATAGGGTGAGGATGACGAAGGGAAGGTTCTCGAATGATTTTTGCGGGAACTGCTTGAGGTTTGCATCGGTGAATGCTTCGGTGAGCTGGATCTCGCGCTCACCGCGCCGGCAGCAGAACACCACTGCATCGCCATCGTGGATGCGCCCCAATGCGTTGCCTTTTGCATCAGCCAGCACCACCGGCTCGAAGGAATAGTCCGTTTGCCCTTCCGCCAGCATTTCGCGCACGGTTTGAGCCAGGATTCTTCCGCTGTGGTCAACTTGCCTTACTGCCATACCCCTCCAATTGCCATTGTCGTAATCCGCTCAATTCCTGGGCGGGAAGATGTCCAACAGGTCGCGCAGACAATGGATGATGACATCCGGGGTCTGCTCGGGGGTGGTAACCAGATCCTTATCGTTTTCATCGGGCAGGATGATGATCATGCCAAAGCCGGCGTTGCGCGTGCCTTCCACGTCGCGGGCAAAGTTGTCGCCCACGTATGCGCAGCGTTCCACCGGGACTTGCGCGCGGCGTGCAGCTTCCAGGTAGACCGCCGGGTCAGGTTTGCGCTTGCCAAACACCGAAGAGAGCACAACTGACTTGAAATACCTGGTGAGTCCGTCCTCTTCCAGCCATTCCGGGATCTCGCGTTCGGTGATGACATTGCTGATGATCCCCATCACATAGCCACGACTATAAAGCTCCTTCACCGTCTCGATGCCGCCCTCTGCCACCACGCGTCGCCCCATTGACTGGCGGAACTGGAAGGTGAGGGGAGCCGAAAGCGGTGCGATCTTTTCAACCGGGAAATCCGGCAGCAGCCAGCGCGTCCATAATTCTTTTTCGGGGGCTTCCACCATCTGCTCAAATGCCCACTTGCGGTAGATCTTGTAGCGCCGGTCCAGTTCAGCCACGAATACATCAGGATCCTGGTCAGTTCCCACCATGCGGGCGATTTCCTTGCGTGCAGCCGCACGGTGCGGCTCTTCTTTTAATAGAATGCGCAGGGTATTGCCCACATCCAGGAAAACGGCGTCGATCTCAGCGGGATTGGGCATTTAGTTCCTCGGCGGGAAGATATCCAGCAGTTCGCGGCAGGTGCGCACAGTATGGTCCGGTTTGATCACCACGTTTGCCGCAGGTTCCTTGGCAAGTGTGGCTGGTTCTTCGAACAAAATGAACATGCCGTATCCGGCTGCCCGTGTGCCTTCTTCGTCGCGGATCGGGTTGTCGCCCAGGTAGGCGCATTTTCCCGGTTCCACGCCCATCAGGCGCGAGGCCAGCCAGTAAATTTCGGGGTTGGGCTTGCGCAGCCCAACCTTTGAGGAGAGAATAACCACCTTGAAATAGTCTGCTACACCGTCGTCTGCCATCCAATCCGGGATCTCCGTCTCGGTGATGGTATTGGCAATGATCCCAAGTTTATAGCCGCGCCTGTCCAGCTCGATGATGGTTTCCTTGGCGTCATCGCGCGGAACGCGCCGGCCGTCGTGATCACGCCACAGACGGGTCAATTTTCCCGCGAGCGGGGCGATTTTCTCAGTCGGGTAATGCGGCAGCAGCCACTTGCTCCACAATTCTTTTTCAGAGGCTTCCACCAGTGTCTGCTTGGATTGTTTGCGGTAGGCTTTCCAGTTCTTTTCGAGAGTTTCAAAGAACTCTTCCGGTGTCTCCCTGGCATCTACCAGGGTCATCAGGTCAATTTTAGCCTGCGCCATGAACGGCGGATCCTCCACAACAATGCGCAGGGTGTTGCCTACATCCAGGAAAATGGCTTCGATATCAGGAGTCATGGGGGGTCCTTTACACGTTAAGATGATGGCGCGAGCACCACTCCGCCGCATGATCCATTCGCTGCGTCCATGATGCTTTTTTACTTGCAAATTGAAAAAGAAATGAAATTGTACTTTCAATTGAAGAGTTTACAACATTAATAATAAAAATGCAAGTACACTTGCAAAACTGTATTGACATTGCTTGAAAAAGTTGCTATAATACCAACGCACACGTGTGCAAAAGGATTTCATGCCCATCACAATTAAGGATATTGCTAAAAAGGCCGGAGTCTCGCACGCCACAGTGTCGCGTGCGCTAAATGGTAATTCCGCCATCCCGGAATCCACCGCAGCCGGTATCCGTGAACTAGCCCACACCATGGGGTATTTCCCCAGTGCCGCCGCCCGCGGTCTCAAGACCAACCGATCGCAGGTGATCGGAGTGATCGTCAGCCACATCGACAATCCCTACTTTGGCGAGATCGTCCAGGGCATCGAAGATGCCCTCAAGCACACCGGCTACAGCCTTTTCATTGCCTCGTCCCATCTCGATCCTGAATCCGAAAAGAATATCATTGCAGCATTTGCAGAGCACCGCGTTGATGGCGTTATCATCTGCTCCGTCACGGTGGGCGCCGAGCAGGCTGAACTGCTCAAACACTACGGCATGCCCATCGTTGTCATCAACAATCAATCCCGCGAAAAATACACCAGCTCCATCGCGCATGACGATCTCGACGGTGCGCGCCAGGTAACCCGCCATTTGCTGCAGCTTGGTCACCGCTGTATTGCTTACCTGGGCAATGAACTGGCGGAGCGCGTTAACGATGAACGCCTGGCTGGCTTTCGTATGGAACTCCACGCCGCGGGCATCCGTGAAGACCAATCCCTGGTCCTGTCCTGCGGTGGCAGCGAGATTGAAAACGGTGTTTCCGGAGCGCAACAGCTCCTGCAGCTGCACCCGCTCCCCAGCGCTGTCTTTTGTTTCAATGACCTCATGGCCATCGGGGCGCTCAAAATCCTGACGGACGCCGGTATTGCTGTTCCATCTCAGGTTTCCCTCGCCGGCTTCGATAACATCGAGTATTCTGCCTTCACTCAGCCGCCCCTCACCACCTTTGACCAGCCCAAGCGCGCCATCGGCACTGAAGCCGCCCTCATGCTGCTGGAGTTCATCAAGTCTTCCAGCAATGGTAGCGCGGAAACCATCGCGCGCAGCATGCAGGGGCAGCTGCTGGTGCGTTCTTCCACCGCCGCTGTAAATTCAGTCAGTTACTCCACAATCCATTCACAGGAGGGACTGCACGAGTTCAACCATTGATACCCGGCAAAAGCCCTAATTTACTTTTGATCAACACATGCACACACGTGCAATTATTAAACAAGGAGAATTGAAAATGGATAAGATGAAGGCGCTTGTATTCAAAGATGTAGGCAAATTGGTATTGGAATCTGTTCCCGTTCCCCATGTAAAGGATCCGGATGACGTCGTCATCAAGATCAGTGCCGTGGGTATTTGCGGCAGTGATGTCAAAATTGTTGAGGGTAAGCATCACTTCAAACCCAACACCATCCTGGGTCACGAGTTCTGCGGTGAAGTCGTGGAAGTCGGCACGCATGTGCATCACATTAAACTTGGCGACCGCGTGGCAGTGGACAACAACATCCGCTGCGGTTTTTGCGAGTACTGCCGCCGCGGACTCACCAGCCAGTGCGTGGATATCAAGACCAGCGCCCTGGGGGTCATGCGCGATGGCGGTTACGCTGAATACGTCCTCGTGCCGGAAAAACAGTGCTTCAAATTACCCGATGCCATTGATGATGTCCTCGGCACCCAGGTGGAAACGCTTGCCACCGTTGTCAACGGCATGAACACTCTCCTCATGCTTCCCTATGACTATGTCATGGTCATTGGTTTTGGACCCATCGGCTACTTGTTTGCTCAATTCGCTAAAAACATCGCTGCCAAGGTGGCTGTCACCGAGATCGATCCATTCCGCATCAGTGTCGCCAAACAATGCGGCCTCACGGTCTGGAATCCCAATGAAGTGGATGTGGTCAAGAAAATCTCCGATTTTACCTATGGTCACAAGGCGGATATTGTCATCGAAGCTACAGGCAACGGTCTCGAAACCGCCCTCAAATGCGTCACCCCGGGCGGCAAGGTGCTGCCGTTTGGCATGGACTCCAGTATCACCGCCTCAATCGTCCCCAACGAGATCACCCGCTGGGCAACCAAGATCCTCGGGCTGTACCTCGGTCAAAACACCATGGTGCCATCCATTCGTCTTTTCCAGGAAAACCGCTTGAACATGGGTCCATTCTTCACCAAGGTCATCTCCCTTGAAGAAGGATTGAGCGCTTTTGATATGCTCGGACTTGACTTGAAGACCTTGAAACATCATGAAAAAAGCGCCATGAAGATTGTAATGAAACCCTAATCGCCTTCATCCTTGTTAAGCCCCCCCTCAAAGGAGGGGGGGAGAAAAGGTTCTTATGACCAGAAAAGTGAATATCGCAGTAATTGGAACCGGACGAATGGGAAGTGTGCATGTTGCCAACCTGGTGCACAGCATCCCGGAAGCCAACCTCGCAGCCATTTGTGATATCAAGCTGGATGTTGCCCATGCAGTTGCAGACAAATTAGGCATCCAGCGTGTGGTGCAGGATTACCATGAATTGTTGGCGGATAAAGACATTGAGGCCATTTTGATCGCCTCAAGCACCGATACGCATGCCTTCATTATGAAGGATGTAGCCGCGGCAGGCAAACACATTTTTTGCGAAAAACCCCTGTCAATGAATCTTGAAAGTATCGATGATGCTCTGGCTGCGGTCGAAAAAGCCGGGATCAAATTGCAGGTGGGGTTCAACCGCCGCTTCGACAAGAGTTTTCAGCAGGTGCACCGCATTGTGGATTCTGGCGAAATTGGCCGGCCTTGCGTCCTGCGCATCACCAGCCGCGATCCCGAACTTCCTGCCATGGAATTCCTCAAGGTCTCCGGCGGAATGTTCCTGGATATGTCCATTCATGATTTTGACATGGCGCGTTTCCTCATCGGTGAAGTGGAAGAGATCTACGCAGTCGGTAGTGTCCTGGTGGCGCCGGAACTTAACGCCATTGGCGATATCGATACCAATATTATCAACCTGAAATTCGCTAACGGTACCCTGGGTACCATAGATAACAGCCGCCAGGCGGTTTACGGTTACGACCAGCGCCTTGAGGTTTTCTGCTCCAACGGTATTGCCATGGCAGGCAATGAGACCGAGAACACCACCGTCATGGCCAACCCCGGTGGATTCCATGCCTCCCGTATTCCGCATTTCTTCATGCAGCGTTATGCCCCCTGTTACGTGGAAGAAGTCCGCCAGTTCATTGAATGCGTGCGTGAAGACAAGCCAACCCTGGTCACAGGGCTGGACGGACGCATGGCAGTGGTATTGGGAATGGTCGCCAATAAATCATTAAAGGAAAACCGGCCTGTCAAGGTAAGTGAAATATCCGGCAGGTAACGCGGGCTCATTGTGCCTTCATATGAAAGCTTGTTAATGCTAGTGTCAGGAGTAGATCGATGAAATTAGGTTTTCACGGTGCCACCACAATGACCAGCACACTTGAAACGGATGTGGAGATCACTGCCGCCGCAGGTTTCAAGGGACTCGAAGTATGGGCTGCCAAATTGGATACTTACCTCGCCACGCATTCTGTCGACGAACTGCGTGACCTGTTTTCCAATAATGCTGTCCAGCCTTTGGCGATCAACTCCATCGAGTTCATCGGTTTTCGCGGCAGTGAATACCCCTTTATTCAAAAGCGCTGCGCGGAACTCAGCAAGCTGGCGCAAGCCATTGGCTGCCCCACGATCGCGGTTGTTCCCAGCCCTGTGCCTGACCGTTCCATTCTCTGGCCGCAGGTTGTGGATGAATATGTGGCGGTCCTGCGCGACCTCGGTGCTATCGCCGCGGAATGCAACACCCGCCTGGCGTTTGAATTCCTGGGGTTTGGCTGGTGTTCAGTCCGCACCCCCAGGGGAGCCTGGGAGATCATCCAAAAAACTGACCGCAAAAATGTCGGCATGATCATTGACGCTGCCCATTTTTATGCGGGTGGTGCCCGTTTGATCGAACTGGAACAACTGCAGGGCAGCCGTATTTTTGCCTTTCACATTGATGATCTCGAAGACACTCCCCGGGAAGCCATAAGTGATGCCACCCGCCTGTTTCCGGGCTACGGCGTTGTGCCTTTGGATAAAATTTGCGCCATCCTGCGCGCCGTTGGCTATGACGGTCACTGTTCGGTCGAATTGTTCCGCCCGGAATACTGGCAGCGCGATCCCCTGGCAGTGGCTCGTGAGGCAAAAGCCTCAGCGCTCAAAGTGTTGTCTCCTTACTTTACCGTTGAACAATAATTCAAAAGAAAACCTTATCCGTATTAGAGAATGGCAAACCTAAAGTGACACACAACACCCCCTTAATCAAACCTGGCGAAAGTGATTACCTCAACTGTATTCGCTGCGGGTTGTGTTTGGCAGTTTGCCCAACCTACCAGGAATACAAGAATGAGACCGCCTCTCCGCGCGGCAGGGTCGCCCTGGCGCGCAAGGGACTGGACGGTGAGCTTGAGTTGACTCCCAACCTGATCGAGCAGATGTACGGCTGTTTTGCCTGCATGGCGTGCAACGACATTTGCCCGGTGGGCATCCGTCCGGCAGACCTTGCGCTCGACATGCGTTATGTTCAGGAGCAGATTCACCCTGCCGCCTGGAAGGACAACCTCTTTGACGCTGTCGTCGCCAAACCGGGACGGTTGGAACTGGCCACCCTGCCGCTGCGCCTTTACCAGAAATTGGGCATCCGCCGCCTGGTGTACGCGCTGGGGATCCGCAAGTTGATGCCCAGGCAGCTGCGCGACCTCGAATCCATGCTGCCGCATCTCCCGCAGCGACCCATCCGCCAGATCTTGCCGGAAGTCACCCCCGCCAAAAAGGAAAGTCATTATCGCGTGGGGTTCTTCCTCGGCTGCGCCCAGAGCCTGATGTTTTCGGATCAAAGCCTTGCCACCGTCAGGGTACTGGCGCGCAATGGCTGCACCGTCATCACCCCAAAAGACACGGTCTGCTGCGGCATGCCGGCTGCGGGCTACGGGCGCCAGGATCTGGTGATCAAGCAGGCCAAACTGAACGTCGCCCTTTTTGAGAAAGCCGATGTTGAGGTGATCGTTACCGATTGCGCCACCTGCGGTTCCAAGCTCAAGGAATATGGCGAGATCCTTTCAGATGATCCCGAGTGGTCGGAGAGGGCTGCCGCCTTCAGCAGCAAGGTGAAGGACATCAGCGAATTCCTCATGACCATTCCGCTCGAGAAACCCACCGGACGCATCGATGCCCGCGTCACTTACCACGACCCCTGCCATCTGCGCCGTGCCCAGGGCGTGTGGAAGGAACCGCGCGAAATTTTGGGAATGATCGACGGCGTTGAGTTTGTCGAACTTCCAGAATCAGATGTGTGCTGCGGCTCTGCCGGCAGCCAGTTGATCACGCATTACGAGACTTCCCTCAAGGTCATGGACCGCAAGGTTAATAATCTCAAATCCACCCAGGCGGAGATCATTGCCTCGGGCTGCCCTGGCTGCCAGATGCAGCTTAATGTCGGTATCCGCAGGCATGGCCTGAATGTGAAAGTGGTCCACCCGATCGAGTTGCTCGACCAGGCTTTTAACGATGAAGAAGGTGCCTAATGGACCAAAAAAGTTTCTCTGAATTAGAAGCAATTGTCGGCAAAGCTGGCGTGCTGCATACCCCTGAAGACCTGGCGGTCTACAGTTACGACGGCACCTTTGAAGAACACTGCCCGGATGTGGTTGTCCTGCCTGAAAGCACCGACCAGGTCAGCCGGGTTGTTCAGCTGGCGGCGCGCGAACGCATCCCCGTCGTTGCGCGCGGCATGGCTTCCGGGCTCGCTGCAGCATCTGTTCCGTTCAGCGGCGGGATTGCCCTCTCCATGACGCGTATGAACAAGCTGCTCGAGATCGATGAGGTCAATGCCATCGCGCATGTTCAGGCTGGCATCATCACCTCCGATTTGCAGGACGCGGTCGAGAAGAAAAACCTCTTCTACCCGCCCGATCCCTCCAGTATCCGCCACTCTACCATTGGCGGGAACATCGCATGTAACGCCGGCGGTCCCCGCTGCCTCAAGTACGGCGTCACCGGCGACTACGTCCTCGGGCTGACGGTGGTGCTGGCGGACGGGCGTGTGCTCAAAACAGGCGGCAAGGTCATCAAGGATGTCGTCGGGCTGGACCTTTCAGCCCTCTTCACCGGTTCCGAAGGCACGCTGGGGATCATCACTGAAGCCCTCTTGCGCCTCACCGCCAAACCCGCTTATGCGCGCACCGCGCTGGTGGAGTTTGCCTCCCTCCCGGATGCCTGCGAGACTGTCAATGCCATCCTGCGGGCGGGCATCATCCCCGCCACCCTGGAACTGATGGACCACACTGCCATCTCTTGTATAGAAGAAGCCATGCACCTCGGCTTGCCCCTGGATGTTGAAGCCATCCTGCTCATTGAATCCGATGGTTCAAACCTGCAAGCCGTAACCTTCGAGATCGAAACCGCCGCGGAGATCTGCCGGACCTCCGGCGCGCGCAAGGTCACAGTCGCAAAAGATGAGGTTGACCGGGCGAAATTATGGAAAGCCCGCCGTTCCGTTTCTCCATCTTTGGCGCGTAAAGCCCCCAACAAACTTGGTGAGGATATTACTGTTCCGCGCAGTGCCATTCCTGAAGCCGTGAAGCGCCTCAAGGAAGTCAGTGCAAAATACGGTCTTCCCATTGTTATTTTCGGGCATGCCGGTGATGGCAACCTGCACCCGAATATCCTCTTTGACAAACGTGACCCCGAACAATGGGCAAAAGTGGAAAAAATGGTCGCGGAAGAGTTTGCCATCGCCTTGGAACTTGGCGGAACGCTCTCCGGTGAACACGGCGTGGGTACCCTCAAACGACCTTACCTCGAACGCGCCCTGGGTCCCGTATCGGTCAGTATCCAGAAACAGATCAAACATGTTTTTGATCCGTTCAACATTTTGAATCCCGGAAAAGTCCTGCCGGATTAACCGTTCCGGCGATAAATTTTTTAAAAAACCTCAAAACTTATTAAGGAGAAGAGAATGACAGACAAAAAAGTACCGAATGGTTTCCTGCCGACTGATCAGCCCGATTTGTTTTTTGAAGACAACAGTGTCGGGCGCTTGAAAAAGGAAGTATGGGACTCAACTGATGAGCAGATCGATGACATCCTTGCGGATTACGGGATTCCTTCTCCTGTGGAGTGGGCTAAACCGGGTTCGTACATCCAGACCACCACGCGCTGGCAGGTGGAAGAGAACCGCAAGAAAAACGATGTGGTTTTCATCCCTGTAGGCTGCACTGAACTGCACGGTCAGCATCTGCCCAGCGCTTCAGACACGCTTTATGTCAGCGCCATCTGTGAAGGCGTTCGCCGTTTCACAGCCCGCAGCGGCGCTCCGGTCAACCTGGCATTGCCTCCATTGAATTACGGCGGACACCCCTTCCATCACCTGGGCATGCCCGGAACCGTCATCGTGCGTGAGCATGTGGTCCGCGAGATGATGATCGACGTCATGCTTGGTCTTTGGAATGACGGCTTCCGCAAGCAATTGATCGTCAACAACCACGGTCAACTGTGGATGCTCGAATCCGCCATCCAGGAATTTCAAAAACGCTACCAGCTCCCGGGTATCTTCCGCGTCATCGATTGGCACCGCGGTGTGCGTGAATTCTTCCGCCCCAAGGATCGCGGTGGCCGCATGGACACCAACTTTGTGCATGCCGATGAGTCAGAAACCTCCCTCGGTCTGCTCCTGCACCCGGAAATGGTGGATATGAAATACGCCGTCGATACCGAAGGCAAGAGTTACCTGCCCGATGGTCACTTCGACAAATCCGTTGATCCTTTTGGTCGCCCAAGCCGCTGGTCTGAAGGGGAAGGTCACTTCGCCATTGAAATTGCCGCCACTCCCGAAGGTGTTGTGGGCAAGGCAAAATCCGGCGACGCCCAAAAAGCCAAACGCCCCATGGCCGCCATCCTCAAGTACCTCACCCTGTGGAATGACGACATCCTCGCCAAATTCCCCGCCGGCACCGTGCCGCCAGTGGAAGAGGTTACCCTGCGTACCGCCAAGGATATGGAACCCTATCTGCGCACACCCCTCAGCCCGGGATGGAAGTCTGTTTATGGCATTCCGCGTATCGGTCAGGGAACTGAAGTTTAGTCTGCGTCTTATTGGAACCCGGGAGCGCTTTTCCTCGCAATCCCGGGTTACCTCGAATATCCTTTGACACATTATTCTATGACCTCAATACATGAAGGAGAACGCATATGAATGGCAAAATGCAAGGAGTTACACTGGTCGCCGACTGGGCTCCGAAACCGGGTTTCAAACTTGGTTCCAAGGACATTGAAGGCCGCCAGACTTACCTGGGCAGCCAGGTGTGGCGCAATCCGCGCCTCGAGATCCGCGAGTATGATATTCCCACTCCCGGACCGGAAGAAGTACTCATGGAAGTCAAGGCTTGCGGTATCTGCGGTTCAGATGTTCACATGGCCCAGGCAGATAAGAACGGCTACATTTTCTACCCCGGTCTCACCGGATTCCCCAGCATTCTGGGGCACGAGTTCTCCGGTGTGGTCGTCGAAGCCGGCAAAAAAGCCTTCGACAAGCGTACCAACAAACCCTTCAAGGGCGGTGAAGCCGTTACCTCTGAAGAAATGTTGTGGTGCGGTTCGTGTAAACCCTGCGCCGATGGTTACCCCAACCACTGTGAGCGCCTGGACGAGGTTGGTTTTAATGTTCATGGTGCCTACACCAAATACCTGGTTCTGCCCGCCCGAACCCTATGGAGCCTTGATCCCCTGCGCCAGAATTACAAACCGGAAGATCTTTTTATTGCCGGCAGCCTCATCGAACCCACCTGCGTGGCTTACAACGCGGTAATTGATCGCGGCGGCGGCATACGCCCCGGTGACCGTGTCGTTGTTCTCGGCGCCGGACCCGTCGGCATCGCAGCCTGCGCCATTCTCAAACGCGCCGGAGCCTCCAAAGTGATCATCTCTGAGACGCAGCAGGACCGCGCCGATATGGCATTGAAACTGGGTGCCGATTTCCACGTCAACCCGGCGAAGGAAGATTTTGCCGACCGTGTCCTCGAAATTACTGATGGCATGGGTGCTGACATGTTCATGGAAGCCACAGGCTTACCCGAAGTCGTTTACCCTGGTATCGAGCGTGTGGTTTGGGAAGGCAGAACCCTCAGCAGTAAGATCGTGGTCACTGCCCGCGCTGAAGCCAAGATGCCCGTCACCGGTGAAGTGCTGCAGGTCCGCCGTGCCCAGATTATCGGTGCGCAGGGACATTCCGGCAACGGCACCTTCCCGCGTGTCATTGAGTGCATGGCCTCCGGCATGAATATGACCCCCATGAGCACCAAGAAGATCAAGCTGGAAGAATTGCCCGAGAACATCCTCAAGTTACAGACGGATCGTTCCGAGTGTAAAATCACTTACGTAGCATCCTGAAGCACGCATTCAGCAGGTGTCAGTCACAACCATTGCGGCTGACACCTGGATTGGAAGGCTCATGTTCAAACGCTCGATCGTCCTCTCCGCTCAGGTGACACAGTTTCAGGCAGCCACGTACTCGGGGGACCTGGAGTCCAATTTATCCAGGATTGCTGCCCTGGGGTATGACGGCGTCGAACTGGCCATCCGCGACCCCCGCCAGGTGGATGCCGCTGGTTTGGAAGCCGCGGTGAAGAAACATCATCTGGCAGTTCCCGCCATAGGCACAGGTCAGGCGTGGGGTGAGGAGGGCTTGTCGTTCACCGATCCTGATCCAGCCATTCGCCGCGCTGCCATTGAACGCATTAAGAGTCATGTGCCAGTTGCCGCGCGCTTCAAGGCGGTCATCATCATCGGGCTCATCCGCGGCATCGTCAAACCCGGGGTCACCC
>CAZHMD010000020.1:0-27915 GCA_964533735.1 uncultured Anaerolinea sp. | reverse complement strand
ATCCCATTGGAAGGCGTAATCTCCGCAACCCACGGCAAGTGAATCCAGGTGGGCATAAACTGATTGCCAACCACTACCGTGGTCGATAACGATCAGGTTGCCGTAGCCGTAATTGTTCCAGCCGGCATAAACCACCACACCCTGATCAGTAGCGTAGATGGGGTTGCCGATCTTGCCGCCGATATCAATGCCCCAGTGATTGGTGCTGGGGGACCAGTCGTAACCTGAAATCCATTGCTCGCTTGATGGCCAAATGAATGTACCGGTACCGATAGGACCATCCGAGACTGTACCGCAGAACCCTGGACCCATGACCTGCGCAACAGCAGGATCATCGCGGCTGAAGAACGGCAGCCAGTCGGTGAATTGCCCGACGCCGTATGGAATGAAGATGAGTTTGCCATCGGGGATATTTGGCATGGCAAAATCGCCGATGGTGGCGCGGTCAAGATCGTTACCGGGCCAATCCAGGATGGCGTCAGGAGTCACCTGAAAACCTTTGGCAACCCCGTTTAATCCATCGATACCAGCCACCCAGGCATGTACCGCGCCCTGGAAGGGCGGAATGAGCAGGGTTAAACCAGGGCGGATGAAAGCCGGGTTGTCACCCAGGATGTGCTTATTGCTCCATAACACCCATTCCGGCTGCAAGCCGAATTTCTCGGCGATACCAAAAACGGTATCTCCTTCGACAACCGCGTATTCGATGATGTCTTCCCGTGGTTTTGCAGGCAGGTTGGTGTGAAAGTCTGCCATGCGGTTGATGCTAAATCCGCTGGAATCAATCGAGACCGGGTTGGAGTTGACCGGAACGATGGGGGCGGTTATGGTTGTCTCCATTGTACTAGTGGGTTCCACGGCAGTATTCTTCTGCCCCTTAAGGAAGTAGGAGCCCATTACCCAAACCACCAGCAGAACAAGCAGGACGGTGGCGATAAAGGTTCCGGAGCGTAAGGTGGCTTCACCCAGCCCCAAACGCAGCAGCTTATTCCATACCTGGCCGGTGGTTACCGGTTCTTTGGCGGGTATTTCGGAATTTTCGTCCGGAATTATCATTCCGTTTTCTGATGGATCATCAGAAGGCGGATAAGAATTTTGTGTCATTTTTACCTCGGAAAAAAATGATAACACTGCAAAACGCAATGGTCAAGCGCGGTTGAAAAGGTTGAAAACTCTCCAATGTTTCAAATACCTGACCGTTTTCCTCCCCCGTCCGCTTTCTTTTTTAAAAGGGTGGCAGGGGTGAGGTGGACGTCACAATTGCAGAAGTCTGTTGGGGATGGCTTCACCTAAAAGCAAGGCTCGCAATGGCAGATACAAAGCAGGTTACCTCTCGAATCGTGTTAATCGATTAAAATACAGGCACTCTATAGTGAGGTGAACTATGACGGACTCCATCCTTGTGGCGGTTGCATGGCCTTATGCCAACGCCGAGATCCATGTGGGCAATCTTACCGGCTCCTACCTGCCGGCGGATATTTTCGCGCACTACCAGCGTATGCGCGGCCGCAAGGTGCTGATGGTTTCCGGGTCCGATTCACACGGCACACCCATCACCGTCCGCGCTGATGCTGAAAAGACCACTCCCTACGAGGTTTACCAGCGCTTTCACGGCGGGTTTATTGAATTATTTCAACAATTGGGTCTAACCTACGACCTCTTCACCAGTACGCATACCAGCAATCACCAGGATGTGGCTCAAAAGATGTTCCTGGCGCTCAAGAAGAATGGTTTCCTCTACACGGAAAGCCAGATGCAGTGGTACGCACCCAGCCAGCAGCGCTTTTTACCCGACCGCTACGTGGAAGGCACCTGTTACATCTGCGGAGACACCAATGCCCGCAGCGACCAGTGTGACAAGTGCGGCAACCTGCTTGAGGCGGAAAAACTGATCAATCCGCGCTCCAAGATCGACGGTTCCACCCCGGAACTGCGCGCCACCGAGCATTACTACATCGACCTGGGCAAGCTGCAGGAACTGGTGGTGGATTTTCTCAAGGTGCGCGAATCTTACTGGCGCCCGAACGTGCTGCGCCAATCCCTGGGACAGATGCTTGCGGATAAATTGCACGGACGCGCCATCACGCGTGATTTGGATTGGGGTGTACCCCTGCCCGCAGACGGCTTGCCCGCCGGCAAGGAATGGGAGAGCAAGCGCCTGTATGTTTGGTTTGAAGCGGTCATCGGGTACCTCTCGGCGTCAATTGAGTGGAGTACGCTTTCCGGCGACCCGGATGCCTGGCGGGACTGGTGGCAGAAACCCAACGCGCGCGGTTACTATTTTATAGGCAAGGACAACATCCCCTTCCACGCCATCATCTGGCCGGCTGAACTGCTGGGGGTTGGAGATCAATTTGACGCATTGATGGGAAGCAGTGATCCGCAGACTTTAACCATGCCGTTTGACGTGCCGGCGAATGAGTTTATGAACCTTGAAGGGCAAAAAATTTCCGGAAGCCGCAACTGGGCGGTGTGGGCTGCGGATTTCCTCACCCGCTACGATCCGGATGCGCTGCGTTATTACCTGACGGTTAACATGCCCGAGTCCAAAGACACCGATTGGGATTGGGACGAGTTCTTCCACCGCAATAATGATGAACTTGTGGCTACCTGGGGCAACCTGGCAAACCGCGTGCTTTCCTTTGCCTTCAAACATTGGGACGGTGTGGTACCCGAACCCGGCGAACTCACCGCGATGGATGAAGACCTGCTGAGAGTTGTAGAAGACGGATTTAAGACTGTTGGCGCAGAATACGAAGCCGTGCATCTGCGTGCGGGATTAAGCGAGGCGATGCGCCTGGCTTCCGAGGTGAACAAATACCTTGACCAGACCGCCCCCTGGCAACAGGTGAAGACGGATAAAGCTGCCGCCGGACGCGCCATCTACACCGCACTGCGCGCCATTGACTCGCTCAAATTGATGTTTGCCCCAGTGCTGCCGTTCACATCAGATAAACTCCATGGTTACCTGGGGTACGAGGGCAGCCTTTTTGGCACGCAGCAGGTGGAAACGATCAAAGACGACCTGGCAGAGCACACAGTTTTACTCTATAAGCATGGTTCTGCCGTTGGAAAGTGGGAACCGAGCCAGTTGAAGGCGGGCAAAAAACTCAATCCACCTGGACCGCTATTCAAGAAACTGGAACTTAAGATTGTTGAGGAAGAACGTGCGAGATTAGGTCACAAGAAAGAATAATTCAAAGGTGCCCCGGGAATAGAACCCCGGGGCTTATTTTAGGTTAGTCCAGACTGAGCAGCGGATCCAGTTGGGGAGGGCGCGCAGGAGCGGCGGCAGGAGTTCGCCGGTTTTCTCTGTAAATGAACCCTGGTTATAAAGTTCGCCACCAGCGACATCCACCAAGTCACTAACCACTCGCAAAATGAGGCAGTGGGTGCGGTTGCGGGCTGCAACCCAGGCAATGGCACCGGATTCCCAATCGGCGGCGATGGCATGAAAATCATCCGCCAGTTTGAAAACCAGGTCTGGGTCGATATCCTGATCTGCAGAAAGCAAGCGTGTTTTATGGACTTTCTGCGGGAAGGGTTCACACAAAAAACCAAGTTCTATCTCAGTGGCATAGTGTGCCAGGGCAGCTGCCGGATTGGTCATGCGTTCATAAATGTCATAAATGAGAGTTTCATTGGCCAGGATGACGTCACCAACGGCCACCTTGTCCGATAACCCCCCACAGGTACCGATATTAATGATTAACTCAGGCTGCCATTTATCAATAATGAATTGGGTGCTGGCAGCTGCAGAGACTTTTCCCCATCCGCCATGAAGGAAGAGCACATTGCGGTTGGCGAGTTCCTTCTGAAAGGTTTGACCAAGCGGGAGGATTTCTGTTTTTGGGTTCCTGTAATAGGCGCAGACGCAATCCCACTCCGCCTGGGCGGAGATCAGCACGACAATTTGCGGATCTGTTGGAGATTTCATAGGTTAACCTTCTTTTGGCTGGTCATTAGGGGGCGGTGGGGTGGGCATTGAGGCTTTTTTGACACGCGGTCTCGCGGACATGGCTTTCCAGAGGATTTCAGCGGTGTCAAACGCTGAACTGGGCTTTCCCATTAAGGCAGCATTAGCCGCGCGTTTCTTCAGGAGTGACTGGTCATCCTTCATGAGGTGCCGGAGTGTCTCCAATACCTCTATGGGAGATTGAGCAATATCAGCAGCGCCATAAGCGGTAACGTATTCAGCGTTGCCGGTCTCCTGCCCGGGGATGACCTCAATCAACATCATCGGCAGGCTGCTCGCCAGGGCTTCCGTCAGGATCAATCCGCCAGCCTTGCAAACCAGCAGATCGGAAGCTTTTAGCAGCGTTGGCATATTCTCCACGAAATTGTAAATGTAGGCAGGAATATGCCATTCCACGTGGCTGAGTTGGTTATAAACCACCTCATCATTACCTGCCACAACAGCAAGCTGGAGGTCGCAGCCGAAGTGATTGATAACATTAAGGGTATCCATCAGCCGGTCCACGCGTTTGCTGCCAACTGCGAGGATGGCGGGGATGTCTGGCAGCCAGCCCAGCTCCTTGCGGATCTTGTTTTTGGTACGGGTTTCATGACTGATGGCAGGGGAGACTGGAATTCCAGTGGTAATGACCTTAGCGGGATCAAGGCCAAGGCTCAACGCCAGGTCAGCCACAACAGAATTAGGCACCAGGCAGCCTGTCACGCGGCGGTCAAACCACAAACGGTGAATTGTCGAGAGGTCAGTGATGACCGTGAAAAATGGAATTCGGGATCTTTTTTCCCGGCGGAGGGCGGTTAACATGGGCGTCTGATATAGAGGGTAAGTATTAACCACCGCGTGGGGCTTATAGCGGTCCAACAGGACGCGCATGGTTTCAAGCAGGAGGATGATGAGAGATTGCTCAAGAATGGCGGTTGGCACCGGGTTGTCACTTGCCTGGTACCCCAACTGGTATAACTCAGGAACGTTTCGCACCCAGCGGTCATAATCGGTCTGCGAGTCGCGCAGGAAATTAGGTGAGGTGGGTTCGTCAAGCGCATTGACCACATTCACGACCACCTGGTTGCCATACAGCTCTTCCAACGCGGCCTGGATGGCATTGGCGGCGCTGCGGTGCCCAAAACCAGCATCAGCGGTGAGGATCAAGACCCGTTTTTTAGGGCTTGATTTAGGCTGATTCACCTTTTCATTGACCATCATTCTCCCTTGATCGCCTCATGCCCGGTCAGGTTTTCAGAAGGCAGACTGCCTTCGAGGTAGAGGTGTAAGAGCTGAAGTGCAGCCTGGGCGGAATCCTCTTTATTTTGGATGCGATTGCCAGCCCAGTTGAACTTCCATGCCCAGCTGCCTTCCTTTGCGCTCATACCGATCCACACCGTGCCGACGGGTTTTTCAGGCATACCTCCGCCAGGACCGGCGATCCCACTCACAGAAACCCCAATGATGGAATCTAAGGGAAAATCTCCAGCGAGGGCATTGCGCACTCCAATTGCCATTTCAAGCACTGTCTCGCGGCTGACCGCGCCGTGCTTCAACAAGGTTTTGTGCCTGACACCAAGGATGCTTTCCTTAACCTCGTAGGCATAGGCGGTGAGACTGCCGAGATAATACTCTGAAGATCCGGGAATATTGGTGACGCGGTGACCGATCAAACCGCCTGTGCAGGATTCTGCCAGGGTTAATTTCATCCCCTTATCCCGTAAAAGTTTGCCAATTTGTTCTTCCAGTAAGGGTGTGCCCATGATCACTCCGCAAGTCTATTATGGGTTAATTATAACCTCAGCGGCTGAACGCATCGTTTTGGAGCAGAACGCTTGACGCCATCAGAGAAAATGGATAGAATCTTATTAATTGAATATTGCTTTTCAGGTGCTTATCCCCCGGATGGGAAAGCATAAAGGCGAAACCGGTGTAAAGTCCGGTACTGTTGCGCAACTGTGATTCGGTCAAAACCGATCAGTCAGGTCGCCCGCCTGGAAAGTGTGAACCCAACTCTCGCAACCAGGAGGTGGACACTCGCAAAACCAATGCGACTCCCTGTCTGATGCGGCAGGGATTTTTTATTCCACTGCCATATAAAATTTGACCGAAGGATGTATGTTGTGAAAATTAAACTTATCCCAATTGTCACGATTCTAGTAACAGTATTGATGCTGGCAGGTTGTGCTGCCCCAACTGCGGTCGTAGAACCCACTGCTGCTCCGACACAAGCTTCAACTATTGAACCAACTGCAGCCCCGCTTGAACTAACTGATGGATTGGGCAGGGTTGTGACCCTGTCTGCAATCCCGCAGCGTATCGTCTCGCTGGCACCTTCAGCGACAGAGATCCTGTTCGCGGTGGGCGCTGGAGCGCAGGTGGTCGGCCGGGACAGCTTCTCCAATTACCCCAAGGAAGCTGCCAACCTCGCCGACATCGGTGGTTCGATGGGAAGTTACTCGTATGAAACGATCACCAGCCTCAACCCGGATCTGGTGATTGCCGCTGAGATCAACACCCCTGAACAGGTGAAAGCCCTGGAGGACCTGGGATTGAATGTGTACTACATAGCCAACCCAACCTCCCTGGAGGAACTTTATTTGATCTTGGAGACAGTTGGTAATCTTAGCGGGAATGAGCAAACCGCAATTGAACTGGTGGCATCACTCAAAGCGCGTGTGGAAGCTGTTGTGCTCAAGACAAGTTCGCTTGAGACCAAACCGGTGGTGTTCTACGAATTGGATGGCTCGGAACCCGCCAAACCCTGGACGGCCGGACCCGGTACATTCATCGACCTGCTGATCGACCTGGCAGGTGGAATTAACGTGGGGCACGTGCTCTCAGGAAGTTGGGCGCAGATCAGTGCCGAAGAGCTGCTGGTGCAGAATCCAGAGATCATCCTGCTGGGAGACGCTGCCTACGGTATGACGGCTGAGCTGGTGGCAGCGCGCGCAGGCTGGGGAAACCTCAAGGCTGTGCAGGAGGAGAAGATCTATGCATTTAATGATGACCTGGTCAGCCGGCCGGGTCCGCGCCTGGTGGACGCACTGGAAGAATTGAGCAAGCTGCTTCACCCGGAAGTGTACCCATAAAATGAAAAGACCTGTCCGACCGTTTCTGCTGCTGGGAATTATCCTTCTTGCCGCCATCCTGTTGAGTGTGATGGCGGGAAGTGTGATGATCTCGCCCGGCGTGGTATGGCAGGTGATCGTATCCAGGATTAATGGGTTGACTGCGGCGGCTGATGCGGATGGCGTGTTCGCAACCATCATTTTCCAGCTAAGGCTGCCGCGGGCGATGTTGCTGCTGCTTGTGGGAGCGGCACTCTCGGGGAGCGGCGCGGCTTACCAGGGCTTGTTCCGCAACCCGCTGGCAGATCCGTTCCTGATCGGTGTGTCTTCTGGGGCAGGCCTGGGGGCGGTGATTGCCATGACCATCCAGTGGCCGTACACCACGCTTGGACTGATGGCAATTCCCCTTTCGGCTTTCCTCGGAGCGCTGGCAGCGGTCATTTTGGTGACGCGCCTGGCGAGGGTAGGAAACGCAGTGCCAACGACAAATCTCATTTTGGCTGGAGTGGCTGTCAGCTCGTTCACTTCGGCAATCACCTCACTGATAATGATCAATTCCAGCGGCGAATTGCGGCGTGCCATGGTGTGGCTGCTGGGCGGTTCTGCCATGAGCGGATGGAACCCGGTGATCGGCGTGCTGCCTTACATCCTGTTGGGGTGCGGGCTGCTGCTTACCCTCGGGCATCCATTAAACGTGATGCAATTTGGTGATGAACAAGCGCAACAATTGGGTATTCCTGTGCGGCGAGTGCGCCGCCTGACCATCCTCACTGCCACCATGGCAACAGGGGCGGCGGTGGCATTCGTGGGCGTCATCGGTTTCGTGGGTCTGGTGGTGCCGCACCTTTTGCGCATGTTGTGGGGAGGAGATTACCGCCGCCTGCTACCGCTCTCCATGCTAGGAGGGGCGATACTGCTGCTGGTGACGGATGTAGTGGCGCGTACCATCACTGCTCCGCAAGAGATCCCTGTGGGCATCATTACCGCGTTAATTGGAGCACCTTTCTTCCTGTGGGTGCTCAAACGATCCAAGTCACAGAATTACTGGTGATGCCATGTTGAAGATCAAGAACCTGACAACCGGATACGGTGAAAAGAATATCCTCGATGATGTCAATCTCGAGGTGGCTGAAGGCTGCGTGGTGGCGTTGATCGGCCCCAACGGCTCGGGTAAGACCACGCTCATTCGCGCAGCCAGCGGGGTTCTGCCGCTGCGGTCGGGCGAAATTAGTGTGAATGGGAATTCGATTCACATGCTGTCTGTGGCGGAACGCAGCCGGCTGATCTCGGTGGTACCGCAGGTGCGCAATACCCCTCCGGCATTCACTGTACGCGAAGTGGTGGCATTGGGACGCTCACCCTGGCTCAACTGGCTGGGACAGTACTCCGGGCTGGACGAGCAGGTGGTTGAAGCGGTAATGGCGAGTACCGAAATTGCTGATCTGGCGGAACGCAGCATTGGCGAGCTTTCGGGCGGCGAACAGCAGCGGGTTTACCTGGCGCGCGCCCTGGCGCAGGATACCCCGGTGCTACTGCTGGATGAACCCACCGCACACCTGGATCTGCAGTATCAAATTAATTTAATGAAGAGAGTTTATGACCTCGCGCACCCAGACCTGTCAGAGTTGGAGCGCGGCTCGAGGAAGCGGGCAGTGCTGGTGGCCATGCATGACCTGAACCTGCTCAGCCGCTTTGCAGACGGCGTGATCCTGTTGGAGAACGGAAAAGTAGTGGCAGCAGGCACCCCTGCAGAAGTCCTTGACCCGGTGCTGCTGAGCAGGGTCTACCGGTTGCCTTTATCGATCGTGATGGACGAACACTCCGGCCAAACGGTGGTCATTCCGGACCTCTAGATTTAGAGGACTTTATTAAAAATAAAAAAGAGAAGGTCAATAGTCTTCTCTTTTTTTTGAATGTCCTGTTAATTAACGAGCGAGAATGCGCGCCATCTGGATGTAGTCGGCGCTAATGGATTTTGTATTGTTGACCACATCGTCCAGGGGGATCGGGAGGATCTCGCGACCCGTCATACCGGTCATGACATTGGTCTTGCCGCTCATCAGAAATTCCACCGCTTTGACACCAAAACGCGTGGCGAGAAGACGGTCAAAGGCGGTGGGTTTCCCCCCACGCTGGACATGCCCCAGGATGGTGACACGCGTGGTAAAACCGATGTCCAGATCGTCGATCATCTGTCCGAGTTCAAGAGTATGTGGCGTATAGCCTTCCGCCACCACAATAATGGCGTGGGTCTTGCCGCGCTGGTAAGCTTCTTCGATCGCCTTCGCCACCTCTGTTGGAGGAGTTTTATCTTCCGGGATGAGCACGAGTTCAGCGCCGGTAATGATGCCTGCCTGCACTGCCAGGTATCCACTTTCGCGCCCCATGGTCTCTACCAGGAAGGCGCGGTTGTGTGACGAAGCGGTATCACGAATCTTATCAATGGCATCCACGATGGTATTGAGAGCGGTATCGACACCAATGCACATGTCGGTGCCGTAAATGTCATTGTCAATGCTGGCAGGCACTCCCACCACCGGGATTCCTTTTTCGACCAGTTTTTGAGCACCACGCAGGGAACCATCTCCACCGGCAACGATAAGCGCATCCATGCTGGCATTGTTGATCTGGCGCACCGCTTCACGCTGCCCACTGGGCTCGCGGAATTCCTTGCTGCGCGCGGTTTGCAAAATGGTACCCCCGCGCTGGAGGATCCCGCCGACATCTCGGATACCCAGCTCGCGGAATTTTCCATGGATCAATCCTTCAAAGCCGCCCTCGACACCGAGAACACGGACGCCGGAAGCAGCACCTGCACGTACCACAGCACGGATAAAGGGGTTCATCCCCGGGGCGTCACCGCCGGAGGTCATTACCCCGATCGTTTTAATCTTGCTGGAAAAATCTGACATTGTTAACCGCCGCCTTTCTAAACGTGTTCGATCTGGATGTTCTCCTGACCGACCAATTCTACCAGTTTATTAAGCAGTTCGCGGTTTGCGGCGGTAGTGCTGTTAGGGAAGTCAAGCAGATGCTGGTGACCACTTTCAAAAACCAGGAAACAGTAGCGATCATCACCAGGATACGAATTAAGCAGACCATGAATACGTTTCATGCGGCGTACGTCGCGTTCTTTCTGCCCGCTGTCCTTAAAAATTACCGTGATCAACTGCCTGGTGTTGGCACCTTCTCGAGGGTTCAAGGAATCAACTGGCGATAAGATAACAGGCGGTCTCTGTGAACTTATTACAACCTCTCCGGGTTCATCTGTTTGAGCTTCACTGATTCCTGCGCCCGTGATACTTTTTTCTGCAGGAGACTCCACGATTGGTTCAGGGGTGGGTAAATCCAGTTCAATGATGATATTCTCTTTTGACTCCTGCACGGGGGTTGCAGCGACAGGCGGGGGTTCCAGGTGCCAATCCAGCCCGCCAGCGGCAAATGCAGGTTCTTCAAAGAGGAAAGCGTCTTCCGGAAGAACATTTTCTACCTGAGGTGCCTGGGTTTCAGTGGATGCAGTTGGAGTATCCGGGAGGTTTGCTGCCTGCAGGCGCATCTCATCGGTTACGTCTTCAGGGCGGATGGGTCTGAAGAGATCAACCAAAATCTTGGCGTCTCCGCTGGCGCTATCCACCTTACCTTCTGCAAAGAGAACAGCGTCCATGCGCACCAGGGAGCTCTGCTTTTCCCACACCTTGGGGAAAATGACCAATTCAACTGATCCCTGCAGGTCTTCGAGGGTGGCAAAAGCCATTTCGTTGCCATTCTTGGTATTCAGCCGGCGCATTTTTGTAACGATGCCAGCCACCACCACTTTCTCGCGGTCGGCGGCTTGTGCCAGGTCTTTTGAAAAGTGGGTGATCTTTCTGCGGATGAGGGGGAGGAAGTCTGTGATGGGGTGAGCTGACACATACAAGCCAATAAGTTCCTTCTCCCATTCGAGCTGTTCACGCGGGTCGAGAATGGTGCTCGCAGGGATATGCAAATCTTCAGCAACACCGGCATCACCACCGAAAATGCTCAACTGCCCGCTTTCAGCCGCCCTGAAGTGGCTGCCGCTGATGGAAACCATGGCGTCCATCACCTCAAGCAGGGCTTTGCGCGGACCGAACGCTTCCATGGCGCCAACTTTGATCATGAACTCCAGTGTGCGTTTGCCAACCTTTTGCAGGTTGACCCTCTGGATGAAATCGTTAAGATCCTTAAATTTACCCTTTTCACGGGCAGCCATAATGAGGTCAACAGGTTCGCGGCCAACATTTTTGATCGCGCCAAGACCAAAGCGGATGGCAGAAGGTTGCCCGGGAATATCTTCGATGGAAAAGTCCCACAGACTGGAGTTTACATCCGGCGGAAGGATCTGGATACCGAGGCTGCGGCAATCCGCGCAGTAAAAAGCCACTTTGTCTGTATCACTCTTTACCACTGACATCAACGCGGTCATGTACTCTACCGGATAATGCGTTTTAAGAAAGCCGGTTTCTACAGCGATGAAACCATAATCGGCTGCGTGACTCTTATTAAACCCGTAACTGGCGAATCCTTCCCAATCCTGGAAGATGGCAAGGGCAGTCTCTTTATCAATGCCTTTATTGCCAGCCCCCTCAATAAACATCTTCTTGTGTTTTTCAACCTCTGCGGCTTTTTTCTTTGATATTGCCCGGCGGAAGTTATCTGATTCGGCAGCGGTATAACCGGCAACTTCCATTACCGCGAGCATCAGTTGTTCCTGGTAGATCGGGGTGCCGTAGGTTTCAGAAAAAACCTTTTCTAGGCTGGGGTGGCGATAACTGACCTGTTCCTCGTTGTGCATGCGCCGGATGTAGGAATCGATGTGTTCCATTGGTCCGGGGCGGAAGAGGGCCACCATGGCGATGATATTAGCCAGGTTATGCGGGCGCATTTGGACGATGTTGCGCGTCATTCCAGTGCCTTCCAACTGGAAGACGCCCGCGGTATGACCTTTGCAAAAGCTCTCGAAGGTTTCAGGATCATCGAGGGGAATATTGTGGATGTTATAACACACGCCGTGGCGGTCATTGATCAGGTCGCATGCCCGCTGCATGACCGTTAATGTAGACAGACCCAGGAAGTCCACTTTCAGCAGACCCATCTTTTCGATCATGTTCATTTCAAACTGGGTCACAGATTTGATGGGGCTGTCTTCTGAACCACTGGTTGGGCGGTGCAAAGGCAGGTAATCCAGCAGGGGCTCATCGGTGATGACCACCCCGGCGGCGTGGGTGCCGGCGTTGCGGGCTACGCCTTCCATGTGGCTGGCTGTATCCACCAGGTCGCGAAGGTAGTCAGCTTCCTTGTAGATTTGGGCAAATTGAGGGGAGGCTTCCAATGCACTTTCAATGGTTACAGATTTACCGGGAATGATGGTTGGAATTGACTTTGTAACCCGGTCGACTTCGGAGAGAGGAATATCCATCACCCGGGCAACATCACGGATCGAGCCTTTTGCGCCCAGCGTACCAAAGGTGATGATCTGGGCGACCCTGTCGTTGCCGTATTTATTGGCGCAGTATTCCATTACCTGGGCACGTTTGTCATCCTGAAAATCAAGATCAATATCGGGCATGGAGATTCGGCTGGGGTTGAGGAAGCGTTCAAACAATAATCCATGCGCCAAAGGATCCAACAGGCTGATATTAAGAGAAAAAGAGACCAGTGAGCCGGCGGCAGAACCGCGCGTGTTGTACCAGATGTTATTTTCTATCGCGTAGCGGCACAGGTCCCATACAATGAGGAAATAAGCATCAAACCCCATTTGATGGATGATACCGAGTTCATATTCCAGGCGCTCGCGTACTTCCGGTTCCTGTGCACGATCCCCGTAAAGGTGGGAGATGCCATCTTCACACAATTTTCTTAAGTAGGTTTCCGGGGTAAATCCTTCAGGCACCTGGAATTTCGGCAGATGATAGCCAGTAGTGCTGAGGTCAACGTTGCAGCGTTCAGCGATAAGCAGCGTATTTCTTAAGGCATCTGGAGATTCAGGGAAGAGGGACGCCATTTCCTGGGGACTGCGCAGGTAATAGGTGTCACCGGTCATTTTCATGCGGTTGGGGTCACTTAACAGGGCACCGGTTTGGATGGCGAGCATAATATCCTGGTAGCGCGCGTCCGTCCGTTCGATGTAATGCACGTCGTTGGTGGCGATGAAGTTGGCGTTGTAACGCTTACCGAGTTCGAGCAAAGTTTTATTGATCTGATGCAGCTCGGGAATATTGTGGTTTTGCAGCTCAACGAAGAAATTGTTGGGTCCGAAGGTTTCGAAATACCAATCCAGCTTCATGCGGCCGGCGTCGGAACCTTTATCCAGGATGGTGCGAGGCACCTCACCGGACATACATGAGGTGGTGGCGATGAGCCCCTCGGAGTGGGCTGCGAGGAATTCATGGTCGACGCGCGGGTAATAATAGAATCCTTCCAACTGACCGGCGCTGGCAATCTTGAGCAGGTTCTTGTAACCCTTATCGTTCTCTGCCAGCAAAACCAGGTGATAGGAATGTTTATCGCGCTGCGGGTCGCGGTCAGTCATGCGGCGGGCTGACACATAAGTTTCCAAGCCGATGATGGGCTTGACACCTGCCTCTTTGGCGGTGTGAAAGAATTCGATCACCCCGAACATGGTGCCGTGGTCGGTGATGGCCACAGAACTCATGTTCATTTCCTTTGTCCGGTCGATCAGTTTCTTGATGTTGCTGAAACCATCAAGAAGGGAGTATTCGGTATGGACATGCAAATGGGCAAAGGACATGATCGGGGAAGGCTCCACAGTTTCTACAAATAATCTTAAATCATTATAGCATCCAGACCCTGAGCACTTCCTTAACATTGTTCACCCACCAAGGAATTTTAAGGATACTCATCCATTAAAATAAAAAAGGCAGACGCTTGCAAGCCTGCCTCTTTGAAAATGCTGTGAGTAGAAATTATGATGAAACCATATTTACAGCAGTACGAAACGTAGTATAGGCTTCATCCATGTTGCCGGCATTGAATTCAATGCGGCGGCCATCCAGGCGGGTGGACCCAGGCAACAACGCGCCCTGGTCTGCCATATATGAGTGGAAATATTCCACCGTGACGGTTATGGGTTCTTTCATCTTAAGGGGTGCCGGGGCTTTACCCGTGAGGAATCCTTTTACAGCAGCATGGGCAGTTTCAGTGATCAACTTACGGCTCTGTTCGAAAGGCAGGCATTGGGCAGCGTAACGCCCGGCAGCCTTTTTCACCTGGGCGATGGCAACGCCGGGGACCCAGTCACGCGCTTCAGCACACACGGTCTGATCGCCGCTCACCATGAGCACAGGTACGCCGAAATGCCCGCAGAGCGATCCGTTCAAACCAAATTCACCTGTCAGGCGGCCATTGAGCCAAAGGTTGGCAATACGCACGCTGGACCAGGTGTGATCCAGGACAGCGGCAAGTGAACCAGCGCGGGCATGGTACCCCAGGAAGATGGCGGCATCCACGCCGTCATCAACGCCCTGCACCATGGAAAAGCGGGTAGGGGTGCCGGTGTTGAGGCTGGCGCGCGGGTCAAGTTCCTCGAGCAAGACATTTCCGCTGTTCCAATGGCCGTCGGTAATGACGATTTCAGTTGCCCCGGCAGCGCTGGCGCCAGCGACAGCAGCGTTCACATCGGCGGTCATGATATGGCGGAAACGCTGGTATTCAGGGTGAGAAGGGTCAACCTGGTTCCAAGAGACGACACCGCTGATACCTTCCATGTCACATGAGATCATTAATTTCATAGTTCACTCCTGATGTTGATTTTGATGAAAAGATTTTTAGGATGAGCAGTTCTTCCTAGTAGTATAAAGGTTTATCGGCTGGATTGAGGTCCATTTCTTCCGGTGAGACATTAATACCGCGAAAATCATCAAAGGTGAGATCGCGAATTTTCAAATTTTTCTTTTTCCTCAAACGGTCGAATAAGACCATATAACTTGAAGTAATACGGGCAGACCAATCCAGGGCGAGGTTGACAGCAGCCTGCTGGATGGCACGCGCATCCAGACCCTCGATCTCGGTAAAAATCCCGAAGGGCATTTCATCCAGGGTAATTTCGAGATCATCGAGCGTGTAAATGGTGCGCCACTTTTCATAGCGGACGCTTTCTTTATAACCCAGGGCTTCAAGGAGTTGGCGGGCGGCGGTAAAGTCGCTGACCTCAAATTCAATCTCGGGACGGACGCTGACCTCGGATTGAGTTTCTGTTGGACCTTTATAGGTAAGGATCACCGCGGTATCCTGCCGCAGGCGCAGCACGCGATGTTCGTGAGAAAGGCGCATATCCGGGGTATCGAAACGGTAATTCAGTTCAAGGGTGCGGATGCGCTCCATCCTGGCGCCAATGCTGCGCAGGCGGTTCTCATAAGATACCCTATCCAACAGGTAGAATTTCACTTCCATTTCAAAGGGGGTTTCATGCTTTTTCATCGTGATCACCTCCCGGACGTAATTTGGTGTGCGGTGGATTCATGAATGGCTCGAGTGACCAGCAGGAAAGCCACAACAGCATGACTAAAAGGAGGGTTACCCCCAACGTGAAAATATGGCGTGAAAATGGCAGCGGGGATTGATTGAGAATGATACGGTCAACCCAGAACCAGGCAGCGGAAATGAGCGTAAATACGGCTGCCATCGCGGGTGCCCAATGTTTTCGAAATAGAAATGCCACAGCGGATGTGACAAAACCAAGAGCCAGGAAGACATTTTTGAATACCAGGTAAATGGTTCCGGGCAAAATTTCAAAGGCGCGCAGCCAATTCCAGGACTTGAATACTCCAGTGGCTCCAAGTGTATGGAAAACGGCCGCGATCATCAGGAGTACTATAACCAGGTAAAGCAGTGCAGGTTCTTTTTTCAACTCATTCCTTAAGAATATCAATTACGGAACCTTTAGCAATCGTTTTTGTTCTTGAGTATAATCCCTTCACGGGGATTTTAATCCTTTTGCACTTTTTTTCAACAATCAACCTCTGATACCTGTATAATTTAACGAAACTCATTCACAGGGATCTAAAATTTTATGAAATCGGGTTCATTCATCACAAACTTTCGCGTAAAACTCAACCAGGTAAAACCATCCCTTGTGTTCCTTGTGCTGGCGCTGGTCGTCGGAGGGTACGTGCGGCTGGCGTATGTGCTCGCATCGTCTTATCCCTTGAATGATGGTGGTCTCTTTTACCAGATGACGCAGGAGCTGATAGTCAACCATTTCCGTCTGCCTGTGGTGACCGAATACAACCACCTTGGTATTCCTTTTGCATACCCGCCGATGGCTTTTTACCTGACAGGTTTGCTGAGCCAACTTTCTGGTTGGTCACTGTATGAGATATACCGCGTCCTGCCAGCAATTGTTACCGTGTTGACCATTCCCGCTTTTTACCTCCTGGCAAAGGACATGATCGATGATGACAACCAGCTGGCGATAGCTGTTTTAATTTTTGCATTGTCACCTGTAACCTATAATTGGGCAATTATGGGAGGCGGGGTCCCCCGTTCGATCGCATTCCTGACAGCAATGCTGACGCTGCATTTCCTTTTCCGGTTGTATAAGGGGAAGAAATCAGTCAACCTATTTTGGGCCGCACTCTTCACCAGCCTGACCATTCTCACCCACCCGGAAACCGGGTTTCACACGGCAGCAACGGTGCCTGTGTTCTGGCTCTATTATCAACGGAACAAAAAGGGAACTCTTCAAACCCTGGCAATCACCGTATTGACCATTGCCCTCACCGCCCCCTGGTGGGTGCAGGTTGTTGCCCAACACGGATTCACCCCATTTACTTCTGCTTTTCTGACCGCCGGACAGGATGGGAATGCGTTTGTTGACCTGTTCAACCTGAACCTCACAGATGAGGACGGCGTGCGATCCATTGCATTCCTGGGAATGCTTGGTTTATTCCTCTTCGTTGCGCGTAAACGTTATTTTCTCCCAGCTTTGCTGCTGATCTCCTACTTTGTGGCTCCGCGCAGTGCCAAGATATTCATCGCACCCATGCTGGCAGTATTCGCCAGCTACGCATTGATAACGGTTTTGAACCTTTTGGATCAATGGAAAAGAGAATCTGTTGGAAACAATGTAGCAAGACCTTTTGCCAATTCAATCATTGCCATGGTTTTCTTCGCTTTGCTATTCTTACAGTGGTTCACAGCGGGGGTACGCGTATTACTGCCTTTTACTTTTATAAAGATGACGGAAGCAGACCAAAGCGCTTTTGATTGGATCAAAGCCAACACCGATGAGAACAGCCGGTTTGTAATCATAACGGGATATTTGTGGTCGAGTGACCCTGTATCGGAATGGATGCCGGCGTTAACAGGGCGAACGAGCGTAGGAACGGTGCAGGGGACTGAATGGGTCGGTGGTGGAAGATTCCTGGACGCGGTTATAGGCTCCAGGGTGCTGCAAAACTGCCTCGATCAATCCGTGACCTGCCTGGAGGATTGGGCAGAAGATTACCAGGCGGAGTATGACCATGTATATGTGCGCAAACTAGGATTGGATGTGGTGGAAGGCAGGGAATATAATCCGGAAAAGAAAGCATTAGCGGAACTATTAAAAAAAGATGCCAATTATGCGCTCATTTACGAAACTCAAGAAGTATCCATTTTTAAAAAGAAGTGAAGGGTGCAAGGGATAACGCCTTAACGGATAAAACTTGACAGTTGGGTAAAGTTGACTATACTGACTGAAGGGACAATTCTAGGATGAAAAAACTCTCAGTTTGGGACATTCTGACAATCGTGACACTGGTTGCCACCCTGGTGGTGGCGATCGTTGTACTGTCGATATATAACAATCCCGATTCCTCTATCAATCCCTTCCCCTGGCCGACCACGATACCCACTATTTTTATTCCTTCACCCACAGCTACATTAAGATCACTTCCGGCCACCTGGACGCCTGTACCCTACGTGGCACCAACAGCAAGACCGACTTCCACCCCTGCTGCCACCTGGACACCGGTACCGCCTGCTCCGTAGTGTAAGTGGTGTTACAATCCTGTTTTACCCCAATAATTAACTGAACACGGATGTGAAGATGAGCGATCAAATTAGTATTGAAGTGTTTAATCACCTGGTTGACCTGGCTGCGCTGGAATTGAACCCTGAGCAGGCGGCTTATTTGCACCAGCAATTGAATAACCAGCTGCGTGCCATCCGCGAACTTGCCTCCATCCCGGTGGAGGATGACACAGAAGCCAATCTCCATGGAGTTCCTTATATCCCTGAAGCCCGTTCACCCCTGCGGGAGGATACCGGGAAACCTCTTTTGGATTCCGACACCATCCTGGCGCAAGTACCCCAGGTTGCCAATGGCTATATTGTTGTGCTTGACATTCCCCATACCACCTTGAAGTGAGCCCTATGGAACTATGTGACCTTTCTGCACTTGAATTGACCCGGCTGCTGCGGCAGAAAAAAGCCTCAGCGGTCGAAATACTCGAATCCTCATTACGGAGGATCGGCGAGGTGGATGGACGACCGGGTTCATTGGATTACACAGTATTGACCGATGAAGACCGGGCGAAAGTACACGCCTTTATTTCCATCTCTGATGAGCGCGCCCTGGCGAAGGCAAGTGAAGTTGACCGGGCGATTAAAAATGGTGACGATCCCGGTGTATTGGCCGGTGTGCCCTTTACCGTAAAGGATATTTTCTGTGTTGAAGGGACGATCACTACCGCGGCATCACGCATCCTGCATAATTTCACCGCACCATATACCGCCACACCTGTGGCCCGTATGGAAGCAGCGGGTGCCGTAATGATCGGCAAGGTAAACCTGGATGAATTCACCTTCGGGTCTTCCAGTGAATCTTCGGCATACCTGCCAACCACGCGCAATCCGTGGAAAACCGACCGCGTGCCGGGAGGCTCCTCCGGCGGCAGTGCTGCCAGTGTGGCTGCGGGTGAAGCTCCACTCTCTATAGGGACAGACACAGCCGGGTCGATCCGCCAGCCAGCCGGATTCTGCGGGGTGGTGGGGCTCAAGCCCACGTACGGCAGAGTCTCCAGATACGGTTTGATCGCCTTTGCCTCCTCACTGGATTGCCCCGGACCACTGGCACGGGATGTCTCGGATGCAGCTGCCATGATGCAAGTGATCGCCGGCGCAGACGAACGCGATGCCACCTCGGCAGCAGTGCCAGTGCCGGATTACATGACTGCACTTGAGCAGGGTGTTAAGGGCATGCGCATTGGTCTTTCACCGGATTATTTCAAATTGACCTATCCTGACGGAGACACAGGTGCCATCAAGT
The DNA here is from genome assembly GCA_964533735.1 of uncultured Anaerolinea sp. Lineage (GTDB taxonomy): Bacteria > Chloroflexota > Anaerolineae > Anaerolineales > Anaerolineaceae > UBA6107. Next base: position 8,600 of record CAZHMD010000020.1, on the reverse strand, counting down.
TCCAGGCGCTGCCGGTGGATATTGAAAGAGCCGTTCGCTCTGCAGCAGAAAAACTGGCAGCGATGGGAGCCGAGATCATTGAAGACATTCCCATGCCGAATACACGCTACGGCATCCCGGTGTATTTCATCGTCAGCCGCGTTGAAGCCGCATCCAACCTGCATCGTTTTGATGGGGTAAAGTACGGGCTGCGGGTGGCAAGCGAAGATGCAGACCTGCGCAGAATGTACAAACAGACGCGTAACGCGGGTTTTGGACCACAGGTGAAGCTGCGCATCCTGATGGGGATGTATATGAGCGCTGCCCAGTACAGTGAGCAATATTACCAGCACGCGCTTAAGGTGCGTACGCTAATCCGACGGGATTTTGATGATATTTTCGACCCTAATGGCAAGTACCGCCTCGACGCGCTGCTTACCCCCACCAACCCCACGCCAGCGTTCCACATGGATGCAGTTTACGGCGATTCAGTGCTGATGCAGTATGCGGATCAATTGACCGTTCCGGGCAACCACGCCGGCATTCCCGGCATCTCCATTCCGGGCGGGCTGGATGATGAGCTGCTCCCCATTGGTATCCAACTGCTGGGAGCGGATTACACTGAGGACAAGCTACTGCGCATCGGTCGGGCTTTTGAAATGGCAACCGAGGGCGAACCCTGGCGCAAAGTGCTTCCTGAAGTTCTGCGATAGAGGAATCTGCAAAAACGACTGCATGCTGATGAAGAAGTTTTCCGTTTGGGACTTGCTCACAATTCTCACCCTTGTAGCCACAATCACATTAGGGACTGTGTTTTGGTCCATTTTTACGAATCCCGGTTCTGCTCTTAATCCTTTTCCCAATCCGACTACCATTCCCACTATCGTGATGCCGTCTCTACCTGCAACCATTATCATTATTGATACGGCAACCTCAACTGAATCTGCCACTGTAACAAATACTGCCACGGCAACGGAGACGATGACTGCAACACCTACTCCCAGCGCAACTAACACGGTGACCGGCACAATCAGCATCACCACTACGCCAACTACTTCCAGCACTCCCACCAAAACCATTACTGCAACCAGAACAGGTACCCCCGCATTAACCAGAACGGCCACGAGAACCAGTACAGTAACAAAAACGGGATTGATTACTCAAACCGCATCTGCCACGAAAGCGATTACTTTCACCAGTACCATGGTGCCCACCAATACCGCCACCCTGATGGCAGTTGCCAGCTTAACCCCTACAGCCACAATTGCCATCCTGCCAACATTAACCCTCACGCCTGCTCCAACCAGCGGCAGCGGTTGTGATGGCGGGAATACATCCAATGAATCCGCGGTGCTTTCCGGAGTCAATTACCAGCGTGAGCAAGCGGGAGTTGCGCCATTGCAGGCTTCAAGTGCCCTGATCTCAGCCGCACGCGGGCACAGTCAGGACATGGCTACGAACAACTTTTTTAGCCACACTGGTTCCAATGGCTCAAGCCCGTTTGACCGCATTTCTTCTGCTGGGTTTTCGTACTCAGCTGCAGCGGAAAATATTTACGCAGGCAATGGAAGTTATAACAGCGCCAGTTCAGCCGTTGCCTGGTGGATGGGCAGCGATGGACACCGTGAGAACATGCTCAACCCAACCTATACTTACGCCGGAGTGGGCTACTGGTGCAATTCCAACAGCGAATACGGCGGTTATTTCACCCTTGACCTGGCAAGACCCTAACGGAGTAAAGAATGACTGAATACGAAGCAATCATAGGACTTGAAACGCATATTCAATTGAACACCGCGACCAAGGTGTTCTGTTCCTGCAAGGCAGATTCGTGGGAGGACGGACCCAACACCAATATCTGCCCGGTGTGCAGCGGTCTGCCGGGTGTGCTGCCCATCCTCAACAAGGCTGTGGTTGAGAAAGGCGTTCTGCTCGCCAAGGCGATGCAATCAGAGATCCGCGACATTTCTTTTTTTGACCGCAAGAATTATTTCTACCCCGACCTGCCCAAGGGATACCAGATCACTCAGTTTGACCAATCCATTGGCAGGGGCGGGTTTATGGATGTACCCATCCCCGCGACGGTGACGAAAGACCACGAGGCCTACGTCCGGCGTGTGGGCATCTGGAAGCTGCACATCGAAGAGGATGCCGGCAAGACCAAGACCGAAGGCGGGCAACGCCTGATCGACTTTAACCGCTGCGGTGTGCCATTGATCGAAATGGTGACCGCGCCGGACATCCGCAGTGCGGAGGAAGCCGGACAGTACCTCATCCGCCTGCGTCAATTATTACGCTGGATCGGCATCTCTGAGGCGAACATGGAGCGAGGACACCTGCGGGCAGACGCGAACGTGTCCATCCGTATCAAGGGCGAGACAATATTAAATGCCAAAACCGAGATCAAGAACGTCAACTCGATCGAGGCGGTGAAAGATGCCATAGAAAAGGAAGTGGAACGCCAGATCCGTGAGGTGGAGGCAGGCAAGCGTATTGAGTCCTGGACGCTGGAATGGGACGAGGATACCAACACACTCAAAAAAATGCGCTCCAAGGAGACCGAGGCTGATTACCGATATTTCCGCGAACCGGACCTTCTGCCGATCCGCCTGACCCCGGAATGGAAGACACAAATCCTGGCGGGTTTCCCGGAACTGCCACTGGCGCGGCGGGAGCGTTTTATCGCGCAATACGGGCTGCCGGAGTACGACGCCGAGATCCTCACCGTCGAGCGCAAGTTGTCCGACTATTACGAGACTGCCGTGAATGCCTATGGAGGCGATCCCAAGAGGGTTTCCAACTGGTTGATGAACGAGGTCTTAAGGATGATCAACGAACAGGGACTTGACCCGGAGACGATGGCACTCACCCCGGCTGCGCTGGCGGAGATCCTCAAACTGGTTGATGCCGGAACGGTGAATATGACCACCGGGCGCGGACTGCTGGCCAAGGTTCAACATACGGGTAAAACCCCGCAGGAAATTGTGACTGAAGAGGGACTGGGTAAAGTGGGAGATGACGAGTCCATCCGGAAAATTTGCCTTGAAGTACTGGCAGAGAACCCGGACGCTGTGGCGAGTTATAAAGCCGGCAAGGTGACGCTCATCGGCTGGTTCACCGGCGCGGTGATGAAGAAGATGCGCGGTCAGGCGGATGCTGCCCTGGCGAAGAAGATTTTGGAAGAGTTATTAAAATAGATCAATCTATTAGCCGGGACATCAGCAGTTCGTTGTAAAAGACCCCCGCGTGGCACATTGCCATGGGATCACGACCGTATACAGTAAATCCGCAGCCTTCGTAACAGCGGATGGCGCTGGCATTATCGGCAACCACCGCCAGCTTGGCAACCTTAACCCCATGATGACTGCCCCACTCGATACAATTTTCGATCAGATTTCTTGCGATGTGTAAGCCCTGCCACTCCGGCTTAACATACACTCCCCAGATGGTGGCGCTGTGGCGTGTCTTGGGGCTGGTGCCCAATTGTAAGCCGCACATTCCGATCAGGTCTTCACTGTGCACTGCAAAGTATAAGGCTCCGTCTTCGCTGCCCGCATATAAGCGGCTGATCCAGAATTGCAGGGGGTTGGCTTTGACGGTATCATAATCCGAGCCGAATGACGCGGGGTTATTGCGCAGCGCTTCAAGGCGCAGTTCACGGAAATCCATCAGGTCAGATTCGAGGGAAGGACGAATAGTAACCACCCCTTGCGGCGTTTCAATGGTTTGTGCCATTTATACTCGCTAGTCTTTCCTGCAAACAATGAGCATATGCTCACTAGCGCCGACTACAACCGGATGGGTGCAGGTCTGGAGATGAGTTTCCTGCCAGATCTTCCAGAGTGCAGGTGCCTTGGCGAGGAGGTTCACCTTGCGGCGGTGATTGGAACCCAACCCCTCCAGCCCGGCCATCTCCAGGATGCCAACCCCTTTATTGCTGAACGCCTCGCGCAGTTCCTCCGGCAGGAAGAAGTGGCAGGCAGTAAATCCCTTGTTCCCCGCGTAATCCCCGGTATCGCGTATCTGTTTTTAGTGCGGCATCCCGATCTCCTCCTGAAAGAGGATCAGCTCGGTAATCAGCAGGCTCATGCGGCTCATCACGGAAACGAAAATCGGAGCCCCTTTACGCGCCACACGGATCAATTCCGAAATCGCCTTCTCCCGGTTCCTGCCGTCCAGGACATGCGAAAGTGGTCCGCCCAGGCAAATGACGGCATCGAAGGTCTCATCCGCGATACGTGAAAGGTCCACAATGGAGCCCTCGACAACATTTTTCACCTTGTGGTTCAGTTTTTTGCGCCTGATCTGGCGTTTGGCAAAGGCAAGGTTGGCGGGGGTCATATCCAGCAGGACCATCTCGTAGCCGCGTTTGGCCAGTTCAATGGTGTACCTTCCGGGTCCACCGCCGGCGTCGAGGATGAGGGCGTTCTTGGGCAGGTATTTTTCGAGGAAATGCAGTGTGGTCTCAAACTCCACATGGTGATAAGGGTCCCTGACCAGCCGCCGCCATTCCTTGCGCACAGACTCTGTATAAAAGTTCTTTACCAGTGATTCAGTCATGATGTTTCTCCAAGACTCCTTACTTTTTAAACCCCCGGGATAAGAGCCCGAAGGTTACCAGGGCGACTGCGAAAATAATTGCGCCAACCATTGAGGGAAGGATGTTTACCAACACCAGGATGCCCAGGACTACACAAATCCCAAAAAATGAAAGAACCGCCGCATTCCTGCTCATGTTTACTCCTGTTTTTTCTTATCTAAACATTCGGTATTTAAAATTGCCTTAATGATTATTTGGACCAGGCTTGCGTTATTCTCTTCCATGTCTCGTTCAGATCTTCCGGTAGGACGCGCGTTTCCCCGGTGGTGGACATGAAATTAGTGTCGCCAGCCCAGCGCGGGACAACATGGATGTGGGCGTGTTCGGCAATGCCTGCGCCGGCGGCGGAACCCATATTGACGCCGATATTAAATCCCTCCGGCTGGTAGACCGTGCGCAGGATACCGAGCGCTTCATTGACCATCTCGATCATTTCAAAGCGTGTGGCAGAAGCCAGATCCTCCATGGAAGGGACGTGCAGGAAAGGTACGATCATCAGGTGACCGGTGGTGTAGGGGTAACGATTGAGGATGGCGTAGACGTTCTCCCCGCGGTGTACCACCAGGTTGGCGGCGCTGTCGGGCATTTTGGGAAAAGCACAGAAAACGCATTCCCCGCCGGTATTTCCGCTATCGGTGATGTATTTCATGCGCCAGGGTGACCAGAGATTTTCCATATTTCCATCCTTCAATAATAACCCTTGCCAACTCGCGAACTTTGCACCCCTGAGAGAAATGTGCGGGGTTTCGTATATGCGCGATTTATTGTTAAGTCACGACCTGACTCATCCAATCATCAATTGACCGAGGTTGGTGTACCCTCCGGGCCGGCGGTCGGGGATTTTTGACAGCCAGCGGGCGGGCTGAAACTGTTGCCGAACAACGCCGCAGGCCAGCAGGCAGCCGCAAAGGCGGGAGTGGTGTCACTGTCCAGCAGGTTGGTGAGGATGTCGCGGTACTGCGCCACACTCGGCACGGGATGCTGGTACCCTGCCTGAGGAACCAACCCTCCGCCGGATTGATACAATTTGTCAAGTTCGTTTAGACTGAGCGCCAGGTCATCCAATTGGAAACCGTTGCGCTGGCAGAGCTCTGAGATCAGCCAGCCGCCGTAGTCACCAGGGGGATACGGGTCGCGCCAGGAGCAAAACTCGGCTTTATCCAGGCTGCCGATGGCGTAACCGGGAATCGGCACGACATAGTCGTGGAGGAAATAGGCAGTGGACTCGTGGACCTCCCCCACATCCCCGGTGAACCTGCCGAAGAAGAGGGTGTGCATGTATTCGTGTAATGGGAAATATTGTTCATCCAGCAGCGCCGCTTTCTGTATCTTCTCTTCAAGCGTGGGGTAATAGCCAGGTCCTTCGGTGCAGGTGTAAGCCCGGTGTTCAGAAGGATATACATATGCGTGCCCCCAGGGAGCATCGCCGCAGATGCTGTCGTTCAGGTCGAGGTGCATATCCACCGGCTGAAGTTCGGGCAGGGTGTCGATGCCGGTGAGGGCGATGAGGTTGGCATGAGCGGTGCGGAAACCGGCGTACTCTGCCAGGATGAGGCGTTCATCCACCGGGCAGGGCTCCTGGCATACGAAGCGGAAGGGGTCGCCGGAGATCTGATACACCCGGTAAGGCATGCCCTCGATCTCATCCGAGCTGACAGGGATGGGACCAATGGGTTCGGGGGTGGCGGTGGATTCGGCGGCGGAGGTGGGTTCGGCAGTGGCAACGGCAGGTTGGGTGGTGAGTTGAGGTTTGTCCGTAACAGCGGGGGGTACTGTGCCGACGGGAGCGATGGGTAAGTTGCAGCCAGACAGACCGACCACCGCGATCATCATTGTCAAAAATATCCGCCGCATATTTGCTCCTCGATTTATGCCTGATTAATTCTACACGCTTTTGCCGCGGGTACAGCAGAGGAAGGTAATTAAAATATGCTATATTCAAGGGTATGCAGCAGCCGTCGTTATTCATCCCCCAGTCCCTTTCGGTTAGCGAGATCACGCGCTATTTACACGATCTGATGGAAAGCGATGAGATCCTTTCTGATGTATGGGTACAGGGGGAGATTGCCACGCTTTCGCGTCCGGCATCGGGGCATATTTACTTCACGCTCAAGGACGTCAGCTCCACCCTGCGCTGCGTCATCTGGCGGACAGCAGCGGGGAGGCTTCCGGTGGCGCTGCAGAGCGGCATGCAGATCGAGGCGCACGGGTATATCAACGTGTATGAGCGCGACGGGCAGTACCAATTGTATGTAGATACGGTGCGCCTGGCGGGTGAAGGGGCTCTTTACCAGGAATTCCTGCGGCTCAAGGCGAAACTTGAAGCCGAAGGACTGTTCGATGCGGAGCGTAAACGCGCTCTGCCGCAGATCCCAAAAGCGATAGGAATCGTAACTTCATCCACCGGTGCAGCCTTACAGGACATACTGAATGTACTGCGCCGGCGTTTTCCTTTGGTGGAAGTGACCCTGGCACCCTGCGCAGTACAGGGCGACGCCGCACCAGTTGAAATTGTGAACGCCCTGCAGAAATTGAATGAACAGGCAAAGGTGGATGTGATCCTGGTGGCGCGCGGCGGCGGCTCGATGGAAGACCTGTGGGCGTTCAATGATGAACGCGTGGTACGCGCCATCGCGGCATCCGCCATCCCGGTCATTGCGGGCATCGGGCACGAGATCGATTTCACATTATCTGATTTTGCGGCTGACCTGCGCGCTCCCACGCCCACCGCGGCGGCTGAACTGGCGGTACCTGACCGCGAGGAATTAAAGGGAGTTTTGGACGCAGTCAATTCGCGCATGATCTATGCCTGTCAATCCAGCCTGAGCACAGCGCGCAGCGAACTGACGCAGCTAATCCACCGCGTGGAACGGGCATCGCCATTGTGGATGGTGCGCAACGACCTGCAGCGTTTGGATGACCTTACTTCACGCCTGGAGACTGGTATGAGCAGTCATTTCCGCTACAAACGGGCAGAATGGCAGGGGTTGAGCAAACGGCTGGGAGCGTTGAATCCTTTCGCAGTTTTGCAGCGCGGGTATGCCATTGTCACCAACACCGAGGGGAAGGTGGTCTCCAGTGTGAAGCAGGTGAGCCGGGAAGAAGTACTAGATGTGAAAGTATCAGATGGCGTAATCCTCACCCGCGTGCTGTCAGCTCCGGGGAATGAAATTGAAGGAGAGAAGAAATGAGCGAATCCCCCAAACCGGTGGCAGAATTGACCTATGAACAGGCGTTCACCGAACTGGAATCGATCGTCGCCAAGCTCGAAGCAGAACAGCAAACACTGGAAGAAACCATGCGCCTGTTCGAGCGCGGTCAGCTGCTGGCGCAATTCTGCGGCGCGCTGCTGGATAATGCGGAATTGAAGATCAGGGACCTGACCGACAACCGCATCAACGTTGCCAGGTCTGAACAGGGAGAGTAAGCGTGCTGGCAAATTATCCTGAATTGATCTGTTGCTTTGCCGGCTGGTTTGTGTCTTCGCTGTTGAAAATACCTGTTTACTATTTTCTCCACCGCAAGGTGAATATTGCACTGGCATTTGGGACAGGCGGCATGCCCAGTTCGCACGCAGCCACCATGACGGCTACCACGCTGGCGATCGGATTATTCAGCGGGTTTGACCACCCGGCGTTTGCCATTGCCGTGGCTATTTCAATGATCGTTATCTATGATGCTGCGGGTGTGCGCCGGGAAGCCGGGTATCATGCCGAAGCGCTGAACAAACTGGTGGATGAATGGTTCGCGATCAGCAAGACGCCGCTGGTGGACCAGAAGCGCCTGAAGGAGATGCTTGGGCATACCCCCATCGAGGTGGTAGGAGGGGTGCTGACGGGCCTGGCGACCACGCTGGTGTTGTGGCTGGTCTGGCCTAGGTGATAGGGTTTGGTTAACCACGAAATACACGGAAACGAATTAACCACAGAATACACAGAATACACAGAAATAGTTGAAACCTAAAAAACCCAAAAGACCCAAAAGACCCAAAAGACCCAAAAGACCCAAAAGACCCAAAAGA
>CAZHMD010000019.1:0-32959 GCA_964533735.1 uncultured Anaerolinea sp. | reverse complement strand
GGTTGGCGGCGTTGAACATCAATTCGAGGGACATGAAGATGACAATGGCATTCTTACGCAGTATCACACCCACAATACCCATACAGAAAAGGATGACCGCCAAGGCAATTGGAAAAGTGATCGGGATCATATTACTTTCCCTCCCCTTTAATGGATTTCTTGCTCAATACAACCGCGCCAATGGCTGCCACCAGGAGGATGATGGAGGTGACCTCAAAGGGCAGGGCATATTTACTGTAAAGCGACAGGGCGATGGTTTTTGGATCCGCCAGCAGCGTGCTTGGCGCGGTGGTGGTTACGGAAATTGAAAGTTGGGTAACGAGCGCATAGAGTCCCTCAACGAGGATGGCCACCGCGAGAACAATGGCGAGAGGGCGCTGCCACTTGTGCGGTTCCACTTCTTTTGGTTTGGCGGCGCCAAGGAGCATGATGACGAAAAGGAAAAGCACCATGATGGCACCGGCGTAAACCGCGATCTGCGCCAGGGCAATGAATGGAGCGCCGAGGATGAGGTAGAAGACACCCACGGCGAGGAAATTGAGGATGAGGAACAGGGCGGAATAGACCGGGTTGCGGCTGAGGATGAGTCCGGCAGCAGCAGCAATGGCGATGATCGCCAGGGCGATGAAAATTAAAAAGGTGGTTGTCATGATCCCTCCCTAATCCACAGGATCTTTCATTTCGGGGACGGAACGCGTGTACAACCCGGGTTCAGTCTTTTGCGGGGTGGGGCTGCCTCCCGCGGGCACTTTGACGATCAGGCGGTCCTTGGTGTAAATGGCAGAAAGGCGGTCGGTATACGAGAGCTCATAATCCTTTTCGAGGACAATGGCTTCGGTGGGACAGGCGTCTTCACAATAGCCGCAGAAGATGCAGCGCAGCATGTTGATCTCGTAGGTGCTGGCGTAGCGTTCTCCGGGAGAGTAGCGCTCCTCGTCGGTGTTCTCGGAGGCTTCAACGAAGATGGCATCCGCCGGGCAGGCAGCGGCGCACAAGGCGCAGCCGATGCATTTCTCAAGTCCATTGTCGTAACGCTTTAATTCATGCAGACCGCGAAAACGCTGGCGCACGGGTCGTTTTTGTTCCGGGTACTGGATTGTGACCGGTTTGGTAAAGAAAGATTTAAGTGTGGTAAGTAATCCGCGCAGCATGATTAACCTCCAACCAGTTTCAGCACGACGGCTGTTACCATCACATTCACCAACGCCAGGGGGAAGAGGATCTTCCAACCGAAAGCCATCAGGCGATCATAACGGATACGCGGCAGGGTTGCCCGGATCCAGATGAGCACAAAGAGCAACACGAGTACTTTAATCACCAGGTAGATCGGACCAAGCCAGGGGAGTTGATCGAGGAAGGGTCCCTGGAAACCGCCCAGGTAGAGCGTGGCACCGATCATGCTGATGGCGATCATCTTGATGTATTCAGCCATGAAGAAGAGGGCGAACTTCATGCCTGAGTATTCAACATGGTAACCGGCGGTAAGTTCCTGCTCTGCCTCGGGCATGTCGAAGGGAGCGCGGTTGATCTCCGCAATAACCGCGACGGCGTAGATGAGCGCGCCTAAAGGCTGGTAAACGATGTACCACATGTCTTTTTGGGCGTTGACGATATCCACGAGGCTCATGGAACCCGCCAGCATGATGGGACCGATGAAGGACAAGCCCAAAGCCAGTTCATAACTGATCATCTGGGCTGTGGCACGCAGGCCGCCCATGGTGGCGTACTTGTTATTAGATGACCAGCCGGCGAGGGTGATGCCGTAAATGGAAATGGAGGTAACGGTGAGCAGGTAGAGCACGCCCACGTTGATATCAGCCAGGCCTAATGTAAATTCCTTACCAAAGAGCATTACAGGGGGACCCCAGGGGACGACACCGGTGATGATGAGGGCGGGGATGACGGTGAGGACGGGGGCAAGGACAAAGAGTAACTTGTCCGCGTTTGCAGGAGTGATCTCCTCTTTGAAAATCAATTTTAGCGCATCGGCAACCGGCTGGAGAATGCCACCCGGACCGGCGCGATTTGGTCCGATGCGCACCTGCATGCGCGCCAGCACCTTGCGTTCGTAAAGGGTGACGTAGGCAAAGCCAATGGTCATGCCGAGGATGATGATGAGACTTTTAACGAACCATTCGATGAGGAGTCCCCAGGTCATAGCGCACCTCGCTCAGGCTGAGAGTCTGGAACGATCACATGCACCCCTGCGGGGGATGAAAGGGGTATACCGCTGCTGCGGCTCACCAGGAGCACGCCCTCAGGTTGATCGGCGGAAATTTTCACCACAGCCGGATATTGGCGGTCGGCGATCCTGAGCGTTATCGTGCTGCCGTCTGCGAGTTCCAGACTCTTGGCGGCAAGCGGATGGATGACAACGGCTGCTTCAGGGACGCGCTGCATGAGGAGAGGAGTGTGGGTCATCAACTGACCGCGGTCATAAAGACGATCAACAGGCACCGCAAGCCATTCACCCTTGTCCACTTTAATTTTGGCGGGAACTGCGGAGCGGGCGGGAACATCCCTGCCGCCGGCAAGATGGAGTTGGATGCCGAGACCGAATATATTCCTGGAGGCGGTGCCGCCGTAATAAGCATCGCTATCTCCAATAACTGGCCACTGTTCTTTAGTGATGAGCATTTTAGCGAATTCATTATTGGCAAATGCCAGGGTGAACAAATCTTTGTCGGTTTGCGGCAGCGCAGGGTGACCCATGTGCTGCAACAATTCGGAGACGATGAGGTGATCTGACTTTGTGCCTTTAAGCGCGGGAACTGCAGCTATAGAATATTGGGCGCGGCGCTCACCGGAGATGTATGTTCCGGAGCGTTCCACTGCCGCCTGTACCGGGAAGACCACATCGGCCAGTTTGGCGGTTTCCGTGAGGAATAACTCGTGAACGATGACAAAGCCAGCGCGTTGAACGGCGTCATTGAGCAATGGATCATCTGCTGCGGGATCAACGCCAACGAGGTAAAGACCCATGGCGTTGTTGATGGTCGATACCAGGTCGGCATCAGGCTGGATGCCGAGTTCATAAGCAGCCTGGTCATTGGCGTGGGGCCAAACCGGGATGAGCCCGTTGTTGGCGCGCCCGAAATGGTCGGTTTTTACCAGGTATTCGGCGCAAACTTCCGCCAGGGCGGAGGTGTGGCTCAACCCCATGCCGTCGCTGCCATAGAAGATGACCAGGTTTTCAGCATTGGAGAATAATTTGGAGGTCTCTTCGTCGTCCTGGAATAACTCACGCAGTGCATCGGCGGCTTCACCGTAATCATAACGCCGCTGGAGGGAAGCAAATTTATCCAGACGGGTCTTACGGGCGTTGGCGACGATTAGGGTGACACCGCGCTGGGCAGCCTGCTTGACGCGCAGCCACCACAGGGGGGCTTCCTGGTGCAGGTCACTGCTGATGACGAGAATAACGGAACCTTTTTGCAGGTTACCCAAATTAGAGCCGGCGGTCATGCCCACGCGGGCGACCCATTCGCCGCCGCCCATGGTGCTGTAGAGGGCGATCTTACTGGCGGTATGTTTTGCCAGCGTCCTGGCGGCGAGCATATCCTCGCTGCTGACGCGCCCGGAGACGAGGGTGACGAGATTACTGCCGGCGGCTTTGACCTTTTCCGCGGCGGCAGTGAGAGCCTCTTCCCAGGAGACAGGAGTGAGCTCGCCGTCCTTGCGCAGGAGGGGTTGGGTCAGGCGTTCCGTACTCACGGCATAGTCGTAGGTGAAGCGGCCTTTATCGCATAACCAGATCTCATTGACTTCCTCGTTCTGGCGCGGCATGACGCGTTTGATGACGGTCTTGCCGCCGCTCTTCGCTTCACGGCGTACATCGTAGGTGAGGTTGCATCCCACGGGACACTGAGAGCAAATGGATGGTTTGTGAGTCAATTCCCAGGGGCGGGCGCCAAAGCGGAAATCGCTGGTGGTCAACGCACCCACGGGGCAAATATCAGTAGTGTTGCCGGAGAAAATGGAATCGAAACCGGGTTCAGAGGAGGTGGCAATTTCCATTTTCCTGCCGCGATTGTAAAAACCAATAACGGGGTCATCCACCACCTGATCCTGGAAGCGCACACAGCGCGCACACTGCACGCAGCGTTCGCGGTCGAGGATGATGAGGTCACCGAGCGGGAGGTGTTTTTCAGCGCGGCTCTTCTCGTCCAGCAGGAAACGGCTGTCTGAAGACCCAAACGCCATGGTCTGGTTTTGCAGGGGACACTCGCCGCCCTTGTCGCAAACCGGGCAATCCAGCGGGTGGGAGGTGAGGAGGAATTCGAGCACATCCTTGCGGGCTGCCAAGACTTTTTCGGTAGCGCCCCATACCACCATTCCCTCGGAAACGGGCGTGGTGCAGGCGGTCTCCAGCTTGGGCCAGAAGGTGATCCTGGGAGTGCCATCGTCATTCAATACAGGAGTGCCGGTGGCACGGTCAATTTGCGGACGGCCGATATCCACCAGGCACATGCGGCACATCCCCACGGGTTCCAGCTTGGGATGATGGCAAAATACCGGGATGATGATGCCAGCCTGCTTGGCGGCATCCACGATGAGCGTTCCTTCAGGAACACACACCTGCCGCCCATCAATTTTGAGAGTGATTTGCTTTTCCATCCCGTTATTTCTCCAGGTGAGCTTCGAAATCAGCTCGGAAATGTTTAATGCCAGAAAGCACCGCCATGATCGAGAACTCGCCGAGGGCGCAGAAACACTTGTTCTGCATCTGGCTGGCGACGGTCTGCAGCAGGTCAATATCTTCCTTGCTGGAGCGACCGGCAATGATGCGGGAAGTGATGTGGTTCATCCAGTAAGTCCCTTCACGGCAGGGGGTGCATTTACCGCAGGATTCATGTTTGAAGAAGTGAACCGTGCTGTTCACCACGCGGCTAATGTCCGTGGTTTCGTCCAGCACCATCACCGAGGCAGACCCGAGCGGCGCGCCAATGGCGGTGGTGGCTTCGTAATCCATTGCCAGGTCGAGCATTTCCTCGGTGGCGGGGATAAGAGTGGATGAAGCGCCTGCCGGCATGATGGCTTTGATCTTTGCGCCGTTAAGAATGCCCTCTCCGTGGGTATAGATGAGTTCACGGAAGGTGGTGCCTAATGGTAATTCGTAGTTGCCCGGTTTGTTGACGCGACCGGAGAGCGAGAAGATCTTGGTGCCGGGGCTTTTTTCGGTGCCGTTCCTGCGGAAGGCGACCGCGCCTTTTTCGAGAATAAAGGGCAGGTTGGCAAGAGTTTCGACATTATTGATGACTGTGGGTTTGCCGAATAACCCGGCAACCGCGGGGAAGGGCGGGCGCAGCCTAGGCTGACCCATGCGACCTTCGATGGATTCGAGCAGGGCGGTTTCTTCACCGCAGATGTAGGCACCCGCACCCAGGTGGGTGTGGATGCGCAGGGAGTAACTTGTGCCAAAGAGGTTATCCCCCAGGAATCCTTTGGAGGTTAATTCATCAATACGTTCATCGATCTTCTGCTCAAGCTGTGCGAATTCACCGCGAAAGTAGATGTAGGCATCGTGGGCTTCAACCGCGAAGGAGGCGATCATCAAACCCTCGAGGAACTGGTAGGGATTGAACTCCATCAACTCGCGGTCTTTGAAAGTGCCCGGTTCGGATTCGTCCGCATTGGCAACCACGTAATGCGGCCAAACGGTTTTGGGGATGAACGACCATTTGACCCCGGTGGGGAAGCCAGCGCCGCCGCGTCCGCGCAAGCCTGAGTTCTTGACCTCGTTGATGACCTCGTCTGGTTTGAGGGTGGTGACCACCTTCTTCCAGGTTTCGAATCCGCCATTGGCGATATAGGTCTTCAACTGGTTGAGCCCGGGGATTTCACGATGGCGCAGGAGGATGAGCTCACTCATGGCTTCCTCCTTCACCTTCCACAGGTTCGATAGCAGCGCTTGCAAGGCTGGCAATCATTGACTTTACCCAATCCAGTGTCTTTTCGGGCGTCTGGTTTTCGTGATACTCCAACTGGCTTCCAATTTGAGATTGGAACATGGGGGCTTTATCACAGGCAGCCAGGCATTTGACTTCTTCGATGGTGACCATGCCGTCCCGGGTGGTTTCACCGGACTTGACGCCGAGCTGCTGGCAAAGCGCGCCCAGGTATTCTTTTGCGCCGCGCAGGTCACAGGCGACGTCGGTGCACACCTGGATACGGATCTTACCGCCCGGTTCAGCGTGATAAAGGGTATAGAACCCGATCACAGAATTTACTTCTGTAGGCGAGAGCCCGGTGATCTCGGTGATCTCCTGGAGCGCTGCCCGCGTGACGAAACCGGCATCATGCTGCGCCAGGTGCAGTAAGGGCATGACCGCCGATTGTTTTTGTTCGGGGGGGTATTTTCCCAGGATATGCTCGATCTCTTGCGGGTATTTCTTCAATAATTGGCTCATCGGTCGGTATCTCCCAGGACAATATCGATACTTCCAATGATCCCCACCAGGTCAGCCACGAAATGCCCGATGGACATTAAGGGCAGAGCCTGGAGGAGCATGATGGAGGGCGTGCGGTAATGCACGCGGTACGGCTTTGGTCCGCCATCGGACTCGAGGAAGACACCCATTTCACCGCGCGGGGACTCCACCGCGGTATAGACAGAACCCACGGGCGGATTGAAGCCTTCCGTCCATAACTTGAAATGGTGGATGAGTGCTTCCATGCTGACGCCGATCTCGGAACGCGGTGGTGGGACGTATTTGCGGTTATTGTCGCGCACCGGACCATAGGGCATTTTGTCGAGCGCCTGCTCGATGATGCGCACAGACTGGCGCATTTCTTCCACGCGCACCTGGTAACGACCAAAGATATCGCCGGTGGTCTGGGTGGGGATGTCAAAATCGTACTGCTCAAAGCCGCAGTACGGGTTGGCTTTACGGTAATCGAAAGGCATGCCAGTGGCACGCAGGGTGGGACCGGTAACGTTCATCGCCAGGCAGGTTTTGGTGTCGATCTTGCCGATGCCGCGCGTACGGTCAAGGAAGAGTGGATTTTTGGTGAGGAGCGACTCGTACTCGTCGATGCGTTTGGGCATGACCTTTACCAGGTCGCGCACAGCACCTTCAAATTCAGCGGGCACATCGCGCCATAACCCGCCGGGGCGGATGTAGGTGGTCATCATGCGCTGCCCGGAGCAGAGTTCAAATATGTCGAGGACCTGTTCTCGTTCGCGCATGGCGTAGAGGAAAACGGACATGGCAGCGAGGTCGAGAGCAGAGGTGCCAATCCACAATAGGTGAGATTGCAAGCGGGAAAGCTCCACGAGGATGACGCGGATAGCATCAGCGCGCGGGGGAGAAACAAGCCCGGTCAACTTTTCAACCGCCAGGGTGTACACCAGGTTATTGCCGATGGTGTACATGTAATCGATGCGGTCAGTCATCACCTCGGCTTTCTGGTAGGTCTTGGCTTCCATGTTCTTTTCGATGCCGGTATGCAGGTAACCGATATCGGGGATGACATTGACGACAATCTCGCCATCGAGTTCAACGATGAGGCGAAGCACGCCGTGAGTGCTGGGGTGCTGGGGACCCATGTTGAGCACCATGGTTTCGCCGGAAATGGCGCGCGGGCTCACCAGGTGGCGCAGGTCATTGAGGCTGAATTCCTGGATCTCTCTCATGGCTGCCTCACCCCTTTTGGTTTGGCAAGGTCAATCTCGTCGAAGTTGAAGGTGTACTGCACTTCCTCGTAACCGAGAGGATAATCCTTGCGCAGGGGGTGCCCTTCCCAATTAGGCGGCATGAGGATGCGGCGCAGGTCTGAATGACCCTCGAAATGAATACCCATCAGGTCCCATAGTTCGCGTTCACGCCAATTGGCATTGGGATAAACTGTTTCGAGCGTTGGGATGGTGGGGCGGTCAGCGTTGAGGCCGGTACGGAAGTTGAGGTAAATATTGGTTGTGGTTGAATAGAAAATATAGACCATATGGAAACGCGGCGTGGTTTGCGGATGGTAATCCACCGCGGTTTCGGCTGCGAGCATGTCAAAACCAAACTGGTCACGCAGGATCGTGGCGGCAGGCACCACCTGGTCCGGTTTGAAGGTGAGGGTAACCTCACCGCGGAACTCGGACACTTTGGCTTTGAACTGCTCTTTGAGAGCTGTGACAGCAGGAGATAAGAGGTCATTCATAGGCTCACCTTATTTCCAATAGGCGAACTTCTCGCCGGAAACTTTTTTATGCAACAGCATGATGCCGTTGATCAAGCCTTCGGGGCGTGGCGGGCAACCGGAGATGTACACATCCACCGGAACGACTTCGTCAACACCCTGGAGGATGGCGTAGTTGTTGAAGACCCCACCGCAAGCGGCGCAGTCGCCCATGGCGATGACCCATTTGGGTTCTGGCATCTGGTCGTAAAGGTTGCGCAGGACTGGCGCCATTTTTTGCGATACACGCCCGGCGACGATCATCAGGTCGGACTGGCGGGGGCTGGCGCGCATAAGTTCCATGCCGAATCGGCTCAAGTCATAACTGGGGGCTTCGGCGCCCATCATTTCGATGGCGCAGCAGGCGAGCCCAAAGAGCATCGGCCACATTGAATTGGTGCGCGACCAATTAACCGCTTTTTCGAGGGACGTGGT
This sequence comes from uncultured Anaerolinea sp., assembly GCA_964533735.1. Taxonomy (GTDB): domain Bacteria; phylum Chloroflexota; class Anaerolineae; order Anaerolineales; family Anaerolineaceae; genus UBA6107. The sequence goes on along the minus strand of CAZHMD010000019.1, from coordinate 24,355 downwards.
GACCACGCCGATATTGCCGGTTTTCTGATCTACTCCCATTCCAAAGCTCCCTTCTTCCAGACGTAGATGAACGCAATGAACAGGATGGCAACGAAGATGAACATTTCGACCAGGGTGAAGAGCCCCATTTGTTTGAAGGCTACAGCCCAGGGGAGGAAGAAGATCACCTCAACGTCGAAGAGGATGAAGAGCACGGCCACCAGGTAATACTTGACGGACATCTGGCGGGTGCCGGGTCCGTAGGGGATCATGCCGGATTCATAAGGTTGACCTTTTTTGGTATTGGGATGGCGCGGACCAAAGAAACGCCCCAGGAGCAATACAATACCGCCAACGATGGCAGCGAGCACCAGAAGCACGGCAAGGGGAAGATAAGAAAGCAGCATGGGAAATTCTCCAATATGAGGAGGGTCGGATAAGATTATTTAATCCACTAAACTCTTATTTTACTAGAAATCCCGGATTTTGTTTTAAACAACCGGTTTTCCTGATTTTCACCCTATTTCGAACAGGTAAACAGGTGCTGATTTTCAATCGGCTGTAAAATAGACGGATATGAACTCTCGCAAAAAGGCTTCCCCGCGTTTTTTGGCATTATTGGAAACATTGCTGGTCACCATCCTGTGGGCATCGTCGTTTGTGCTGGTTAAACTGGCACTTAAGGAAGTTGGCCCTCTAACAACGGCGGGACTGCGCTATTTCATCGCCTTCCTGGTGCTTACTCCTTTCCTACTCCACAGGAGGATTGCCATGCGGCTGGTAAAGCCGCGCACGTGGCTTGTGCTGCTGCTGATCGGGCTGAGCGCTTATACCATCGGCAACGGCGCTTTTTTCTGGGGATTGAAGTATTTACCCGCCACCACGACCTCCTTCCTGATGAGCGTCAACCCGATCCTTATCCTGCTGGCCGGGATTTGGTGGTTGAAGGAAGTACCAACGCGCATCCAGATGATCGGGGTGGTGGTGTGCCTGGCGGGAAGCGTGCTCTTTTTCTTCAACGGGCTCAAGGCGGATGAGCCGCTTGGTCTGCTGATCACCGTTGTGGGACTACTCGGGTTCGCGCTTTTTGGCATCCTGAGCCGCGCCGTTGCCCGTGAAAGGCAGGTGGATACTCTGACCCTGACCGCTGTTCCCCTGGGTTTTGGCGGAGGACTCCTGCTGATCCTGGCGTTAATCTTTGAAGGTGTGCCTCACGTTTCGCTGCGAGTGGGGGGGATACTACTTTGGCTGGCGCTGGCAAATACAGCCGTGGCTTACATGCTGTACAATCACTCGCTGCGCATTCTCACCGCGCTGGAGATGAACGTGATGCTCAACCTATCGCCGCTGGGGACAGCATTACTGGCGTGGTTGCTGCTGGGAGAAAAGGTGACCATCCTGCAGTTGGTGGGTATGGTGGTGCTGATCGTTGGCGTTGTGCTGGTGCAGCAGCGTACCCGGCGGCGGATCGAGATAAGCACTGAGTAACCTCTTCAATTGACCATTGGTGAACTAAATAGTTCAGGGGAGGCACCCAGAGAGATCAGTGAAGGGTCAATTTTGATAACGGCAAATTAATACAATTCATATATAAATAGTTATAATTAAAGAATATTGGGAATAGGAGAAAAATGAAAAATATAAAATTAATCATACTAATATCAGTACTGGCATTGGGAATCCTCGCAGGCTGCAGCCCGAAGACTGTTGCACCAACGAGTGCTGCAGTTGATATGCCCACAAAGGAAACAGTTGCTGGTAACACAGCTTACTCTGCCGCCACCACTGAACCAACTACTTCCAACCCGCCGGTTATTGCCCCTCCCTCGGTCAGCGGGGAAGGCGTGGAAGCAGAGATCGATGACTTTACGTTTGTTCCCGGTACACTAACTGTGAAGGTCGGTACCACGGTCACCTGGACGAATAAGGACAGCGTGGGTCATACAGTCACCAGCGATGACGGCATCTTTGATTCCGGCATGCTCGGCAAGGGCAGTTCGTTCTCATATACATTCACCACTGCGGGGACCTTCGGTTACTTTTGCACGCCGCACCCCTACATGGTCGGCACGGTCGTTGTAACCGAATAAAGCATCAGACTAAAACATCAAACTTAAACATCAAACTAAAACATCAGACTAAAACTAACGACCGCCAGCAAGATTGCTGGCGGTTTTTTGATTAAAATAATCCCCCGCCTGTGGCGGGGGAGGAACAAATTGGGTTACCTTATGACCGGTCATCGAATTTCGCTGGTTGTATTTCTCTTGGTCTGCCGGTTTCCCCATCCTAAGGCATGACCGGATTGGGAGCGAAAAATTTGCCAGATCGATCAAATAAGGTGGACCAACGTCTTACCGATTTTTCTCAAATTGCTGCTCAACAAAATCCCAATTCACCAGGGACCAGAACGCTTTGATGTAATCGGGGCGCCGGTTCTGGTAATTGAGGTAATACGCGTGTTCCCAAACATCCAGGCCGAGAATGGGGGTGTGATCCTCCATGTAGGGGCTGTCCTGATTGGCGGTGGAGTAGACCTGCAACTTCTTGTCGCCATCCAAAACAAGCCAGACCCAGCCTGAGCCGAAGCGAGTGGTGGCAGCAGCGGTAAATTTTTCCTGGAACATATCCAGTGAACCGAAGGTCTTTTCAATATCCTTGAGCAATGCTCCCGGAGGACTCTTTAATTTTCCGGGCGTAAGCACCTCCCAGAAGAGCGTGTGGTTGGCGTGACCTCCGCCGTTGTTGCGGACGGTGGTGCGGATCGATTCAGGCACCTTGTTGATCTCGCGCAGGATCTCCTCGATGGGTTTACCAAAAAGCTCGGGCGCAGACTCAAGTGCCTTGTTAAGGTTGTTGACGTAGGCAGCATGATGCTTGCCGTGGTGGATTTCCATGGTGCGGGAATCGATGGCTGGCTGCAGCGCATCGAAACTGAATTTAAGAGCGGGTAATTCAAAAGGCGTGGTCATTACTATTCCTTCCCAGTTGTATTAATAACATAATTAAGATAATAATACTCTTAATAATGATGAATTTCAAGTAGTTTGTATAAGAGCTTTGTAAGAAATTTTTAATAATCAATTCATTTTGGAATGAGATATTGATTGTGTATCGGGGAACATCCTGGGAATGCACAATGGCGGGGAAAATGACTCTTGTCACCCTATTTCATATTTATGCGGTAGTCATCACCATTAAAAACGGATTGTTTTCCGCGCTCAAACTGGGATGGATTAAGAATAAGAGCGGCATGGAAACCGCAAACCCGCGCGCGACAACCGAAATGCGCGCCGCGTGGGGCGGACTCCTGCTTGGACTGGGGATTGCAGGATTGGTGTTTCCGATCCCGGAAGTGTACAAAACGATTGGCATAGTCTACGTAGTGAGAAATGTGATTCGCGGAGTCTCTATGCTGGTGGAAAAATCAATTGACCGTGCCACTATACAGGAAATCACTTACGAGGTTATCCTGGCTATCTTGCTGTTCCTGTGAATCATGTATAGGTCAGCAGTACGCGTATAATATTGGTATTGAGACAGACAATTGAGGATGAAGCAATAAAACTCGAAAGGATTGAGGAATGGATATTCTCACGGTTTTGAAATACGCTGCTGTGGTTGTGACGATCCTGACAGGGGTTTACAGCCTGCTGCAGCCGAAAAAGATCAAAGATTTCACCGGGCTGGAAGCTTCCAGCCCGCGCGCGACCACCGAAATCCGGGCGGTGATGGGAGGAACGTTCATCGGATTGGGAATCGCGGCATTGATCTTCCCAACACCGGAAGTGTTTAAAACCCTGGCGATCACCTATGCCGCCATCGCGGTTATCCGGGGGATATCCATGGTGACCGATAAATCTATTGTGAGGTCAAACGTGATCAGCCTGGTCACCGAGGTTATCCTGGTGGTCATTTTGTACATTTAGGCTTTTTCCATATTCGGCACCAGTATTGCCAAACATAAAATTTCAGTAACAAGAAAAGACAACCAATAACTCTTAACATGTTAATGTGGGGGTTTATTATTTGGTAATCCCAAGTGCTAAATTGTGGATTGGGACTTGAAATTGTATTCGCCTTGTTATACAATAATCAAAACAGAACTACTTATGAGGTTATCTATGACCCCGTTTACTAAACGCACAGATACACCCCATCCAATTGCTTTCCGATTGCCCGAAGTCGCCCGGCAACAACTCGATGAGTTGATGAGTAGGTGGGGAGAGAACCAAAGTCAGGCAATCATTCGCTGTATCGAGCGAGCTTGGATGATGGAAAAAGATCAGAAGTCGACTCGTGTTTCACGCGTTAATCCATACGGTGGTTCCGTCTATTCCCAGGAGGAAAAAAAGATGGGTATACCAACCAAAACAAAACTCGCATCCTTGCTGTCTTATGATCGAAATATTGAAGTGGCACTTTATCCTGCTGGCATTGAAATACACGTTTCGGAGCGGATGAAAGAAGAACTCGAAGCGGCTATTGAAATTGAGAAAGAATCTACATGGCTGCCAATTTGGGGGCAATTAAAAGGATTCATTATGTCCAATGCTTCAAAGCTCGCGATGAATCTGGCAAAATTTGCATCTGTCCCTCTTGAAGATTTTGAGACGATTGTTGTAAAAAATGGAAGACTTGAGATTGTGTCCAACCATGAAAACATCATAAAAAACACAACCCGGATGTACGGAAAAGTTGGAAAGTATGAAATCGATCTTAGACCTGGGGATGAAGGGGTTTTTGACCAAGCCGATGTCCTAATCTTTTCAAAGAGAGTTGAAGAGATAAAACCCTTATATTTGAATTACCTTAAAAGTGTTAATTCCATTTCAACTTCTCTATAACTGATTGTAAATACAAATGCATGATGTCAATTTTTATATCGGTAACGTTGAACATACCAGGTATAAAAAGCAAATTTACAACTTAGTTATAGTGAGATCAATAGGATGGCTGCCAGGCAGAGGACGACACCAGCTTTTTGCCAATTGCCAACCTTCTCCTTAAGCACTAATGCAGCGAGAAGGACGGTAACTGCCGGATACAGGGAGGAAACGACCACGGCAAAATCAAGCCGGGAAAAGGTAATTGCCAACAAAAAGAAAACGTTGCCGGCAGCATCGAGCACACCGGCCAGAGGCGCAACAGGGTTCGCGCGGATCGAAGGCAAGGGCAGCCGCTTGACCGCCAGCAGAAGCAGCGCACCGAGGAACATGATGCCGCGGGCAAATAAAAGGGGAAGGAATACCCCCGACCCTTGCACCAGACCGATGAAAATGAAATACCCGCCAAAACCAGCCCCCGCCAGGAAAGCCAGCCCCAGGCGGGAATTTGCTTTTTGACCCGCTTCAGGTGCCGAGCGCGAGACCAGCCAGATACCGACGAACGCCAATGCGAAACCAACGAGCTGCAACGCGGCTGGAGACCCCCGGGAGATGAATGTGAACCCAACGGGGATAGCCGCGCCAAGAACGGCTGAGATGGGCGCCACCGCAGCGGCGTTCCCGCGGGAGAGGGCAGTGTAGAGCGAAGTGATGCCAACCGCACCGGAAAGCCCAGCCAGCAGCGACCAGAGGATGCCTGCCGCCTGCGGAAGGGTTTCATGCGCAACCAGTGCTGCAATTGCAAGCACGACAACCCCCGCGATTGCGGAGAGCGCTAACACCTGGAAGGAGTTGGCTTTACGGGTGGCAAACCCACCGCTGAAATCCCCACTGCCCCAAAGCAGGGCGGCTGTAAGTGCCAAAAGAATACCGGTCATATTTCCTTTCGAATGCGAATTATTATACAATGAGGGGGAAAATAACCCCGATCAATGTTGACTGATGATGCTGTATAAAGCTAATTGTTTCTAGAAATAATTAATACCGAATGATCCAACAATCCAGTAGGAGGAAGGTGCCCCATGCAAACAGAAAAGAAGTGGTATGACTATTTGACCCTGAACGGCTACCAGCTTGGTTTGAGCATGGCATCGAATGTGATCAGCCCACTGCTCCTGCCTGCGCTGGTGCTGGTGTTCATGCCCGAAGAGATGAAGAACACCTACACTGCCCTGGTGTACGTCACCGGGCTGGCTGTGGCAATGTTCATCCAGCCGGTGATGGGCATGTGGAGCGACCGCTGCACCAGCAGGTACGGACGCAGGCGCCCGTTCATCTTTTGGGGCGCATTGTTGAATATTGCTTTCCTGGCAGTGGTTGGCGCGTCACTCCTCTTCAAGGGTTCACCGCTGGATACCTTTTTCCAATCCACCTTCGCTGTCCCCACGTCCCTGGCGGTACTGCTGCTGGGAATCATTGTGCTGCAATTCTCCTCGAATATCAGCCAGGCGGGGCAGCAGGGATTGATCCCGGATGTAGTGTCCGAGCACCAGCGCGGGCGCGCATCGGGGGTTAAATCACTGATGGAAATGATCCCGGCGGCGCTGGTGCTGTTGATCAGTCCGCTGATCGATAAGCAGTATTTCTGGCGGGTGATCATCATTTTAATGGGCACGTACCTGGTGACCATGCTGGTGACGGTGCTTTTCACCAAGGAAACGCCTATCACGGAAAAACCACCCCGTCCGGCGGGTCGCCCCATCCTGCGCATGTTCTTTTTGACCGCAATCTTTGTGGGCATTACCCAGCTGGCGTTGTGGCTGGTGAAAAGCGTGGGCACATGGCTGCCTGAAGCCACCACCAGCCTGGCCACGCGCGTGATCGTGGTAGGGTTGGCGGGGCTGCTCGGCATGGCCGGGTCAATCGTCATTGGCGTTTATTTTGGCGCGCAGGTGGGCATTGGCAAGGAAGCCAGGGATCAAAAATCGTTTATCTGGTGGGTGGTAACGCGCCTGATGTTCCTGGCGGCGATCGGATCCGTGCGCAACTTCACCATGTTCTTTATCAAGGATGTGTTAAATCTCCCCAATCCCGCCACAGTCACCACCCAGGTGACCGCGGTGATTTTTGTATTTTTGTTGATCACCTCCCTGCTGGGGGGCTATCTCTCAGACAAAATGGGGCGCAAGCGCCTGCTGGTAGCGGCCGGGGTGCTGGCGGTGATCGGCACGGTCATCCTCATCTTCGCACGCAACATCCCCCTGGTGCTGGTGGCGGGAGCCTTCCTGGGTTTGGGAACGGGTACCTTCATGGCAGCCAACTGGGCGCTCGGAACTGACCTGGTGCCGGCCAAAGACGCCGGGCGTTACCTGGGCATCTCCAACCTGGCGGGTGCTGGAGCGGGCATCGTGGGGTCAAGCATCGGCGGACCGCTGGCGGATTACTTCAACGGCATCCAGCATGGACTGGGATACCCGGTGGTGTTCGCGCTTTACGGTGGATTATTCCTTCTTTCCGTTCTGCTGCTGCCAAAAATTAAAACAAAACCCAAAGAGGCATAACCAGCATGGTAAAAAATATCCACTTGATCTTTAAAACCCACCTGGACGTGGGGTTCACCGATTACGCCTCGGTGGTGGTGGCGAATTATTTCTCGAGCTATATCCCGGCATCCCTGCGCGTGGCGTGCGAAATGCGCGAAACCGGCAAACCTGAGCGCTTCATCTGGACGACCGGGTCCTGGCTTATTTACGAATACCTTGAGCAGGCTGCCCCGGCGGCGCGCAGCGAGATGGAGGACGCCATCCTGCGGGGGGAGATCGCCTGGCACGCGCTGCCTTTCACCACCCACACCGAGCTGGAGGATGTGGAACTCTTCCGCTTCGGACTGAGCCTGGCGCAGCGCCTTGATGAACGCTTTGGACGCAAGACCATCGCTGCCAAACTGACGGACGTGCCCGGGCACACGCGCGGCATTGTTCCCCTGATGGCAGAAGCCGGCATTAAGTTCCTGCATATCGGCGTCAACCCCGGCTCGACAGTGCCAAAGGTGCCGCCGCTCTTCAAATGGCAGGATGAGAGCGGTGCTGAATTGATGGTGATGTACGAAAGCGGCTACGGAAGCGCGTTCGAGATCAAGGGCATGGAAGACGCGCTGGCATTCGGGCACACCAGTGACAACATGGGACCGCAATCCCCAGAAGAGGTGCTGGAAGTTTACCGCGATAAACGAGCGCTGTTCCCAAGCGCAAACGTGTTTGCCTCCACGCTGGACAAATTTGCAGAAAAACTAGAGACTGTACGTTCCACGCTGCCAGTTGTGGATGCGGAGATTGGCGATACCTGGATCCATGGTGTGGGCAGCGACCCGATAAAGGTGAGCCGCTACCGCGAACTGCTGCGCCTGCGCCTGCAGTGGCTCAAGGAGAAGAAAGCGGATTACAAGGACGCGCGCTTTTTCAACTTCAACCGCAAGTTGATGCTCGTGCCGGAGCACACCTGGGGAATGGATGAAAAGACCCACCTGGATGACCACGAAGCCTACTCCGCCGACAGTTTCAGAAAAGCGCGCAGCAAACCAAACTTTAAGAAGTTTGAATCCTCGTGGGTGGAAAAACGCGCCTATATTCACAACGCGGTGAATGCGCTGGAAGACTCCCCCCTGGCAGCGGAAGCCCGCCAGCGCCTGGAGGAGATCAGACCGCGCCTGCCGGACCTGACCCAATGGCAGGCAGTGACTGAAAATGAAGTGAGGCTGGAGAACCCGCTGGTTGAACTACACTTCGATAAGGTTTCAGCTGAGTTGACTGCGTTGCGTGATCTGCAATCCAAACAGGATTTGTGCAGCAGCACCAGGCGCATGGGGAGTTACTCCTACCAGACCTTCTCCAGCGGGGATTACGAGCGTTTTATCAGTCAATACATCCTGCCCTCGATGCAGACAAGCGGGTGGGCGATCGAGGATTTCGGCAAACCCGGGCTCGAAAAAGCCAAACCGGCCAGCCGCATTTGGAAGCCGGAGGTAACGGGTGTTTACCGCCGTGAGGACGCTGAGTCAGCGAGTTTACTCTTCAGGATGAATTTCGATGAAGGGGCGGTCGAAGAATACGGCGCACCTGCCAAAACCTACATCAAGTATTCGGTTAAGAAAAACGAAAAGCGTGTAAACATAGACCTGCAGTGGTTCAAGAAGAATCCCTGCCGCATGCCGGAGGCTTTGTGGTTCAGTTTTGTCCCTGAAAAGGCAGCCGGAATGGAATGGGAAATGGAAAAACTGGGGAAATGGATCTCGCCGCTGGGCGTGGTGGAGAATGGCAACCGCCATTTGCATGCGGTCGGGAAGGGAGTGCGCCTGGGAACCGAGCCACATTCCTTGTTGATCTCACCGCTGGATTCCGCCCTGGTGGCGCCGGGGCAGCGCTACCTGTTGGATTTCAATAACGATCAACCAGATCTTTCGAAGGGGATGCACTTCTGTTTGCTCAACAACCTGTGGGGAACGAACTTCCCAATGTGGTTCGAGGAGGACTGCCGCTTCAGGTTTGAGATTGATTCAAAGTGAGTGTAAATATCCAGGCTGATGATGCAACCAACCCCTCAGAATTCCGTATATAGTACAAAGTATTCATGAGAGGTAGATATGGAAAATCCGCGTAGAGCGCATTCATTATTTTGGCCGATCCTGCTGGTCGGAATTGGCATAACCTGGTTGTTAGTTAACCTGGGGATCATCCCGGCTTTTAACCCGGTGCAGTTGTTAAAACTGTGGCCGATCATCCTGATCGTTTTAGGAATTGACCTGATCCTGGGGAGAAGGTATCCGTGGGCAGGCACATTGATCGGATTGCTGGCAGTTGCGGGCATCGTCACATTCCTCATCATGAGCCCCAAGCTGGGGTACGAACCTGCCGCCCAGACGAAGTCTGAAACCTTCACTGAGATGGTCGGGGACGCAACCTCTTCCAAGATTTACATCGAATCCTCCTCGGCACCGGTGAAGGTATATCCGCTTTCCGGGGGAGATGAACTGGTGCATGCGGTGATCACCCACCGTTCCATCTTCAATTTTGATGTCTCCGGGACAAGCAACCGCTACGTGCGTATGTCTGAAACCTCAGATTCATCAAGCTGGCTGAGCTGGGATATCACCGCTGACCGCCTGGCATGGGATATTGGCCTGGCAGAGGGCATTCCCACCGAGTTTATTTTCAACGGCGGCTCCGGCAAGATTGACGTGGATCTGAGCTCGATCGATCTGACCTCCCTGCGGGCGGACCTCGGTTCTGGAGCCTCCGATTTCATCCTCCCGGCTGCGGACGCTGAATACACCGCGGAAATTGACAGCGGGTCCGGATCAGTTGGTATTGATATCCAGGATGGCGCAACACTGACACTTGAGCTCAGCGGCGGCAGCGGAGCAGTGAATGTTTCCCTGCCAAATAACGCCGAGTTTGAAATCGAAGTTTTCGATGATGGATCAGGCAGCCTCAGCCTTCCCCCAGGCTTGCTAAAAGTTGGAGGAGGTACGGGAATCTCGCTGGGGGTCTGGCATACCGCAGGATTTGATTCTGCGAAAGCCAGGATCATCATCAAAATCATGGACCAGGGCAGCGGAGCAATCAACATCCATTAACGGTTAATTTGCTGGCCTGGTCGAGTTCCAAAAAATAGATTAACCGCGCATATTGAGATAACATTAACCTCAATGCGCGGTTTATTTATTTAAAACCAGACAGCCAAAGACATGCAAATAATGGAGGAATTGAGCCATGAGAAAATTAATCGTGCTTGAGCACATCTCCCTTGATGGAGTCATCCAGGCTCCGGGCGGACCGGAAGAAGATACCAGCGGCGGCTTCGCGTATGGCGGGTGGTCAGCGCCATATTCCGACGCGATAATTGGAAAGCTTTTGAGACGGCAAATGAACAAGCCGTTCGACCTGTTGCTGGGGCGTAAAACCTTTGATATTTGGGAGGGGTACTGGCCGCAACATGGGGACATTTGGCCCAGTGTTAACGCGGCTACCAAATATGTAGCTTCGAACACCAGGAACTCAACCGAATGGCAGCCGTCCGTGTTTCTTAATGGAGACGTTGCAGAAAAAGTCTCCAGGGTCAAGCAAAAACAAGGACCCGAATTGCATGTTTGGGGAAGCGGCAATCTCCTGCAGACGCTTATCAGGCATGACCTGGTGGATGCGTTCTGGTTGATGATCTACCCGATCACGTTGGGTGCAGGAAAGCGCTTGTTTGCTGATGGCACGATGCCGATGGCGTTCAAGCTGACAGAAAGCAAGGTTGGACCTAACGGCGTGATTGCAGCGAATTATGAGCGCGCCGGTGAAGTGACAACTGGAAGTTATTAAAATGCCGCACCACTCCAATCTCGTATAAGCAACACGAGGGTGATCCGATTGGTCTCGTGCTCCGGCGGAAGCCTGCCCGGTCAGCCTGTAACACAACTGTGTTAAGAGAATCCAACCCGTCAAATTAGTTTGACGGGTTCTATTGTCGTTGCTATAATGGTAATGATAATCATTATCAATAAGGATGAAGATGCCCGAACAAAAAAGGTGGCTGGACCTACTGGAACAAAACGGCGGCAGGCTAACGACACCGCGTAAAGCGATCGTGGAACTACTGGTGAACAGCAATCATGCCCTGGGACCGATCGAGATCTATGACCTGGTGCGCAAACACAACCCCAAAGTGGGACTGGTAACGGTTTACCGCACACTGGATCTGCTGGCGCGGCTTGGATTGGTGGAGCGCATTCACCTGGCGGACGGCTGCCATATGATCCTGCGGGCGGCGCGCGGGCACGAACATGTGGTGTTGTGTACCGGCTGCGGGCGTGCGGAGTACTTCCCTGGGGAAGACATTTCGGATTGGATAGCACATGTCAGCCGCGAGAGCGGTTTTTGCATCCAGGGTCACTGGCTGCAACTGCAGGGATTGTGCGTGGACTGCCAAAAGACCAAGGAGAAGGTGCAATGAAGCGGCACATTGTCATGATGCTCTCCTTGTTCCTGATTGTGAACGTGTTGTTATCGGGCTGCGGTGCAAAACCTGTAGTGAATTCCGGGGTGAAGGTGGCGGCGACGACCACGATCCTGGGGGATGTGGTGAAGCAGGTGGGGGGCGAGCGCATCTCCCTGACGACCCTGCTGCCCATTGGAGCTGACCCGCACACTTATGAGTCGCGCCCACGGGATGTGGCTGCCATTAGTGATGCGCAATTAATCTTTATCAATGGATTGGAGTTGGAACACTCCATGGATGCGGTGATCCAGGCTAATGCCGGCGGTGAGGTGGTGGTGGTCTCTGACGGAATTGAAGTGCTGCCATTTTCAGCCGCGGGGGATGAACACGGTTCAGGCGACCCGCATACGTGGATGGACCCGAAAAACGTGAAACACTGGGTCGAAAATATTGCCAGAGCGCTGATCAGCGTTGACCCTGATGGCGCCAGTGTTTACCGGGCGAACGCAGACGCATACCTGCAGCAATTGGTAGAGCTGGACGCGTGGATACAAGGCGAAGTGGCCACCATCCCGGCAGAACAACGCAAGCTGGTGACCGACCACCAGTCACTGGGATATTTTGCCGCAGCTTACGGGCTGGAACAGGTCGGGCTGGTCATTTCCTCGCTCAGCACCAATGCCTCGGCTTCAGCGCAGGACCTTGCCCGGCTGGAAGAAGTGGTGCGGATAGAGAATGTGCGAGCCATCTTCATAGAGATGGGCGCCAGCGATGCCCTGGCATCTCAGGTAGCCAGGGATACCAATATAGATGTGTTGCGTATTTACTCCGGCTCACTGGGTGCTGCGGAGAGCGGCGCGGGTGACTACCTCAATTTCATGCGATTTAATGTGAATGCTATTGTGAACGGATTAAGGTGAAAGCTTATGTATCCACACATTGACCACAACCCCCACCAGCCAATTTTAGATATACGCCATTTGAGCGTGCAGTACGGGCAAACCCTGGTACTGGATGATCTGACATTCCACCTGCACGCCGGAGAACGGGTGGCGGTGGTGGGTCCAAACGGCGCCGGGAAGAGCACGTTATTCAAGGTGGTGGCAGGTGTGCTGGCTGCCAGCAGCGGCGAGGTGCAAATTTACGGCGGCGGACCGAGCAAACACCTGTGCATCGCCTATATCCCCCAACGCACGCAGGTGGATTGGAACTTCCCGGTGAGCGTGGCGGATGTGGTGATGATGGGCAGAAGCGCGAAGATGAAGCCATTCAGCATCCCGCTGCACGCGGACCACGAAGCGGTGCATAAGGCATTGGGCACCGTTGACATGCTGAACCTTGAAAAACGGCAGATCAGCCAGCTTTCAGGGGGTCAACAGCAGCGCATGTTCATTGCGCGCGCCCTGGCACAGGAAGCCGAATTGATCCTGATGGATGAGCCGCTGGCAGGATTGGATGCCCCTTCACAGGAGGGAGTGCTGGCACTTCTGGGGGTGCTGCACGAGCAAAAGGTGACCGTGATGGTGGCAACGCATGATCTTACGCAGGCGGCGGATTATTTTGACCGCATCCTGCTGCTTAATCACAACCTGGTTGGGTTTGGGGCAGCCAGCGAAGTGATGACCACCGAAAAGCTCCTCAGGGCATTTGGCGGAAAGCTGAAGGTTGTGGATGTTGAAGGAAAAGTGCTGGCGTTGGATGATTCCTGCTGCCACGGGGAGGATAACTGATGGATGCCCTGATTACCTTCCTGGTGGAACCGTTTACATACGCTTTTATGCAGCGGGGATTGATCGCTGCCATGCTGGTGGGAGTGGTGTGCGCGGTGGTGGGAATTTATATTGTGCTGCGCGGGATGGCGTTCTTCGGTGACGCTCTGGCGCACACGATTTTACCGGGTGTAGCAGTGGGCTACCTGGTGAGCGGCGGCGCCAAGGAAACACTTTTCTGGTGGGCACTTGGCACTTCCGTGCTGTCGTCATTGGGGATCAGTTTGATCAGCAAGAATTCACGCATCAAGGAAGACACCGCCATCGGGATCGTATTTGCCGGCATGTTCGCGCTGGGGATCGCGCTTATCTCCACAGTCCGCAGTTACGCGGTCGACCTGAGCCATTTTCTATTTGGCGACGTGCTGGGTGTGACCTCGGGGAATTTATGGACAATCGGGATCTTCGTTGCGCTGGTGCTGCTGGTGGTCATCGCATTCTATAAGGAATTCCTCACAGTATCCTTTGATCCGATCCTGGCAACAACACTGCGCATGCCTGTAAGGATGATCAATACGGGATTATTGATCCTCATTGCCATCACGGTGGCGGTGGCGCTGCAAACGGTGGGAGTGGCGTTGATGGTAGCCATGCTGGTTACCCCCGCAGCAACTGCTTTATTGATGACCAACCGCCTGCCAAGGATGATGGTGCTTGCCAGCACAATTGCCGGATTTTCGGGGTTGGTGGGGCTTTTCCTTTCCTATTACCTGAGCATTGCCTCCGGTGCTGCGATTGTCTTAACCTGCACGTTGATTTTTGCTGTCACCTGGGGCATCCAGGCGCTGCGCCGCAGGCAAGTGAGCCTGTGATACAATTTAAGAAAATAAAGGTATCTTGAAAGGATATTAATGGACATGGCCGCCAAGAAATGGTCCACCCCACCTCAAATGGGTATCGATCCCCAAAAAACCTACACCGCTACCCTCAAGACCGACAAGGGTGATATTGTGTGTGCGCTATACGCCAACAAAGTGCCAAAGACAGTGAATAATTTTGTTTTCCTGGCACGGGACGGTTTTTACAACAACACCATCTTCCACCGTGTGATCAATGATTTCATGGTGCAGGGGGGAGACCCCACTGGGACCGGCATGGGCGGACCCGGGTATAAATTCAACGATGAGTTCCACAGCTCTCTCCGGCATAATGGTCCGGGAGTGCTCTCAATGGCAAACTCGGGACCCAACACCAACGGCTCTCAATTCTTCATCACGCATGTGGCCACCCCGTGGCTGGATAACAAGCACACAGTTTTTGGCCAGGTGATCAAAGGATTGGATGTGCTGATGTCAATTCCTGCGCGAAATCCATCTGCACCGGAGTACCCCGGGGTAAAACTGCTGGCAGTTGAGATAGAAGAAAGTTAGGCAAGATTAAAATCAAACAGCCCTCGCAAGAGGGCTGTTTTTTTATGGCTACAGCTTTTCTTCGCGCAACATTTGTACAAAAGCGTTGACCACATCCGGGTCAAAGTGGTTGCCGGATTGGTCGATGATGTGCGAGAGAGCGTCGCGTTTGGTCCATGCTTTGCGGTAGGGGCGGTCGCTGATGAGCGCGTCCCACGAATCCACAATGGCGAAGATGCGCGCCACCAGGGGGATCTCAGTGGTTTTTAACCCGCGCGGATATCCGGTGCCATCCCACCATTCGTGGTGGCAATAAGGGATATCGATGGCATCCTTGAAGTAAGGCAGGTCAATTAGCATTTCGCGGGCGTAGGCAGGGTGTTTTTGCATCAGGGTCCACTCGTCCTCGGTGAGGCTGCCGGGTTTAAGGAGGATGGTATCCGGCACCCCCATTTTGCCGATGTCGTGCAGCAGCGCTCCGCGGCGTACGTTCTCCAAATCCTCCGATTTGTAGCCCATGCGTTTGGCGAGCTTAATGGTCATGTTGGCAATGCGCAGCGAGTGACCCTGGGTTTCCTTATCACGCAACTCGAGAGCGTGCGCCCAACCCTCAAGCGTGGCATCGTAAGCCTGTTTAAGTTCATGCGCCTGTAGGCTGGTTTGTTCATAAAGATCGGAACGGTGGATGGCGCTGGCAGTCATATCCCCGATGGTCTTGAGCAGGCGAATTTCATTGTCACTGAGAATATGGGTTGAACCGATTATCAGTGCACCAATGGTTTCTCCCTTGGTGATCAAGGGTACGCCGGCAATGGATGAAAGATTGGTTAGTAATTCGGGATACGCAAAATGAGGATCGTGCGAGGCATGATTGTTGACGTAGGTCTTGCCTGTAATAATGATATAGCCGGTAAGCCCTTCACTGACTTTCATCGTAACCATATCCAGGGGTGCCCAGATGCCCATGGCGCGGTCGATATATGCCAGGTCTTTACCGCGCTCAATGGTGCTGATGAGTGCGCCGTCGATCTCAAGGAAATTCATCACCTCGCGTAAGACTGTCGGGCGAATCTCGTCGCGGGTCATGGCCACGCGCAGTGCCTCACTGATCTTGGCGACCATCTCGAGCTCATTTTCTTTTTGTTTGCGATCGGTGATGTCAACTGCTGTGCCGATGAAGGCTTGTTCACCTTCATAGAGAATGCCGGTGGTGGTGATATCGACCCACTTATTCTGCCCGGATTTTGACTGGATCTGAGTTTCGTAGCGTTTGAGCGACGTGTCGTTTTGCAAACGTTCCTGGTAATACTTTTGAACCTGATCTTTTGAGGTTGTCGTTACAATATCCAGGAATTTCAACCTGCTGAGTTCATCCTCATCATAGCCGGTGATCTCAGTCCACATCGGATTCACGTAAACAAAGGGTCCATCTTTGTAGATAAATATTCCAGCAGCCGCAGTTTGCGCCAGGGTGCGGAATTTCTCTTCGCTTTCGAGGATGGCCTGCTCAACTTTTTTACGCTCGGTGATATCACGGATATAGGCGACGGCGTATTTTTGGTTTTCAATGTTTGCCAGGCGGGTACTCACTTCAACAGGGAATACCGAACCATCTTTACGGATATTGGGGATATCGGTTAATAAGTCCTTATGGTCCAATTCCCACTCGATATAATCCGATTTTCCCGCCAGAAACCCCGGTGAAACCAGGTCTTTCACATTCAGGTTGAGGAACTCCTCGTGAGTATAGCCGTACATGGTTTCGGCTATCTTGTTGGAATCGAGGATCCTGCCATCAAGTGATTCCAGCAGTATTCCGTCAGTGGAGGCTTCCACCAACAGTTCGCTGTTCCTCTGGCTGTTGATCAAGGCCTGCTCTGATTGCTTACGATCAATTGCCATGGCTACCTGTGTGGAAACAAAGGTGAGCATTTGTTCATCGCGTTTTTTAAAGCGGATGCCCTCGGTGTAGCTCTGCGTTACCATTGCGCCGATCACGTTATTATCGATGACCAAAGGAACGCCCAACCAGTCCACGCATGGCGTTCCAACAGATTCGGCTTCGTCCTCCTCGAGGAGCAGGTTGAAAACCTCAGGGTTTGCAAGGAGGGTTTGCCCGGTGCGCAGGATGTATTCGGTCAGTCCGCGATCCGGTTTATGCGGATCTGGGCGGGGATCATATTCGTCCACATAATAGGGGAATGAAATGAGGTCTGTATCCTTATCGTAAAGGGCAATAAAGAAGTTTTGCGCTGGCATCAGCCCCATCAGGGCTTTATGGATGGAGGCATACAGTTCATCCAGGTTGCTGGCGGAAAGTGAGGATTGAGCGATCTTGTAGACCACTTCCTGGGTTTTTTCTGAATAGAATTTTTCAGTGATATCTTCACCGATGCTGGCAATCCCTTCAGGGATCCTGCGGTCATTGAACAACAAGGTATTGTGCCAGGAGATCAAACGCTGTTCACCGGTACGGGTAATGATCATATTGTCGTTGCGCTGGGCAATTTTGCCGTTGATCATGCTGTCGAACAAGACCTTTTTTAAGTGGTAAGCAACATCCGGCGGAACAAATTTCTCCATCCAATTTTCGCCCAACACTTCCTGCCTGCTCCATCCGGTGACTTCAAGAAAATGGCTGTTGCAAAAAGTAACCCTGCCCTGCGAATCCATCATAATTGCCAGCAGTTTGATGGATTCCATTAAACCGCGCAGCGACATTTCTGATTGGCGATGCGTTTGGAGTGCTTTCTTCTCGGAGGTAACGTCTTCTCCAACGGACTGGTATTCGATCAATTGGCCATTTTCGTCGAGGATTGCCCTGGTTTTCCAGCGAATCCAGGTGGTGTCATTATTTGCATTGTGAAGTGAAATCTCTTTTACAGCAGGCTGCATCTCAGGGGAGACAAATTTAAGGATCATCTGGATGGTTGGCTGGGAGGATTCTGGCAGCACATCCTGTAAATTGTTGCCGATAAGATCTTCGACCTTTAAGGAGTAGTAGTTTGCATATGCCTGGTTGGCAAATGTGACCTTCCCGCCGCGGGTGAACCTGACGATCATTTCAGGGTTGTCTTCAACAATTGCGCGATATTGGGCTTCACTATACTTGAGCGATTGGAGGGTTTTCTCCCAGTCGCTCATGTCGCGAATGACGCCTACATATCCAATGCGGGTGCCATCAAAGGAGAAAATGGCGCTGCTGTTAATTTCAATCGGAATCAGGTTGCCTGAGAGAGTTTGCGCGCTGTAATTGCCGCGGTGGGTTGTAACTTCCCTCAACCTGGTGATGATATCCTGATCAGCGGGAACACCCTCTCCAGCGGAAAGGAAACGGAGGGCATTAACACCGGTAAGGTCAACATCATCTTCAATCTCCAACATCCTGGCAAACTGCTTGTTGGCGAGTTTAATCAATCCATTTTCGTCAGTATAAACCACGGCATCCGGCGACACATCGATCAAGTTGCGATAGCGGGTTTCACTTTCAGCCAACTCTTCTTCAACTTTTTTCTCACTGGCAATCGGTACCAGCCAGCCTTCAATGGTTTGAACAACACCCCGCGAATCTTTTTGAGCCCTACCCTGGTCACGGACAGTGCGGAACACACCATCTGAATGGCGCAGGCGGTAGACAATATCAAAAGTTTTATCCTGTTCGACGGCATCAGCCAACGCGGATTTGAACGCCTCGAGATCTTCCGGATGAACCAGGGCGAGGTAGGAGATTTTCTTGTTTTCAACGAGGTCTTCCGGAAGGAAACCGATGAGGGCATGTATGCCGCCGGTGATTTGCGTGATTGTGTGCAGTTCATCATCCCGGGAGCGGTATAATGCCCCGGGTATTTTTTCATACAGGGTGTTCATTTCATTATCATACTGAGCGAGGAAGGGGGGGCGATCTGTCTTTTTGGCTGCCAGAATGAGGAGAAAACAATGCTCACCGGCATATTCCATCTCGAGTATGGCTGTATACGGGATGAGCGGCTTCGTTTCGTCAGGAACTTCAGGTGCTTCGGCGGATTTATGGATACCGGATTTTTCCAGATTGAAGGTGATATTTTGTCCGGCAGAGATATCCAATTGCACTTCACACTGCGTGTTGGCAAACAAGACCTTTCCAACATCATTGACCAGGGCAATCGGCGATTCAGATAATTCGATGGAATTAATCATTACACTTGTTTTTTCGATTTGGTCGAGATTTCCATCACTCATCATGGTCCTGTTGTCCCCCATTGGTCATCAATAATAACTAGTGATAAGTCTATTGTACAGGTTATCAGTCATTTGCACCCAGAGAACTATAAACGACGTAATCCGGTTATTTTGCATACGAGATCTATTAATATATGAATTCGTGTTTACAATGATTATAAGGATTCCAGGCTGTTTTTTTCAAGAGGCATTTTTTTGCAGAGGGTTGAAATTTCGAAATTGTTATGCGATACCAAGAAGATCTCAACAATTAACCCTTGCATTTTTTAGGGACCTTATGCTAAAATATTCGAGTCAGATGCCCGGGTGCCCCCCTCACCCGGGCATTTGACATTTTTACGGCAGTATAATGAGTTTTAGCGCTGAGAGATGGAGGGTGAATGAACAGGCACTTCCGAGTATTGCACTTTATTGGATTATTTTTAAAAATTGCCGGCGGAATTGAAGCGGCGGTTGGCGTCATCGCGCTGATATTCGTACCGCTGGTGCTGGGAAACGCCGATTCCGCCCTGGCGCAACTAGGCCTGCCATTGACGCAAGATGGAGCAGGATTTTGGGCAGGGATCATTTTGGGCGTGGTGCTCCTGTTCATCGGCCTGGTGACCGGATTATTGACCTTCGCCTTGGGAGAATTGATCAACGTGGTCATCGCCATCGAAGAAAACACGCGCGCCAAACCCCCTGTAAACAAGACAAATCCGAACACACCTGCTTGACATCAGGTACACGCAGGACTATACTTTCAACTAGAAAACAATTCTTCGGGGCAGAGTGAGGAACGCGAGTTCCAATTCTCGATCGGTGGTGATAACCCACGAGCGCGGAAGCGCATGATCCGGTGTAATTCCGGAGTCGACGGTAAAGTCCGGATGAAAGAAGAATGAAAAACGCGGAAATCTTTACGCGCTTTCATAAGCCCCGAGTTAATATCGAGGCTTATTATTTTGTTACCATCAGACCAACCAGCTTTAAAAAAGGCTATTCACCAACCCAAACCGGCTCTTTCCAGGCTCGAGTGGCTGGCAAGGCATAACGGCTGGCTGGTCCTGGTATCGGTTGTGGTTGTGCTGGCTTTGTGGCAATTGATCGTGGTGGTGAACAAGCCCCCCGCTTTTCTGCTGCCAACGCCTTCCGGCGTCTGGGATAAATTTATCGCCTCCATTGTGAATGGCACACTGCTCTTTCACACTTCGATCACGCTCTACGAAGTGCTCCTGGGGCTGTGCCTGGGCAGTGTACTGGCAATGATCATCGGATACTCACTGGCGAAATCCCGCTTGATGGAAAAAATATTTTCTCCGTACCTGGTCGCCAGCCAGGCGATCCCGATGGTGGCGATCGCCCCTCTGCTGGTGATCTGGTTCGGACCGGGGATTTTCTCCAAGATCCTCATTTGCGCGTTGATCGTTTTCTTCCCGGTGTTGGTGAACACCATGATCGGTTTTCGGGCAGTACCGGATAACCTGCGCGACCTGATGTTTTCACTGCGCGCCACGCGCTGGCAGCGGCTGCGTTTCCTTGAGGTTCCCTCCGCGCTGCCGGTGCTTTTTGGCGGTCTGCGCATCGGCGCAACCCTCTCCGTGATCGGGGCAGTGGTGGGTGAATTCGTGGGGTCTGATAAAGGATTAGGTTTTCTGATTAACGTGGGGCGGGGACAGTACGACACAGCGCTGGTTTTCGTTTCGATATTTGCTTTGATCCTGATGGCGCTGATCCTGTACGGATTGGCAATGCTGGCGGAAAAACGCTCCACCCGCTGGAAAGCTGAACGTGAATAAAAAAATACGGAGAGGGTTTAAGATGAAGTTAAGAAAAGCTGCATTGCTGGTGATTTTTGGATTTCTGTTAGCAGGTTGTACGGTAACGCTCCCCGGTGGGGCGGTGGAAACGCCAATGGCAGAGGTGCCCAGCGCCACCCAGGCGCCCTCTGCGACGAACTTGCCAGCAACCGTTGAATTGCCGCTAACCAAAGTCCGGCTGCCGGTGGGGTACATCCCCAACGTGCAATTTGCTCCCCTGTACGTGGGAATTGAAAAAGGATTTTTCCGGGATGCCGGGCTGGAAGTGGACATTGATTACAGCATGGAAAACGATAACGCCGTGCTGCTGGCCACAGGCGAGTTAGAGTTCGCCATTTTATCGGGTGAACAGGTGCTCCTGGGGCGCGCGCAGGGACTGCCGCTGGTGTACACCATGGTGTGGTACCAGCAGTACCCGGTGGGGATTGCATCAAAGAAGGCATCCGGCATCACCACAGTGGCAGACCTGAAAGGGAAAAGGATAGGACTGCCCGGATTGTTTGGAGCGTCTTATATTGGAGCAAGTGCATTGCTGGATTCCGCCGGCTTGACTGAAAGCGATGTAACCCTGGAATCAGTGGGGTTTAACCAAGTGGAAGTACTGGTGGCTGACCGGGTGGACGCCGTGGTGATCTACGCAGCAAACGAACCAGTGCAGTTGGAAAGCATGGGACAGGAGATAGTTGTCCTCAAGGTTTCAGACGCGCTGGATATGGTAGCCAACGGCTTGGTGACCAATGAAAAGACCCTTGCTGAAAACCCTGAACTGGTAGAGGCGATGACCCTGGCAACCCTGCGAGCCATCCGATACACGATCGACAACCCGGATGAAGCCTACGAGATTACCAAGTTGTATGTCCCCAACCTGGCTGAGGCGGATCAGAGCGTCCAAAAGCAGGTGATGTTGAATTCCATTGAACAATGGAAGGGGGAACCGTTGGGTTATTCGCAGCCCGGAGCGTGGGGAAACATGCAGCGTATTCTGTTGAAAATGGGGATGCTGAAGACCGAGGTTGACCTAACCAATTGTTTCACCAATGAGTTCATTCCAGAATGATACCGGATGAATTGTTTCTTGAAATAAATCAACTCTCGCTGTCCTTTAAGAGCAGCGATGGGAAACTGGATGTTTTGGAGGACCTTTCGCTGCGCCTGGGAAAAGAGGAATTTCTAAGCGTGCTGGGTCCTTCAGGCAGCGGGAAAACCAGCTTGCTGCGTTTTATTGCAGGAATTTTGCCGGCTGAGAAGGGGTCAATCCATTTTGATAAACCGGAGCCGCGGCTGAGCCTGATGTTCCAACAGGCCAACCTGATGCCCTGGCGCACGGTTTTCCAGAATATTTACCTGCCGCTGCAACTGCAGCAGGTGGATGAAACAACTGCCCGCGAACAGGTGACCGACCTGATCAAACTGGTGGGATTGGAAGGGTTTGAAAACTCCTGGCCGGCAGAACTTTCAGGAGGGATGGCGCAGCGGGTGGCGCTGGCGCGCGCGTTTATCTCCGATCCCGACCTGCTGTTACTGGATGAACCGTTTGGCTCACTGGATGCCCTGACGCGTGAGCGCATGGCGGCTGAATTACTGCAATTGTGGCAAGCCCGCCCGCGCCCGGTGATCATGGTGACGCACTCCATTTCTGAAGCCCTGCTGCTTTCAGACCGTGTGGTGGTATTGAGCCAGCGCCCCGGCAGGGTGGTATTGGACTTGAAAGTTCCCCTCTCACGCCCGCGGCACGCGGAATTGCACTATACCCCAGACTTCCAGATGCTGGAAAAAAGGTTAAGAAAAGCCATCGAATAACAGTTGGGGGCAGTATCAGGAAAAAGCAGGCAGCTGCAGGAATAAATTATCGAGCATCAAGCGGGGGTTGGCATTGATCTCGATCAGATCCAGCGCTTGAATAAAACGATCCAGCGTTGCCAGCAGCGCCGCATGGGTGAACTTTGAGGCGCAGGCATTTATCTCCTGCATGCGGTCAGTATTGACGATATGCGCGGGTCTGCCCTGCTGGACTAATAGAATGTCACGCAGGAAAGAGATCCAGGTTTCGATGATGGGCCGCAGCGAGTCACGGTCTTTAGCCAGACGTTCCGAATAGAGTAATATTTCCCGGATGGAATCCTCAAACAATTGTTGAAATTCATCCAGGCGGTCAGCACGTTCCTGCTGGTTATTGGTATCTTCGATGAGGCGGATGGCCATGCCGGGGCGGCCATTGGACAGGTGGGCATATTTTTCGGCATCCTGCGGTTGAACTTGAAAGCGTTCTTCCAGCGCTGCAGCCAGTGAATCAATCCCGCTGGGGCGCAGGCGCAGGATCTCGCAGCGGGAAGAAATGGTGGGCAGGAGGCTCTCGGCAGAATCCGCTGTGAGCAGCAGGATCACCTTGCCTGGAGCTTCTTCCAGTGTCTTGAGGAGGGCGTTCTGCGCATTGGCATTGGCCTGGTGAAAGTTAAGCAGCAGGGCAACGCGGTATCTGGCTTCGTAAGGCGAGAGGATGAGGCTGCGCTGCAGCTCACGGATCTGATCGACCTTGATCATACCGCCTTCGACTTCGGGGGCAATGATGTGCAGGTCAGCCTGCTGCATGCGCGCGATCTGTTTGCATATGCTGCAGGTGCCGCAGGCTTCACCGGGAGATGAAGGCTGGGTACAGTTGATCGCCTGCGCAAATTCAAGCGCCAAGCTGCGCCGGCCAACCCCGAGAGCGCCGGTGAAGAGGTAGGCGTGGTGCAGCGAGCCTTTTTTAAGATGCTGCTTGAGGATTTTTTCTGCCCAGGTGTGACCGATCAGGTTCCAACTCATAGGGGGATTGTAGCCGATTGCAGGTGGAATGGCAAATTTGCCGCGTCAGTGTTATTCAATTGGCAAGGGTTCGATCTCAGGGATGGGAACCCAAGCCAGCACGCTGGTGCCCTGACCGAGTTCGGTGGTGATATCCACATCACCGCCGGCGTTGGCGGCGCGGGTTTCCATGTTGGTGAGACCATGCCCGATGGATTTCTTGACCTTATCCAGGTCAAAGCCGCGTCCATCGTCCTTCACTTCCATCAGGGCGCGGCCGGTGGTGGTCCACAGGATAACATCCACGCGGTGAGCTTTGGCGTGCTTGGCGATGTTGGCAAGGGCTTCCTGGCAGATATGGAAAAGCGCCACCGCCTGCGGTTCAGGCAGATCCTTAAACTCATCCTCGGGTCCCTTTAAAAGGACATCCACCAGGGTGTTGGCTCTGAATTCGGTCACGAGGCGTTGGATGCCCTGGATGAGATTCTCATCCTTTAATTGGCGCGGACGCAGGTCGAGGATGTAGGCGCGGATATCACGGATGGTGTGATTGAGGTCATTAATAGCCTGCTCGATGCGGCTGGTGGATTGGATTGGGCTTTCGCTGATCAACAGGCGCGCGTGCTCCAGGGTGAGACCCACCGCATAAA
>CAZHMD010000018.1:0-33871 GCA_964533735.1 uncultured Anaerolinea sp. | reverse complement strand
TCTCGTATTTTGCGCTGCGGATTCCCGCTAAAAGGGCATTGTGCTGCCCGTAATTACGCATCAGGTTGATTCCGCGCACTTCTCCGTGTTTTTCCGCCAGGTCAGAAATCACCTTCCAGGATCCATCAGTGCTGCCATCATTCACCAGGATGATCTCGTATTCACCGCAGATCAGGTTCAACGTTGCCTTTAACCGCTCCACAAGCAATGGAAGGGTTTTTTCAGCATAATACACCGGAATAACAACTGAAATCGTTCTTTTCTTATTTTCCATAGGTTTATTCACATTGGGTGATTTGATTTAAGCTCTGAATTGTACTCATATTATTTTTTGTGCCCTCAATTGTAGCCCATAATCTACAAAAAGCGTCATTCACCTCAAAATTAAAGTTCGGAATACCCCTGGCTGTCTCCACCACTTTGTCAAGAGAATCGCTTAAAATGTGAGCTTTCAATAATGGCAACCATTCAAATTGGTTGAGGGGCGTAAATCCTTGCTCAAATCCTGCATTATAAATACTGATCACTTCTGCCCATTTTTGCTGCTGAGCAGCCAGGGCTGCCTTCTCATAAAAATAACACCATTGATCTGTGTTTTCCTCGCCAAAATACTTTACAAGCGAAACTGGCGGCTCAACTGGATTTGGAATGATTTCGCCTTCATCAGCCCATTCGAGCGCATTTCGCCAGATGTTATTTCTGTAAGTTGAAAACACTTCATCCACAGTGTCTTGCGAGGTTAATATCCGCAAGCAACCAATCGAAGGTTTCTTAAACAACAAATAATTGCTTGAATTTCCTGCAAACTCAAATGCCCTCAATTGATAGTCTATGGCTGTTCCGGGTTCAAATGTTTCTATCACATCATTCGACTGAGTAAATAAGATGAAAGCATAGGGAATTTCTGTCGATAATTTCTGTGGTGCATAGACTAAATTAAGGGGAGCGGTCAGTGATGTGTCTGAAGAGTACCTGGAAAAAGGCAGATCCTCTGAGACCAAAAGTGTATTTTCCGCAATTGCAGGAGCCCGCCAGTATAATTGCCAGAAAAACTCCTTTTGATAATCCCAATTAAGCTGAAATGTCCGCGCTGTCGTAAATTGCATTGTAACAGCCAGCCCTACCATAACTGCACTGATCAAATTTTTCTGGCGCTCACCCCCAAGGAAGTATTCAATCAGACCAGCTAAAAATATGGCTGCCCCAGGGGCAACAGCAATCAAATACCGGTTATTAGGAAAGTCCAACTTAACTTCAAATCCACCAGCAAGGAATGGCAGCATACCCGCAACTGCTGAGAAAATTCCAATCAAAATTGCAATGCCAAAAAATAAGCGCTTCCCAATCTCATTCTGCCACTGGCTGACCTTTACATAAGTTATCCCCGCACTGATCAATATTAACACTATCATAAGCAGCACTCGCGAAGAGACGAGGTTGGTGCCAAACATGGAAAACATTGTTGACCAGGCTGCAACGATTCCCTGCGCTGCTCCAGAGATCACTTGGTTCGCCAGTGTGATCAAAGTGTTCCCCGCATTCGTTTTAAATGCATCCAACAAGCCCACCTGGTAACTGTAGCTGCTGCTGTTTATCACCCTGTATGCCACAAAACCCAGGAAAAGGGCTAAATATGGAAGCCATCGCAAGAGGGTTAACCCTAGTCTTTTTTTGAGTGGAAATACTTCGCCCTTACCGAACGCCAGAAAAAGTACCACTGGTCGGAGGAATTCCAAACCCAGGAAAGCCTCCTGCGGAACGATCCCCAACACCAGGCACACTAGCGCTCCGGCGGTATACCAAAACTTCCATTTCTGCGTGGTAACAGAAAAAACCATTAATATGAATGACAAAAAATACACTGCGTACAGGAAAAAGACCTGGCTGTACATCACTGCAAACCAGTGAAATTTAAACCCCGGGTAGACCAGAAAGAATAAGCCGGCTATAAAATTAAACCGCTTTTGTTTTGGAATCAAGATTTCCAACAGATACCAAAAAACCACAGCAGAAAGCACATGTGTCAATACTGCAAAAGCCTGCCAGGCAATCCTGGAATCTTTGAATACTGGAACAAAAACGTCGTAAACAAATGCAAAAAATGGACGGTCGCCTCTAAAAAATTCGATAAAGGTCCCCGCACCATAATACTTTTGGTGTAAAACGATATACCAGTCATCCAGGTAAAAACCGAGATTTGGTATCAATAACCCATACGCCAAAATACCAATCGCTAAGAACCAGAAGGGAATAGGTACCTTTTGCATCAATAATTTCACTTGGTTAACGATTTTTTTCAAGATGACCTTACCATGACCCAATTTAATTTATTTTTGCCTGCAATAATGTCGATAATTAAAGAGGAAATTCCGTAAATAAAGAGTGACTTGAGTATATGACAAGTATAAGAAGGTTTCCATACATTGATACCTTTATCGAATTGTGACTTGTCAGTTCGTCCCAAAAAGACCCTTACGTATGATTCCATTATCGAAGTTGCTTTTCTCGATATGAACAAAGCCAGGATATTTTTCCATTTATTTCGTTATAATTCCAGAATTCAGAAGAGAAGCAACATAATACACCAAACCACATATAAAATGGGCAGCCAACAACCCGCCCGCTGTCCATTCGCCCCAGCGACATTTTTCACCATTGTTGGATCGTTCGATCAATTTTTTCCCAAAAAATATCACTGCTGCCATGAACAATACAAAGCTGCCAAATTGTACACTGTTCCAGAAATTTGCCGAGGGCATGTTAATTTCTTCACCCAAGAGAAACCCATAACCTAACGCCACAATGAAATTCACCACTGCAAGTTGCATCGCCAAATCATCCTTGGCGCTCCGCCAATAGAAAATGACTATGGCCAGTGGGAATAAGATTGACATCAACAAGTAAAGAAAAGCATTTGGCACGCTGCCGGTAAGGCTGGTAATCGCCTCAAATGGAGCAATCACCATCCGGTCACCGCGGTCTCCCATAAAATTAATAGTAAACTGGCCAATCAAAACAATTAGGGCGGGCAACCCCAGTGCGAAAATGACATAAAACCAATTCACTTCTTTCCTTCTTTTTAGGTAAAACACCAAAAGCGTAATAGCTAAAGCTGGTAAAACGGTGATTGTAAAATTGGGCTTTGCCAGTGTGGCACATAAGACAAACGCGGTCATCCATAAGGCACTTGACCAATGCCATTTCCTGAAAAGGTTTTGTACTAGCGCAAAAAAAGTGAGTATGACAAAAGGTTTTGCCATGATATATGTAGGGTTGTCAAAGCGGTTACCTGCGGCGTATCCCAAATACATGCGTGGTAGTGAAAAGATGAACACTGGGGCTACCAGCACAATCACCAGGGCACCCAACCCGGAAAACCAGACCAGCTTCTTGGAGCGGCACTCTTTCCATTCCTTCAGAAGTTGTTTTACTAAAATGAGGACCACTGAAATGTAGGTCAATGTCATTAGGATGATGCTGGAGATTTCAAATGACTTCAAATCATATACCTGCTTAACCAAGGGGCTCACCCAGACCAGTAAGTTCGCTGGAAGCAATGCCCGTACAACCACAACCAGCCTGTGATATAAGGTTTGCGGGATTTTATGCATGTAACCGTTCTCAGAGAGTTGCTGCACCCATACCAAATGGTCGCCGAAATCACCACGCTCACGGAAATGGAAAGACATAGCCCCAAAAATGACCGTCACTACAAAGATCAGGCAAATATAGAAAATTACTGATTGATTTTTTTTCGATTCCATTATTTACAATTCCTGGTCGTTCTTTTATACTTGCTCATCTCAATCAAGATCGTTTTGGTTGATTATTTTTGAGGATTCTTCTTCAGTCTTATATTATCAGTCAGGGTTAACCTTTTCACCAAATATTCCGCGGGTGGGTAATTTTGGGTACCAGTCCTCATTGAAAAGCATATTTTTAGTTACTCTCTTGAATTTTTCCTAGTACCTGGTCATAAGAGTTCAAATTTGCCTATTTTTCTTCAAGATTTTTGGCTGAGTTTGTGGACAACATCAACTTGTGTGCCACAACTATAATTTTATCTGCTTACAGTTTTAATAAAAATATTGCTTCTGGACCGGGTGAACACACTGCGGAAAACCAATAATGGTTCCGCTATTTACCCTCAAACCACTTATGAAAGGTGTAATAGGCGTAGATCGGCTCAAAACCTGTCCGGGTCCAGACTTTTTGAACTGCAATATTATTAATCTGCGTGGATACGATCATCCTGTCGCATCTTTTTTCTTTGCACCAGGTTAATCCGGCAATAATAAATGATCGATACATCCCCTTCCCCTGCAATGCCGGATCTACAGCGAACAAAACACCTTCGCCTTCCTGGCTGCTATTCAGCCTCATTGTTGCAAACCCCATTATTTCACTATCCACGACAGCAACAAAAACCTCGTCATTTTGGGTCCTCTCAAGGCAGGCGCGCTTTGCCCAATCTGTATAAACATCATCACTAAGGTTTGAATCCAACCTCTCATCTGCGTGATAGTGGCCAAAATAACCCTTAAACGCTCTCCGGGCTACATTTTTTACAGAATCAGCTTCCTCAAGCAAAACTGGACGGATTTCATTGCCAGTAACATCTTCAGGTATCGGTTTTTTCGTCAAATCATACGCATAATAAACAAGCGTATCGGTGATGAAGAACCCGTTTTGTTCCATTTTCTGAGCAAGTCTGATCTCCGACGCGTAGGAACGCGCGATTAATAGCTTCACTTTTAATTGCCAAGCTTCATCTAAAGCAGATTGAATTTCCTGAGGGGTTTTAATAAAAGTCTTGGCAGTTATTATTCCAAAGCGTTCCTGGTCAAGTGGAGAAAGGGTGATTTGCGACAATGTTTACCTCCTGTTGTTATGGTTATCGGTTAATTCAAAGGGATACAAAGTGAGATGTAATCATCTCACTTTTTCCAACTGATGGTGAGAGGTATATTATTAATAACCTCGAACTGCCCTAATTGCAAATTTGATATCCTGAAACTGCAAAAAGATTTACCATACGCCATTTGCCTGGCATTGGTGGTTTACTTTTTACACTCAGGTAACTCAATTACTGAAAAAGTATTGTTTTCAAAAATAATTTTAGCTTTTGTTCCTTGATCATGTAAATTCAATCTGTAATCTGTATCAACCAGCCAATGAGTAGCCCCCATTTTGCAGCTAAGTTCTTCAGCCCAAATGGAAAAGTTCTCAGGATGATCTGATAAATTGTTCGTCCAATCTTTTGATATTTGGTCAATTTCTAATACTTTCTCAAGATCAATATAGGCTATTCGGTTTTTATCAATAACCGAAAAGGCGACAGATCTCAATCCGGCGTACCGGATTTCGTTCGCAAGCGCATCATCCGGCATTGAAAGGAACCTACTCTCGATGGGGGTCTCATTCTTGATAAAGGTTAAGACTCCTGATTCAGCTGTCTGTTTCTTGGTTGGACAAAATAAATCGCCGTGTGCCAGACACTTAACTTCTTGAGTCACAAAATTAAAACCATAGTCCTGGTTTCTTGTGTAATCCTTGATCATCACAGAATAGAACCACAGGCAGCCGCCTATGCCAATCAATGAACCGAGAACGATCCCAGAAAGCTTTTCCCTGAATTTACTTGTGATGGTTTTATGAAGCGACGCAAAACCCGAGACCACTAGCATTAATAATAACGGGATGGCATAACGCAGATTGCGTACAAGATCAAGCTGTAAAGGGGGAACGCCAATTGATTTCTCAATGGCATGCTCTATTGCGGGAATAACAAGAGAGATAAAAAGACAGGCGCAAAGCCAGGTGAGGATGAGATTAGTGCTGAATTCTCGATGATTTTTAGTGGCATAAATCACTAAGATTCCGATTATTGCAGGAATAATGATGTTTACAGGGTATAGGACACGAATAAATAATAGAAACGAAGCCTTAAGGTTTAAGAACGCCCCAAAATTTGCTGTTAAATAATTCATAATTTCTGCGTAAGACGCACCTGATGCGCTGGTAGTAATTCCGGAATTAGTCTTTGATAGGATAACGAATATAGTAAAAGGGATTGCAAAAACCAGACCATTAAATAACTGGAACAGCACCTTTTTATGAAGTTTCCAGGAATCAGGAATATAGAAGCAAAAACCAACCCAGAGCATGAAAGCAATACCCGGAGTTGAAATAACGTGGATAAAAAATAACGCGCTTGAAATTATCATTAACCAGAACCATTTTTGCGGCTGTTCTTTCCATTTTAAGAATAACCACAGTAGAAAAGGCATAATGGCTTGAAACAAAAAACGCGGAAGCGGATCGGAAGCAAACCCCCACCAATCCCAGAAACCATATGAGATGTTGACTGCACTAACGGCAGATAATAAAACTGCCCAAAACCGATTATGAAATAATTCCTTTCCGAATAGATAGAAAGAAAGAAGCTGAATAAATATACAAAATGGGAGTAATGTAATGAAAGCCAAGCCATAATCTCCGACAAGAGAATTCACAAATCGAATGTATGGCAGGTAGATACCGTTATACGAAGCCATTTGATTAATTTGATTAAGGATTTGGTCTCCCGAAAAATTTGCCGGCACATCACTTGCGACAGCATAACTAAGCAAAGCTCCCGCATCACCATTTTTATCAACGAGCAATACCGGCTCCAGCCCTCCCCACCGGCCCATGAAGAAAAGCAGGGCATATATCAAAAAAATCAGGGTAATAGCCAGATCGATTTTTTTACCTTCTTTGTTGCATAAAGAAACAACAAATAAAAGGGCTTGCTTTGCTTTCTTAAGGATAAATTCCAAAAGAGGAACCAGTTTGTTATTTTTAGTAAGAAACCCGCTAAGTATTAATAAAATGCCGGCAAATAAAAGGCTTATTTGCGCCCAGCCCAGCATAAATTGCCTTCCCCGGAAAAAATCACTTGCGAGGGAAATCAGGATTAAAAGTACGCCTGAACTAAAAAGGCTGATTGTGATGATGGTTTTCTTCATTAGTAAATTTCCAATTATCCAATTGCAGATCCCTTTGAATCTTATTCGATTTTTACATATTAAATTAATCCTGGCAACATTGAAGGTTAGATTATCACCCTTTATGTAAATTGCCGAATCTCATAAACACCGATGAGTCAAAAGCCTCCTGAAGGTGACGAGACTGTAATTCAAAATCTTTCTAATTGCCAGGCTCACTTAAATCTTGGCAGTTGGAACCCAGAATTTCTGACATTAATAATTATTTGATTATCCGATAGGCAGCTTTTATCAAATTATTATGCTGCTTATGAAGAAATAAAATCAGGGGATTTTGAGTGTACTTTTTTAATATCCGCAATTCTTCATCAAATTGCTTTATGTATTGACTCCCCCCTTTAGATAGTTTATGTATTCGAAAGGCGGATAATTCGTCTGTAAGTATAACGGGGGGGGCTATGGCAAATGCCCTTAACCAGTAATCATAATCCATGACAAATTGCAGTGATTCATCAAAAAGTCCAATTTTTGTTATTAATTCTCGATGCCAAAAAGTACTCGGTTGAGCAATGTAATTAGCGACTTGAAACAAAGATTTATTGGAAAACTTACGCAATAGTCTTTTATATCGAACAATGAATGATTGAATCCGAATACTACTTTCATCAACTATGCAATAATCTCCAGTCACCCATAAACTATTAGTTCTTTGAAAAGCTTCAACAATTTTTTGTATGGCTGCCGGATTTAAATAATCATCTGAATTGACAAATCCGATAATTTCACCATTTGATTTTAAAACTCCCTTGTTAATGGCGTTAGCCTGTCCTTGGTCTTTTTCGGAAACATAATTTATAGCCGAGCCATAAGAATTTAAAATTTCGAGTGTTTCATCTGTGGATCCACCGTCAATAATCCAATACTCTATATTTTTGTAAGATTGATTTAGAACTGAGTCAATTGTCTGCCTAATATATTTTCCCTGATTGTATGAAGGGGTAATAATTGAAACAAAAGGGTTTTCACTTATTTCATTCCGAATGCTTACACTTTGCATAGACATGCATCTCCAAAATACTTATGGCTTCCTTGTTAGAATAATGGATCCAAGAAATAAATTCGTCTTAATGAATGATAGCTTCTTTACTCGTCTGTAGCTTGCGGTTTTTGCGCTGCCACCAGACCATGTAATGACAATGGGAAAATAAGAAAAGGTATTGAGATTGACTTAATTTTTTCGAATTTTTTGCTCGATAAAATATTTCTAATTCCAAAATGTGTCCATTGCTTAACGTGTCCGGGGTCATAAGTAAGTTGTTTAAATTTTAACGTCAATAATCTGCTCACAAAAAAGATGAAATCATTTGGGAATAAAATTACCAATGTCCCACCTGGTTTCAATACTCTAAATAATTCATTAATCGCTGAATCTGGGTTTTCCAAATGTTCAATCACTTCAATTAAAAGAACTGTATCCCAGGAATTATCGGGGAAATCCAGGTTGTAGAGATCTCCAATGACCGCATTTAATCCAATTTTCTTACATATTTCGATATTTTCAGGAATGAAATCAACGCCCATAATGCTTGCATTTGGGAAATGATTTGTTAATTTCTCCAACAATATCCCTTCACCGCATCCTAGATCCATAATGCTTTTGGTATCCTCAGGGATGGCTTGGATTATTTTTCCATCTTTGTAATCCCAATACCATTTCGATATTCCCCCGTTATTGTATAACTCCCGTTGATACAATTTTTCACCTGTTTTTTGTTTTTCATTAATTGGCATATCAACTCCTAAACATGGGATCGTAATCGTCATACCATTTAAGTGTTTCAGCGATCCCCTCTTTATAGGAATACTTCGAGTTATATCCCAAATCCAGTGATTTCTGAATACTGTAACAATAAGTGGATTTGATATTTTTCAACCTGAAAGGATACAGCGGGACTGGAATTCCTAAGAGTTTAAGAAATCCCAGGGCATATGCTATCGGGTAGATGACGATGTCTGGGATGGAAAATAATTTTCTGTTCCAATACGATGCCGCCGCGGTAGAGAATTGCCGCATGGTATAAGGATAAAGGTCATTTCCAAAGAATACTTCACCTTCCGCCTTAGGATGCAAAGCCAGGAAAAGCGTTTGGTTTATAAGGTTTTTTACAAAAACCATGCTGATCAAATTGTTGGCTTTTCCAATATGAAAATACTTGCCTTGCTTAATGGTCAAAAAGAAATCGCGGTATGGTTCATTTCCGTATGGACCGTAGACAGAGGTCGGGCGAATGATCGTGAAAGGTAAATCATATTCCGTACAATTCTTAATTACACTCTGCTCTCCCAATATTTTTGATTGTCCATACAAAGTGTTGGTTTTGTAAGGTTCGGATTCATCGATGAAACGTGACTCGTTGAAATTTCCAACGACTAATTGTGTCGAATAAAAGATAAATCGTTTTAAACTCCGATTTGTTTTGATGGCTTCAATTAGTTTTTTTGTGCCCTCAAAATTTGTTGCGTAATCGGAGACATTCTTCCCCGCCAGGTCAGTGCGGGCAGCAAGATGAAAGCAGTAATCACACTTGGAAACAGATTCTTTATAGTCCTCACTGTTATTAATATCAGCTTTTATGAAATTAACGCTGCCTGGTAAGGCATTATGAGGAGGTTCCTTGATATCTATCGATGTAACATATGCACCCTCATTCACCAGTTCTTGAATGAGGTTTATCCCAATAAATCCTGATCCACCGGTTACAACAACATTCGTGTCTTTAAAATTGGATAACTCCATTTTTCCTTTTTGGTTACTCAAGATCAACTCTATTAATCACAACGAATAATTCCTATCCATCTGTTTTTTCTTCCGCTGAACTTTCTTAATAGTTTAGCAGGACTTCTTCAAGCCCCTTTTCCGATACTTTAAACAATTGTGGTATGGCGACGGCAGATAAATATATAAAGAATTTGAGAACCCGTCGTAGGCAATAAATTTCAACAATAATGACCATTGCAAATAACAAAAATACAGATCTTTACTAAGAAGACGTCCAACCCTTTAAGATAAAAAAGCCTTGGGTATAAGCCCATAATTTTGCCCCAAATTTTTTGGGGTTCCAAAATATAGAACTCTATAACAAATTGCCCATTGTTTTTCTAAGTATTTCTACGTCTTCCTCACTGTTTTGCATAAAAAATGAACTCATAGAATGTGAGTCTTCAATTATTTTTGGTTTAATGATGCTTTTCTTTGGGACGCTGGTAATATCCAAAGCTATCGCCTGGCTTAAAAACTGAACCCCCAATATGATTGGTAAAACTGCAAGCAAAACTGTACCGGTGGTTGCCGGTACTCCTGTATTTGCCGATTGATCCCATTTGATGATTCCAAAAATTAACCCAAACAAAGTAAGGATTAATCCCTGGATAATAAAAAACGATCCGGCACTAAAATTGTATTGAAAATATTGTGTAATGATACGATCAAAGAATCGTTGGGGTAAATTTTTCATGAACATCAAGAATTCCCTGCCAATTCTGATCGAACTTCCAGAATTGTTATAAATGGCAGGCAATGCAATGTCATTTACCACTGCTCCCAACTTGTGCAACTCACACAGCATTGAGGTTTCAAAAAAGAAATCGCGAGATATTTTTTTTGGCTCCAAGTCCATTAATATGTCGCTGGTAATTGCCAGGTATCCATTTGTAGGGTCAAAAATATCCCAATATCCACTCGAGATTTTTACCAGGAAAGATAAACCCAGGTTTCCAATTCTACGAATAAGTGGCATTTTCTTTAACTCATGGACATGAATAAAGCGGTTCCCTTTCGTATAATCGGCTTGTCCGTTTATAAGAGGTTCGACCAAATAGGTCAGATAATTTGAATCCATCTGATCATCGCCATCAAGTTTTACAAGAATGTGCGCGCCAATTTTGAGTCCGTAAGAAAAACCGGTCAACATTGCCCCGCCTACACCCCGGTTTACTTTATGGCCAATCAACGATAAACGGGGATCCGGATTCGATAGAACATGCTTTACTGTATCATCAGTACTGCAGTCATCAACGACTATGATCGATGAAACAAATTCAGGGATTTTATTGATAACACGATTAATTGTGTTTTCAACATTGTAACAAGGAATAATTACTGCGATCTTGGGTTGATCCATTTCGTCCCCATTAATTGATTTTTTTGTCTAGTAGATTTTATCATCCTTATTTTGGAAATTAACGCACAAAGGAAGAAATATTTGTCAGCAACAACCTAATAATCTTACCAATTGGCTGGTTCTACCTCTCCAGCCAGCGCCTAATGTTTTTAGGGAACTTGAAATTTGCCAGTTTGTCCAGCAGCCCCTGCGGAGTGGCTTCTTCCACATACAACTCCAGGTACTCCTCGTAGATAAAATGATCCTTGTACGCGCGTACCACCCACGCAAAAAGTACATCAAAAAAGCTGTTGGTACAGAAAAACCCGCACGTTTTACGGTGCAGCTTGACCTCTGGCAGCGCAGGCACATCGCTCGGTCATCGCTAGTGACCCAGGAACCTTACTTCCCTACACCGCAGACATCTTTAAGCAACTGTTCGTGCGCGTTTGAAAACCCCGTTTTTGCCATTTCAGCAGTGTAACTGCTGAACACCTGGCATGCTTGCCTTGCAGTATAGTCATCCATCTTGACAGCATGCAGGGCGGGTAAATAGTTCTCATCCCCTGTATAGGCAAAAGCCTGCAGAAATACCAGCCATTCCATCGTGTCGCTGGGAACAAAACCTTCTTCTTTTGCTTTATTACCCAATTGTGCTGTCAGCTGCCAATCGCGTGTTTGCCTTGCCAATTGTCCCTTCTGGTAAAAATAACACCAGCCATGTTCGGGTTCCCTGCCAAACAAATCTTCCCGTGGTCTTGGGTCATAATCGGAACCCACGTCAATACGCTCAGACTCTGAAAGTGAGCCCGCTTCCCGGATAATTGTGTCATCACCTTCGGAATATTCAGGGTGAAGACCGTCGATGACATGCAGGCAGGCATTCTCGGTCTTTGAGAAAATCAGCGGGTTGCCAAAATCTTTTTCAAACTCGATCCCCTTGCGCTCTGCAATAACTTTCACCGGAGCCAGGAAACTGGGCAGTGTTGTTTCATCCAACACTTCGGCGGTAATAATCACTTCGTGCCCATTGGGGTAATAGACCAGGTTCGCTGGTCCCCACAAAGTGTAATCCTCATCAAGCATACCCAGGAATATGCGTCCTCCTAATAATGTCTCAGGCTGTAATTGTGGAGCACGCCAACTCATCTGCCACCACACGGTGCGCGTCTGGTCGCCATTCTTTTCAAATATCACATTGTTGGCAAATTGTGTCAGCCCCGCAAGGAAAACCAGCACACCTATCAGACCCATACGCAGCCAGCGTGGTTTCAGCAACCAGATGAGTCCCGCCATAAGAATGCACGCTGAAACTGAACCGGGATATGAATAGCGGTCACCAATCATTGTATAGAGCAGTTCTCTCCCGCCAAAGATTATTGGAATCAAAGCTCCAATACAACCAACCAGCCCCACCAGGATCAATGTCACTGGATAATGTTTTTCCAAAATCCTGCCTTCTTCACCACTTTTCCTTCGAATGAATTTAAAGGAAACGAAGAGCACGATGGCAGCTGCCAATAGTGCCAAACCCACCCCCATTACCCAATCTCCTGCGTCAATTTCCTTGCTGAATACCGTCAGCGGCTTATAGTATGCAGATATCACTAAACGGTATAAGTTCTGTATAAGCGACCTGCCGTTCTCCAACAATTTGGGCCACAGGTCACTGTAATCTGAGAACATTGCAGCGGCATTCACCGACTCTCGTTTCGATTCAAACAGGAACAAGCGCCAGTAAGTGAATGCTCCTGCCCCCAACAGGTATACTCCAGCATACAACGCTGTCTTCCACCAATGCTTCAAGCCTGGTTGATGCAGAGCGGCTGCCACTAACAACCCTATCCTGAGGGCTTCCATACCAATTTGATAATCAAGAAATCCATAACCCAATTGAGCAAAGATCAATGAAACAACCACCAGCACTGGTTTTTGCCAGGACTTCTTGATATAGAATGGCAAAAGGCTTGTATAAATGGACAATAACATGCAAAGTCGGGATAAAAATTGTGTTTGATAATTGAATGCATGTGTCTGCTCGTGAAACCCGGGGTAGATCAACGCCAGGCTGGCAATGATCAGGTTCACGCGCCATCTATTCGGCCAGACGAGTAACAGAATTAGAAAGAGAACCGCAGCGTCCAAAAATCTGAATACCAGGGCCAAAGTAAGATAAACTGGCATGGAGGACCCGAACAAGCGGTATTCCGATAATACCAGGTATCCTTGCAGCGGTCGGTCAATGGAATAATGGTAGGTCAGCGATCCAGGACCCAGCTTTTCAGCTACAAAGATGACATTCCAGTCATCTTGAAGGAAACCCACATGGTTGATCTTCGGCAGGTAAGAAATTGCCATCAACAACACAAAAACACCAAGTACGATTAGAAATCTCTTTTGATTCAATGCGTTTGAGAATAATCTCATAAACCGATCCTAAGAGGGCTCATCTCTCCAACCAGCGCCCGATGTTTTCAGGGAACTTGAAATTTGCCAGTTTGTCCAGCAGTCCCTGCGGAGTGGCGTCTTCTACATACAGCTCCAGGTGTTCCTCGTAGATAAAATGATCCTTGTACGCGCGCGCCAACCACGCGAATAGTGCATCAAAATAGCCATTAGTGTTGAGAAACCCGCACGGTTTACGGTGCAGCCCGATCTGTGACCAGGTGAGCACCTCAAAAGTCTCATCCAGTGTTCCATAACCGCCTGGCAGGCACAAAAAGGCTTCCGCCAGGTTGTTCATACGTGCCTTTCGCTGCTGAATATCCTCTACGATCTCCAGCCGTGAAAGACCGCTGGTATAAATGAGCTGCGGGCTTTCCAATCCTTTTGGCACGATGCCGATAATTTCTCCTCCCTGCTGCAATACCCCCTCAGCCATCGCCCCCATTAATCCTGTACGCCCCCCACCGTAAACCAGCGTGACCTCAAGTTGCGCCAATCGAGTGCCAATCTCAAAAGCTGCCTCATAATATCCGCTTGCCAACCCATCCGCTGAGGCACAAAAAACACAAATGGATTTATATGGATAAGACATGGGTTTCCCTCAATCCGATAAGATTCAGCGATAACGATTCGCTCTGTTTGCCAGTAAATTACCAGTTAAAATAATTGCGGTTTAGACTCTGATTGTCAGACTATTATATCAAGAATGCGTTTCCGGGGTTTTCATCGTCCACTTATGCAACAAATCCGGCTGTCCTTGCGTATACTTAGTTGTATTTAAACCCCCTCATTTCTGGAGTCATTATGTCATCCATCCTTGAAGTAAAAGATTTGGTCAAAAAATACGGCAATTTTACTGCGGTTAACGGCATCAGCTTTAACATCGAGGAAGGTGAGATCTTCAGCCTCCTCGGACCAAATGGTGCCGGCAAGACAACCACCATTTCCGTCCTCTCCACCCTCTTCACCCCCACCAGCGGTGATGCCATTATCTGCGGTCACTCGGTCAGGCGGGATCCCATGGCAGTGCGCAATGCCATCGGCGTGGTGCCGCAGGAGCTTGCCCTCTACGAAGACCTCACCGCGCGTGAAAACCTCAACTTTTGGGGACAAATGTACGGGCTCGCAGGCAAGCAACTCAATTCACGCATCGACGAGGTGCTGGAGCAGATTGGCCTCACCGACAAAGCCAAACAGCGCGTCAAGACCTATTCCGGCGGAATGAAGCGTCGTGTCAATATTGGCGTGGGGCTGCTCCACAAACCGCGAGTGCTTTTTATGGATGAGCCGACCGTGGGTATCGACCCGCAATCGCGCCGCGCCATCCTGGACTCAGTCAAGGAACTCAATCGCCAGGGCATGACGGTGCTCTACACCACCCATTACATGGAAGAGGCCCAGGAACTCTCCGACCGCGTCGGCATCATCGACCACGGGCAGTTGATCGCCCTTGGCACCCAATCCGAACTCACCCGTCAGGTCGGGCAGACGGACACGCTCATCCTGCACGTCAGCGAAACTGAAGACCCCCAGCCGCTGGCAAATGCCCTCAAAGTCCTCCCCGGCGTTACCCGCGCCGACGTGACCGATCACGAGGTCACCATCATCACCCCGGCTGCCGAGGAACTCCTCGCCCCGGCTGTCACGCGCGCCAACGACCTCGGCATCAAGATCCACTCCATCGACATCCGCGAGCCCAACCTCGAAGCCGTTTTCCTGCACCTCACCGGGCGCGCCTTGCGCGATTGAGGAGATAATTATGCGCAAATTCTTCCTCATCGCTCTCAAGGACCTCAAGTTGTCCTTCCGGGATGTCACAGCCCTGTTGATGATGCTTGCCGCTCCCTTTGCCCTCACTCTTGGCATGGGCGCGGTCACCGGGCGCTTCTCCGGCGCTTCCAGCACCGGCCTTTCTGATATCCCCGTGATCATCGTCAACCAGGACGGCGGCGAACTTGCCACGGCAATGGAAGACATGTTCGCATCCCCTGAACTGGCGGATCTCATCGCCCTCTCCACCAGTACTGACCCCGCCGACGCCCGCGCCAAAGTGGATTCCGACGATGCCGCAGTGATGGTCCTCATCCCCGCAGGTTTCACCTCCTCGATCATTCCCACGGAGGGCGCAGCTGCCCCTGGTGAGATCGTACAGGTCGAACTCTACACGAATCCCACCCGCACCAACAGTGTTGGTGTCGTCAAGACCATCCTGGAGCAATTTCTCAACCAGGTGGAGGTCGGGCGCATCGGTGCACAGGTAACTGTCACTGAACTGCTTATCAACGGTCTCATCACCCCTGATCAGGCTGCTGCAGTTGGGCAGGCTGTCGGAGGGTCTCAAGCCACCTCCAGCGGCTCATCCATTGTGCTCAAGCAGGTTACTGCCAGCGGTGAAGAGGTGAAGTTTGACGTGTTAGCCTACCTAGCTCCCGGCATGGCGCTCATGTTCCTCATGTTCACCGTCACCTACGGCGGGCGCTCGCTGCTGGTTGAAGAGGCTGCTGGCACCCTGCCGCGTCTGCTCATTTCACCCACTACCAGCACCCAGATCCTTGCCGGCAAGATCTTCGGCATCTTCCTCACCGGGGTGGCGCAACTGCTCATTCTTATTGGCGGCACCACACTTATGTTCCGCCTCAACTGGGGCAACCCGTTCCCCGTCATCCTGATGGTACTCGCCTCTGTGTTTGGAGCTACCGGCTGGGGCGTGCTGCTCACTGCCCTCCTCAAAACCCCCGGCCAGGCTGGCGCTATCGGATCCGCGGTGATGCTCATCTTCGGTATCTTAGGCGGCTCTTTCACCAATATGCAGCTCCTGCCCGCGTCGATCCAGTTTCTTGCCCGCATCACACCCAATTACTGGGGTCTGCAGGGCTTCACCACCCTTGCAGCAGGCGGCAACTTCAGCGGCATTGCCACCCCTCTGCTCTGGCTCACAGGGATGTTCACCCTGCTCTTTGGCATCGGCGTCATCCTCTTCAGCCGGCGCGG
Organism: uncultured Anaerolinea sp.; assembly: GCA_964533735.1. GTDB lineage: Bacteria > Chloroflexota > Anaerolineae > Anaerolineales > Anaerolineaceae > UBA6107. Next base: position 17,286 of record CAZHMD010000018.1, on the reverse strand, counting down.
ACTTGGGAAGAAATAGGAGGCTGCCATGCGAAAACTCATTGCCATCATTTTCAAAGATACCCTCGTCCGCTTCACCAGCCCGCTTGAATGGCTCTTCTTCCTCATCCTGCCCATGGTCTTTATGCTCCTCATCGGCGGCTCAACAGGTGCTCCCCCTGACCAGCGTGTGACACTTTATGTTGTCGACGAAGCCCGCTCTCCACTCTCGGCTAACCTTCTGAGCGAATTGGAGAAGTCCACTTCGGTACACGCTGTCAGTCAGGAACGCACCACTGCCCTTTCAGAATTTGAAGAACGCAAGGTTGTGGCTGTGCTGATCGTTCCGTCCAATTTCACCCTGGATACCCTGCAGTCCCACAGCGCTGAGCTGGAACTACGCCTGCTTCCAAACATGATGAATGCCGTCATCGCCCAACAGGCAGTGCAAGCCGTCCTTGGGCGCGTTTCCAGCAGTGTGGATATCGCCAACGCCAGCGTAGTGCAAGCTGAGAAGATCATTCTCTTCAAGGATTACACCGCCCGCCAGGCATTCTTCGAGAGTTCATTGGAAGAAGCCCGGCGCTTGCAGGACGAAGCGCCACTGCGCCTCACTGAGGTTGTGGGACTAACCCCTGACCAGGTCGAGTACGATCCCAGGCTCAATAGTTCCGCCGGGCAAATGCTCACCTGGGTCTTCATCCCCCTAATCGGTCTTTCAGCCATGTTTGCCTACGAACGTCAGAAAGGCACCCTGCGCCGCCTCCTCACCACGCCCACGCGAAAGACCACCTACCTCTTTGGTACTATCCTCGGGCAGGTACTCACCGCTCTACTTCAGCTCGCCATTCTCATCCTCTTCAGCGCCTTGGTACTCAAAGTCCATTGGGGAAACCTGGTTGCTTTGGCACTGGTACTGGTGGCATTCACTATCTGTGCATCCGCCCTCGGCACCATGGTCGGTACCTTCGTCAAATCCGAGGGGCAGGCTAACGGCATCTCCATCCTCATCGGCATGGTCATGGCCATGATGGGAGGCTGTTGGTACCCCATCGAACTCTTCCCGCAAGCCGTGCGCACAGCCGCCAAAGTGCTGCCCACCACCTGGGCAATGCAGGGTACCCTGGATGTCGCGCTGCGCGGTCAACCCGTTAGCGGCATCACCCTCGAGGTGTTGGTGCTCCTGGGCTTTGCCCTCGTCTTCTATGTCATCGGGGTATGGCGTTTCAAATACGAATAACAGTTTATTAAAAAAGAAGCGGGATAATAATCCCGCTTCTTTTTAGATTTTTCCACGCTTTATGTGTCGAAAATACCATCCTCAATTTCGATGCTGTTTTCTATCAGTTTATTAATAAATTTAGGGCGTAAGCCTGTGGCTTTGAGCGATCCCTGGACAATGCCATTCTGGATTCCGGTTTGGTGAAACACAAAGATATCCTGCATAACGATTGTGTCACTCTCCATTCCCTGTACCTCAGTTACCTGCGTTACCCGCCTGGTACCGTCCTTCAACCTGCCAAGGTGTACTACCAGCTCGATGGAAGAGGCGATCTGTTCGCGGATTGCCTTTAGAGGGAGTTCTGTGCCAGCCATCAATACCATTGTTTCAATACGCCTTAAGCCGTCCCGCGGGCTGTTCGAGTGGATGGTGGTCATGGAGCCGTCATGACCGGTGTTCATCGCTTGCAGCATATCCAGGGCTTCTCCAGAGCGGCACTCGCCGACAAGGATTCGATCAGGGCGCATACGCAGCGCGTTCACCACTAACTGCCGAATGGTGACTTCACCTTTACCCTCTATGTTTGGCGGGCGTTTTTCCAGCCGCACCACGTGTACCTGGTTGAGCTGGAGTTCCGCTGTATCTTCGATGGTGATGATGCGTTCTCGCGGCGGAATAAAAGAAGATAACACGTTTAACAAGGTTGTTTTACCGCTGCCAGTACCGCCTGAAACAACCAGGTTCACCCTGGCTTGCACACACGCTTTCAGAAAATTAGACAGCTGCACCGTCATCGAACCATTGGCGATCAAGTCCTGTACGGTGAAGGGTCGTGCTGCGAATTTGCGAATGGTTAGTATGGATCCATCCAGAGAAAGCGGGGGAATTGTTGCGTTAACGCGATATCCGCTCGGAAGGCGCGCGTCAACCATTGGTGACGATTCGTCCACGCGCCGCCCGATTGGAGACACAATTCTATCGATTACCCTGCGCAGATGAGCGTCGTTTTCAAATTTAACATTTGTACTTTCGATTAATCCATACCGCTCAACAAAAACCTCGTCATAGCCGTTGACCATGATCTCGGTAATATCCGGGTTGGCAAGTAATGGTTCCAGGGGTCCATAACCCAAAATATCATCCAATACCCATTGCAGGAGCTGGTCTCGCGTACTTACATTTAACAGCATGTTCTCCTGTACCACGACCTGTTCAAAGGATTTTTCAATCAATTTCTTCAGGTCGGTCACGTTCATCATAATATCGTTGTTGTTATTGGATAACAACTCTCTCTGAACCGCATCACGTACGATGAAAAAATCCTTTTCAAGATCTGCAAATTTTTTCTGGTTTTCTGCCATCTGTATCGGCATGTCTTTCTTTAATGCTGGTCGGTTATTGAACATGGTCTTCTCCTGGGATTACTGTATCATTGCAAACAATTCTCACTTGGAAATAGTAGGAACCTGCAAGTCCTGGCTGAAGGTTACAGTCACGTTCTTGGACAAATGATTGAGATTTTGGATCGCGGAGATCGTTGATTTGTTATCATCCGCAAAAAACGCCAGGCATGTGCCATCCGGAACCGTTATTTCGGTTATTGTGTACACATCCGCGATATGTTCCATCGCCTCAACATACTTTTCGTAGGCAAGCCGCTCATTTTCTGCCTCAGCTGCCGCTTGTGCGGAATAAAATAATTGGGCAAACTCAGAGTTAACACCCAGGTGCGGATAAATATTTATTGTATCGAATGCATACTTGTAATAAGAAACAGCATTCGTGTAATCGTCCACTTTTCCCAGGGTTGCGCCTAACCATGCCTGGATGTCAAAAAGCTTGAAAGGATTATCAGGCCGTTCCCAGGCTATGATCTCGGCCGCCTCAAAATTGCTGCGTGCATCCAGGTACAACCCAACAGAGAAGTACTGCCTTCCCCTGGCTGCGTGGGCTTCATACAACAGGATATTTGCTTTGCCATCAGCATAGTGCTTATCGGCGGTTACCAGGCGTGTCAGGTTGTCAATTGCAGAACCCCAATCCATATTAACAAAATTTTGCAGACCGATCTGGTAGAGTTGGGCATTGGCAAGCTCGTTCTTGAGTCCTTGGTCATTCGGAGACAGGTTTACAGCCCTGCTCAGGTAAGACACTGCTTTTCCAATCGAATTAACTGTTTGAGACGAATCATTCAATAGTATTGAGGCGGTTTGAGAGTACTTCAGCACCAATAAATTGCTGCTGACTTCCCGGAGATTTTCTCGCTCACTGGTGAACGCCCTGCTTTGCGGGATCATCCCAACAGCCTTGCGATAATAATCCTCTGCGTTTTCGATATCCTCAATGGTTGTGGAATTATTCTCCAGCATCTGGATGATCGCTCTCAGGTAACCGTTCAACAGCTGTTCCTTCATCAAGCCATCTTCCAGTTTGGGATTGATCGCCAGCGCTGCTTCGTAATTACTGATCACGGCATCCCAATCACTTTCATCATAAGCCTTACGCGCTGCCTGGAATAATGCCTCGATGGAGATTTGATTTTCAGCATTAACTAGTTGCCGGGGCACATCCCATAAACCCTGGCGGGTCTGCTCGATCTCCTTGAAAATTGCCAAGGCTTCGGCGAAATTGCCGGCATTAACCATGGCTAAAGCACTGTTGTACTTGGTTTCCAGTTCGCCAAGAAGGCCAGCTTCAATTGTCAGTGATTGCAGAAATTCATAATTGGGGTCCAACTGCTTTATCTTTTCGATCACCTGTAACGCCGGACCGGGTTGACCGGAGAGCAGGAGTTCACCAGCTTGTGCTGATAAAGCTTTTACCTGGATCTGGTCCTGTTCCTGTTGTTGTGCCCGGAATTTATTACTGAGCAAAACAAAGATTCCGGTAAATACCACCAGGATGAAAAATATCAAGGCTAAGGAAAAAAAGGAGATCCTGACGGTTTGCCTTACCGTTTTTTTCTTTTGTTCTGAAAAATGTTTGAGCGAGATATCTCTCAACGAAAGTTGTACTTCAAGGTCCTTGGAATACTCCTGTAATAATTCAATATCAGGGTGCCTGGTCAAAAGGCCATCCATCAATTCTTTACAGCGCTGCCACTCCCCTTTTTGATAGGCTTCAATGAATTCACCAAACTGAGGGTCCTTTTCGGTTAATTCTTTTAAAACACTCATGGATCGGTTCTTTGAAATTAATGAGTCCGGGGTCGGTCTCGGAAAATTATTGTTTGATTCCATTCTCACCCAATAAATAGTTAGTTGAATAAATTCGCCAGTGTCGGGATTACAGGTCCGAGAATAACAGCGATGAGTGCCGGAAAAATGAATAATGCCAATGGTACAATCATTTTTGCCGGAAGTTTGTTGGCAATTTCGCGTGCCCGATATTGCCGGAGTATCCGCATTTGCGCTGCCTGGCTGTGCAAAACTTCTGCATAACTCATGCCCATCTTTTCTGCCTGGATGATGATTCCGATGAAACTGGTAAGTTCATCCACATTTAGCCGATCCGCCAGGTTTTGAAGTGACGAAGATCGGGTGACCCCCATCTCCATCTCGTGAATGGTGCGTTTCAATTCCTCGCCTAATTTCGAGTGCCAATAGATCGAAATTTTTTGCAGCGATTGGTCAAAGCCCATGCCTGCGCTGGCGCACACTGAAAGCATATCCAATGCATCTGGAAGCCCTCGCCGAATTTCGTCTTTAACCTTGCGCACCTGGCTATTGAGCCAATATTTAGGCAGAAGCAAAGCCAACAGAACAATTGAAGCACCGATAACAAGGTTAAAAAAATCAATTGGTGTATTACTGGTAACAAACAGGATGGCAACCAATGCTCCCACAATGAAAACCAGCACCTGGATTCCAAAAAACCCTCCTGCTCTCAATCCCCCCGGGTTCCCGGCAATGACCAGGTCGTGATCCAACTTTGTAAGTTGTGTTTGTGGGGTCAGGTTGGTAAAGAAACCAGCGATCTTGGAAAATAAAGGGGGAAATATTCGTTGAAACAAGGACCCTGAAATCTCCCTGGGCAGTATTTTTTCCTGGACCAAACCAGATGTCAATCCACGTTTTGGGGTAACGTAATGCTCCAACCGTGAAGTTACTTTGTTTTTCGATTTTAGGTACCTTGATACTCCGATAAATAGAACGATCAAGCCCAACAGAGCCGCTGCCAGTGTTCCAAGTACAAGGGTCAATAGGGATGGATCCATGTTAGTAAGCATATTTTTTCAGTCCTATACCTTGATCGTAGCGATTCTGCGAATCCAGATGTTTCCAATAACAATTCCTATCAATGCAGCTGCAAATATCACCTGCACAAGGAACGAATTCAATACCGATTGAAAATAATCGGGGGTAAGGAAGAAAATAACGATACCGGCAATAAAAGGCAGGAATGACAGGAAGTTACCTACATAGCGGGCATAGGATGTTAGAGAGCGTACTTCGCTGGAGAGTTGCATCCTGTCTCTGATGGTTTCGATCGTGGATTCAAGAACTGTGGAAAGATTCCCACCTACCTGCGCATTGATAATAATGGCAGTGACAACAATGTGCAGGTCGTCATTCTCCATTCGTTCAGCCAGATTCGTCAGCGCTTGTTCCAACGGAAAACCAAAACGCACCTCCCGCAATACCCTGCTGAATTCTTCAGAAGACGGCGCGGGCATTTCCTTTAAAGCAAGGTCAAGAGATTGAGGCAAACTGTAACCAGCCTGTACCGCTCCCTTGATCATGATTAATACATCCATCAGTTGGCGGTGGAATTTGTTCTGGCGTTCGACAATTGACCGTTCCAAAACCACTGGAGGGAGAAAGATCATCAGGATCCCCAGGAACAAACCTGCCAGGATGCTGTGCATGGATAACCAGCCTACCACCAGCCCCAGGACTGCGGAAATAATCCTGATCACAATAAACTCAACATCCGTGATTGGCCAGTAAGCGCTGGAGATCTTAACTTGTAATTGCTCCGATGATAATCCGATGAGCACTTTATTTAACCAGGCTCTGAACTTCTCTAATCCTGTCGCCAGTACCTGTGTGGTTCCATCCACAGATAGTGTCGCCTCGGATCGGGAAACCTCCGGACGCACAAAAGTGGAGATACGCCCTTGTACAGAAGATCCGGGACCATGGCGGTTTATCCAGATGAGAACCAGAACGATCCCCACCAAAGAAAACAGAAGGATTAAGGAAAGGAGAATTGTGATCGCGTTGTCGCTCAAGATGACACCCCTTGTGTGCTCACCCTAGTTTTGAAGATTTCGATAATGCATCCGAAGAAAGCGCTGTGGCTTTCTGTGCGTATTCAACCTTGGATTGTTGAATGACGTTCTGCACACCTTTGGCAATGTCTTTGATGGCATTGCTGATCGGGTGGTGGGGACTCTTCATGATGATGGGAACACCTTCGTTGAGGCTGCTCAGTGCCAAATTTTCATCCGCAGGGATGCGGCCGAATATCTTCATTTTTAGAATGTTCTCGATCTCTTCTCTTTTAACATCCGCTTTTCTACCGGTCAGGTTGAGGATGAGCATCGTTTTTTCAGGAGGATATGCCAGTGATTTTGCAACTTCCATGAATTGCCGCACATCACGCAGCGATGCGAGGTCAGGGTTCAACACCAGGAGGACCTTGTCGGAGGAATCCATATAAGTGACAGTGTTATCACTTAAATAGCTTCCGCCATCAATGATCACATTCGGAAAGACGGTCTGTAGTATTTGCAGCATCTTGTACACGTCATCAGGTCTGATCCCCTGCGCCTCTGTTATCGAGGTCGGGCTTGGCAGCACATACACTCCGGAAATGTGTTGCACCGCCACCTGTTTCACCAGGTGAGGGTCAAGCTGCCCAACATGCGCCAACAAGTCGGTGATCGAGTTTCCTGTTCTCAGGTTCAAACATAAAGCCACATGCCCAAACAGGTGTTTTCCATCAATGAGGAGCACATCTTCTTTGAGTTGTTGATGCAGGGCAATCGCCAGGTTAATGGCAATTGTGGTGGTTCCAGCACCGCCTTTTGGGCTGAAAACCGTAAATGTGTTGCGCGGGCGCGCGAGCGATTCGTTCGCTATCGGTTGAGGAATCGCGTGATTGCGGGACATCAACTCTACTACCCGGCGGATTGTGTTAAGCAAGTTTTCCTGTTTGAACGGAGTCACCAAAAAGGCTCGCGCGCCTGAAAGGATGATGCGCTCGGAATTTACCATTTCATTTTCAGGCAGGATCACGATCAGAGCGCTGCCCGGGTATGCCGTGGTGAGCTTATCCACCAGCTCAAAAAAACCTTTCTTTTGATACGCGTAATCCAAAAGGATCACATCCGGTGATTTGATGGCGAGTTCGATCACGAGGTCTTTTCCATCGGGAATGGGGTCGACCCATTCCAAATCAGTTTGTGCGTTGATCACAACCCGGACAGAATCCATGATTAAAGGATCATTGGAAATGACCAGTATTCGTTTTTTATCGGTGGTCAATGGCATCGTATCCCTTTCTTAATCCCCTATGGCAGGATTTCCAATCCATAGAATTCAATAATGTATTCTTCGGTTACCGGCGTCAACTCGAACTGGATGGTACTGGTTGGTGATCGCAGGACGATATCAAAAATTGCATCGGTGTCTTTGAGGTGTTTCAACACCAGGGCATCCTGGGGGTTCAGCGCCAGCAGGTAAGAAACTGTCCTGGTGGACGTGACTGAAACTTCACCCGTATTCTCGCCCTGCAGGACGGGGGTTTCAGTTTCAACTACCTCCAGAACGAGGGCTGTTACACCAATTTTTTGGAACGCATCCACTGTGAAGGTACGCTCAACCGGTTCCTCTGGGGTTCCATCGGTGGTCGTTGTCGTGGTAGTTGTGTTATCCGGTACGGTTTTGACTTCCTGCTTGAAGGTGGCAAAGATATCAATGATGTCTCCGCGCTTGATGATATTGTTCCGGCTGATCAAGTCGCCTGCCGGGAATGCCATCAAAACATGCTCATCGCTGAGAATGAACGCCAGATCGTGGTTGGAATTGGTGGGGTTGGCCAGGTTGGTGGCTAGCAGGATCTCCCCTGAAACCAGGTCTGTTTTGGTGAATGTGCCAATAGCGTCTGCCAATTCGACAATGGCACCTCTGGGGGCTAATTCCACTGGAACCTGGCTTAATTTCACATCCTCACTGGTGAGCTGGTCGCCCAGGAAGAGATCCCGCGTAACCACCACCACCTGTGTCTTAACGACTTCCTCCTGGTTGGCATTGCGCACTGGTCCGCCATTGATGCGTTGGTACAGGAGGATCCCCACAAAAACCGCGATCCCAACCAGTACGATCCCAGCCATGATGATCCAAAAAGATTTCATGCGATTAGTCAATGTAACCTCCCTGCAATAAATGAGTTAAAGTGATTATCTTGTTAATGAAACAATATAATTTCCCAGGTCAACTCCGCCAGGTTCTACCTCTCCCTCAGGAAACGGGTAGCCGCTGACGAAGTAACCTTCTACAGTATTAGTATTGGCTTTGATGTCTGGATTTACAGAGCGCGCCAGGTTAAACCCCGGGCAGCCATTGCCACTCTTATGAACACAGGTGATATAAAATGGCGCGAAGCCGACAATGTGGAACAGCGGTGTAGCCGGGTTACCCGTAACCACAGTTTCAATTTCTCCTGCTTCAAGCGGCAATCCCGGTGCCGTCGAAGAATGTGCAGTGGTTTCACACGTTGCGTCATCTTCCGGTAGGTCTTCACATATCCAATTAAAGACCGGCAGCCACACAATATCACCGATGCGGGTTTCCAGGGCAGTATATACAGGGGTTTTATTGCCATCAATTACGCTCAACCAGGTATGAATGGAGATCGGTTCATCCAATCCGTCTTCTATCCACCCGGTTAAATTCGCTGTACCGCTGCTATCGCCAGTCAGGTTCAGCCAGCCGCGGTTACCGCCGGTCTCCAGTTCAGGTCTGCCATCATTATTCAAGTCACAATCCACATCCACGCCGCATATCTTGTCTGAATCCATAATGATGTACAGGCTGCCACTGTAACTGGAAAAAAGATGGCTGCTGATATCCTGCTCCGAAGGACCCCAATCATCTACGATTGGCTTAACTTGTGTTGGCCAATCCAGTTTTACATATTCACAATCTTCGCTCATCGATCCGCCTCCACCAAACGGCGGGCGGCAGGACCAGGCAATTGGCAGCACTGTATGCGAAGCCGGATTAAAACACCCAGCTCCTGCAACAGCCCCGGAAGTGAGCGTATCCTGGTTGAATATCCTGGCAAAGAAGGAATCCTGTTCCCACAGAGCGTTTACAATGACTTCACCTTTTTCCACCTCATCGTATGATACTTCTGCAGTTGCCGAGGTTGCGCCATTTTCAGTGACTGCATAATTAATGGCTGCGGCTATGGCAGCGTCCTCCCCATTGCCCATGCACAGTTCACGCGCGCCTGCCAGAGCACCGGCGTCGGCAGCGTTCTGCGCGGTGCGCCGGTTAAGCATCAACGCCCCTCCATCCAGCAGCAGTGCCACCATCATGATCAATACCGCCAGCGAGATAACCACCAGCGGAATTACCTGCGCATTTTCTAGTTCGTGATATAACGGTCGCTTTTTCATAGCTTGCTCCTGTTACTACCTGGCGATCCCGGCAATCCGCATGGTGGATTGAGTGATGATCGGAATACCCGTCTGAGTGCCAAAGATCTGCTTGATCCCCGGTGTGATTGGAGTGAACATGTATGTGACCGTAATAGAAACGCTTTCACGCCTGTCGTTTTCATCCAGGTTCACAACCACATCTATATCATCGAGAGCGGCAGGACTGAATCCAAAGGAAAATTCTTTCACCTTCTCCTGTAATAAGAAATAGCCGTCATTCTCCGCCACATCATTGATAGTTTCCTCGTGCACGATCGCGTAACGCGTTGCCTCGCGCACGGAATTGGAAAGCGAGGAGAAATAAAATATGGCCCTGCCCAGGTCAAAAAATCCCGCAACCAATAGGAAAAGGATCGGGAAAACTAATGCAAACTCAACCAGCGATTGACCGGCGGATTTTCTGTGTTCTCTCATTGGGCCACCATCCTAGCTGTACTCACAAGCGGCATGGGATCGTTCAATAATCCAAATTGGGCAAGCAAGCCTCCAAAGATCAGATCCACTTCCTTGGTAACCTGTACTGTGACGGAGTTACCCATTGTGCAGCAACCCGTAATGACCACTTCACTCGGGCTAACCGTAACACCCGAACTATTTGCCTCATTGGCAATGATCTCCAGCGTCCCCATGTAGCACAGGGATGGGTCATCATCATCGCAGTTGGTCTGGTCATCAGGGTTTCTGGAGATAAAATTCGCCCCTTCCCGTGCCGCGTTGGTCGTAACGATCTTGGTAAAGAACATCCTGCCAAAATCCATCGCGCCGAGGATTAAAAGTAAAAGTAATGGAAGCACCAGGATCATTTCCATTATGGCTTGACCTTGTCTTTTATGACGCAATGATTCCAAAATCATTATTACTTCGCTTTTCTACTATCCCCCTGGTATGTGGTAACACGTCCTTCAACACTAGTTGTTACGAAGATAGTTGCTATGCGGGTCGCCAACCAGATTGAAGGCTATACCAATAACCAAGGATAAAAACCAACTCTTCGATGGTTTAGAAAATTATGTTTCTTAATTGGATAGTATACCTCTTTTTTATTGACACTTCAATCAAAAAATGATACAAACTCATTATCAATTAAGATTGGGGTATACATGAGTTTATCGAGAACAGCAAGTCAGAACAATGAGATCTCCGAGTTGCTTTCAAATTTAGCTTATATTGCTGAACTTAAGGAGTGGGACAACCGCACCCACCTTTCTCGTATCCGCTCATACTGTCTCCTCCTTGGAACTGAGATCGGGTTGTCCAAGTCGGAGAGTGAAGTGATCGCTGCTGCCAGCATGCTGCATGATGTCGGCAAATGCCTCACCCCGCTTGACCTGCTCAAACGCCTTGGCAATTATGAGCCCACTGAGTGGAAAGTGATTGAAAAACACACTATTGACGGCGCTCAAATCCTGGGCAATTCCAATATCCTTGAAATGCAGACCGGTGCGATCATTGCCGAAGCGCACCACGAAAGATGGAATGGAACCGGGTACCCGTATCAGCGCAAAGGCGAGAACATCCCGCTGGCAGCGCGCATCTGCGCCGTGGCAGATGTCTTTGATGCCCTCACCACCCCTCGGCCTTATAAACAAGCCATCAGCCCGGATGATGCCAGGCAGATGATCGAAAACTCCAGCGGAGTCCTTTTTGACCCGCAAATTGTCAGCGCATTCTCAACAATATTCAAATCCCTTCTTAAAATAATGCAAACTCCCTGATTCCTCAGGGAGTTTATTTCAATTGGAGAGCCCGCCTTTATGGCGGGAAATTATAGTATTTGGATGTGATCTGGTTGGCGTATGTCTTTCCCCGGATGCACAATTCACTTGTCACCCGTGAAGAAATATCTGCCCAGCTCATCGGTCCCTGCACATCTTTGAAGGTTTTGGCAACTGTGTCAAACACGCACTTGGAACCGGCGTTGTAATCCATCAGGGTCAGCTTCCAAATCGTCGGGTAATCCACTGCGTTACTGGAGAGCCAGCCAGTGGCATTGTAGATCAATTGGGCAGTCTGGTAGCAATAACCCAGAACCACTTCTGCCATAATATCCACGCTGCGGGTCGCCCGCGCCACGTCAATGCCGTACTGGCAGGTTGGGCAGGTGGCGATCAGCGAGGTGAGGATGTCCTGTGCAATTGAATAATCATAAGGGCACGCAAAACCAGAGCCGGCGGGGCACACTTTATCACGCAGGTCCAGGTTCCATTCAAGCGCGTTGCGCATACCGATGTTGGTGATATGCCCATAACCAAAATGGGTCTGTGTGTATGTGGAAGGCCAGAACTGGCTTTCCTGCCGGATCATCTGTTTGAGCATCACCGGGGGAACACCCACATTCTTCCATGCGTCCAGGATCGCCTGGTCCATGACGTTTTGAAGGTAGATGACCGTTGGCTGCGCCACTGACATGCCGCAGGCATTGGCATATCCGTTCAGCGTCAATCCGCCAGAAGGACAGGTGGAGGCATCCACCACACCGCTGGCGATCAACTCACCCGCCAGGAAGAAGTAGTTCTCCTCAGTGTGCAGTTCACTGGCGGTTTCAGGCACATAGATCCAGTGCAATTCTGATTCGGGGATATCCACGCGGTTCAAACAGGACGAAATGCCCTGCCCCTGCACTTCAGTGACCGAGGAGGAGAACAGCGTCATAACGCCATAAGCGCTTAAAGCCAAAAGAGTGACGACGAGAAATGTCACCATTATTTTGGGCAGCCAATGAAGTCTTTTATGCACGCAAATCTTCCCCTTGGTTTTCAGGTTTGGAATAGAGATTGATGTACGTTGCAATGATTCCGCCCATAAGATATCGCGTAATGATATCCCATTATATCAAAAAGCGAGGAGGAATGTTCAATCATTTTCCCCGATGATAACTCACTTATCCTTACAACCCTGAGTGTAATATAATCAATTGTCCAGATTGTTCTAAAACTAAATCTACTCACGGAGGGATGATGGCACTGCAGGAATCACAATTTGTAACCAAAGACGGACTCACCCTGTTCACCCGGGCATGGAAGACGGAAATACAGGCCAAAGCGCTGGTGGTCATTGTGCACGGCATCGGCGAACATTGCGGACGCTATGACCATGTGGCGCAGATTTTCAACGGCTATGGGCTGCACGTGTTCTCCTATGACCAGCGCGGGCACGGCAAATCACAAGGTCCGCGGGGACACACCCCCTCCAATCAGCACCTCATGGATGACATCACCCTGGCCATCCAGCAAGCCCGCCAGCTCGCCGGCCAGGAGCTGCCGCTTTTCCTTTACGGCCACAGTATGGGCGGACTGGAAGTGCTTTACTACGGGCTGCAGAATCAAGATGGGGTTAAGGGCTACATAGCCACCGGTCCCTCAATTAAGATTGCCTCCACTGATCCATTTAAGATCTTCCTTGCCAGGACATTAAACCCGATCCTGCCAAAGCTTACCTTGCCCACCGGGTTGGATGTGCACGCCCTCTCACGCGACGCTAAAGTGATCAAAGCTTACCAGAATGACCCGCTGGTACACGACCTCGCCAGTACCCGCCTTGGGATGTTCATTATCGGTGGAGCTGAGGAAGTGCTCAAAAAAGCACCCTCCTGGAATCATCCGCTGCTGCTGATGCACGGCACAGAAGACCGCCTGGGCATCATCTCAGGTTCACGGGAGTTCTTTGCCAAACTCAGCGGCGACGTTACCTTCAAACCCTGGAAGGGCATGTATCACGAACTCCATAATGAACCGGAGTGGCTGCAGGTGATCCGCACCATGGCTGATTGGATGCTGGCGCGCATCTAGTCCAGACCTCTCAACCCCCAACAAATAATTACAGGCTGGAGTGATCCAGCCTGTTCCTTTTGTCTTCGAGGTATATGAAAAAAGTTGGGGCGATTCAGTCCTCTACGGCAGGTCTGCGAACACCTCAGCCGGTGCGAACACCACTCCCACCATGCTGGGACCCACATGCGCCCCCAGCACCAGGCTTAGCAATCCGGTCGGCTGCCAATCACACTTGAAGCGTGTGTTGATTTCGTCCATCAACTGGCGTGCGCCTTCGGGGTTGAAGGAATGCAGCACCTGGGTGCGCAGTTTGGTGCCCACTTTCATTGATTTAGAGACATACTCCCCCAGTCCGCGGATGGCGCGCCCGAATGACGCCGCCTGACCGTGGTTGACATAGGTGCCGCGCACCTTTTCTACGCCGATCATCGGCTTGATGTGCAGTACGGAGGCGATCAACCCCTTCATGTGGCTGATGCGTCCGCCGTTGATCAGGTACTTCAGTTCCTTGAGGGTGTAAATAACATCAGTTGCCTTGTTGATCTGATCCAGTTTAGCCAGGATGCGCTCCAGTGACCAGCCGGCTGCCGCGGCGCGGGCTGCGGCTTCCACCTGCCACCCGGAAGGCGCGGAAAGGGTCTTGGTATCCACCACGGTGACATTGGCTTCGGGCACCAGTTTGGCGCCGGCGCGCGCACTGTCGGCGGTGCCGCTCAACCCCGAGGAGATGTGAATGGAAAGGATATCCTTGTCGGTGCGCGCGATCTCGCGGTATAGGGTCGCAAAATCACCAGCAGAGGGCTGCGAAGTGGTCGGCATTGCCGCTGAGGCTTCCAGCAACGGGTAAAACTCTTCAGGCTGCAGATCCACACCCTCTTTGTATTCCTTACCATTAAGTGCGACAACCAACGGAATGATGTGGATGTTCCACTGTCTGCGCTGCTCTTCGGTTACCTGTAAATCTGTTCCGCTGTCGGTGACTATTTGCACGTGATACTCCTTAAATGATAGATACGTACCCGTCGGTACCCTTGAATCTTACATTTAAGAAGGTGTTTTGTGATGTGCCCGCGGTGGGAAAACCCGATATGCCCTTGGATAGAATTTCACGGGCACTCAAAACCTCGCCTGCCAGCCCCCTTCAGTGAGGGAAGAGCATTTCGCCTGCAAACATGCCGATCCAGAATACCCCTGAGAGCAGCGCCGGGATAAACCCAAGCCACAACACCCATGAGCGCTCACCCTTGCGCAGCGCGAGGATGCCCACCACGATGGCTGCCGCGCACACGAGCAGCGAGAAGATCCCCAGGTTCAGGCCAAACGCCCCGGTGGCTCCCTCGGTGAATACCTGCGACAACAGCGGGCGGATGACCGCGGTAAAAAAGGCAAGGAAAGGTCCAGCTAACAGGGTCGCCAGTCCCAACCCCATCGCCCACCAGGCAATTTTAGTTTTTGGTTTTTCTTTAAACAGGCTGATTATAGGGGTTTTCATACTTTCATCCTACAACTTTACAGGGTTGATGTCTAGACCAATTTTGGCAGCCTTGCGCTGTAGACCACCGTTTCCAGCATACGCGTAAGAACACCCTCTTCTGCGTAAAAGGCGAAAAGCGCGCCTAATTCCGAAGCCGCCTGCAGGTAGCGCTCACTGCCCGGTTCAGGCGCCAGGCTGGAATTGAGCAGTGCACGGATGAAGGTCTCACGCCCGCTCTGGTAGGAATTCGCAAAACGCGCCGTGCGCATCTCCATCCCCTCGAATAGTTGCACAACGCGCAGCGGCGGCTCGGCAGCCCTGCCGATATTGACAAAGTAACGCTGGCACACATCCTCAACGGCGCGCTCGAGGTCATTGGCTTCCTCCAGCGCGCGGTTATCAGCCACCGCGATCCAGCCGCCGGGTTTGACTACGCGCAGGAATTCAGCGCGCGCCGCCTCGATCTGGAACCAGTGCAGCGCCTGCCCCACCGTCAGCGCATCCATGCTGGCGTCCGCCAGTGGCAGCTTTTCCGCCTGCCCCGGCACGCTGATGAAGTTGGGGTTGTCTTCCAGTTCCGCCTCCGCCACCGCGCGCATCTCGGCGTTGGGTTCCACGGCGTGCACCCGGCAGCCGCTCTGCAGCAGCAGGCGCGTAAGGAACCCCGTCCCCGCGCCTACATCCGCCACAATTGATAAGGCTGACAAAGCATAAGTTTCGCGCAGGAAATCCAGCAGCGCCGGCGCGTACCCCCAGCGGTTCTTGTAATCGGAAGCGCGGCTGCTGAAACGCTTCAAAGGTTCAAGATCTGCAAAACTTTCCGTCATCAATTCCTCCGCTGCATCACGATTTCAACTCTATCGCAGATTAAATATGCGTCGTTTTCTGAATTGAGCGTGAAATGCACCAGAGGTGCATTTCACGCAGGATTAATCTGCACCAGTATAATACACTCTGTTCGTCTACTTCCGGTTCTGCGAGGCTGCATGGAAACCACGACCAAAAAGACCAACGCATTCTCCTTCCTCACGCCGCTGCTGATCGTCTTCATGCTGGCGATGATCCTGGCCAACCTGGGCGGCGGCATGTACGGCTCGCTCGAGAGCCTCTACCTGGAGGAACTGGGCGCATCCATCACCCAGATCGGCTTATTCTTCACCCTGGCGCAGATCATGCCGCTGCTGCTGCAAATCCTGGGCGGGTGGATCTCCGACTCGCTGGGGCGTTTGCGCGCCATTGCCATTGGCAGTATCTTCGGCACGGTGGCGCAGATCATCCTAGTCCTTTCGCAGTCGTGGGGGGTGGTGCTGCTCTCCAGCGTGGTGGGCGCCGGGGCGCGCTCCCTGGTCGGCCCAAGTTTTGACGCCTTCATCGCGGAACACTCCGAGGAACACAACCGCGCCCGCGTTTACGGTGTTTCCCAGACCCTCTTCGGCATCGTCTCGGTCATCGGCCCGCCCCTCGGCGGCTGGATCGTGCACGCCTGGAATTTCAAAACCATGCTGGTAATCGCCGCGCTACTGTATTTTGCCGCCACCATTATCCGCATTATTATGGCGCGCGCGGCTGCCAAACCCAACATTGAAAGTCCCAACCACGTGCCCCTCACCTTTGAAGG
Organism: uncultured Anaerolinea sp.; assembly: GCA_964533735.1. GTDB lineage: Bacteria > Chloroflexota > Anaerolineae > Anaerolineales > Anaerolineaceae > UBA6107. The sequence goes on along the minus strand of CAZHMD010000018.1, from coordinate 555 downwards.
GCTCAAGAAGAATCTCGGCGGCATGTTCGGCATGCTCTTCGCGGGCGGAGTGCTCACCTGGATCCTCATCACCGATGGTGTACGCGACATCTCCTTTGCCATGTCCTTCAACTTCATGGGGCTGTTCATGGAACAGGTCGGGCAGCTTTCCATCCAGACCATCGGCCTCCTCAACGGCGTCTTCGGCTTGTTCACCATGCTCTTCATGATCCCGGGCGGCTGGCTATCTGACAAAGCTGGCGAACGCCTCGGCATCTCCATTGGTTTCTTCCTGCACTTCATCGCCATCGGATTGCTGGCAGTGGTCCCTGCAGCCAGCCCGGCGTGGCTCTACGGAGTGGGTTGGGCGCTGGGCGGCGTTGGCGTTGGGCTGGTGGCGCCAGCGTATCAATCGCTCATCAGCAAGGTGGTGCCCCAGCACCTGCGCGGCACGGCCTTCGGACTCTTCAGCACCTCACTGGGGCTGGTTTCTCTGCCGGCGCCTTACATTGGCGGGCTGCTGTGGAAGGGCGTGAGCCCGCAGTTCCCCTTTGCCATCACGGCGGTGGTGAGCCT
>CAZHMD010000017.1:0-34440 GCA_964533735.1 uncultured Anaerolinea sp. | reverse complement strand
ATTGCATGGTGATGCATTGTGAACCTTCACCGGGGATGCGCGTGTTCAGCAATCCACCAATGATCCCCACCAAAAAAAGAGGTTGAACGGGTAACCGGGGAGAGAGATCTCCCTCTGTTTGTGACGCGCCCTGCGTTTGCATGCGGTTATCACCAACAAGCCCGGCATACAGGGCTGCCTCACCTTCCGTGATCACCCTGGTAAAGGTTTCCTGCAAACCCGTATACAGTTCCGGCATCACATTGAGGCTCATGCAATTCCCTCGCTGTGCTTCAAAACAAAACCCAAAACCGCAGTGTTGAAAGCTCCAGGTTGTTCCATACAGATGGCATGCCCTCCGTGCGGGATGATGAGAAGTTCCGCACCGGGGATCTCGCGGGTGATGATCTCTGAATACTTGCGGGATTTGAGGATATCCAGCTCACCCACCAGCACCAGGGTCGGTACTTTAATCCTCTTTAACTCATCGGTGAAATCGATTTTCGAAAACGCCAGCATCAATTCTTCAGCCGCCTTCAGATCCATCTGGTGATATTTCTTGCGCGAAGGCTCAATAATGCCCTTGTTGGCGGCGATCCAGGGCTCTGAAAAATTGGCAGGGAAGGTTACCTCGAAGAGGGTGTCAGCGTCATTGTTGTGCAATGCGCTCATCCAACTGGCGCCCATCACCTGCAGCATCGGGTCGATCTGGCTGACCGCCGAGGAGACGATGAGGCTGCGAGCCCGCTGCGGATACTTGAGTGCAAAGGTCATACTGATCTCGCCGCCGTAGGAAATGCCTCCGATGTGCGCTTTTTCAATCGCGAGTGCGTCCATCAACCCCGCCAAGTCATCCGCGTGCTGGTCCATGGAATAAGGACCAACCGGATGATCGGACTGCCACATGCCGCGGCAGTCGTAAACCAGGACTCTAAAATGTTTTTTGAACTCGAGCACCTGGTAGCCCCAGCTGGCGGTGGACATGAAGATTCCGTTGGAAAGGACGATCACATCCGCGTTTTCCGGACCGTGAAGTTCGTAATAGATCAGGATGTCGTTCACTTTCACAAAGGGCATGTGTCGTTATCCTTCTTACACCGGCTCAAACGCCAGGAAAGTCTTTTTGCTTTCGCCTTCGCCGCGATCCACAAAGGCAACCTTGAGCTTTGTACCTATCTTGATCGACGCCGGGTCGCAGGCATTCACCCCCAGGATCAGGGCGCTCACCATAGGACCTTCCTCGGTCTTGACAATACCCACGGTGTACGGGTTCTTGCGATCGTATCCCGCTTCGATCATGGCGGTTGGTGCGATAAAGACATTGGTGAAGGCTTGCAGCACACCCTTCCCGCTGAATTCCACCCATTCCATGTCAGTCGAGAAATTGCTCGGGTTCATCGGGCGCGGCGGCAAAAAGGTCTGCCCTGTTTTGGTGTCGCGTGAGCCCATGAGGCGGTGTTCATTTAATGATTTGCTGTAGGCTATGTGAGTGAACTGGTTGTCCATGCTCAGTTCCTCCTCTCGAAGATGTGCACCACGCAGGTCTGGCCAGTGCCGCCCACGTTATGGGTCAATCCATATTTCAAAACACCTTGCAACTGGCGTTCCCCTGCTTCACCGCGCAGCTGCTTCCAAACCTCAACCACCTGCCCCACACCTGAAGCCCCCACTGGGTGCCCCTTGGATTTGAGACCTCCGGAGAGATTAATCGGTTTCTTGCCAGTGCGGCTGGTTTCACCGGCTTCAGCCATTTTGCCGCCCTTACCCGGTTCAAAGAATCCCAGGTCTTCGCTGGCAATGATCTCGGCAATGGTGAAGCAATCGTGCACTTCTGCAAAATCGATATTCTTCGGTCCAATGCCCGCCATCTTGTAGGCTTGTTCTCCCGCCAGTTTGGCTGCGGGGATGCTGGTTAAAGAGTCTCGGTCATGCAAAGCACCGTCACTTGCCTGACCAGTGCCTGCCACATACAGAGGTTTATCTGTGAATTTCTTCGCCAGGTCTTCGCTCACCAATAACGCCACCGCTGCACCATCAGAAACCGGGGAGCAATCGTAAAGGCGCATTGGCCATGCCACCGTCGGGTTGGCGCGTTCATCTTTAAGGAAAGCCATTTCATCAGCCCACTCCAGGATTGGCAGCCCTTTTTTGGCAGCGCTGGCTTTACGGGCTTCCATTAACGTGGTGATCTTTGCGCCAAACTGGGCTTTTTCATTCAATGAACCGTTATTGTGGTTCTTAATGCCAACTTTCATGAAGGTTTCCTGCGTTGCGCCGTACTTTTCCATATAAGCGGTTGCCATGGCAGCGTAGAACCCCGGGAAGGTAAAGCCAGCTGGGATCTCGTATTGTTCATCCGCGGCAGTTGCCAAGGTATCGGTCACCTTCTCGGTCGGCAGGTCGGTCATTTTCTCCACGCCCGCTACCAGGACGATGTCGTACAGTCCGGAGGCAATGGCGATGATTCCCTGGCGCAGCGCAACTCCCGCGCTCGCGCAGGCGTCTTCCACGCGCGTTGCCGGGATGGGGGTCAACCCCGTCCAGCTCGCCAGGATGGGTGCAATGTGCCCCTGGTTTTCGAAAAGGTCGCTGCTGTAATTACCCACATACAAGGCTTCAATTGATTTGGGATCGATCCCCTTATCTACAGATCCCAGCATTTCCACAAAGGCTTCCACAAAGAGATCACGTGAGCTTTTCCCTTTGAAGGCGCCGAATTTGCTCATCCCTGCGCCAACCAATGCAACACCTCTTGCCAGTTTTTTCAATGCCATAATGATGGTGCTCCCTAAATCTTGAGGTAGAGTCGGGCTTTACTGACATCTTCGGGAGCTTTTTCGCCCGGATTGCCAAAGCCCATCTTTAATGTGTCGTTATCGATCAAAAAACGGCCTTCGAATTTACCCACCAGCCCTAATGAATGCTTGTCCTGATCCATGCTGATTAGGTCATCATTCACCTGGTAGGTGCCGCTGGACGTGATGCCCATGGCGGCATATTCAGACTCAAACGTGCCGTCCTCATTGAAAATAAAAACCAGCCCGGCATACGCTTGACCATCTGGCTGCTGCCATTTGCCAATGATTGGATTCATCCTGTTCTCCTCACTTCCCCTAAAACCTGGGGACGATCCCAAGGCGCATCACTTCTTCCTGCAACTGCGCGCGGAAATCGGGATGGGCGATCTTGATCAGAGCTTGTGCGCGATCGCGCAGGCATAGCCCTTTCAAATCTGCCACACCGTACTCGGTGACAATCGTGTCCACATCGTGGCTGGGCACGGTTACTTCGGCGCCTTCCGTCAGGAAGGGGACGATGGTGGAAATCTCGTTGTTGCGCGCTGTGGAGCGCAGGGCGATGATCCCCCTGCCGTCTTCCGAGAGCTGCGCACCGCGGTGGGTGTCCAGTTGTCCGCCGGTGCCGGAAAAATGTTTGAAACCGATGGATTGCGAGCACACCTGCCCAAGCACATCCACCTGCAGGGCGGTATTGATGCTGATCATGTGGTAATTGCGCCCGATGATGTAAGGGTCATTGGTCACGCGCCCCTGCTGGAATTCGACCGCCAGGTTGTTGCCTACAAAATCGTACAATTTCTGCGTGCCCAGCGCGAACGCCCCCACCATCTTACCGCGCCACTGGGTCTTGCGCCGGTTGGTGATCACCCCGGCGTTGTACAGGTCCACCATGCCATCGGTGAACATTTCCGTGTGGATGCCGAGGTCCTTGCGTTTCATCAGGAACGGGGTGATGGCATTGGGAATGCCACCAATTCCCAGCTGCAGGGTCGAACCGTCTTCGATGAGTTCAGCGATGTAACCGCCAATGGATTCTTCTGCCTCGCTGGGTGGAACCACCGGCAACTGCGGTAGAGATGTGCGATTCTCCACCAGGTAATCCACCTCGGATAGATGCACCTGGGTGTCTCCCAACGTCCACGGCAGGTTCTCGTTGATCTCGAGGATCACAAGGTCCGCCGCGTCGATCAACTGGCGTTCGAGCACCAGCCCGAGGGAGAGGGACATATATCCGCGCGAATCAGGGGGTGTGGCTGTGCCAATGAAAACATTAACCTTGTTTTTGGCGGCGTACAGTTTGCGGGTGGAGGCTTGGTGCAGGTTGTTCGGGATGTAGGACTCCCGCCCCTGCGCGTGCACCTTGCGGTCTGCGGCGCCGTAGAACCAGTTTTCAATGAAGAAGTGCCCATCCATGCCTGGATCGAGCACAAAACTGTAAGATCCCAACGGCAGGCACACCCACACATGCACACCGTCCAAACGCTCGCGGTGATTGCCCAGCTCGTTCAATAAACCCGGCGGCTCGGAAGCTGCCATGGCCACACCCACAGTCTGGTGTGACTTGATCTTCCCCACAGCTTCGGGGATCGAGACCAGTTTGGAGCGGTAGAGGGTCTGCGCGTCCATCGGATTAAGGCATGATGAATGCGGAACCAGCCTGGTTGTACCCCACGCCGGATCCAACGAATAAAACCAGGTCACCGGAGTGTACCTTGCCCTGGCTGACGGCATCATCGAATGCCATTGGCAGGCAGGCGGAGCCGGTGTAGCCGAAGCGGTCCATCACGTAATGCGCTTTTTCAAAGGGCAGCCCCAGGGTTTCCTGCACCAGCTTGATGCTGTTGAGGCGCACCTGGGTGTAGATAACCAGGTCGGCATCCTTGAGGTCAAAGTTGCCATTTTTTGCCAGTTCGCGCATACGTGCCGGCCAGCCCTCGTGGTTCACTTCCGGTGGGAAGGGAGTGACCAGTTTTACCTTGGTGCGCCCTGCTTTGAGGCTCTCCTCAGTCGTCGGTTCAAAGGTGCCGCCGGAATAGATGCCCCAATGCTTGTGGTAGGAACCGTCGGCAAAAAAGGTGGAGGAAACGAACCCGGGTTTGTCTGCAGCCGTCAGGATGGCTGCCCCCGCGCCGTCGCCGTAGAAGAATGACATCACGTCGTTCTCCCAATCCGCCAGCTTGTGCATCATGTACGCCCCAATGACCATCACGTACTTCAGGTTCGGGTTGGTGCTGATAAGCCCGGCGGCGATATTGAGCCCCGTCGGGAAGGACGCGCACGCGCAGCCCACGTCAAATGTGCCGGCGTTTTTTGCCCCCAGTTTGTGCTGCGCTACCACGGATGTGGCCGGGGTGATGTAATCCGGGCTGTCGGTGCCTAAAATGACCAGGTCAAGATCCTCAGGTTTAAGCCCGGCGTTCGCCAGGGCTTTTTTGCCGGCTTCTGCTGCCAGGTCAGAGGTCGCCCAGTCATCAGGGGCGTAGAAGCGCGTCTTGATCCCGGAGGATATTTCGAATTTATCAATAACTTCGCCAAAGCGTTCTTTCATAGCGGAGTTGGGCCTCTCGATCTCGGGCAGATATGCCCCTGTGGAAATAATGGATGCGAATCGTGTCATTTTTCCTCCGGGTGATTAAGTGCCGAGAACAATGCCGCCATCCACACTGATGGTGGTGCCGTGCAGGTAAGCGGCTTCGTCGCTGGCGAGCCAGGCATATGTATTTGCAATATCTTCCGGTTCTCCCAATCGGCCGAGGGGAGTCTTGGCGCGCATACCAGCCAGCACTTCCTCGGGCATCTTGGCGACCATTTCGGTCATGATGAAACCTGGGGCAACCGCGTTAACGCGGATGTTGTACTTGCCCAGTTCACGCGCCCACACTTTGGTCATGCCGATGACGGCTGCCTTGGTGGCAACATAATTGGTCTGTCCAAAATTTCCATACAGCCCCACAACTGAGGAAGCGTTGAGGATCACGCCGCCATTCTGCTTGATCATGTAAGGCGAAACTGCCTGCGCACAATTGAAGACGCCCTTCAGGTTCACCGAAATGACCATGTCGAAGGCATCTTCACCCATCTGTTTCACCAATTCGCCGTCCTTCACTTTGACGAACTGCGCGTCGCGGGTGATGCCGGCATTATTCACCAAAATATCCACGCGCCCATATTTTGCCACAACGCCATCCACCCACTGCTGGACTTCAGCGCGGTTGGTGACATCCACCTTGTTGAACTGGGCATCTGCACCGAGCATTTTTATGACCTCGTTGCCCAATTCCTCTGATACGTCGCAAATGGCCACGATTGCTCCTTCGCGGGCAAAAACCTGGGCTGTGGCTTTCCCGATTCCAGCGGCTCCACCGGTGATCAGCGCAACTTTCCCTTTTAATCGCATGTATTGCTCCTTTGATTGCTGATGGGATGCAGAGTGGTTTAAACGCTCTGAAAAATGAATGCAAACCTGTGCCCCAATATCATACCCAATGCCGGTTACAAATCGGTTACAAAAAAACTCCCGGTTTCTAAACGAAATCGGGAGTCTCCCTTACTTGGTGTTATATCGGGGGGTTTTACTCAAAGGATTAGTCAGGCTGCCAGAATCCGAATAGGGCGTAGGTTCCGGCTGATGGAGCCTTAGCGCATGCCTGAGATTTCCCTTCTTCATTTGGCGTCCAGGTTAGAGTGGTCGACAGGGGCGTCCAGGTTTCTCCAGTCTGCTGGTAGATCCTGCCTGTCCATCCAAATTGCGCTTCGCGGAATGGCCAGCAGATTTTATCAGCAGCATCAATTTTCAAGCCTTTTGACATTAGTTGTTCCCAGGAATGAGGAATGCTGGTGAGTTTCCACATGGGAACTTCCTCACCGCTAACAATACCCTTGTTCCATGTCCAATTTAACACTGGAGCAGGAACTGGAGTCGGAATTGGAGCAGGAACAGGGGGAACAGAGAACATTGTCCAGCCAAAACGCTCGTTAGATTCAGCTCCGAACACCATACGGGATTCAACATAAGTGTCGGCTAGCAGGGTTACCTGGGTTGAACTATTTTTTACGCATTTATATGGATACTTCCCATCACTAATTGCAGTATTGGGATTGGTTGGACTGGTCATTTGGGTGGTATCACCATCTGTCCGATATTCAAAGCAGCTGTAAAAATTCCTGGTGCTGACGAAATTAAAAGTGATCGTCCCTGGACCTGAAGCCACTACTTCAACGTATGCCCAACCTTTTGTTCTATTAATGTCGTTGGTGCTTGGCGTAACACTTATCGCCGCGGCGGTGGTCATCACAAAAACGATCAGGATGACTGCAATCATACTTGCACGAAATGTTCTTTTCATCAATTCCTCCATAGATAGAATAATTCTTGGCCAATCCCCGATTGGCTTTTCCTAATTGTCAAAATTCTTCGAACCAGGATATGCTTATTAAGGATAACGGATACTACTTAATATTGCAGTAAATAATACGTAAAACAGTAATGGTTAAGTAATTTGTTTGTTATTTGGGTGACATATATCACCCGGGGGTGGGGGTCCACAAACAGTTAAATACTGATTGTCAATCTTTTTAATTCCATAGTGTTGGTGGCTACGCGAAGTTTTAACCATCCTCACTTCTCAATCACACATCACCTGCCGTTAATGGGTATAATACGTTAATACAAACCCCGTTTCCGGAGGCTTTATGACCGATCTCGACCTCCTTCCCCTGCAACCTTTCTTATCTCAAAACGCGCACAAAGGGCGTCCCTTTCTCATTCCCGCCCTCCTGGCTGCGCAGGAACTCTATGGGTATATCCCGCAAAAAGCAGCCGCTGAAATTTCCAGAGTTTTGTGCGTCCCGCTCGCTGATGTTTACGGGGTAATCGACTTCTATGCCCTTTTACACAGTGATCCCGTTAGCAAGACCATTCTCCACATTTGTAACGATCCAGTTTGTGCCATGGCAGGTTCCGGGGCACTATTAAAAGAGTTTTCAAGCATCCGCAACAAACAGGATTACACCATCGAACGTGCGCCATGCCTCGGTCTTTGCGAACATGCCCCGGCTTTGATGATCAAGGATGTGCAACGGGGTGACGTGGGCACGAGTACGCAGCGCGGACCCCTGGAGGATATCGGTCAAAAGCCGTATGGCATCATCGGAGGAGAAGATCGCCGGATAACCATAAACTGCGGCAAGCAGCGTGCCACAACCGTCACCGAATATATCGCCTCTGGAGGATACGCTGCTTTGAAGAAGGCACTTTCCATGCAGCCAGCGGAGATCATCAACGAAGTCAAAGCGTCTGGATTGGTCGGCCGCGGCGGTGCGGCATTCCCCACCGGCATTAAATGGGAAGGCGCAGCCAAGGAAGCAGCGAATCCAAAATACGTTATCTGCAACGCGGATGAAGCGGAACCGGGCACTTTCAAGGACCGTGTTCTGCTGGAGGAAGACCCCCACCGCATCATTGAAGGTCTGGTGATCGCCGCGTACGCCATCGGCGCGCACATCGGTTACATTTTCCTGCGCGGCGAATACACCAATGCCTTCACCGAAATGACCCTTGCGCTTGCAGATGCCAGGCAAGCTGGTTACCTGGGAGAGAATATCCTCGCATCCGGGTTCGAGTTTGAGATCGAATTGTTCCGCGGCGCGGGAGCTTACGTTTGCGGTGAAGAGACCGCGCTCTTCGAAGCCATTGAAGGGAAACGCGGTTTCCCGCGCATGAAACCACCCTTCCCCACTTCAAAAGGATTATTCAATAAACCAACGGTGATCAATAACGTTGAAACATTGTGCAATATCCCCTCAATTCTCACCCTGGGCAGCGCGGGTTACCGCGTACAGGGAACTGAGAAATCCCCGGGGACAAAATTATTCTGTCTCTCCGGCGATGTCAAATCCCCCGGACTTTACGAGGTGCCTTTCGGCGTCACCCTGAGGCATCTCATTTACGATCTTGCCGGTGGAATACGCGCGGGTGGAAGCCTCAAAGCCATTCTCCTGGGCGGTGCTGCCGGCGCGTTTGCCAATGAAAGCGCTTTTGACGTTAAATTAACCTTTGAAGACTTGCGCGCCAACGGTCTCCCGCTGGGCTCCGGGGTGGTCACGGTGTTCGACAACTCGCGCGATATCCGCGACGCCGTGCTGCGCATTGCCACGTTCTTTGCCAATGAATCCTGCGGCAAGTGCTACCCATGCCAGATCGGCACCCAGCGTCAGCTGGAAATCATCCAGCGGCTGGCAGCAGGCAAATTACTGAAAGGCGACACCGAACGCCTGACGGATATCTACTGGACGATGACCGATGCTTCCATCTGCGGATTGGGACAGTCGGCAGCTTCAGCAGTGCTGAGTGTGCTCAAACTTTGGCCTGAATTCTTCGCAGAGTCCGGGTCAGAATGATGGCGAAAGAGGAAATTATGGCGGATCAAATCACCCTGACCATAAACGGGACGGAAACATCGGTGCCGGCAGGTACCACCATTTTAAAAGCCGCTGAACAGCTTGGCATTGTGGATATCCCCACCATGTGTTATCACGAAGCCTGCACCGCCAATGGATTGTGCCGCATCTGCGTGGTTGAAGTGGAGGGATCCCGCACCCTAACCCCCTCCTGCTGCTCACTGGCTGCAAATGGCATGAAGGTTCAAACCCGCACACCCAGGGTGGACCGCGCCCGCCGTACCATCCTTGAAATGCTGGCGTCGTCAGTGGATCTTTCTGACGCGCCTGAAATTGAGCAGTTGATCATAGAGTATTCCGCCGACCCCGGGCGCTACCCCGGGGCACAAACCAGGCGTTACCCGGTGCTGGATGATAACCCGATGTATATCCGTGATTACAGTAAATGCATCCTGTGCTGGCGCTGCGTGCAGGTATGCGCAGATGACGCTCAATACACCTACGCCATCAACTTTTCCGGGCGCGGGTATGAAACACGTATCAACACCTTTTTTGAAATCCCCTTATTGAGCACGACATGCGTTGTTTGCGGGCAATGCGTGGGGGTTTGCCCGACTGGCGCACTCAAACCCAAACGGGAATGGCTGCTCGAGCAGGGCAAACCCATGCAAGAGATCATCGAACTCACCAGGAACAACAAGCCAGGTAAGAAACGTCCTGCAAGCGCGGATTAATTGGAAGCCAGTGAAAGTCCCATCGGAGGCTGAAATGGTTCAACCCTCAAAAATCGTCGCCACTACCTGCCCGTACTGCGGTGTGGGCTGTGCGCTTGAACTGCATGTGGACGAAAAGGATTTCATCTACAAAGTCACCTCCCCCTTTGATGCGGTGGTCAATCACGGCAACCTGTGCGTTAAAGGCCGGTACGGTTACGATTTCATCTACAGTGAGCACAGGGTCACCACGCCTCTGATTCGCAAAACCCCGCAACTGCCGGGTCAGCGCACCCAGGCTTTTGAACTGGACGAGTGGCGCGAGGTCAGTTGGGATGAAGCCCTGGATTACACCGCTGACCGCATGGTCGAGATCTACAGGCGCGATGGCGCTAAAGCCATGGCATTTTACGGCTGCGCCAAAGCCACCAATGAAGATAATTACCTTCTGCAAAAGATGTGCCGCACAGCCTTCCGCTCGAACAATATTGACCACTGCACCCGGTTGTGTCACGCCGGCAGCGTGGTAGCGCTTCAAATGGCTGTTGGTTCTTCCGCCATGAGCAACACGGCATCCGAAGTAATCGAGAATGACGTCTTCATCCTCACCGGTTCAAATCCCACGGAAATGCATCCCATTATCGCCATCCAAATGAAGGCGGCCGTGCGTATACACGGCGCTAAACTGATCGTTGTAGATCCCCGCCGGGTGGAGATGGTGGATTACGCTGACCTCTGGCTGGCGGAGAAACCGGGCACCGATGTGGTGGTATTTTCAGCGATGGCGCACGTCATCCTCAAAGAGAACCTGCTCAACCAGGAATTCATCAAAGCCCGCACTGAAAACTTTGATGCCTTTGCCGCCTCGATGGAAAAATTCACTCCGGAATATGCGGAAGGCATCTCCGGTGTGGATCGTAATTTGATCATTGACGCGGCGCGCCTGTACGGCAATGCCAAAAACGCAGCCATTTACTGGGCTCTGGGTATTTCTGAAAGCACGCACGGTACGGATAACGCCCTCAGTCTGATTAACCTGGCACTGCTCACCGGGAACATCGGCCGGAGGGCAACTGGATTAAATCCGTTGCGCGGGCAAAACAATGTGCAGGGTACATCCGATGCCGGCGTCATGCCCTGGCATTATCCCGGTTACCAGCGGGTGGATGATGAGCGTGCTGCTGAAAAATTTGAAAAGGGTTGGAATATTGAAGCTGGCGGACTGAACCGTTCGCTGGGGCTAACCACCACCGAGATCCTCAGTGCCGTCCACCCGGGTGGTGTGCGCAGCCTTTACATCATGGGTGAGAATCCCATGATGTCTGAGCCGAATTTAAATCACACCCGCAAAGAGATGGAGGACTGCGAGTTCATCGTTGCGCAGGATCTCTTCATTAATGAATCCGGTTCATACGCCGATGTCTTCCTGCCGGCTGTCTCCTGGGCAGAGAAGGACGGTACGTTCACCAATACCGACAGGCGCGTGCAGCGCGTGCGTAAAGCCATTGAACCGCGCGGTAAATCCATGCCGGATTGGCAGATTCTCTCAAAACTCGCCAAAAAGATTGAGGAGCGACTGGGGGTTGCACACTCCGCCTTTTGGGATTATTCACATCCTGCGGAGATCCTCGATGAAATGGGCGCGCTCGTACCAGAATATGCAGGGGTGAAATATGCACGCATAGAGAAGGTTGGTTTGCAGCATCCTGTGTACGATGACCACCATCCCGGAACCCCGGACCTTTTCCTTAAAGATTTCCCCCGCGGGAGAGGTAAATTTCACCCGCTCGAGTACCGCCCCAATGCCGAAATGCCCGATGACGAATATCCTTTGGTGCTGAATACAGGGCGTGTTTTGGAACACTGGCACGGCGGATCGATGACGCGCCACTCCCACCTGGATGACCTTTACCCTGAAGCGCTGGTCGAGATCCACCCCGCTGATGCGGCGCGCCTGGAGATTGAAGACCGTGACCCGGTGAGGGTTACCTCGCGCAGGGGGTCGATCGTCCTGCGCGCAAAAGTGACCCGCAAAACCACGCAAGGGGTAGTCTTCATCCCCTTCCATTTCGCCGAAGCAGCCGCCAATGAGCTTACGATTGATAAACTGGATCCGCTGGCGCTGATCCCCGAGTTCAAGTCTGGTGTGGTCAGGGTAACCAAAGCCCGCGTGGAAGAACTCTCCAATCCGGTGGATGGCAAAAAAAGAGGCAGGTATTAGCCGGAAGACCAGTTGCATTAATCCACAGAATCAAAATTTAGTTATTAATTAAAATCAACGTAGAGGTGAACCATGCCAAAAACCAATCCGATGCTTAAAGCATTCCAGGATGAACGCAGCAGCGCCATGCTCTACCAGACATTGGCAGAGGTTGAAAAAGATGCGCGCATCGCCGAAGTCTACAAACGCATTGCCCAGACCGAGCTGGACCACGCGGCTCACTGGCAGACTCAGGCAAAAGAGGCAGGCATTCCCTTCCCGGAATTCAAACCCGCCTGGCGTACGCGCACACTGATCAAACTGGCACGCAAGTTTGGCCCGGGCATGATCCTGCCCTCGATCCAGAACATGGAAGCCGTTGGCGGCAACGAGTACGGCAAGGTGCCCGGCGCAGGGGCCATGCAGGCCCAGGAGCAATCCCACGGGCGGTTGCTCTCCCAGATCACCGGGGCGGTCACCGGCGGGTTGAGCGGCGGGGTATTAATGCAGCTGGAAGGCCGGCACCGCTCCGCCGGCGGCAATGCGCTGCGTGCTGCCGTGCTGGGCGCTAACGATGGACTGGTTTCCAACCTCAGCCTGGTGATGGGTGTGGCTGGCGCCACCCTCGCGGGTAAAGGTGTGCTCATTGCCGGTCTGGCGGGGTTGCTGGCGGGTGCCATTTCAATGGCGCTGGGGGAATGGCTTTCCGTGCAGTCCTCGCGCGAGTTGTTTGCCAACCAGATCGCCACCGAGAAGGAGGAGATTGAGAATTCCCCGGAGGAAGAAGCTGAAGAATTAGCGCTCATTTATGAGTCACGCGGATTGAGCGCGGAAAACGCGCGTCAGCTGGCGGCGCAATTACTCTCCAACAAAGACACCGCCCTCGATACCCTGGCGCGTGAGGAACTGGGAGTCAACCCCGAGGACCTGGGCGGCTCCGCCTGGGAGGCAGCTATCACCTCCTTCTTCCTGTTCGCTGCTGGAGCCATTTTACCTGTGGCGCCATTCCTCTTCACTTCGGGAATGCCGGCGGTTTACATCAGCATCGGATTGAGTGTTGTGGGGCTGTTCATCCTCGGCGCGGTCATCACCCTCTTCACCGGTCGCACCGTGCTCTATTCAGGTCTGCGCATGGTCATCTTCGGGCTCCTGGCAGCGGCTATCACATTTGGCATCGGACGGCTGATCGGGGTAAGTATTTCCGGGTAATCCTAAAATCTCCATTTTACAGTTTATAATTCAGCCTTACTGTTTGCCTGTATGCCTACGGTAACCTCAGGATGTTAAGTGATGAACATAGATAAAATTCGCGTTGATTTTCCAATCCTTGAAGATTCCAGGGTGGTTTATTTCGATACCGCCTGCCAGAGCCTGAGACCCCAATCGGTCATCGATGCGATAACTGGTTATTACGAGGATCTATCAGCTTGCAGCGGCAGAAGCATGCACCACCTGGCTGCACAGGTGACCCAAAAGTGTAATGAATCACGGGCAAAATTAGCCCGGTTTATCAACGCTGCCAAACCTGAGGAGATCATCTTCACCCGCAATACCACCGAGGGTATCAATCTTGTCGCTAACTCCCTCTTTTTCAAATCGGGGGATGTCGTCCTCATCTCAGACAAGGAACATAATTCAAACCTCATCCCCTGGCAGAAACTGGCTCGAACAAAGGGCGTCACCCTCAAGGTCATCCCCTCCCTGCCGGATAACACTTTTGACTTAAATGCCTATGCGCAGCTGCTGCGCGAGCCTGTCCGGCTGGTGGCTCTGGGGATGACCTCCAACCTGGATGGTGTTACCCTCCCGGCTGCAGAGATCATCGACCTGGCGCATCAACATCAGGCGCTGGTGCTGCTGGACGCTGCCCAAACCGTGCCACATCACCAGCTCAACGTACGTTCGCTGGGGGCTGATTTCGCGGCTTTTTCCGGGCATAAGATGCTCGGTCCTTCCGGCACGGGTGTGTTGTACGGCAAATATTCTCATCTCGAACTGATGGAGCCTTTCCTCGTCGGCGGGGATACCGTTTCCAACTCCACCTACACTTCAGCTGAATTCCTCCCTCCACCTGAAAAGTTCGAGGCAGGGCTGCAGGATTATGGCGGCATCATAGGGTTAGGCGCAGCGGTTGATTACCTGCAAAAGATCGGATTTAACAACATCCAGAAACATGAACTTGAATTGAATACCCTCATCACCAATGGACTGAGCGGCCTCCCGGGAATTAAATTCATCGGACCTTCAGATCCCGCCCTGCGCGGTGGTATCATCACCTTTTATATCGAAGGAATCGATTCGCACCGCATCGCGCTGATGCTTGACCAGATGCAGGGGATCATCCTGCGTTCCGGGCAGCATTGCGTTCATTCCTGGTTCAATGCCCACCAGATCAAAGGCTCGGTCCGCATCTCCTGCTATCTCTACAACACCCTGGATGAAGCCCGGCTTGTTGTCGATGCCATCCACAAAATCCGAAAGGTCCTTTAACCCATGTTTTGTATTGTCGCGTTTATCGTCTTATCCATATTGGGTATTTTCAGCGCAACCAACCGCCGCCTTGCCAGGGAAGCCCTGGATTGCGTTCTGCGGCGCGTCACCTTCCGCCCCTGCAATACCGGTTTTGATGAAAAAGTGAAAGCCAAGATCCTGGGCAAAGCCATTATGCGCTCCGAGAGACTTGCCATCTTCATTAATAAGCGCTTTGAAATCCTGGCATGGATATTTTTTATGTTGTTCCTTTCTGCTTCGGTTATGGGCGCACGCGGTCTTTACCTGTTTTACACCACCGGGTCCTGTAATGGCGCAAATTCAGAAGCTTTCTGTGTGTTTGACCCCACGGGTGCCAATAATGAAGTTTCCACCGTTGGTAACTGCCCGGTGAATCCGCCGACCATCGCAGACCTCACCCTGGCGGGCGTGGAAGTTAACAGCTTTCCAACCCTGAACGCAGATGCTCCCGGACGTTCCATCGTTTTCATTGGCTGTTATTCCTGTGATTATTCGCGTAAAACCTATCCGCTCATCACCAAATTGGCAAATCGCTACTCCGCAAAGTTGACCTATCTCGAATACCCGGTCAAACTGCATTCAGATTATCTGAACAAGGTGGGTTACTGCGCCTACCGGCAGGACCCTCAAAAGTATTGGGAGATGAATGATGTTCTTTTCAATACGGAAAAAGGCAACCTGGAAGATGACCAGGAATTCATTCAGAGTACGCTGGTCAACATTGGTCTTGACACCACCGCAATAAATGCCTGTGTCAACGATCCCGCAACTGTGACCTTCATTGAAACTCAAATGGAACAGATCCGCGGGACGAAATTCTACGGTACCCCGACCATCTTCATCGGAGAAGATGTATTCGTGGGTCCCAAGCCTTACCGCGTTTATGCCATCAGCCTCAAGGGTTTCTTTTACTGGCTGAGGAAATGACGCGACTTGAAAGCCGATACTCGTACATATTAAGGGCGGTTCAAGTTGAACCGCCCTTTTTTGATTAACAACACATTCTAATTTTGATACCGGAGACTGAACGATTCTCGATTCACGTTTCGCTAATCTCGTGTTTTATCCCAGTTGTTCCACCAGGTAATTCTGGATGCCCATCTGCTTGATCTGATCCTGCTGGGCTTCGATCCAATCAATGTGTTCTTCCTCGTCCGTAAGCGTATCCTCGAGGATCTCGCGGGTTCCGTTGTCGGCTTCATCCGTGCACAACTTGATCGCCTTGTTGTATTCCTTGATGGCGCCCTCTTCAGCTGCATGATCGTTGTTCAGGATGGTTAAAACATCCGGACCAATGGTGATCTTGTTAAGCGTGCTGACGATGGGTCTGCCCTCGAGGAAGAGGATGCGTCCGATGTGTGTCTCTGCATGTTTCATTTCCTCGATGGCGCGCTTTTCAATGGCGCTTGCCAATTTTTCGTAGCCCCAATTGGCGCACATCTCGGCATGGACCATGTACTGGCTGATGGCGGTCAATTCATCTGCGAGCAAAAAATTCAACTCGTCGAGTACTTTCTGATTTCCCTTCATAGTTCACCTCCTTTTCTTTCAGTATACACTTTTTGCTTCAACAACAAATTAAATATGCCTGCAAGGTAACCAATAAAAGTAGGTGCGGCTGCCAAACACTCCGGCTGTCTGAAAGATTTCCGCTCTCCATCTCCGAAAACCCCAAAAACTTGCCATTTTGGCAAGTTTTCGCCTTAAAATTCGCCAATCTGGTAAGTCCCATTTTATTGAATTAATGAAATAATATATATAGATTAAACGCCCCGGTTGTAGCTTCTGACTATAAGGTCAATCTTTAGTATTTAATATGTGATTAATCACTATTTTGAAGACTGAAGGTAAACATCGGGAGGATATATGGCAAAATATTATCCATTACAAACATATTTTAAAAACGTCTCCTCTTCGCAAACCGAAATATCTCTTGGTTTTTCTCAAATCGAAAATATTTTAGGTTCCAAATTACCAGAATCGGCAATACACCATTCAGCTTGGTGGTCTAATGAAGTTGATGGGCAACATGTCCAGGCACATTCCTGGATGGACGCGGGGTGGCGTGTCGTGGACCTCGATCAGGCTCGCAAATGGGTGAAATTTACAAGATGCTGAGATGAAAAATGGATTCGTTTTATTCGAACCCATTTTTAAAAAAATACAATTCAAATACCTGTCTACGGTTCTCGACTCTCGGTTCTCGACTCTCCTGCCCTAATGTTTTCCGCCGTGCGTTAAGCGCGGATCGAGCGCATCGCGCATGCCGTCACCCAGCAGGTTGAAACCAAGCACGGTCAGCATGATGGCGATACCCGGGAAGATCACCAAATGCGGCGCGCTGAAGATGCTGTTTTTTTCCTCACCCAGCATCAGCCCCCATTCCGGGCGCGGCGGTTCCGCCCCCAGCCCCAGGAAGGAAAGCGCAGCGGCATCCAGGATGGCGGTGGCAATCCCCAGGGTACCCTGTACGATCAACGGCGTGATGGCATTTGGCAGGATGCGCTTGAATAAAATATGCAGTGGTGAGGCACCCAGCGCTCGTGAAGCCTGCACGTATTCGAGCTCCTTCACCGAAAGCACTGTGGAACGCACTAGGCGCGCAAATCGCGGGATGGAGACGATGCCGATCGCCAGCAGGGCGTTGATCAACCCCATGCCTAAAACAGAAACAATGGCAATCGCCAACAGCAAACTCGGGAAAGCCATCAGCACATCCATAAAGCGCATGAGGATATTATCCACAATGCCCCCCGCGTATGCCGCCACAGCGCCGATGAGCGTGCCAATGATGATGGCAAAGGTGATGGTTGCCAGACCCACCTGCAGAGACAGTCGCGATCCGAAGATCACGCGTGAGAAGAGGTCGCGGCTGTTGCCGTCAATGCCAAAGAGGTGCTGCTGCTCTTCAGCCGGGCAGCCCAGTAAATGGATACAGGGAGTATCCCTGCGTTTTTGATCTTTCAATAATTGGGTTGGGTCATATGGCGCGATGATCGGGGCAAAGATGGCCACCAGTACCAGCAGGGTGAGAATGAAAATACCCGCCTTGCCGGAAGTGTGCTTCCACAGGTTGCGTAATGCCTCACGTGCCGGGGAGCGCCGCTGGCTGGTAGGTAGGGTCACGATTTCAGTTTGCTTTTCCATGTCGGCTCCGCCTAATCCACCCGGATGCGCGGGTCAAGATACGCATACGATAGATCCACAATGAGGTTAACCAGCACAAAGATCAAGGCAATAACGATCGTAAAACCCTGTACCACGGGGTAATCGCGCGCCAGGATGGCCCCCACCAGGGCTGTGCCAAACCCGGGCAGGTTAAACACTGTCTCAGTCAGCACCGCGCCGGAAAGCAGGCTGCCGGTTTCAATTCCGATAATGGTCACCACCGGGATCAAGGCATTGCGGAAAGCATGCTTGCTGACCACTTTGCTCTCCACCAGACCCTTGGCGCGCGCGGTGCGGATGTAATCCAGACCGATCACTTCAAGCAGGCTGGAACGCGTCATGCGCGCGATGATCGACATGGGGATGGTTCCAACCGCCACCGCCGGGAGAATCAGGTGGCGCACGGAGTCCTTTAGGATATGCCAATCGCCGGTGAACAGGCAATTGATTATTACTGTGTTTGACATCAAATCAATGATGAATTTTTTAAATCCGGTGAGGTCTTTAAGACCCCATAGCACATCCAGGTCCTGCAGCGCCACCCCGGCGGTAAAACGCCCGGAGGGCGGCAGCACAAAGGCTGTGTCTTTGAGGAGCAGCGCAAATACATAAGCCAGCAGCAGCCCGAGCCAGAACACCGGCATGGATACCCCGATATTCGCGATGATCATCGTTACAGTATCAATAATGGTATTGCGTTTGAGCGCTGAGATCACTCCCAGCCCAACCCCCACCACGGTTGAAAAGATCATTGCCAGCAGGGTCAACTCCATGGTCAGGGGCAGGCGCTCGGCGATCAGATCGGTCACCGGGCGGGTAAACCGGATGGAGTCTCCAAAATCTCCTTTGGCCAGGTTGCCCATGAATCGTACAAATTGGACAAGGACGTTGTCATTCAATCCATAACGCTCAAGGAATGCCTCACACTTGGCTGGCGTGGCGCGTTCACCAAGCATGGTCACGCACGGGTCACCCGGGATCATGCGCACGATCACAAAGGTGACCAGGACAACCCCGAGCAGGACGGGTATTAACAAAAGCAAGCGGCGGCCAATGAATTGAGGCATCTTGTTTCTTTCTTTCAAAAGAGATGTTTGGATGGGGTTGGAAATCCAACCCCATCCATGTTAATTCAGTTTGAAAATGTTTATTCTACAGTGTAGCCGGCACCAACGAGCAGTTCCTTGGCTTTAGCCTGGTCAAAATCGTACCAGGGGATGTCGAGACTGGGACCGGGAACCATGAAGGCAGGTACAAAGTTGATGGCAACACTTGAGCCTGCAGCATAGTACTGGTCAACGATTCTCTGGCGGTCAATGGCATAGGAGATGGCCATGCGCACATCCGGGTTGTCAAAGGGCGGGATGGTGTTGTTGAAGCCGATGTAGAAGATGTTGAACCCTTCGCGTGGATAGAGTTTGAGGTTGGAATCCGCCAGGATGGTTGGAACATCGTCCGGACCTGGGTTGTCGATACCGTGCACGGTGCCAGCCTGGAGTTCAAGCAAACGCTGTGCGGATTGCTCTGACCAGCGGAAGATCAGGTTCTGGGTCAAAGCTTTCTCACCCCAGTAATCGGGATTGGCTTCATAGACCACGCTGTCGCCGCGGTTCCAGGCCACAACTTTGTATGGACCGGTTCCATTGGGGGTTTCACTCATGCGTACTGAATCACCGCTGTTCGCATCCAAAAAGTCCTTGTCCTGGATGTTGAAGACGGAGAAGGCAACTTTGGAGGGTAATGCGGGATCTGCGTAGCACAGGGAGAATTTAACCGTCTTGGCATCAACTGCTTCGATGCCCTTGAATTCACCGCCGTATTCACAGTCAGGTGAAACCAGGGAGAGCAAACCACCATTATCGGCTATGGTAACGGTTGCGGCTTCTGCATTGAGGAAGGCGCCAAAGAACGCGCCAAAGTACTCAAAGGTTCCGGTGCGGCCAACATGGTTCGGGCTGGCAGCATCCCACTGGGCAGCAAATGATGCTACAACATCGTTGGCATCAAAATCTGCGCCATTGTGATATTTTACGCCTTCGCGCAGGGCAAAGGTGAACTCGGTCAGGTCAGCGTTCGCGGTATAGCTTTCTGCCAGACCAGGAACGACTTCTGCACCGCCCACACTGAATGCCAGCAGGGATTCATAAACCTGCTCGCAGGCGCGCAGGGTTTCGCCATCGGTCTCATCAGAGCACCACAGGGAGGAAGGTTCACCGTTCTGCATCCACACAAAGGTATCGGTGCCATTGCTGACAACACTGAATACCTCGTTGCCAAGCGGGCTGGAGTGCGCACCGACGACATTCGCCTGGTACACAGTGGAGGAACCACCATGCGCTACGGGGATCATCATCACAGTGTCTTTGAGCATCTGGTTGATGGTATCGTAGTGAGCCTGGCGGGCAGCCACATCAGAGAGTTTGCCGGCAGCAGAGATCTCAGCCACCATATCGGGGTAGAGCGTGCCAAATTGCATGTTATTGGCATTGCCGAAATGATAGTCGTAGAAGTTGGTGGCATCCGGATAGTCAGCATTCCAACCTAGCAGGTAGAACCCTTTCTGTCCGGCTGAGGTGGCATCGATGAAGGCG
Source organism: uncultured Anaerolinea sp. (assembly GCA_964533735.1). Classification (GTDB taxonomy): domain Bacteria; phylum Chloroflexota; class Anaerolineae; order Anaerolineales; family Anaerolineaceae; genus UBA6107. Next base: position 14,081 of record CAZHMD010000017.1, on the reverse strand, counting down.
GCGGATTCCATCTCTTCAAGGGTAACCTCAATGCCAACCTCTTTCAATTGAGCCTGGATTTCCTGGGCTACTTTATCAGGGGAAGGCAGGTAGGCGCGGTCAACCACACGGAAGGTTAATGTAACCTGCAGTGGATTTTTGGGGGCTTCGGTAACCACAGGTTCAGTAACGGGAGGCTCAGTGGCTACCACTGTTGGTTTGGCACAGGCCGCCAGAACCAGGGTGAACACGATCAAAAAACTTATCAGTACAAAGATTCTTCGGGCTTTCATAACTTTTCTCCTTTTTGGATTATCGCTTTGAGTTTCACCATTGAAACTCTTCGTAAACAACTTGCCCATTATCGACTCCATCACCTCCTTAATTTTCGAAAACTATTGAACGTCCTTTTTACCGGCATAATGGTCCTTTATGCCAGCCAACAAGCCACTGAGTGGCCTGGCGACTTCTCAATGAACGGGGGTTCTTCGACCGCACAGTGTGCCACCGCGATCGGGCAGCGCGGATGAAAGCGGCATCCCTTGGGCGGATTTACCGGGCTGGGCACATCCCCCTTGAGGATGATGCGCTCGCGTTTTAATGTCGGATCCGGGATGGGGATGGCAGACATCAGCGCCCTGGTGTATGGGTGCATCGGGTTGCGGAACAATTCGTCGCGGTCAGCCAGTTCCACCATTTTCCCCAGGTACATCACCGCCACCCGGTCGGATATGTGCTCCACCACCCCAAGGTTATGGGCAATGAACAGGTAAGTTAATTTAAATTCCGCCTGCAAATCTTTGAGGATGTTGAGCACCTGCGATTGGATGGACACATCCAGCGCGGAAACCGGCTCGTCGCAGACGATGAAACGCGGCCGCAGCGCCAGGGCGCGCGCGATGCCGATACGCTGCCTCTGCCCGCCGGAAAATTCGTGCGGGTAGCGTTTGGCGTGATATTCCTCGAGCCCAACTTTTTTAAGCGTATCGATCACCAGCTGGAAACGTTCCTTGCTGTTGCCCACATGATGAACATCCAGACCCTCCATCACTGAGTCTCCGATCTGCACGCGCGGGTCCAGTGAAGCGTAAGGGTCCTGGAAGATGATCTGCAGATCGCGCCGGGCTTCCTTGAGTTCCCTGCCCTTCAGCGCAAACAGGTTCCTGCCTTCAAATTGCACGGAGCCGGCAGTGGGCTCTGTAAGACGCAGCACTGTTCGCCCGATCGTGGTCTTACCGCAGCCTGATTCGCCCACCAGGCCGAGCGTCTCGCCTTCGCGCACGGTGAAACTAACGTCATCCACCGCTTGTACATAGGCAGAAACGCGCTGCAGCACGCCCGTCCGTACCGGGAAATATTTCTTTAAATTCCTGACCTCCATCAGATCGTGAGTGGTGGCGTCGGGTTGAACTTGCTCCTTATTACTCATAAAACCTCATTAAACCGGTGGTCCGGTCGAAACCTATACTTTAATCGGAGCGGTGTGTCCTGCTCCATCCACATACAACCAGCAGCGCACCTTGTGGTCTGGTTTCACCTCAACCAGGGCTGGTTTTTCAATTTCACAAATCTTGAGCCCGTATTGTTCCTTTAGTTTACAGCGCGGTGCAAACCTGCAGCCGGGCGGCAGGTCTACTAAATTTGGTACCAATCCGGGGATCACTTCCAGGCGCTCAACCACCTTGCCAAGGACAGGGATCGAGCCGATCAAGCCTTGGGTATAGGGGTGCAGCGGGTGGGCAAAGACCGGTTCAGCGTCGGTGTATTCAACGATCTCGCCGGCATACATCACTGCCACGCGGTCTGCCATCTCCGCGATGATCCCAAGGTCGTGCGTGATGAGGATGACAGCGGTATCCGTTTGTTCGCGCAGCCCGTTGATCAGGTCCAGGATCTGCGCCTGTATGGTCACATCCAGTGCGGTGGTAGGTTCATCTGCGATAAGCAGTTTAGGCGAAAGCGCCAACGCCATGGCAATCATCACGCGCTGCGCCTGTCCGCCTGACATTTCGTGCGGGAAGCATTTGGCTTTCTTCTGCGGATCGGGGATACCCACTTTTGTCAGCAGCTCAACCGCCTGTTTCCAGGCGTCTTTTTTCTTTAATCCCTTGTGGGTGATCAAGACTTCCGCCACCTGGTCTCCCACGCGGAAGACCGGGTTCAGGCTGGATTGCGGCTGCTGGAAGATCATCGAGATGCGGTCACCACGCATCTTTACCATTTCATCCTGCGAAAGCTTGAGAATATCTTTTCCCTCAAAGGTGATCTTGCCTCCCACGACCCTGCCCGGGGGAGTCACCAGGCGCAGGATGGAAAATGAACTCACGCTCTTGCCGCAGCCCGATTCCCCCACTAGCCCCAGAACTTCACCCTTTTTAACCGAAAAATCTACCCCATCCACGGCTTTAACCACGCCGTCTTCGGTGTAGAAGTAGGTTTTCAGATCCTTAACTTCCAGGATCGTTTCATTTAATTTTGCCATTGACCTGTTGCTCATTGCCTGCTCCATGGGTTCAATTGGTTGGTCCAGTGGCACTGATAATGTTTTTTAATTATAGACCATCGATCAAATTCTGGTTGTTTTTGATCCCTGGCTTGCTCCGTTTGCATGTCTGTTAATAATGAAGTTTCGGTTGCGAAATTGTTGATCTGGAATTAGTCTTCGCATGCATTTGGAACTTGTTAATAAATATAATTGATGATTATACAAATACAATTTAAGAAATACAAGTAGCAATCCTGTTTTCGGGTCGATATCTTTTCCGTGTCTTTCGGAAGGTTTTGGTGCTCCGGGTTCTCCATAAAACACCCCCACATACCCTCACATACCAAACCGGTGTTGGATTTAAGATACAATCAGTTTGATGACCACCAATTCTGATTATCCCGGCGACCGCGACGCCATCCAGCCCCTGCTGCCTGGGGAATTGGCTGCCCTCATCGGCGGCAAAGCCAACCAGGCTGCCACTGCCTCGCGCTTTGCCGATTACCGCTCCCGCCGTGCTGAACAAACGCTGCGCCGCCAGGACTCCGACCTGATGCTCTTCCGCGAATTCCTGGCTTTTGTCGGGCTGCGCACTGGGAACCTCTCCAGCGAGCCTGTCGCCTGGCGCCCGGTTACCTGGGGATTGGTTGAGGCATTCGTCAAGTGGCAGCTCACCCAGGGCTACGCCATCCAGAGCATCAACGTGCATCTCTCCACCATCAAAACCTATGCCCGCCTCGCCATGCAAACCGGTGCGCTTCTGCCGCAGGAGTATGCCCTCATCCGCGCGGTGCAGGGCTATAGTTACCGCGAACAAACGCGTATCGACCAGAAACGCGAACGTGTGCGCATCGGGTTCAAAAAGTCCGAGCCCACCAAGATCACTCCTGACCAGGCAGCAGCCCTCAAGGATCAACCGGATACCCCCCAGGGACGGCGGGATACCCTGATGCTGTGCCTGCTGCTGGATCACGGTCTGCGTGTGGGCGAAGTAGCCGCACTCACCCGCTCTGATTTCAACCTCGCTGAACGCGAGTTAAGATTTTTCCGACCCAAGGTCAATAAAGAGCAAGTGCATCACCTCACCCGCGACACACTGAGTGCCTTGACGGCTTATATTGAACAGGGTGACGCGCCGGTGGATGGGCTGCTCCTGCGACGCAGCAAGAAGAACGAGCAGCTCGGCACCGCCGGTATGAGCGAGCGCGCCATTACCGGACGGGTGGAATTCCTCGGATTGCGTCTGGGGATTGCCGGCCTTTCAGCGCACGACTGCCGTCATTACTGGGCGACCTCGGCTGCCCGCCATGGCACAGATCCCTTTGTGCTGCAGGAAGCCGGGGGCTGGTCCTCACTGGCTATGCCGCGCCGTTATGTCGAAGACAACACAGTAGCCAACAAGAATGTTAAGCTGGAATAATGGGGCGTAGAAAACAATGGAAAAGAGACCCGTTATATTTCAAGGACTGAACTGGTTCGACTGGCTGCTGGCTGTGCTCTTCAGCGCTATCGTAGCGCTCCTGGTGCAATCCTTCTTCCCTCCTTACGGCTGGATTATTGGTATTATCGCTGCGCTGGGGCTGCTTTTCCTCGCCAAACGGAAACGCGACCGCTTGAGGGAACAATAATCCTTTTCTCTTATTCCTGGAGTGAATTTTGACGAAAAAACTGATTGTTAACGCGGATGATTACGGGCACACTCCCGGTGTTTCAGAAGGTATCCGCCAGGGGCACCTGGACGGTATTGTCACCTCCACCTCTGCCATGATGAACCGCCCGCTCGCCCCGGCGAATCTCACCGTGGCAGCCAGGATCTGCCCCAATCTCGGTATCGGCGTGCACCTGGTGCTCACCGCGGGCAAACCCGTTATTGCTCCTGATAAGCTTTCTACATTGGTAGACGGCCATGGCAATTTCCTGGCTCTGCCTGTATTGGTTGAACGGCTTAACCAAATTGACCTTGACCAGGTATGGGCTGAGTGGAACGCCCAGGTGGAAAAGTTCATCCGCTACTACGGCAGCAACCCTGACCACCTGGATTCGCATCACCACTGCTCCTACTTCTCCCCCGCCCTTTTCGAGCGCATGCTCAAGCTGGCAGAACAATTGAAGTGCGCCATCCGCAGGCCGTTTGGTAAAGATCCTGTTGATGCTGCCAATTACCTGCCGCAGGCATTGATGGAATCAGCGATGCAAAACTATGCAGCCTTTACTGCACAGCCATTACCACCCACAACCGATGCCTTTATCGGTGATTTTTATGATACGGGTGCCACCCTGGAGCACCTGACAGCAATCCTGGAGACTGTGGCAGCCGACCCGGCGCACGGAACTTTTGAATTGATGTGCCACCCCGCCAAAATGGATCACGAATTATCCGGCATTTCGGATTACAGCAGCAAACGCATCGCCGAATTGGAGATCCTGCAGCATCCCGCCATCCAGAGCAAGATTGCCGAACTCCAGATCAAGTTGATCACCTTCGCTGGTTTATAACATCTTTTTTTGCCAATCGACACTGGTATTCTTTCATCCATTTGTGTATGCTAACCACTTTTTTGAATAATTGTCGACTATGCGCAATTCTTTTAGGGCTTAAGAAACCATCTTATACTGATTAATAACAGGATGAAAGGCAGCAGGCTGATGAGTACCACCGCCGCATCCAACCAGCCAACCTCATCAAACAGGTTGACCAGCGCCGCCGTTCCCAATCCTGCCAGTGATAACCAATATGCCATTCGGCTCTTCCTCATTAATAGGATACCCAAACCTGCTAATATCAAGCCTCCTGCTATAGCAATGATCCCCATGCCCCAGCGCAGCAGCGGTTCCTCCGGTAAGGCCGGATGGAGACTTAACACAACAATGATACCGAACACAACCCAGATTAGCGCTGTTAGAAATTGGAAGAAAAGGCTGACTTTTACAATTGCGGGGACTATTCGCATGATTGCTTTCTACCGCGACAGCCAGTCGCTGTAACCGCCCGGGTGAGTCACCACCCTGCCCTCCTCCACCACCAGGATGCGGTCAACCACCTGATCAAGGAAGTAGCGGTCATGCGAAATGATCAGCGCCGTACCCTCGAACTCCGCCAGGGCAGCCTCGAGCACTTCCGCCGAGGCAATGTCGAGATTATTGGTGGGTTCATCCAATAGCAGGAAGTTAGCCTTTGAAAGGACTACCAGCAGCAGTTGCAGCCGGCTGCGCTCTCCGCCGGACAGATCCTTTACCTTCTGACTGCACATACGGTAGTCGAACAGGTAACGCCCCAGCAGTGCCACCGCGTTGCTCTCACTCATGTTCCCTGCCAGGCGCACGGTATCAAGCACGCTTTGCTCGCCGTCGAGGGTCTCGTGTTCCTGGGCATAATAACCGGGCGTCACGCTCGGACCCATCACCACGTCCCCGCTGTCAGGTGGCATTGTCCCCAATGCCAGGCGCAGCAGCACAGATTTGCCTGTTCCGTTGGGACCGATGACACCCACGCGCTCGCCATGGTGCAGCACCAGGTGCACATGCTGCAGGACTTTGCGCTCACCGAAGGCTTTGCTGATGTTCTTGAATTCAAGCACCTTTTGCGAGCCGCGCCAGCCGTGGAGTTTCAACTCCATGCGCCGGCGTTCCATCAGTGGGCGGTCCAGTTTATCCATGTGATCCAGCCGGTTCTGGATGGCCTTGGCGCGCTTGGCGAACTTCTCGCTGTCATAAGTTTTTGCCCACAGGGCATAGCGCTTGATGGCCGTCTCGATGCGCGTGATCTGGCGCTGCTGTACATGGTAGAGTTCGTTCTGGCGCGCCAGGCGCTGCTGCTTATCCATAATGAAGGAGGAATAATCCCCGGCAAACATTGTCAGTTTGCCATCCTCCAATTCGGCGATGTGCGTCACCACCGCATCCAACAGGTAGCGGTCGTGCGAGATGATCACCACCGCTCCGGGGTAATTCTGGATGAAGCGCTCGAGATACTGCTTGCCGGCAAGGTCCAGGTGGTTATCCGGTTCATCGAGCAGCAGCACATCCGGAGCGCTCAGCAGCAGGCGTGCCAGCCCGATGAGCTTTTTCTGCCCGCCGCTCAACATCCCGATGGGTTTGTCCTCTTCCCCCGCTTTCAAGCCCAATCCGCGCAGCACCTCACGAACTTTTTGCGGGTACTGGTCACCCCCGAGAGCTTGGTATTCCACCAGCATTGCTTGCTGTTTCTCAAGCGCATGCGCCAGGCGTTTTTCATTCTCATAGATAATTTTATGATTGAGGCTTTCTTCTACCTCCGCCAGCGCCTGAGCCACTTCGCCCACCCGCGGATTACCCAGCAGGGCAGCCTCAAAGCCGGTCACGTGCGCATCCAGTTGCGGATCCTGCGCCAGGTAACCCACATTCACCCCGCGCGCACGGGTCACTGCCCCCCCTTTTTCGGCAGCATATTCACCTGTGATCAGTTTAAAGAGCGAAGACTTGCCCGCACCGTTGGGTCCGATGAGTCCAATCTTCTGGTCATGCTGGATCTCCCAATCCAGCTCCTTGAAAATGGTTTTTGCCCCGAGGATCAAGTGAATGCGGTTCAAACTGAGAGAGATCATGAGTGTAATTCTACCTGAAGTGGCACTGAGATTATCTTAACCAGAACGCAGCGGCGCTACTACATTATCCTCGCTCTTTTACTAAACTACAGCAGTTCCGGCTTTTCAGCAAGACAATTCATTTCTATAACGCAGATAACCTGGAGGACAGCAATTCTGACCCCCTACCTGGATGTCATTGACCGGGGAATGCAGGAGATGATTGCAGTCCATCGATTTCGTTGCCGCTTTTCTTTTTGAATAATGATTCCTCTAACTTAATCAAAAAGTAATAACAGGCAACGAAGACCGCTCCATTTACTGCAAACATCGTTCTATCCACAGAGGTTGCCAGGTGCCATTCAACTTGAGCAGGAGTTGCCAGATAAATTACGAAAATTCCCAGGAAGTAAATAACTGCCGGCAGCAAGGCAATCAAGACAATTTTCTGGATTTTTATACGGAAAATCACAAGGAGTAATAATAACGAAATGAAAATAATGAGTGGGATTGCCATTTGCGTGATCATCGACTGTAAGATCATTTTTAATGATCCGTCAGAAATTCTTGTCGCGATCCGAAGGAAAAAACCGGTAGTTCCTAAAGCGAGATCATTTGCGAAACTCCAATCATGTTTATAGAATTCCCAAAGAATTGGAGGGGAGATTCCTGCTATTAAACCAGGTATGTATACCCAGCTAAACTTTATTCTTAAATAATGTTTAGATCTGTAGAGAATGATTGCAAAAAGCAATATCACCACTTCGCTTATGAAAAGCAGGTAACCTTCATTCTTAATATTTATGATTAGAAGAAGGCAGCATATGGCGGAGAGAAAATCGATAATCTTGAGATCTGAAAAATATCTAACAAAGGCAATTAATGAAATCGTAAAATATGCCGCAACAAGTGCATCCATATATCCATTCCAAAGGTAGGGATAAAAGGGAAATGGAATGACAAGCAAAAGAAACAAAAAACTGAATGTTTTCTTTCCTAAAGGAAATAACCAAATATTTACTGGTAACCACATAAAAAATAGTGAGAGTTTTGGCAAGAATTCATTCCAATATCCAGCAATGTGAGTTATTTGAGCGGAAATTACCGGGACAAGTTTTGGATAATCCAGATGGGACCAGCCAACTACCGAAGGTAACCACCCAGAGGTTTTATCAAAAACACCTGACATAAAGATTATTTTTCCGTGAAAAAACCAGAATGAGCGCGCATCCCATGCAACTAATGGGTCAACTAATATTGGAGCAATGATGAGCAGACTATAGATTACAGCTCCAACAGTCCAGGGATTTACTCGTAATTTAGCTTTGAGAAGTCGCCTGGAATAGTACGTTGAAACACAGAAACTTATGATTCCAAAAATTGAAATCAATAAACCGAGAATTAGACTTACAACAAGTGAATGAACGATGAGGACGATTAAATAATTGGTTATTAGTCCGCAAATTAACGCCAGTGCTAAGGACTGGAGGGAGAGGATTTCCTCTCTCGCTTTGAATAACGATCGATGAAGCATTGGAGATAGGAATATCCAGCCAAGACCAAAAAAATAGAGTGTTCCCAAGAATAAAAAAGCGATCAAATAGAGTAAATTAAGGACACTGCTCAAGTATCATCTCCATTTTCTCTGCGATTATTGAGCACTTGGTATACAAAGAGGTTTCTTCCCTGGTAATAAAAATATTCTTGGAATTCTTATTCAACATGATCGGCCACGCGATCTCACCAATTCGTTGAACTACAGCCTCATCTGTATAGAGTTTTTCTGATAGAGAGTAATCCTTAAATTCCAGTTCTTCTATATGGGATTTCATCCAAAGCATTCTCCAATCAATGGTTTCGTAAGTTAAGCCACTGCCTGGAGTAAAAATATTTACAAGTTTCGTTATTGGTTTCGTCACAAATGAATAATTTTTTAATGCGATGGTTTTTAAGGCATCAGCGACATTTGAATTTGGATTGAAGATCAAAAGGGATAAAATCGCAATTATTAAACAGTAATATACAACTTTTTGAATATAAGGATTCACGCGGAAGTTGCGACCTGGTAATTTCACCCTTTTAGTATATATGACAATTCTAATGCCGGAGGATTTAGAGAAGGTTGAATAAATAATTTTTGTTGGACTAACCAATCCAATTTCTTGGAAATGGTTTTTGCCCCGAGGATCAAGTAAATGCGGTTCACCCTGAGCGAGATCATGAGTGTAATTCTACCTAAAGCAGGCCCTATTAACCTGTAAAATGAAAGAGTGAAACCAAATCCACAATCCTACCCACGATATCCTTCCGTTATTCCGGCTGTGCATAGGGTGATCATCGCCAGGATACTCCACCGCAAAAGATCACTCCGTATGGACGCATTGCGGTTAGTTACCAGGATCACCCCTCCGGTCATTGTGGAGGGAATGGCAAATATCCCTGCTTCAGGCGGGTACGTAGTTGTTGTGAACCATTATTCCCGTCCGGGTTTCAATACAGCCTGGACTGCGCTCTCACTCGCGGCAGTTATTGAACCGGAAATCACCTTTATCATGTCCGAAGCTTGGGCGTTTACAGGCAATCCGCTGGGTTTTCTGCTGCGCCCACTGATGAAGTATGTCCTGGCAAGCATTAACGAGGTTTATGGATTCCTGCCCATGCCGTCCATGGTGGAAGGCTTCAGTGACGCACGCTCCAGGGCTGCCGCGGTGCGGAGGGTGATCGAATTCGGGCGCGCACACCCATCTGCTGTCATCGGTCTTGCTCCTGAAGGGCAGGACAGCCCGTACCAAGGGATAGGCCAGGCACCCGGTGGCGGCGGAAAATTCATCCTTCATCTTAACCGTATGGGATTCCAACTGCTTCCTGTCGTGGTGCAGGAGAAATCCGGTAAGTTGTGCATAAGGTTCAGACAGGCCTTCGATATTTCACTCGACTCGGGTCTGCCCGCGGACGCAGTTGACGGATTTGTGAGCAGGAGTATTCGGGACAAATTACTGGAGCTCCTGGATACTGCTGATTAAAGTAAAACAACACAAAACCCGGTTTCTTGTAGAAACCGGGTTTCTTCATAATGTAGTAATTAACAGGGTGTTCTCACGCCCTGTTAAATAAATTTTCAAAGAATTATTTGACCATGATCCCCGGCATGGTTTCTTTCCTCACCAGAGGACGTATCAGTTTGATCAGCATGACGATGGTTTCAATCCAGGTGACAATGAGCGCCACCCCGAACGCCATGCGGAAGACTTCCATGGTAAAAACCTGGAAGTTACCAGTGAACGAATCTGCCATGCCGCTGATACTCGCAAAGAACCCGGTTGAACCGTGAGCTGCCAGCCAGGCGGTATGTCCTTGCACCAGCAATACAAGCAATACGATCGAAGCCAGGTTGATCACCACGCGGGCGATGCGGCTGCCCAGTGTCCAACGCCCCTGCCACAGCAGGTAAATATCCAACCCAATACTGGCTAAAAGAGAAAGAATGATCCAGCCAACGTATTGCGTGAGCACCGGGTTAGGGTAGAAAGTGCCGCCGGGGAAAATGAAAATGCCGAGCTTATCGTGGAAAACTGCCAGCACCGCCAAAAGGATACTTCCAGCCACGATGCCAAAGATGCGTTCACCTTTTTTAATGGTTTCATCTTCGTCAATGATGGGCAGGGTACGGGGATCCCAGGGTTCATCATCCAGTTTGGGCTGCACGCCAAAGTGCTGCAGGATCATGAAAACGATCACCACCGACCCAAGAGCTGTGGGGATGCTGGTGAGGATTCCGGCCAACGCTTCCCAGATGGACCCCATTTCCTCACCCATCCAGTAAGTGACGCCAAATGCCAGTAACTGCGCGCCGATCACCGCCGCCAGCACAATGCCCGCGACCATTTGGAAGAACGGGTACAGGTCCGGGCCGATGAGGTATTGCCGGCTGTCCGGGTAGGAACTCGCCAGCTTGCGCGGCGATCCGGTTTCCTTGAGCAGCGCGATTATTTTCTCTTCACTTGCCTCCCCTTGAACACGTTCTTCAAGAGTATCTGACAGGTGAGAGCGCAACTCCGCCAGGATATCCGCGCGGTTCTTCCGTGGAAGAAAACGACCAACTTCATGCAAATAACGGTCTATTAAGTTCATTCTTATCTCCAATTAATTCGGGACAGTGCCCAATAATTTTTCCATCAACTGATTCAGGTTCTTCCATTCATTTGAAAGGATCTCCAATATCCTGCTTCCCTGTTCACTGATCACATAGTACCTGCGCGGTCTGGCTTCCTCGAGGATCCAGGAGCTCTCAAGCAGTGCCTGAGACTCAAGGCGGCGCAGCATGGGGTATAAGGTTCCCTGGTCGATATCGATCCCGGCTGCAGCCAGGTCTCCGATAAGGGCATACCCGTATTTCTTCTCTTTCAGCAAACTGAGCACCGCCAGGGGCAGGATGCCACGCCTCAGTTCCTGAGAGAGATTTAGAACTTGTTCACTTTCGTTTTGTGTATTCATATCCTCATTATACTATGTGTTACACAGTATTACAAGTATATTAATATACTCTAATCTTTATTATTATTTGTAACAGGAAGGGTTGGTGCTAGGTTAGGGGGTGGCTGTCTGCCTGTTCGTGGGCATGCCGGTGGTCGGTATCCGGCAGGTGTGCATGATCATGAATCTGCAGAGGATGCACATGTTCATGCGAATGCTTCGTTATGACTTTCTCATTGTGATCATGGGAGTGATGTCCATCGGTATGAGTATGCGCGTGCTCATGTGTCACTGCGGCATGCTCATGTTCGTGTTGATGCTGCTCATTGACCAGTAACCAGGTACCCAGGGCTGCCAGCACCAGTGCCGGCAAAAAGACCCACCCAGGCAGCACCCGGAAAATGAGCATGGAAAGAAGCAGCCCTGCCAGCGGCGCGGTGCTGAAGAGGGCACTTGTGCGTGCTGCCCCCATTCCCCGCATGGCGCGGATGAAGAGGACGATGCTGAGCCCATAACTGAACGCCCCCAGTGCCAGCGCCGCCAGAACCAGGCCAACCGCCGGCAGCCGGTTCCCCAAAAGCAGCGCCAATCCCACAGAGAAACTTCCGCCGATAAACCCCTTGAGGAGCGTGATGGTCGTAGGATCCTTGGCGGAAATATTCCGCGTGAAATTATTATCAATGCCCCACAACACGCAGGCTGCCAGGATGCCGAGCGCTCCCAATGAGAAGCCCCAACTGGATTTCATGTCCACTGACAGCAGGATGCTCGCCAGTGTGATCAAAGTGATCGCAAGCGCCACCTTCTTGCCCACAGCCTCGCGGAACACCAGTACAGCGATCAGTGTCGTTGCCACTACTTCAAAATTTAACAAGAGGGAGGCGGTTGCAGCAGGGGTTCGATCCAGGCTGATGAGCAGAATGATTGGCGCTGCTACACCGCCAGCCATGATGGCACCGGTCAACCAGCCAAAATCTCTCCCCTTTAATCCAGCCTCTGCGTCTGCAGATCTACGCGTGAAGGATCGGAAGATCTTGGCGATCAATAGTCCCAGTCCGCTGCCGAGGTAAAGCAAACCCGCCAGCAGGATGGGTTCGATCCCTCCAAGGAGCAGCTTGGCAAATGGCGCACTCGCTCCGAACAACAACGCCGCGGTTAATGCCTGCAGGACCAGGAGACGATGAGACCTTTTCATTTGGCCAGGCGAACCTTTCTACATATAACAATGACCCACCTGATTATTCTATCTTATGCATGTAAACCCGTGGGAAACAAAAATGAGCCGGGATATCCCGGCTCATTGAGTGTAATGCGTTCCTTTACTTCCTGCCATTACCGCGGCCACCACCCTGCGTTCCAAAGGTTGTGGAAGTGACGACGGTGTCGTAATCGGACTGACTCATATACTGCGGGACATACACACTCCCTGAGGAATTCCAGTAGTTGGCGGCAAACGAATTAAGGTGGTTATAAGATCCACTCAGGAGTGCATTGAATACCTGTTGGATATCAGTCTGGTCAGTTTGGGCTAAACGTTTTTGCAAGTCAAGGATGTCGATCTCCTCAATCGCCGCACCAGCCTTTACCGCATCCAGCTCAGAGAGGTTTCCCTGCGCCATAAGTTGCGTGTAAAGGGTTTGTAATTCTACGTTTACAAACACACCCGCAACATCATTGGTCGGAGTAGCCAACTCATAGCGGTCCAGCAACTCCTTCACTGAGTCCATGTGATATTGTTCGCTGGCAGCAATGTTACCAAATAACGGTTTGGTCCAAACGGTACCGAAGGCTGTGTAGATATCCCGCGCTAGTTTTTCTTCTTCCCACATATATAACAGGGCATCAGTTTCTGCCTGGTTCAACTCACCCGCGGGGATCAGGGCTAATGGGGTTGTCACCACATCATGTTCCTCTGAGAGTCCTTGTTCGCTGCCCGTGAATTCTCCTTCACTGCCGTAGCCACCGTTACCCCCGCGGATCTCAGTAGTTTCGGCTTCCTCCTCGAAAGCAGCCGAGGTACGGTTGATCGCGCCGAAAACTAACAACCCAACTGCTACTACCAGTAACGCAATTCCTGAAATTTTCTTGATCATTTTGAACTCCTTTTTGTTTTTCTATTTAATTTTCGAAAACTACTTGTTCAACAACACCTTCATAGCTCTTGCCCGAGACACGCCGAAATACTTTGCGTGTTACCTTGGTAACCCATCCCCAGTGGATGGCAAAGTGCACGATGCCGCCGCTGATGAACACCACTGAAGACCAGGTGTGAATAACATCCCAGGCAGTGCGGGAAAATAGGAACATCGGGTCCGCTGCCAGACCACCACGGCTCTCGCCGGCAAAAATAAAATAGACTCCAGAGATGGCGCAGATGAGAAAGCTTAACGCTACCAATCCATCCACAAGCACATTCTGCCAGCCTTTGGCATTCATATTGGTTTTCTTGCTGGTGAAGGTATCCCTGGCAACCCGTTTCGTAGTATTCACGATCCATTTCCAATGGAAGATGATGTGGATCAGCGCAATGACAACCATCCCCAGGCTCAACCAGGTATGAATCCATTCCCAACCGGTACGGT
>CAZHMD010000016.1:1328-39287 GCA_964533735.1 uncultured Anaerolinea sp. | reverse complement strand
CCAAATACAATGAAGTTAAGGGAACCGCAGTGGAAGTTCTTGGTTGGGATCTGACTGATGACACCAAAGGCCTCTTCAGCATGTCCTTTGACGATCAGCAAAAAGGCAAAGAACTGGCTGTAACCCTAATGGACGAAGGCGCTGACATCATCATGCCAGTTGCTGGACCTGTTGGACTTGGTGCTGCTGCCGCAATTCTGGAACGCGGCAATGCATACGTCATTGGTGTTGACTCTGACTGGTTCCTGACCAGCCCAGAATACGGCGCCATCACCCTCACTTCCGTTCAGAAATTGATGAACGCAACCACATTTGCAGTGATCCAGTCCGCAATGGACGGCACCTATGTTGGTGGTGTGAGCGTTGGTACCCTGGCAAACGAAGGTGTTGCGATGTCCCCGTTCCACGATCTTGGAACCCTCGTAACCCCCGAACTCCAGGCAGAACTCGATCAGCTCAAAGCTGACATCATCGCCGGAACCATTGTTCTCAAGTAATCTCAAGTAAGCTAAAAGAGGGTTGGAGTTTCACTCCAACCCTCTTTTTTTGTATATGGTAAAATAAACGAAATCCTTGAACAGAAACGGGGTAAACATATGGCTCCAATTCTTCAGCTGAAAGGGATCACCAAGCGTTTCCCGGGCGTGTTGGCAAATGACCATATTGATCTCACCTTGCAAAAAGGTGAGATTCTGGCATTATTGGGGGAAAACGGCGCTGGAAAATCTACCCTGATGAACATCCTCTATGGACTCTATCAGCCGGATGAAGGTGAAATCCTGGTTAATGATGAAAAGATCACGGTCAATTCGCCCACGGATGCGATCAACGCTGGTATTGGCATGGTACACCAACATTTCATGCTCATTCCGGTTTTCACCGTTACTGAAAATGTAATGCTGGGAAATGAAAGTGTAAAAGGCGGGGATTTTCTTGACCGGCCCAAGGCAGCATTAAAAATCAAGGAAATATCTCAGAATTTTAAATTGGAAGTCGACCCGGATGATTACGTCCGCGATCTGCCGGTTGGTGTTCAACAGCGGGTAGAGATCATCAAACTGTTATACAGGAACGCAGAGATCCTGATCTTCGACGAACCTACTGCAGTGCTCACCCCGCAGGAAGCGGATGATCTTTTTATCATTATGCGATCACTGGCCAAACAGGGAAAGTCCATAATTTTTATCACTCACAAGTTGAGAGAGGTTCTGGATGTGGCAGACCGTATTATGGTCATACGCCGCGGAGCTATGGTGGGTGAAACTACTCCTGACAAGGCGGACAAGAATTCACTGGCTTCCATGATGGTTGGACATGAAGTAAACCTTGTGGTTGAAAAGACGAAAAAGACACCAGGTGAAGTAGTTCTTACTGTGGAAGACCTGGTCGTAGCAGATAACATGCAGGATGTTTGTGTCGACCATATCTCCCTGGAAGTCCGTGCTGGCGAGATAGTAGGTGTAGCCGGCGTTCAAGGAAATGGTCAGACAGAATTGGTAGAAGCAATCACAGGACTTAAAAAAATATCCAGGGGTAAAATCACCTTACTCGGTGAAGATATTACCAAATCTTCCCCAAGGGAAATCACTGAAATGGGAAGTGCGCATGTACCGGAAGACCGCCAGGCTGATGGACTGGTCCTGCCGTTCCCAGTGGCTGAAAACCTGGTTCTGTGCACTTATCATAAGGAACCATTTTCCAAAGGGGTTATTCTGCAGTATAAAACAATCCTTGAAAACTCCAATAAGTTAATCAAAGATTTTGATATTCGAACTCCGAGTTCCTTCACCCCAGTTGGAACCCTCTCAGGAGGGAACCAGCAAAAGGTGATCATTGCCCGCGAACTTTCACGGCCGATCCAATTACTCGTAGCATCACAACCTACACGCGGACTGGATGTTGGGTCTATCGAATACATCCATAAACGGATCGTCCAGAAACGCGAGGAAGGCTGCGCAGTCTTGCTCGTCTCCCCAGAATTGGATGAGATATTGGAATTATCTGATCGGATCGCAGTTATGTTCCGGGGGAAGATCATTGCAGTCGTCGATGGCGATGTGGCGACCAAAGAACACATTGGTTTATTGATGGCCGGGATCATCCCGGAAGAACCAATCAAATCCGAAGGTAAAAGAATTGTGGAAACCACTTTCTAGAGAGGTGCTCCATTGACTCCAAAAAACAAAACAAAAACTGATGCCGGCAAGGTGCTTATCCAGGAACTGAACCACGACCACGATGGCAAACTCGAGGGACACAAGCGTTCCTTCTGGAGCGTAATTGCGATTCCCGCCCTGGCTATTCTCACCGGATTGATCATTGGAGCGATCATGATCGCGGCAACCAGTGAGACTGTGTACGCTGCATTCAGAGATTCATTTTTCGGCGGATTGAAGCAATCATTTGTCGAGATCTGGGTGGCATACAAAGCGCTCTTCACAGGATCCATCGGGGATCCGGCGCGAATCGTTTCTTCTCTCAAAGACGGCGATCCCAAGGCAATCCGCGAAGCCTTGAACCCGTTCCTGGAATCCCTCGTCCAGGCAACCCCGTATATCTTTACAGGCCTGGCAGTTGCTCTTGGATTCCGGGCTGGGCTATTCAACATTGGCGTAGAGGGTCAGTTATTCATGGGTGCTGCTTTTGCCACGTTCGTTGGATACAGCATCACTGGTCTTCCGGCTTTCATCCATATGCCGCTGGCACTACTCGCTGGGGCACTGGGGGGAGCCATCTGGGGATTTATTCCGGGTGTTTTGAAAGCCACCACCGGCGGGCATGAGGTGATCAACACAATCATGATGAACTGGATCGCATTCCGATTAACAGAATGGCTTCTTTCCGGTCCGATGACCCGACCAGGTTCAGGCGGCATGCCTATCAGCCCGATGATCCAGGAGGGCGCCAGGATACCACAATTCTTCCAGACGCCAATCCGTTTTCATTTGGGATTCTTTATCGCTTTGTTAGTAGCATGGTTCGTTTGGTGGCTTTTGTTTAAAACCACATGGGGATTGAATATGCGTACTGTGGGGTCAAACCCCCGGGCAGCCAAATATGCCGGTTTAAGCGTACTAAAAACTACTGTAATTGGAATGGCTTTATCTGGTGCACTCGCGGGTATTGCCGGCGGCGTTCAGATCCTGGCAATCAACCGCAGTATGGCACTGGGACTTTCTTCCGGTTATGGTTATGACAGTATCGCACTAGCCTTGATCGGGAATAACCACCCCCTTGGAGTGGTGCTTACCTCCATACTCTTCGGAACCCTGCGAAACGGCGCTACGCGTATGATGGTGGTTTCGCGAATTCCAATCGATATTATTGACGTGGTCCAGGCAGTTATTTTGATGTTTGTGGCAGCCCCCGCGATAATCCGCGCAATCTACCGGTTACGGCAGCCAAAATTGGAAGAAACTACTGTGTTTGTCAGCGGTTGGGGAGGAGGTAAATAATGGCCACTACATCACAAGCCATTCAGCACCACCGCATCTACGAGGTTTCCCCCACCCGAAAATTGGTCATGGGAATCGTGGAAATCCTGATCGCAGCCATCATCCTGGTTGTGTTTACGAGGGGCATGGCAGCAGAAACAAAAACGACATTTGTAATGACACCCGGTGGAATTACACAAGGGTTGTT
Source organism: uncultured Anaerolinea sp. (assembly GCA_964533735.1). Taxonomy (GTDB): domain Bacteria; phylum Chloroflexota; class Anaerolineae; order Anaerolineales; family Anaerolineaceae; genus UBA6107. The sequence continues at coordinate 35,645 of CAZHMD010000016.1, read as the reverse complement.
GGGCAATTGGATCGTCCCAACCCAAATCACCCTGATCATTCTTGCCGGTCTCACCCTGGCAATTGGTATCTATCAATTGCTCAAAGGTTTTGGAAAAGTCACCAACGGGATGGTTGGACTTACCGGGATGCTCCTGATCTTTGCCTTCCTTACCTGGCAGGCATCGGGCAAATCTGTTAACCTGGCAGGAATGCTCTCCAGCGCAGTTCTCCTTTCGGTACCCATCACTTTAGGAGCATTTTCAGGTGTGCTATGCGAACGTTCAGGCGTTGTGAATATTGCCATCGAAGGCATGATGTTAATGGCTTCAATGGTCGGGGCACTAGTTGGCAGCTTGACTCATAATGCCTGGCTGGGTTTACTGGGAGCAATCCTCTCAGGGGTACTCCTGGCGCTGCTGCATGCTGTGTTATCGATCAAGTACAAAATAAATCAAATCATCTCAGGAACAGTAATCAATATCTTTTCTGCAGGTTTTACCGCTTTTGTATCTCAGAAGTTCCTGCAAACCAACCAAGCATTGAATTCGCCACCCATGTTCACCCGCATCCCGATTCCGTTATTGGCGGATATTCCGCTAATCGGACCAATCTTCTTCAATACCAACCTATTCGTTTACCTGATGTTCATCCTTTTAATTGTCATCCAGGTGGCTTTATTCTCAACGAGGTGGGGTTTGCGCCTGCGCTCGGTGGGTGAACATCCCAAGGCTGCAGATACACTGGGAATAAATGTCTTTAAAACACGCTACATGGCGGTACTGTTGGGCGGGGTTGTGGCGGGTATTGCAGGGGCATTCTTCACCCTGGGTTCAGTTGGCCGTTTTGATGAAGGCATGACCGCAGGTAAAGGCTTTATCGGGCTGGCGGCCATGATCTTTGGAAACTGGACACCCCTTGGTTCCATGGGAGCAGGATTACTATTTGGTTTCGCGGACGCCCTTGGATCCAAACTCTCCATCCTGGGTTCAGCCATTCCGCCGCAATTCATGGCGATGGCTCCTTACCTGATCACCATGATCGTTCTGGCCGGATTCATCGGTAAGGGTCAAATGCCGGCAGCAGATGGAGAACCGTACACGAAGGAATAAGGTATAAGTTAACGATCCCACCACCTCTGGTGAAACCCAGAGGTGGTTTTTTTCGTAATATAATAAGTGTTGTTATTTTCAGAAAGGACCCCTCATGCCCGCAATAATTGTTGATCATATCTCCAAGAATTTTGGCAACCTGAGAGCCGTGGACGATGTTTCATTCAACGTGGAATCCGGCGAGATCTTTGGTCTGCTTGGACCAAACGGTGCAGGTAAGACGACGTCAATCCGCATCATCCTCGACATCTTCAAACCGGACTCGGGTAAGGTGAGCATCCTGGGTGGAGAGATGTCTGAAGATAAAAAGAATAAAATCGGTTACCTCCCTGAAGAACGAGGACTCTACCAGGACATCCCATTGGAGCGATGCCTGGTTTACCTGGCGACATTGAAGGGTCTTGAAGAAACTGACGCACGGAACAAGGTCGGCGGGTATCTGGAACGTTTTGACCTGACGGATGCGCGTAAAAAGAAAGTGAAAGAACTGAGCAAAGGCATGCAGCAAAAAGCGCAGCTGATCACCACGCTGATCCACGAGCCTTCACTCGTAATCATCGATGAACCATTCAGCGCGCTTGATCCGGTGAACACGCAAATGGTCAAAGACATCCTGCGCGAGGAACGCGCCAAGGGCACAGCCATTGTGATGTGTTCTCACCAAATGCACCAGGTGGAGGAATTGGCAGACCGGATTGCATTGATCCATAAAGGGTGCACGATGTTATATGGAACACTACAAGAAATCCGTAAAAAATATGCGAGCCAATCGGTCATCGTGCGACCATTGATCGACCTGCCAGCTCAAGTTGAAGGTGTGGAAGAGATCATCAAACAAAACAGCCATTATCTGCTACATCTGAAGCAAGGGGTAACTTCTCAACACTTGTTAAAAACGATGGTTGATCGAGGGATCGAATTAGAACAATATGAAATCGCTGTGCCGTCCCTTGATGAAATCTTCATCGAAGTAGTTAAAGAAACGCGGGACTAATGAAGAAATTCTGGCTGGTATGCCTGCAGGAATACAAACATCATGTCTTAACCAAACGCTTTCTTTTCGGTGTATTGAGTATGCCCCTGTTTGTTGGCGCCATCGCGTTGGTTTCATTCTTCTCGGTCTGGATACAGTACGATGACACCCCGGTGGGGTACGTGGATACTTATAAGATACTCGAGAGTCATATACAACCGACAAAGGAAGGAAACGCGCTGCTTAAGCCGATCGAAATCACAGAATATGCGGATGAATTCGCCGCCAGAGCCGCACTCGACAGGAAAGAAATCCAAGCTTATTACGTGCTCGGTGACAATTACATGTCTACGGGTGAGGTAAAAATGGTCTCTGCTGCCAAAACGGGCATGAATATTGAAGGTGATTTTGGAGATTTTCTCAGGTTCAACCTGATTAATGGAAAACCTGAACAAGTAGTGAAACGGCTAACCGAGGGGACTGCTTTGATCGTGCGTTCTGAAGATGGCAAACGCGAGATCGGGGTAGACGATTGGATGGTTATGGTACTTCCCATTGTCACCGGACTTCTATTTGTGATCGCAGTCAATGTGAGCGGCGGGTACCTCTTGCAGGCGGTGGTTGAAGAAAAAGAAAATCGCACGATGGAAATACTGGTCACTTCAATCTCCCCAAACCAGTTGATGGCTGGCAAGATCATCGGAAATCTATCGGTGGGTTTAACGCAATTGATCATCTGGATCATATTTACGATTATCGCAGTCAATGTTCTTCCGATATTCATCCCCATGGGGAAACCACCTCAAATCCCAGCGTCTTATATCCTTTTATTGGCAGGAACATTCCTTCCGGCATTTGTGATGGTTGCAGCTGCCATGGGGGCAGTAGGGGCAACCGCAACTGAGATGCGGGAGGCACAACAGGTGGCAGGCATCTTTACCATCCCGATTGTGATCCCATTCTGGTTTATTACTGCAATCATGATGAATCCCAATGGCGGTATTGCCGTGGCATTAAGCCTTTTCCCGATGACGGCGCCCCTGGCTTTGCAGATGAGGGCGGTGTTTACTGTGATCCCTACCTGGCAGCTGGTGTTTTCCATCACTTCTCTTATCATCCTTGCCCTTTTTTCGTTATGGCTTGCCGGCAGGGTGTTCCGGCTGGGGATGCTGCGATACGGCAAGAAAGTAAACCTTTTAGAAGCTTTTAGAAAAGAAGTGAGGTAGGGTCGATGTCTAAAACCTGGCTCATCCTAAAAAACGAATTCATTGGCGTGGTTACCCGGCGCTCATTTTTGATCACCCTATTCATGCTGCCATTGGTTGGAATGATCATTCTTTTCGTCGTTTCAACAATTCAAAAGTCAACCGGCGTGGATTCAACAAATATTTTGGGTGAATTGTTCAGTCCGAAAACCACGGTATCTATGGAGGGGTTCGTGGATGAAAGTGGTTTGGTCTCCACGATTCCGACTGGTTATGAGACGCAGCTGACTGAATTTAATGATGAGGTTTCTGCCAGGTCCGCCCTTACACAGGGAACTATCACAGCTTACTATCTCATCGAGAAAGACTTCCTTGAAACGGGAAAAGTCGTGTATGTGCGTCCGGATTTTAATCCCCTGGCGGCGAGCGCAGACTCCAGCCCGGTGGAAGCTCTGCTGGCGTACGCGCTGACAGATGGAGACGTTAACCTGGCGTACCGGGTGCAGAATCCAACAAATGTTACCGAAGTCACCCTAGCAAAAACACCCACCCGAGATGCTGACAATCCATTGACGTTCTTCCTGCCTTACATTGTGACCTTCCTTTTTTACGGTGTAATCCTTGGCTCTTCGACGTTGTTGTTGAATAGCATTTCCAATGAAAAACAGAACCGAACTATGGAGATCCTGGTTACATCAGTATCTCCACTGCAGATGTTGACCGGGAAGATCATCGCGCTCGGTCTGGCAGGATTATTACAAACGGTAGTGTGGTCGGGTTCAGGTTACCTGATGCTGCTTTTCTCCGGCAAACGCTTTGCTCTAGGAGATGCGTTTAAGCTTCCCGTTTCCGTTCTGGTATGGGGTGTGGTGTTCTTTTTACTTGGATACGCGGTTTACGCCAGCCTGATGGCGGCGGTGGGAGCACTTGTGCCGAACCTGCGGGAAGCCTCGCAAACCACCACCGTGGTGATCATTCCGCTCATCATCCCGCTTGTGTTTATCACAGCCTTAATTCAAACTCCCGACAGCCCGATTTCAATTGCGTTGAGCTTATTCCCTTTGACCTCGCCGGTGAGTATGATGACCCGCCTGGCTGCGACGTCTGTTCCGTTCTGGCAGAGCGGGCTGGCAGCGCTGCTGTTGGCCGGTACCTCAGTGATCTTTGTGCGCGCTGGAGCCAGGCTTTTCAGGGCACAAAACCTGCTTTCAGGGCAGGCGGTGACCACGCTGTCGTTCTTGAAAGCCCTGGTGAGTAAGTAAAACAGGTTGCGGTATAATCGGTAAGGATGCCCCCGTAGCTCAATTGGACAGAGTGCCTGACTTCGAATCAGTAGGTTGCGCGTTCGAGCCGCGCCGGGGGCGCCAGATGTACTGGGTAATACATCACACACCGCCACATATGCCGTTCGAAACCCGAAATTTTTTCGGGTTTTTGATTTAAGGTGCATTAAGGTGCAATTCAAATCAATCCTTCTTTTGGACTTTGGTCTTTACTTGCGGAATTTCTACCAGAATTGGGGTGACTAGCTTATCCATGATGATCGCTGCTTCCCCTTGCATATCATGAAACACATGAGCATAAATATCCAGAGTGACACTCGGTTTGGAATGTCCCAGCATACCCGACACCACGATCACAGGGACTTTGTTGTTCAAGAGAAGTGAGGCTGCTGTATGCCGTAAGTCGTGAAAGCGCATCTTGGGCAATCCTGCTAACTCCAGTACTCGGTTGAAATCTATGCGAACATTGCTCGCGTCTCCGGGTGTACCCACAGAACTACAAAAGACCAAATCCAGATCATGCCACCGATTCCCTGCGCGTTCTTTCTGCATCGCTTGATAGGCTTTGTGATGTCGTAAAACATCCAGCGAGCCTTCTCCTAATTTGATGGTTCTCCTGCCGGCATTTGTCTTGGGTTCTATGAAACAGCACCCCTGTCCAGGAACGTACTGCTTCTGCCGCTGTACATGCAGCACACCCGCATTCCATTGAATATCGGACCATTTCAAGCCAAAGAGTTCGCCCATGCGCATTCCGGTTGTGATAGCTAAGTGAAAGAAAGCATAATGAGGACTGTTCTGGGCAGCGACGAGAAATTGGCCAACTTGATATGAACCCAGAACAGTCATCTCTTCATGTGAGTAACGCGGTAAAGTGGCTCCGTGCGTTGGGTTGAAGATCACTAACCCGTACCTCACTGCTTTATCTAACGAAGCATGAAGAATATTGTGAACCACCCTGACCGTCCTCGGACCCAGACCCTTTTGCAGCAAGCTGGAATAGAATTGCTCGATCTGGATCAGGCGCAAATCCTTGAGCTTTTTATCACCCATTTCAGGCAGGATGTGCTTTTTGATGATGGCACTATATTGGTGCGCTGTTTTGGGTCTCAAGGAAAGCCGACGGTTTTCCAACCAACTTGGAAGGTAATCGTTCAAGGTTGTGGTACTGCCTTTGAAATCATAGCCCTTGTCCAGCTCGGCTTGCATCGATCTGACCCATTCCAATGCCTCAGCCTTGGTTTCTGTATTCTTACTGATCCTCTGCCCGCGATGATAAATTTGCGCGCGCCATTTCTTGTTGGGTCTCTGAAAGATCGACCCTTCATTTCTTCCTCGGTGATTTCTAGCCATTTTCTTGACTCCTTGTAAAAACATCAAGAAAAGGCGACCTTTTTTCTTTTTTCGGCTGCTCTATCCAATTGTTAAGGTGCAAATGGTGCAATTGATGATGTTCATTATATCGAAAACCGATCATGATGTTAATCCTAAGATTCAGCCAGTTCAGTGGCGAGGAAGAAAGGAACATACTAATTGATTAATTTTCCAGCAGCTTATGCTTGTCGATAAATTCCTGCAGGTCTTTCTCAGCTACTCGGACAGACTTCCCAAATTTGACGACTTTGATATCCCCACGCTGCATCATGCGATAAGCCAGCGCCCGGCTGATATTGAGTATCTGAGCAACCTCATGCCCTTTGAGCAAACGACCTTTTGATTCACTTTCCATTTTTACTTCTCCTTTTGGTTTTTAGAAATTACTGTTTAGATAAACACAGACCAGCCAAACCATTCCTTAAGGGATTGGTTGGTCTGGTCTGTCGTTGATGCATAAGTAAGTCTTAAAGGAACCTCGTTTCCCTATCTGTATTCTTGGATCCCGCAACAATTGAGCAAAGGCACGCCCGACAGTCCTGGCTTCTTGCGGAAGGCTTAAGATTTGAATCAGATCTTGTTTCATGAATTCCTGGTTGGGATTGGATTGAAGGTAATCAATCAAATCTTGAAAAATGCGTTCTTGCTGACCAACTTCCTTTAGCACTTGCATATTTTCGGTATCGGAAAACTTCAGAGTAATCTTTTGATCCTCAGAAATTAGTTGAAACCTCAAGGGTTTTGGCGGTTCTGCTTCGCGCATTTTCTGGGGTTGGATTACCCGCATGGAGTTTGCTGTGGAAGAATTTTCATAATTCACAATAATGGCAGTATCCACTGAGCCAAGAATGTCTGTGGATCCTCGAACCCGGTAAGAATAATCATTGCTGATTCCCTTGTTGAGATGATGAATAAGAATGAATGTTGTTCCCAGTTGGTTAGCGATCTCTCGCATCGAATTCATCAATGGGGACATTTCTGCAACTGAGTTCTCGTCTGCGCCAGGAGCAAACTTCGCCATGACATCAAAAATGACCACAGACACACCCTGGCTTGAAATCCGTTGTTTGAGTGCCAAGACCTCATGGGGTTCTCGTAAACTAAGAGGGGAGAAATCAAAGCTAAGGTTTGCTGGTGGTTGAATCCCACGCGCGTTGCAAAGCTTGAGAACTCGAGAACGCATTCCTCGAAAACTTCCATCCAGAAAGTGATAGGTTACTTTTCCAAGCGGTACTGGTTGATCATTCCAGGCGAAACCAGTAGATGCGATACCGATTGCCAGGTCCAGTGCAAGGAAACTCTTACCGGCTGCTGGCATGCCGGCAATCAGATTAATCCCGCCTGCCATAATCCAATCTTTGAGAATCCAGGTCAAATCCCCCACTTCTGATGAACAGAGTTGTTCCGCAGAGTAAACCAGGCGCTCGTAATTCCCAGATAGTGCAGAATAACCGGTGACCATGTTTTCCACGTCCTCACTAAGATCCAAAAAGGGGTTTTCGCTATATGCATTTTGCACAACCTTCATGGAAAGATCTGCAACCCGTCTTTTGTTGGCTTTATCCTTCACAATCCGTGCATATGACTCAGCGTGGAGGGCTGTCGGTGTATCCTGGATCATTTGAATGAGATAGGCATCTTCCCCAACCTCTTCAAGCCAACCTTTAGAATTCAATCCATCATGCAAGGTAAGATAATCTATGTCCTTCCCCTCTTCAATCAAATTTCGCATTACCTCCCAAATATGACGATTCCGGAGGAGATAGAAATCTTCAGGTTTGATGAACGAAGAAAAATCACTGAAGATTTCCGGCGCAAGAAGAACTGAACCGAGGAAGGCGCGTTCTGCTTCCGTATTGTTTGGTGGGGTTGGATCTGCCATCAGTAGGCTCCTGTTATTTATTGGAGTCGCTGAATTAAAAACGACCTGAAATGGATTTCCCATTTCGAGGTCGCTCTGACGATTTGTTGTATGCCCTACGATATCAGCGACGATTTGTTTCTTATTCGATCACATAGACCCATTGTACAAATTAAATATCGCTTATCCTAGGGGGAAAATGAAGTTTCTTTTTCAAAGATGAAATTGCTTTGAAATTTTTAGGTAATTTTTTTCAAAGCGTATTATTAGCAATTCTTGAGTCGGAGATTTCACGCAAAAAAACATTCTAAAAAGGCTAATGGACTTTCAGGAATTGAGAAAAAAACGCAACCTTTCGAAATTTTCGAGTAGTTCATCATAAGGAATTATTGGATAAAGGCTATTATTTATGTCTTTTCCTGCTTTTTCTTTCTTCATGTCTTTTTAATGCTTGATAGATTGGAGGATTAATTATGCCTTCCGGAATAATAGGATCATCACCCTCTTGAATTGCCATAACATCCGGATCATTTGGGCCGATCTCCCACGCTTGCCTTATAACTAAATTATCTTTTCCCAATGCATATTTCCCTATCGGTTCAGGTATGTTGTTCCTAGCATCCATTGTTGAAGGAACCAAAACAAATTTACCAGCACGTTTATATTCTGAAAGAAAATTATTTAAATTCGCAAGAGATTTCGGAAACATCTCATTACATCTTGAAGTTTGGATAATGAGTTTGTAATTTTCGAAATCCTCAGCTGTTGGATTAGTTGAGATTAACACTTTATAGTTATATGGTTGTAATCTGTTAATTCCCATAATAATTGCTACACGAAGTTTATTTTCTTCATCAAAATCACCAAACTTATCATACCATTCAGCAAATATCTGATTTGCTGCGTTTGGGTTTGCAAAACCAAGGGCTAAAATTGGAGCTTCGTTTCCAATACAAACAAAACCCATACCTAACCACTTAGCTTTATCCCATAATGGAATATTAATCAAGGAAATCACCTTGCGATCTTTATGACTTAATTGATCTATGTCTGATAGGAATTCAGGTAATTCGCCCTCACCCGGTTCAATAGGCTTTTTATCCAATTCATCGTTTTTTCTTTTAATGTCATAGTCCCATGGAGTCTCTCTTCTGAGAGGAAACAAGTCGACTCCTTCAACATTTTTCCAATCTGAAAGACGGATCTTTGGTTTATCCCCAAGAATGTTGGAAATTGAAAACTCAACATCAGAGAATAGAATTGCGCGATCAAAGCTTCGTTCATCCTTAATTACTTGGTCAATAAATGAATCAACATTTGGAATAACTACTATCTGGCAGGCGATATCGACGATTAGCTTTTGTAACCAATTACGGAAAGCTGTGCGCTCTGTTGAATTATTTTTCCCGATTACTTTGGGAGAGTGAATTACTATCTCCCCTTGTTGATGCTCATTAATCGAGTATTCAGGCAGACCAAAGAAAATATCTGATATCTTAATATGGATATCTAACTCTGAACGATATGGTATTATTTTTCCTTCAAAACTTGTTGCCAAAAAAGCTTCTAATGCACCAATAATGTTTTCCGCTAAAAAAATATTAGCGTTATCGTTTGGAGTTGTGATGGTTAATTTACATCCCAGAACAGGTGAAACAAGTTTCACTGTGGGACTAGATAAATAATCTGGGTGATCTGGTAACACTTTACACACTGGTTGCTCAAAAAGCTTACTAAATAGATCGCGAACTGTATCAGAATTCTCTTCAATGGGAATCGCATTTTCTCTTCGAAGTAAATCTTCATAACCTAATATATACAAGAGTGTCATCCATGAAGCAGCCAAGTCCATTTTTTTGAGGATTTCGGGAAGAGAACCCAATAAATTCAATTCAGAAAATTCTGTCTTAATTAATAAAATTGCTAGTATTTGATCTTCAGTGGCCCTTTCATTCAGATAATTTTGATTGTGATCATCATCAAGCACTAAAATATTAAAAATTATTGAGGATAATTCTATCCAGGATAAAGCACAAGGAAAACGGCCTAGTTTAATTTCCAACCAAGCTAATCTTTGTAAATAACGTAGTGGAGGAGTCTTGAGATTTCCGGTTTTGGAAAAATTTGTAAATGCATGGCTGGTAGCCATAAGTAAGTTGGCTCGAGCTGCCCAGGTCAAACCTACTTCTTCATATGCTAATCCACAAAGTACTATCGAAGTAATCCAATCAGAAAAATATTCATCTTTTGCAAGTTTTACTTGGGCACGTCCTATACATTTTATTGCCTCATAATTTTTCTTCGAACGCATTTGTTGTTTTCCCCGTTCGAGTAAAAGTAATCCTGCTTGTCCTTCGCTTGTCCTTTTTTCCATTACATCAATGACAACATCCAGAAGTTCATCATATTTTGGTGAATTAGAGAAAAGATCACCCAACTCTTGAATAATTTTCACTGTCGTTGATAGTGGATATTCAGGTAACCCCTCGGATTTTTTAAAAACATCCTCAAATTGTTCGAGTATCTGGTCAGTTGGTTTGTTTTGGAATAAAGACTCTGTTAGGTCAATAAATAGCTTGTTTGTTAGGGCTTGGAGAGCATTATTCGGTCTTTTTTCATCTTTGATTAGTTTATCCAAATCCCTCTTGATCGTTTGGATCCTTCTAGACAATTCCGCGTCTTCCTGAGAGATAAGTCCTTTTTGAACTGCTGTATGAAGTACTTCCCATAGATTTATAAGTAATTCAATATCATCAGCTAGTGAACTACCAACAACCAATTCCTCAACCTTATCATAAAGGTGATTAAAGGACTCATAATCTTCATACCACCAATATTCTGTCCATGCAAAATTGTAAACAATATGTAATTTTTGCTCCTTGATATTTACGCGATCAGCATTCTCAATTGCCCTTTGGAATCGTCCCTCAACGTCAACCCGGGGAAGCTCCAATTCTCGCGCCAAAAGAGCTGCTTCATAACAATCTTCGGTTTTTTGATATTCAACTCCAGAATATCGATCCTGATCATTAATTTGTTTTTCCAGCTCCTCAAGCCAAGCCTTCCTTTGAGCATCTTTTGGACCAATTCTTTTTATATCTTCACTTTTGTATCCAGTTATGTTCAAAGTTTCAATAGCCATCCACAGCCGATCATGTTCAAAAACGCACTTTACAATCCAAGTACGATCCAGAATTCGGACTTCAATGTTGTATTTTTTCTTTAAGTTCTCTTCTTCTGTTACCCTTGTTCTATCCTTTACAAATTGATTAGTAATAAAATAAGCCAATTTGTAATTTCTTTTAGTATTTACGATTTTATTAATATCAGAATCAACTTTTGGCTTCCAATTCTTTTTTGCACTAAAAGCAAACGCCCAACGTTCAGAACTTGCCTCTCGACCAATTCCCTCATACCAGCAAAGAGCTGTCAAATCCGATACAGGATATGTCTCTGAATCAACTTGACTATCTCCACCACCGATAGGTCCTGATTGTGGGATTAAATTAGGGCAAATTTCCTTCTCTGCTAACTTTCGACAAAAATGCTCAAACTCAAGTTCTTGTTTATGACTAGTAATAGTTTCTAAACAATACTCAAACACTTCACTTGAAAGGCTTGTGGACTGATCTATTACTGAATCCGAAAACAGGTCGGGGTGGCGATATCGCATGAACTCAGATGGAGAAAAAGCTGACTCTTCTGATCTTGAGCGTTTTTCTTGATTCTTTCCCTGTTTTATCATAATTACCCCTCATTAATAATCCAATGAATTTTTATCAATTATATATTTAACCCAAATTGTGTACGACGAAAATCTTGACCTTCCATGAATTATGTTTTTTCTTGCCAATGCTATAATAATTGGAGTATCTGTGATAATACTTAGTCACTGAGAGTGAGGGAAAATGGCCGATATGGATGAGTTCTGGACGGCTGAAGAAGTCTCAACTTACTTACGCATCCCTCTTTCGACAATTTACAAACTTGCCCAAGACAAGGTACTTCCTGGATTCAAGGTGGGGAAACATTGGCGATTCAGGCGAGAGAAAATCCTAGATTGGATAAAACAAAGAGAAATTCATAATCAAACCGCAGCCAACTAAGGTGCTATTCACTGATAGGAATCTAAACTATGCCTAGAATATTTGACAACATTGCCTTACATCTTCTTCCGGATCTTCGGGAAGCATTAAATGCTTCCTATCGAGCTGATTTTTGCGTTGGTTATTTTAATCTTCGAGGTTGGAATGAAATTGGAGAACAGATTGACTCTTGGACTGGTTGTGATGGTCAATGCGTTCGTCTTTTAGTTGGTATGCAGCGTTTACCTCAAGATGAACTTCGCACCTATTATCAATTTATTAAGTCCGAAGGTGAATTGGATAACTCAACAAAACTGCGCTTGAAAAAGAAATTAGCTGAGGAATTCCGAAATCAATTGACGATAGGAGCTCCTTCAAACCAGGATGAGATTTCCCTTCGCAGATTAGCCAGCCAGATTCGAGCTGGAAAAGTGGTCGTAAAGTTATTCCTTCAACATCCCTTGCACGCGAAGCTATATCTGCTTTTCCGAAACGATAGATTCAATCCTATCATTGGATATGTGGGAAGCAGCAATCTAACGCTTGCGGGGCTTTCTGCACAAGGTGAATTGAATGTGGATGTTCTTGATAGCGACGCGAGCCAAAAATTATCGAAATGGTTCGATGATCGTTGGGATGATTGGGGAACCGTTGATATCTCAGAAGAATTAGCGAAAATTATTGAAGAGAGTTGGGCGCGAGAAGATATCATCCCACCATACCAAATTTATATCAAAATGGCATATCACCTCTCACAGGAAGCCCGGGCAGGACTGAATGAATTTCGCATTCCAAAGGATTTTGGCAATCGATTATTTGCTTTTCAAACAGCCGCGGTGAAGATAGCTGCACATCACCTCAATAAGCGCGGTGGAGTTTTAATCGGTGATGTCGTTGGTTTGGGTAAAACTCTTATGGCTACTGCAGTCGCCCGGATTTTTGAAGATGATCAAGATTTTGAAACTTTAATCCTTTGCCCCAAGAACCTAGTCAGCATGTGGGAAAAATATCAAGAACAATATCGGATGCGCGCAAAAGTAGTTTCGGTCAGCCGTGTGCAACAAGTATTGCCCAATTTGAAGCGCTATCGGATGGTTATCCTTGACGAAAGCCATAATCTGCGCAACAGAGAAGGAAAGCGTTATAAAATCATTCGCGAATACATTGATAAGAACGAATGCCGGTGCATCCTTCTTTCTGCCACCCCCTATAATAAAACATATCTGGATCTTTCTAATCAGCTCAGGCTGTTTGTTCCAGAGGATAAGGAACTCGGAGTAAAACCGGAAAAACTGCTCCGAGAGCTCGGAGAAACTGAATTCATTCGCAAATTTCAATGCTCTCCCCGGACACTCGCCGCTTTCGAAAAAAGCGAATTCGCTGACGACTGGCGTGAATTGATGCGGCTCTATATGGTTCGCAGAACGCGCAGTTTCATCATTCAGAATTACGCTGAGCTTGATCCTGATTCTGGACGACGGTTTCTTACGCTTGACGATGGCAGTCGTTCTTATTTTCCAAACCGTATCCCAAAAACAGTTAAGTTTGAGGTTAATGACTCAGACCCGAACGAGCAATATGCCAGGCTGTATTCCGACGACATAGTAAACACTATCAACAATCTTAACTTACCGAGATACGGATTAGGAAATTACATCAATGAAAGAATAATAAACCAGGCATCAAAAAGCGAAAAAGAAATTCTCGATAACCTGTCTCGCGCTGGAAAACGATTGATGGGTTTTTGCAGAACAAACCTATTCAAACGTATGGAAAGCAGCGGTGAGGTTTTTCTAGAATCCGTTCAACGCCATATTCTGCGGAATTACATTTTTTTGCATGCTCTGGAGAACAACCTCCCATTGCCTATCGGGACACAGGATGTTGGTCTCTTGGATACACGACTCAACGACGCAGATATCGAAGATACGAATTTCTTTGATATCCCTAACGAAGACGAACTCCCAGAGGAAATGGTAGACGAGACCCTTGCTGGGAATTTTGTCAGTGGTGTCCGAACCGAACCGGATTATCAGAAAAAAGCCAAAGAAATCTATGATTCGTACGCAAGAACTTACAAGAAGCGATTTGACTGGTTAAGCAGCGGATTTTTCATCCCTTCTCTGAAAAAACACCTGAGAGAAGATGCTCAAAATTTGATCCGGGTTTTAGAGCAGTGCCATGAATGGAATTGGAGAAAAGACACAAAATTTTTAAAGTTATTGGATTTAGTCAATAAAACCCATTCTGACAAAAAGATCATCATTTTTACACAATTTGCAGACACGGTTCGTTATCTCGAAAAATGTTTAAAAGACAGTGGTGTCACACACCTGGCAGGCGTAGAAGGAAGCGCAGATGATCCAACTTCGTTTGCCTTGCGTTTTAGCCCAATCGCAAATGAAGTGGAGAAGCAAATTAGGTCCGAACAAGTACTTCGCGTTCTGGTTGCCACCGATGTGCTCTCCGAAGGTCAAAACCTTCAGGATGGCTATATTGTCGTAAATTACGATTTACCCTGGGCAATCGTACGGCTCATCCAAAGAGCCGGCCGTGTTGACCGTATCGGCCAAAAGTCAGATGAAATCCTGTGCTATTCATTCTTGCCTGCCGAAGGGGTTGAGAAGATCATCCGCCTGCGAGCCAGGGTGAGGAAGAGACTTAAAGAAAACGCTGAAGTCGTTGGAACGGATGAAGCTTTCTTTGAAGACGATCTCAACGATAGGGTTGTGGCAGATTTATACAATGAAAAGGCTGGCATTCTGGATGGAGACGACGATACGGAGGTTGATCTCTCCTCTTATGCCTATCAGATCTGGAACAACGCCATCACTCAGAACCCAGGCTTACGTAAAACAATTGATGAATTACCCGCCCTGGTTTTCTCAACCAAAGAACATGTTTCAGCACCACCACGAAATCCAAATGGAGTGCTGGTCTACGCACGAACCGGTGAGGGTAATGATTCATTAGCCTGGGTGGATCAAAACGGAAACAACGTCACCGAAAGCCAGTTGGAGATCCTACGAGCTGCAGAATGCACTCCTGATACTCCGGCTATTCCCCGTCAAGAAAACCATCATGACCTGGTCCGCAAAGGTGTTGAACTAATCCTGACCAACGAAAAATCCACAGGTGGACAATTAGGCCGGCCTTCCGGAGCACGATTCAGGGTCTATGAACGATTGAAACGATTCGCGGATGAAAATAAAGGCACCTTGTTTGTAAGCCAGGAGCTATTGAAAACGATCGATGATATTTACCGCTTCCCATTGCGCGAAGGTGCGAAAGACACACTCAACCGCCTGCTGCGCAGCGGAATTCAGGATTTTCAACTAGCTGAGTTGGTTGTCACCCTCAGGAGTGAAGATCGGCTGTGTATTATTACAGAGGAACAGGAAGAAAAAGATCCCCAGATCATCTGCTCTATGGGATTATCCAATAAATAAATTGAGGGAAAAAGATGACATTTGATCTCAACCGCGCTCGCCAACATTTGCAAACCTCCAACTTTAGAAAACTTTTTATTGAGGATATGGGATGGGATCATCCCACTTCCGACCTAGAAATCCAGTACAACGGCGACCAGCTTCACCTGACCGCGGTTGCCCAAAAGCGCGGACTAACCGTTTTGATCTGTTCTCCCTTGGAATCCGGACTAATTCCGGATTACGCAGATAGAAGAAAAATCGAAACCCAGTTACGAAAATTGATCCACGAACATATTCTGATTTTTACCAATGTGAATTACACAAAACAGGTGTGGCAGTGGGTGCGCCGTGAACCTGGCCGCCCGACCACCAGCCGTGAATATGATTATTATCAAGGTCAAAGCGGTCAGGCACTGCTCGAACGTCTCCAGGGACTCGTTTTTACACTCGAGGAAGAAGAAAGCCTGGGAATTTTCGATGTCGCGAGCCGCGTGCGGGCTACGTTTGATGTTGAGCGAGTCACCCGCCGCTTTTATGATCGGTTTCGAGAAGAACACGCAGCTTTCATGCGTTTCCTGAAGGGGATCCCGGATGAAGGGATGCAGCGTTGGTATATCTCTGTCACCCTTAACCGTTTAATGTTCGTATATTTCATTCAAAAGAAACAATTCCTCAATGGGGATGAAAACTATCTTCGCTCAAAGCTGATTGAAAGTAGAAGCAAAGGACAAGACCTCTTTTACACCGACTTTCTCTGCCCCCTCTTTTTTGAGGGTTTTGCTATGAACAAGGACGAGCGAAAGCCAGAAATGAAAAGGCTTTTGGGGGATGTTCCCTATTTGAATGGAGGCATCTTCCAGCAGCACCAAATTGAGATCTCCTACGGAAAGAAGATCCAAATATCGGATGCTGCGTTTGAGCGTGTCTTTGATTTCTTTGATCAGTACCGTTGGCACCTGGATGAACGTCCGCTTCGCAACGACAGTGAGATCAACCCGGATGTGCTGGGCTACATTTTTGAGAAATACATTAACCAGAAAGAAATGGGGGCTTACTACACCAAAGAGGACATCACCGGGTATATCAGCCGTTCCACCATCCTGCCTTATTTGCTTGACCAAGCCCAAAAAGATTGTGCCATCGCGTTTAAGGGGGAGCAATCCGTTTGGCGCTTTTTATATTCTGACCCCAGGCGCTATATTTTTCCCTCTGTCCAAAAAGACTGCGACCTTTCTCTGCCGGCTGAAATTCAAGCCGGAATAGATGACGTATCCAAACGAGAGGAATGGAACAAGCCGGCAAATGATGAATTTTCTCTTCCTACAGAGACCTGGCGCGAAGTTGTGGGACGGCGAACGCGTTATGAAGACCTGGTTCAGAAACTTGGAACAGGTGAAATTCATGAAGTCAATGACCTGATCACTTATAACCTGGATATTGAACAGTTTACTCAGGACGTGGTGGAAGCCAGTGAAGGACCGGAATTGCTGCGCGCCTTCTGGAAAGCCCTGCGCGGGATCAAAGTGCTTGACCCCACCTGTGGTTCGGGAGCCTTTCTCTTTGCCGCGCTCAATATTTTGGAACCGCTTTACGAAGCCTGCCTGGAGCGTATGCGTGTCTTCATTGCTGAACTGGAGCAATCCACCGAAAAACACCGGCCGGAAAAATTCAGTGACTTTCGTGAAGTATTAGACCAGGTGGAGCAGCACCATAATGAACGCTATTTCATTTTGAAATCGATAATTGTCAATAACCTTTATGGCGTGGATATCATGGAAGAAGCGGTGGAAATTTGCAAGTTGCGGCTCTTCCTGAAATTGATCGCTCAGGTTGAAAATGGGAAGGACGTTGAACCTTTACCGGATATTGACTTCAACATCCGAGCCGGCAATACATTGGTGGGGTTTTCATCTATTGATGAAGTGCGGCAAGCGTTTATGAGCGATGGCCAGCAAATGCGTATGCTTTATCCGGAGGAAGAGAACCAAATAAAGAGAATTGAGGAAGAAGCCAACCTTGCTAATCGATCTTACTTACAGTTTCAACGGCAACAATTGGAAAAAGGCTCTGTAACCCACCAGGATAAAGAAATCCTGCAAAATAGGCTGAGCCAACTCAACAATGAGTTGAACCGAGCCTTAGCAAAAACCTATGGGATAGATCCAGACACTCTACATTATGCACCATGGCAGCTGAGACATAAACCATTTAATTGGCTTGTTGATTATTACGGGATTATGCAAAAGGGTGGTTTTGATGTAATAATTGGTAACCCGCCATATGTTGCTTACTCAAAAATACGTAATGATTATTCAATTAAAAACTTTAAAACACTAAATTGTAACAATCTATATGCATATGTTGTAGAACAATCAGAAAAACTATTAAAACGAGAAGGCAAACTTGGTCTAATCGTTCATATGAGTGCCTTTTGCACCCGTGGTATGCGAGATCTTGTTCAATTCACTAAAACTGCATTTTCGATTAAATGGACTAGTCATTTTGGCTGGCGCCCGGCAAAATTATTTGAAGGCGTAAATATTCCATTGTCCATACTAATCGCTGCCAATACAGGAAAAGAAAAAGCTCTTTTTTCCACAGAATATATGAAATGGTATCAAGAAGCACGACCTCATGTTTTTAGTTTATTGTCCTATGGGAACTGTTCTCGTTTACGCACAGAAGATTTTGTAATACCAAAAGTCGGTTCTGACACATTAACAATAATCACAAAACTTTTCGATCAAAACGACCGATTGTCTAATTTAACGTCCCCAATTCATACAAAATTTAAAGTTTTTTATAGAAATACGGGAGGATTATATTGGAGAATTTTCTCTGATTTTCCACCATATTTTTCGAAAAACGGAATTGATGGAGAATCAAGCACTCAGAGTGTTATTAGTTTTCAAAATAAAGAATATGAAGAAATTTCTTTAGCGGTTTTGAACTCAAATTTATTTTGGCTTTACTATGAGGCATTTTCATCCTACCAACATCTTTATGATTATGATATTAAGAATTTTCCATTTTCCATCGAGCAAATCGGTAACGAAACCCGTATTCAAATTTATAAACTAGCTTCGGCTTTAATGAATGGATTTCAAGAAAATAGTGTGAATGAATTGCGAAGACACCAAGGTGGAGCAAATAGTATTTCTCAAGCTTTTTACCCTTCAAAATCTAAAAATATTATTGATAGTATTGATAAAGCAATTTCCGACCATTACGGATTTTCTGATGAAGAACTCGATTTCATCATTAATTATGATATCAAATACCGTATGGGAGCAAGTGCAGAAGAAACCGATTAGTCCCCTATTCCGTTTATTAGGAAGGAAATCTTTTCATGGAAGCTGATAGTTTTCGAATCGCGAAAGTTTTTTCAAACGGTGGGGATATTCACTTTCGTCTGCCATATTTCCAACGCGAGTATGCCTGGGAAAGACTGAACTGGCAAACCTTGCTCAATGACATTCTCGATCTTTATGAGCTGTATCGGGAAGAAAAGCCCCCTGAGCATTTTATGGGGTCATTGGTTGTTGTGAATGAAGGCATGGTTCACGGAACTGTGCCCGTTTTTAAACTGGTAGACGGCCAACAGCGCCTGACCACCATTACCCTCATCCTCTGCGCACTGGCAGAGATCGTCAAGACCCGCCACCCGGATAAGTACAACAAGATCAGAAAATATATCACCAATCCAGATGAGACGGGGGAATATAAATACAAGTTGCTGCCAACGTCAAAATATGGAGATCGAAGTACCTATTTATCGATCATCAATGGCGTTTTTTCGCAAGAAGCAACGAATGGCAGTCGAATATCCCCTGCATATTCGTTTTACCTAGAGGAATTCTCAACCAGGCTGCAAAATGGCGAGTTGGATATAGACCGCTTATTCCTGGTGATCATCAATTGTTTACAGGTCGTGTTTATCAACCTAAACAACGAAGAAAAACCTTACCAGATTTTTGAAAGCCTCAACGCTAAAGGCAAACCCCTCACCCAGGCCGATCTGGTCCGCAATTACATCGCCATGAAATTGCCAGAAGCCCGTCAACCTGAAGTGTTTGAGAACCATTGGTCCAAGATCGAGGACCTTCTTCAGGAAAAAAGACAGGTGGGCAGATCACGTTTAGGCGAACTCACGGCTTTTCTTCGTCATTACCTGGCATTCCGTAATGGTGTATTGGGGAATGAGGATCACGTCTACGCCCGCTTCCGCGACCGAATCGAAGCAGATTTTTGCACACCGGTTCTTTTTGAGCAGGAAGTCATCACCCTGCAGCGATTTGCAGTCTTTTATGATCGGTTTTTACGGCCAGAACATGAAGGAGATCTGGATATCCGAAAAGCATTAGAGAGATTGAACGCATTTGAGTTTTCCACGGGCTACCCATTCTTGCTTGCACTTTATGATGCATACAATGGACAAGCGATTGATAGAAGCCAATTTCTTGAAGCTCTAAAGATCCTTGAAAACTATATGGTGCGCAGGTACCTCACAGGCGAGCCGACCAATTATCTTAATAAAGTGTTCCCTGCATTATGGAAAGATATTGATGCCGGTAACTTCATCCCATCTTTGAAAGAAGTCTTATTGCAACGAAATTACCCAGCTGATTATGCGGTAAATCAAAAGGGCATCACCAGACGTCTTTACGATAACAGCAGTCCGACACGTGCAAAAACAGCCCTTGTATTGGAAACCATCAACAAACACTTATCTCTTCGTGAAAATAGGGGGGGTTATACGGTTTTGGATGGCGATCCAACCATCGAACATATCCTTCCCCAAACACCCAGTGATCAATGGAAAACGGATATCGGAGAGAACTTTAACATGATCTTTGATCAATACCTGCATACCCTCGGCAACTTGACACTGGTGACATCAGAATGGAATGGCGATCTTTCCAATTTGCCGTTTTCACGCAAACAACCCATGCTGGCTGAACATGCGCTGCTTATGAATCATCAATACTTCCAACAACCAATCCCCTGTTGGAATGACCTAGCTATTCAAACAAGGGCAAAATTCCTGTTATCAAATATTTTGGAAATCTGGCCGGCAATCGGTCAAATTCCTGTGCCGCGAACAGCCGCTGGAACAAGTCCAGTCCGACTGGTATTTCTGGGTCAAGATATTGGAGTCGACTCCTGGCGGGATGTAGCTGAGAAAACGACAGAAGCGATCATCCAAATCGTGGAAAACTTTGACGAAATCGCGAATACCATGACCTCATATTTGTCACGAGATCCTTTTCCGGTGGCAAACCGGCAATTGACCAATGGCTGGTATATGAATGTGAACCTCTCAGCAGCTTCGATCAAGGGATATTGCCGGACATTGATCACGAGATCAGGGCTCACACTTAACGATTGGCAAGTTGAAGAAAGATAGGCATGGTAAAACCAAATGCTGAAATTCAGCGAATAGACCTGAGAGGTCATCCATTGAAAGCGATTGGAGACCTCAATAATCTGAATCAAAATCTATTGGGCATCATGTGCTCACAAAGTTGCCCAGGGAATTTGGTCTTAAAAGGTTTCGACGCAGCAAAAAAGATTCGTGATCAAGGCACTACTGTTGTAAGTGGGTTTCATTCATCCATGGAGAGAGATATTTTTGAAATCCTTTTACGAGGGAGTCAACCTGTTATCCACTGTTTGGCAAAAACAATAGAAACATATCGGATTCCAAAGAACCTTCGCCCAATAATTGAAAGTGGTCAGTTGACAATTATTGCGCCCGATTTTCCTATTGCTGAAAAAAGAATCACAAAGAACACTTCGGAAATGTGCAATAAGCTTGCAATGGATATTTGTGATCAGGTATTGATAATCCATGCGCATGAGGGTGGAAACCTAGTTCGTGAAATTACATTTCGCGGGAAAAATGTTTCTCACATATTTGCCTTAAATAGTCCAAATAACAACCATCTATTTGAAATGGGTTTGCGGAAATGGAAATAAGTGAAACAACCGAAGAATGAAGTAAATAATGAAATCCGTTTTACCGGATTATCTTAACTAAATGAGGGAGAATAATCATGATCGTCATCAAGGAAACCGAAACAAACTACCTTCTATCGATCCCCATTACCCAAAAAGAACGAGCTAAGAAAATAGTACCAAGAACGTGGGACCCCAATCGATCCGTGTGGGTATATCCAAAAACTAAAAAAATTTATGAAGATCTTATTGCTGAATTTGGCGAAGATGACATTCAAATCATGGTACAGCAGCCCAAAGTAACTCCAATTCCTCAAAAGTCGATTCCACAACAAGCAGAAAACGAACAGTTAAAAAAGGATTTGCAGGAGATAAAACAAACTATCCAACAGATGGCAACAAGCGTGCAATCCAAAGAAGAGCCAAAGGTGCAGGAACTTGTTGATCAAATCGATGTTTTGAATACCCAGATCGTTATCATGACGCAACAAATGGAAAATAAAGAAGCAGAAATTGTTGAGTTAAAGAAGCAAAATATTGAATCACAAGAACAAGCAACCCGATTACGACAACTTTTAGAAAATCAAAAAACTCAAACGCAAGATATTGAAATCTTCATCAAAGAACGAGCAAAAGAAGCCACGAGTAATGACCCCAAGTTCTGCAAGATAATTGATCAAAATAAAATTGGTTTAGATCTTTTATTGGATATAAACAATAAAATGTCAACAGAACTTAAGCAAATGCTTAATTGTAAAGATAACGAAGTCAGCTTAAGCGACCTTATCAACCAGGCATCTGATGCGGATTATCTTTCGAGTGAAGCACGTGATTATGCCCATACGATAAGAAAAGAACGCAACAAGATTGTTCACGACAATGCCTATCCAAAAACAAGTGATGCACGAATTTTGATGTGTATCTTTGCTGCTGCCTTGTTGTGGCCGAATTTTCCTGAATAACAAATTTCTATGAGAATCCTTGAATAATGACAGTACACAAAGCAAGTCCAGATACTCACCAAAATTGTCGGTCACTTCTACAAAAAGCAGTCCGTAGAGGGTGCATATCGCTCATACCTAAAGTGGTAAATCATCTGGTTGAAGTGGGAGATACCCCATGGTTAGTCAGTCGAACAGGAGTTATCGTATTTGAGGAGAGCTGGCCGTTGGGGATATTGCTTGACAAGGAATTAAATACTGAGTCAATTACGCAAGTCTTAATTGAAACAGCAATTTCTCAAAAGCAAAAAGATGCTGCAGGACTAGGGTCATTGTCTTATGAATTCTCAAAAGGAGATTCATCTGATTTCACAAATTCATCATCTTTTCAACCTGTTCAAGATATAGCAGAAGCGATCCAGAAACCAGAAGGGTTTTGGCAAAGAATGAAAGACAATGTGCAAAACCAAACTCAGAAAGAATTGTTAATTGACAAAGCACATGCCTCGTTCAAACGAGCAGGTTGGCCCTGGGATCGAGCTTTCATGCAGGCCGCTGCCTATTTAGCCACGATGGAAAATATTCCAACCATCGAAAAGTGCACCTCTCTTATCTGCAGCGAAAACGATTTCCCATTTTGGATTGCAATAGATAAACATACTGAAGAAGGAAAACAAGCTATCAAGAAAATCGCTGAAAAAGTGGGAATTAATTCAAGAAAAGTCTCTTGGATATCGTTCTATTTTTCAAGTGCTATTGAAAATGAAATGTTACCCTCCCCCTGGTGGAAAAGAGAAATGGATTGGCGCTTATACAAGATAGGTTTATCTCGATTCGAAGCCGAGAAAATGTGGATGCAAATAAAACCCCGCTTATTTGAAGAGCTTTTTGAAAAGGGGGAACAATTACGAAACCACATTTCCACAAATCAGGAGAAAGATCAAGAAACTACTCAACTTTCATTTTTCTAAATCATAGGAGCCATATGTTCACCGAAAAAGCCATCATAAAAGAATTGATTGATAATTTACTTGAGCGTCAAGTTACTCTATATCATGCCTGCCAGTTAGTTGATTTTGAATCCTACCTCCAAATCGGGGGAATACCCTCAAGAAATACACTTGAAGAATCTGGGCTTCCGTTTACCAGATTTGATACTGATGATATCGATAAAAAGAATGCAGTATGGGATAAAGTCTTTGTGAACTTACAAGATTTTGGATGGACATTCTCAAATGGAGATGGTGCTACACCAAATACTTATGGGCCAATATTAATAAAAATAAACCCTAAAAGTTTAAATATTGCAGAAGATATTTCTATAACTCTCCGATCTGCTGGAGCAATGGATTTTGATCGAAATAAAGAGTCATTGAATTCCATCGAAGAAGTCGATAATCTATTTTCCTATCCAATTAAAGATGGTTTTCCGAAAACCTTATACATAAAATGGAAAAAAGACCTTCAGAATGATTTTAAGAACCCATCAGCAAGGAGCCCAGAGATTAATTGCACATATCCAAACGGGATACTTCCTCTAGATTATTTTACGTGCATTTATGTTGACCCATATGTATTTTGTAATCACCCACTTTATGTAGAAGTGAATGACATTATCAAGAATAATAATTTAGCTTTACCATACCGATTGCGAAATTGCAAATCCGAAAATCAAACTCGAATGTATTCAGAAATTGGGTCTTTACTAATTAACGAAACTCCTTCGTTTGATCAAATTGAAAAAATGAAAAATCCTAGTGCCGATCTACTTACTTGGATTAATAAATTACGAGAGTTTAAATTAGACTGGCAATTTAAAAGATACGGCGATTACTTGCGAAATGGAACAATTAAAAAGGTTTTAGAAAGGTATGGATAACTCAAATGAAAATTCATGTTGAGATTTTTATTGCCTCTAGAATCCTTGAGCAGAGCCAAGGAACATTTACTCCAACAGATATTCGAAACTTCATTAAGCGCGAATTTCATGATACTCAGCATGGAATTCAAACCCACATAACAAGTAGATGTGTCGCAAATGCCCCTTTGAATTTCGAAGCTGGCTGCAACTATCTCTGGAGGACTGAACACGGAATTTATAGAACCTTTAAGCGCGGTGTTGACCAACCAAATCATGGGCGCGAAAATGATCCCTATCAACCCGAGGCTGCTGATGTTCCCGAAAAATACCAGTATCTGATAAATTCAATAAAAACTGATACTAAGGATTATCAACATGAAGAAAAAGCTTCTGATGAAAATCCCAAAGGTATATCAATATCTCAGGATCAAAACAGTGAAAAAAAGAGGTTTCGCTCTTCAGCATCCTTTGGAAAACGACAGGAATACATTGCCGTGGCTGAGTTACTCCGCAGAGGTCATGATGTATATATGACCTTGGTTGATGATCAGCAAATCGATTGTGTCATTCGCCAAGAAAAAGGAGGGCAGCTTCGTTATCTTGATATCCAAATTAAAGCCCGGTCTTTTGATGCGAAAAACCCGGGACTGTTTGCAGCCATGGAAGTTCGTTCTCCACGGGAGAATTTTTTCTACATCTTCTATTCTGAATCAGCAAATATATATTGGATCATTCCATCCCTTGAGTTGGTCGAAGAAGCCCATCAAAATAAAGAAGGAGTAAACAAAGGTAAGTTCAGTATCACTTTTGCAAATATTCGAAAGGATGGAGTTAGACCTCGGCCAAGGTTTACAAAATATCAAAATGCATTTCAACTCTTAGAATGGAATTAATGATTTTAAAGGATTATTCGCAGCATAGTTTCATTTTTACTTATTCTTAAAGTTGACTTGTCTAAACTGACACCCAATGGTTGCCGGCTTCCCCAGCATCGTCCAAGATATCCGTTCGACCACACCCCACCAGATTCCAGGAACTTCGTACCATTTGGCTCCTTCGACTCCCTTGGGAATATCCGGGTCGGAAGCGGTCATTTTGGCCAAGGTGCTATCAGGATTGATCGCCACTGCCGTGTACAGCACGCTGTAGATCGGACCAAGTGTTGCCAATGAAAGCATCATTCCCCAGCCGCATCTCGAAGGTTCAACCGTTTTGGCAGCTTCGATTCGATCTTGCATGAATTCGATATAGGTCATCCTGTGTGGAGCATCTGAAACTGACATGGGTTGGTTAGCCTTGAAACCGATAAAGACCAGGCCAGCACAGACAAGGATTATAGTTGCATTACAAATCAATTTCCAAATAAAGTGAATAAATCCCGCTATCATCTTTACCCCTCTTGCGTTCCTACGCTGTAGTTGTCTTCAGGTTTTTGGCCTTCACCGATCATCAAGTTTCCAAACCTCAATTCTTCCCGATACATTCGGTCGATTGAAACCTCAACTACGTCCCCTTCACTGCGCCCCATATTGCTGGAAAGATCTTTCAATTGACGAACACATTCGATACTTAGTCGAAACGAGCGAACTGCTTTAGTGGATGAGTTTTTCCTGGGCATTTATTCAACTCCTTATTGAATAATCATATTGTAATACACTTGTATTACCAAATCAAGTGCCAATTTGAAAAATGGTGTGGAATAATTTTTTGAATACCCCCACACGTTCAAGAGATGTTATAGATTGTGTGGCATAATTAGTTTTTAACAAAAACAGATATTATCCTCGTTAAGGAATTACTATATGGAAGAACCAAAATCCCTAGACAGTTTATTTAAAGAGAAAATTTTCCGCATTCCCGATTACCAACGAGGTTATGCTTGGCGCAGAGAACAGCTCAAGGATTTCTGGGAAGACTTGGTCAATCTGTCTGATGACCGATCCCATTACACTGGTGTACTTACTTTAAAACAGATTCCAGACCATGAAATAGCCAGAAACACGAAAGAATTTTGGCTAGTAGATGACCATTCATATCACGTTCATCACATTGTTGATGGGCAGCAAAGACTAACCACTTTTGTCATTTTCTTGCAATCATTTGTTGATTTCGTCACAACATTACCGGAAAACAAAGAAAAAACTGTCGAAAATATCTATGTCACTGAAAGTATGAGCGTTGCAGATTTAGAGAACCGCTATCTTTTCAAGACCAAACCAACTGGTGACCAATTTCGCACCTACATATTCGGATATGAGAGCGACAACCCAAGTTATAACTACTTAAAATTTCGAATTCTTGGTGAGGAAGGCGGCGGCTCTGTAGAAGAAACTTTTTACACGCTTAATTTAAGTAACGCAAAAACTTACTTTACCGAGCAATTTCGCGAATTGTACGAGAGAGAAGGACTTGAAGGGCTTCAAGAAATCTACAAGAAACTCACCAAGCGATTTTTATTTAATGAATATGTAATCAAGGATGAGTTTGATGTTTTCGTCGCCTTTGAAACAATGAATAATCGGGGAAAAAAGCTCTCTGATTTGGAATTGCTAAAAAATCGCCTGATTTATTTAACTACACTTTACAATGACAAGGAATTAGACCATGCATCCAGGAAGAGCCTACGAGAGACCATCAATGATGCCTGGAAAGAAGCTTATCGCCAACTTGGCAGGAACAAAATACGACCGCTAAATGATGATGACTTCTTGCGGGCACATTGGATAATGTATTTTAAGTACTCCCGAAAGACCGGGCAAGATTATATCCGCTTCCTCCTTGATGAGCAATTTGCGCCCAAAAAAGTTCATAAGAAAATAGAGCAAGATGTGCTATTGGAAACTCCGGAAGAAGTGCGCTCAGAACTAGGTGAAGAAGACATTGAAAACGAGAATGGGGATTCTGTTGAGGAAATATTACCAAAATCATATTCTCAACTAAGACCAACTGAAATCCGGGATTTTGCCAATAGTCTGAAGGATTCCAGTGTTCACTGGTTCAATTCATTCTTTCCTGATCTTGCAACAGGTATGTCCATCGAGGAGCGGCAATGGATTGATCGCCTCAATCGTATTGGTATTGGTTATTTTAGGCCGCTGATTATGGCAATTCTAAAAAATGTTAAGGGTGAGAAAGATCGCATTAGTCTTTTTAGAAAGATTGAACGATTTATTTTTATTAACTTCCGTATGAATTTTGTAATGTCCAATTATGGCAGTAGTGAATTCTATAATGCAGCTCGAGCGTTGGACCGAAGTGAGATAAAGACTGAGAGGATAATTGCTCAGTTAGAGGAAAGGCTTTCCTACACATTCCACTCTGACAGCACATTCCGGAGCAATGATTTCTACAACAATCTTTACAAGAAATTCAAAAGTGGATCAGGTTATTACGGCTGGTCTGGTCTAAGGTATTTCCTCTATGAATATGAATCGAGTTTGCTATCTGAGAGCCGACAAAAGAAGGTCGATTGGAATGATCTTCTAAAATCAGAAAAAGACAGAATCTCCATTGAACACATTTATCCTCAAACAGAAACTACCGATTGGGCAACTTTGTTTACTGATATTCCGAAAGAGCATCGCAAGTATTATGGCGCTACGTTGGGCAATCTTCTTTTACTCTCAATGTCAATTAATTCTTCGCTTCAAAATGATAGTTTTGATGAAAAAAAGTATGCCAAATATGATACATCAGGAAAGAAGATTCGAAATGGTTATTCCGATGGCTCGCACTCGGAGATCGATGTATCTCAAAACAATATCTGGGGACCTATTCAAATCAAAACAAGAGGGATCACGCTTCTTAAGTTCATGGAAGAAAGATGGGGTTTCAAATTTAAAGATGAAGAACGTGAAAAATTGCTCTTTTTGAACTTTGAAGAATTAAACGGAAAACCTGGCATTCAATAACTAACCCATCTTCGGTCAATTAATTACTAAACCACAAACTTATCGTCTTTGTTGCGAACCTAATCGTTAGTAACGGTATAAGTTTCGACCGGTGATGCAGGGATAGATTCTCATTGACTAATTAACCGCCTTCCAGAGATGGGAGGCGGTTTTTATGTTGAGGCAGATAATAATTGTTCTTGGTAAAACGGTGGATTCAAAATCGAACCCACCTGCTGTTCCCCCTTCACACACCGTTCCCCCTTAAGACGCTAGGGGAACGACCTGGAGAGAACGACCGGCAGGTCGTTCCCCTTTCTATTAAAACGGATTGATGTTTATAATATGATTTGCTATTTCGCATGAAAGGATGGCTCCCGACAACGCATTCATAATTACTCCCGATACTTGGATTATTTCCGATACGCATTTCTTCCACGTCAATGTTGGAAGATACTGCAATCGCCCTGATAACTGGCAAGAATTGATTATTAAAAACTGGAATTCTAGTATTTCTCCAGAGGACATCGTTCTTCATTTGGGTGATTTTTCATTTGGAAAGAAAAGCAATTTTGATGTTCTATCTGAATTATTGAATGGAAAAATGATATTGATCCGTGGAAATCATGACCGACTCAGCAGAACTAGATACGAATCCCGCGGTGTGAACATTTGTAACACTTCAATTCAATTTGAGTTTAGTGCCCGCACAAAGGTTATCTTTTCACACCGTCCAATTGTTCCTCTTAAAGATGGTTGGATTAATCTTCATGGTCATATTCATAATTGTCCTCCCCCTCCTGAAGGCTCTAATCTTGGACCCAACCATATTAACTTGAGCGTCGAAGTTCGGGATTATCGACCCTGGCGGTTGAGTGAGATTATTGACCTGACACAATAACCTCCTACCGGGAACGAAGTTTCACCCCGTTACACTGTTCCCCCTTAAGACTCTAGAGGATCGAAGTGGGAAGAACAATGTGCCACACCTTTCTCCCAAGGTTGGATGTCTTTTCTTGCGTATAAAAAGCGGGCGATTTGTTTATGCTAAAAGTAGAAGCTCATAAGCAATTGTTGAATGGTAATTTTGATCTCAAGACAGCACTGGAATCCCATTAAAAAAACATTTCTAAGGCTATTGTCCTGACATTTATCCCCATAGGATATTTTGTACATCCTCGTCAAAAAGAACGCTTCAAAAAGCATCCTGGTGGATCAACGTCAGCGGCAGGGTCTGCGTCAACGTCTGAGGCGTGTCAACAAGCCGTCTGCGGCACGTCAGCAAGGACGCAGACGATGTTTTTGGGATTTTTTTAAGAAGTATAATTTTCCCTGTATCGAGATTTAGTCCTAAATTGGATATGATTGTAGAATTATCTAGTAACAGAACAAACTAGTGTTTTTTATAATCTTGCCCTTCAAGGAAAAAATCCCATGAAACAAACTACAACAGCCAGGATCACCAAATCTGACTTTCTTCTCTATTGCGAAGCGCCTCGTCACCTTTGGGCAAAAAAGCATGGGCAAATTGAGATAAGTATTTCTGATTTCGACCAACATCTGGCCGAAGAAGGAAACAGAGTTGAGGCATTAGCTCAGGAATTTCTTGCATCCGCCCTTCTCCCCCAGCACCCCGGCGACCAGTTGTTGTGGCAACAGACTTATTCAGACGACTCATTTGATTCACGCTTGGATGGGCTGGTATTCAAACCCAATTCGAATACTTATGACCTGTACGAGATCAAGAGCAGCACCGGGGTGGATAAGGATATCGTGTACGATGTCACCTTTCAGGCAGTCATCCTGACAAAACAAATTTCGGTTGACCATTATTACGTGCTGCACCTGAATAAAGAGTATATTCGGTCAGGCGAACTGGACCTGGCTGCCCTCTTCATCGCTGAAGATATAAGTGACAAAGTAAAAGCATTAATGCCAGAAGTAGAACTACTGCGCGGGGAAGCACTCCGGGTGGCACAGCTTTCTGACCCAAACCTAGCGGAGCACTGTCTCTCACCAAAAGAATGTCCGTGTCCTGCTCTATGTCATCCTGAACTGCCTGATTTTTCGATCTACGATGTTCCACGCTTGACGAGGATCAAGAAGCTACAGTTATTGGAACGTGGAATTATGGCAGCAAAGGATATACCGGCATCCTTTAATTTGAACCCGAAACAGTTCCTGGTCGTCGACCGGGCTAAAACAAACACGGAACATATTGACCACAACGCAATTACCATCGAACTTGAAAAAATAGCATTCCCACTCTATTTCTTGGATTACGAAACTTGTATTTGTGCCATCCCACAATTTGAGGGATATCACCCTCAACAACAGATTGTCTTCCAATACTCACTTCATAAACTGGAAAAATCAGGTGACGAGCCAATCCACTTCGAACAAATTTCCCTGGTTGAAGGTGATCCAACCCTCCCTCTTCTTGAGGGACTCAAAGAAGATATTGGAGATTCTGGTACTGTGATCGTGTGGAATAAATCCTTTGAAATGACCATGAACAAAGAAATGGCAAAACTTCATCCTGAGTATGCCACCTTCCTCGAGCAGCTAAATGAAAGAATCTTCGATCTCGGTGATATCGTCAATTTGGGTTACTACCTGCACCCTGGATTCAAAGGAAGTTGGTCAATCAAGCATGTTCTACCTGTAATGGTTCCTGATCTCTCCTATAAAGGTATGGCTATTGGAAAAGGAGATCAGGCAAGTATGGCATGGTGGAACATGAACTTTGGACACGTCGATCAGCGCGAAAAGGAACAACTCACTGAAGCACTGTTGCGCTACTGTGAACTGGATACACTGGCTATGGTGGAAATCTATCGAAAGCTTGTTGAGCTCATTAAGTGAGCACCATATTTTCATGAAATTTAGGTCATGAAAACTATGATTCGAAATGGAATAATGAAAAATGCGGAGGGTCAAATAGACTTTCGTTCCGAAAATTCGTTATTATTGCTTCATTGAATATAAACTAATGAATATACTTTGTTTATATTAGACTCAGTAATTCTGAATTCTGTAGCATTTCATAAATGTTTATTTACTTGGTTGAAAATTTTTTCGGACGTCATTCAAATTCGCGAATAATGTATGCTTAACGCGAATTTGGAGGTAAATTGAAATCAAGGGGTTTTCTGAAAGACTAAAAGAACATATCAATGTCCTCTCAAGTATTGACTAATTAATTCACGACCATTAGAAGAATACACTTTTTCTAAATTTCCCTGCTATACTATTAATGATTTCGTAACCCGTCATTTTTAAGCCAAAACTGACCCGTTACGAAAGTAAAGTGGAGCTGAGATGAAAAACTATAATGACACCCACAATATCAATGACTTCTATCGAAAATTTGCAAACAACAAGTCAGTCACAAAAAATGACTTAAAAGAATACTTTGCTGCCGAGAATCCAGATTTGACAATCCAGGGCTTTCGCAGGATTCTCTACGGATTGGAAAAACAAGGGGTAATTTATGCTTCCGGAAGTGCCGTTTACTCGATTCAGCCAGCTTCCTCTCTCCCTTTGAAGCCAAAGAAAAAATTCACACCGATTCCTTCACTCACTGCCAAAAAAATTATTGAAGCGTTCAAAGACCAGTTTCCGTACTCGAATTGTATCTACTGGGAAACCAGGATACTCCACAACCTGATGACACATCAACCCCGAACAAATATGATCATCCTTGAAACCGATAAAGACTCAGAGAGTGCTGTGTTTAACCACTATATTAGTCTTGGTATCAGACCAACATTCCTTGATCCAGATTCCACGACAATAGATAGATATGTCGGGGTTCAAGATGAATCCATTATTGTGTCAAAGTTAATATCCCAGTCCCCAAAAAAGCAGAAAGGGAGCCTCCTAAGCTATGCTAAACTCGAAAAAATCCTTGTGGATATTTTGGTGGATGAGAAAAAGTATTATGTATACCAGGGGCGAGAATTGAGTTCCATTTTTGAGAACGCATTCGATACTTTTATCATAAATCAGGATTCAATGCTGCGTTACGCAGGCAGACGAACTGCACAAGATGAACTAAAATGGTTCATCCTGAACAAGACCAATCTGAAATTAAGAGTTTACTCGGAGAATTCCTTATGATTTCACCTCGAACCCGCACCAAGGAATGGATTGAGAACCTTGAGGGTAAATACGACTCTGGCCTCGCCGAGCGAATGATTATGGCTTTCATACTGGTAGAAGATCTACAGCAAAGCGGATTACCTTTCATATTTAAAGGAGGAACATCCCTATCCTTGATAACAGGCTCCTTGAAGCGTTTTTCAATCGATATTGATATTATCGTCCCACCCGGGCTTGACCCGATTCCATTTTTCCAGAAGGTTATCACACGGGGAAATTTCATTATGGTGGAAGAGGACAAACGTGCGAATAAAATGCCACTAAGCCACTTTAAATTTTTCTTTATCGATATTAATGGTGATGAAAAGTACACCTTGTTGGATCTTCTGTTCGAAAAAGTCTTCTACTCGCAAGTTAACAGCCTCGAACTTAAATCTCAAATACTGGATCGTGATGGGCCACCCATTTTTATCAGCTGTCCTAGTCCAGAATGTCTACTAGGAGATAAACTGACAGCGTTTGCGCCACACACCACAGGAGTTCAATATAACTGCGACAAAGCCCTTGAAATGGCAAAACAGCTTTTTGATATTGGCACATTGTTTGACTTTTTAGTAAAACCCGAGTTATTCTATGAAACCTATGAAAGAATTGCTAACATGGAACTGGAATTTAGAAAATTAGCTTCGATTACAACCAGGGATGTCCTTCAAGACACTCTGAATACGGCTTTAATGTTAGGAATGCGGGGTTATAAATATGATCAAAGTGAATATGACGAATTAGACAAAGGCATACGGAGTCTACGCAACCATATCTATGAAGGGACTTTTACACCAGAAGATGCAATTGTGGCAGGCTCAAAAGTCGCTTATCTTTCGGCACTTACTCTCATCCATTCACCCAAAATTTTCCGATTTGATAGAAAAGCAGATATATCCTCCTTACATATAAACGCCCGAGATGATTTGCAGCGCTTGGAGAAGTTGAAGAAATCATCAATTGAATCTTTTTATTATTATTTCCAGACACTTGAATTGCTCAGTAAAATTTAACGATAATTTACTAAGTAATTTGATATTCACTCCAATAGGCATGGATCAATTCACTATACTGATTGAAGTTAGCTACATCTTCTAATTGATAATAACTATCCCGACGACATGGATGATGCATTTCAATCCAAATCGCATTATGATCGTTCAGTTTGATAGGATGTGCTTTTTTTAGTATCGAAAAATTTGTAAAGAGATCCCAATCAGTTTTCTCTTTAAACTCATGCATAAACCAAAATTTCTTAATATCACCTTGGGTAATTACTACATCTGGATCCAAAATTGAAATTTCTTGAGGGAGGAAATTGCTGCAATTTCTAAATAACTCTTCACTTGATAATTCATTACCTGGTTTGTCACGACATTTTGCACAATTTGTGTGAGCAAAATAATGACGGATATCGTTAATATTTCGTGTCTTGATGAGTCTTCCTAACAATCTAAATAAACAATCATATGTTTTTCGCCAGTGACTCGAAGGTTTCCAATCATAATAACTTTCTCTAGAAGATATCTCTTCATGATTTCTCACTTCTTCAATGGTTCGATGCTCTGCAACATCATAAAAGTCAGTTTGTTTAGGGTCGAGCGATAAGACAAGAATTCTAGGAATTTTATGAGTTTCATATCCTGTACTGATAAATGCTTCTTTCGCAGTGATAAATGGTCTTTTCTTGCTGCCATCTCTGTTTCTGCTGCACATTGTGAAATACTCACAAACTTTACAATTCCCAGAAAAACTTAATGCCGAAATTCCCTTTTCAACGTAAAATTTTTTTAATTCGGTGATCATGCTTTTCCCTGGATCGATATGTTTATAGAAAGAAGCAATTTAGTGAATACCGCTGAATCAGTTAGATTTCGACTTCTCTCTTGTGACTCCGCAATACCAAGAGAGCTCACTTCCCAGCTAAGAATTTCATAATCACTAATAAAAAATGCCCAATGTTCAACCTAATTATACGTGATAGAGTAACCATATAACGGTCGCCTTTCCTTGCTTCACTGGCTGGTTAATTAAGGTGCAATTAAGGTGCAAATGAGGTACCAAACAGTGGATTAAATTGACTTGGGAGACATTTTCACCCCCATATGTGGGATTAAGTAGACGATATATCCCCATATATACGGTATAGAACTTGTGTTCTAGCTCTTCGAATCAGTAGGTTCCGAGTTCGAATCTCGGCGGGGGCACTTTAATTTAAT
>CAZHMD010000016.1:0-1228 GCA_964533735.1 uncultured Anaerolinea sp. | reverse complement strand
CGAGGTTTACTAGGTTTCGAGTCCCCACAGGGGGGATTGTATTCGAATCTCGGCGGGGGCACTTTAATTTAATCGAGGTTTACTAGGTTTCGAGTCCCCACAGGGGGGATTGTATTCGAATCTCGGCGCCCCTACACTTCATTCCGGGGTGCTTCGCGAGGGGCATTTAATTTAATCGAGGTTTACTAGGTTTCGAGCCCCCATAGGGGGGATTGTATTCGAATCTCGGCGCCCCTTCACTTCGTTCTTGGGGTTTTGCGAGAGGTACTTTTTTTACTGCTTTGAATCCCATAATTTTTACCTGATCTATCAGATTACCCTCAACCTATTGACATTGGAATCTTATTTTGCTAATATATTCGTGAGCGGTAACGTGACCGCTCACGTGACCGCTCACAACACCACTCTCAACCCCCTAATGAGGCAATCTTGTCTGAAAAAACGAAAACAACCATCTACGAAGTAGCAAAATTGGCTGGCGTTTCCAGGCAAACTGTCTCGCGCGTGCTTAACGATCGCCAGGATGTGTCCGACGACACAAGAATCAAGATTCAGAAGATCATTGAAGAGCTTGGATATCACCCCAGTGCAATTGCTCAAAGCCTCAGCAGGCAAAAAAGTTTTCTCTTCGGCGTTGTCACAGCAGGATTGAGGTTTACTGGTCCATCCAGGACGCTAAGCGGAATTACATGCAAAGCTGAAGAGTTAGGATATGGATTACTGCTAAAAGAACTGACCGCCTTCAACTCTAATAATGTAAAACCATTGCTGCATTGGTTCAAATCCCATCAGGTGGACGGGATCATCTGGGCTGCTCCGGAAATTGAAGAAAACCGCAACTGGTTAAAAGATGTATTGCCGGAGATCGATATTCCGATCATCTTTTTGACAATGGAAAAACAGGAAAGTGTCTCGATTGTTATAACCGATAACTTCAACGGGGCGCGTATGGCCACGGAACACCTCATCAATAAGGGAAGAAAAAATATCGGTCACATTTCCGGACCCCTTGAATGGTGGGAAGCGAGGCAACGGAAAACTGGCTGGGAAACCGCCCTTGCAGACTCGGGATTTATGGTGACAGACAGGATGTGGACATCTGGCAACTGGTCCTCGAAAAGTGGGAAGACCGCTTTCATCGAATTGCTAGATCAATTCCCTGAGATGGATGGGGTATTTGTTGGGAATGATCAGATGGCTTTGAGCGTTTTACAGTGTGCCCTTGAAC
>CAZHMD010000015.1:0-53652 GCA_964533735.1 uncultured Anaerolinea sp. | reverse complement strand
TCGGTCATTTGTACTATTATAATAACAGAACAAAAGTTCTGTGTCAAGTATGAATTTCACCATTTACTTTACCTCTGAACAGAAACATGATATTATTGGGTATACCCCCCAGGGGTATACACGGAGGAATGATATGCCATTATATGAATATCGTTGCGAAAACTGCGGGCAGGAATTTGAAAAGATGCTGCGTTTCGACCAATCTGACGAACTGCCGGCATGTCCGATCTGCCAGAGCGCTGACACAAGAAAAAGAATCTCGGCGTTTTCCTCTCGGGGAAGTGGCGGAACGTTTTCACCTTCCACCTCTGCTTCAAGCTCCTGCTCAAGCGGGCATGGCGGATTTACCTGAGGGTAGATCTTTTCCCTGCGTGCCAGGGATAACTAATCAATTGGAAAATGTTTTATGACGAGGTAGGAATGTATCTTAAATCCATTGATAAAAAGAAATTGTTTCGCAACCGCCTCAGCCGCATCGAGGGGCAGATTCGCGGTATCAATACCATGGTGGAGCAGGCAGGCGACTGCCGGGAAGTATTGCGGCAGTTAACCGCCGTCCGGGCATCCATACAGTCTACAACGCGTTTTTTCCTCGAATCGGTGGTTGAGGAGTGTGGCAATCCTGCCAATGCAGACAGGCTCTCTCAACAGGAGATCACCACACAATTATTGGAACTGATCGCGAGCAATTAACCCCGCAAGAGGAGCAAAAATGGGCAATGCAACAGTAAGGTGGGCAGGAGGCAAGCAATTTATCGGTACAGATTCAACCAGGCATTCAGTGGTCCTCTCCACACCGGATGAGGGCGTGGGGATGAAACCCTCGGAATTACTCCTGGTAGCCCTGGCTTCATGTACCGCTGTGGACGTGGTGGAAATCCTCGCCAAAAAGAGACTTCACCTCGAAAGTCTCGAAATTTCAACAGAGGCGCAGCAGGATCAGGATCCCCCCTGGGCTTTTCGCAAGATCCATTTGTCCTACCGGTTAAAGGGGACGGATCTCACGGAAAAAGAGGTTAAACAAGCGATCGACCTTTCAGAACAGAATTATTGCTCCGTGGCCGCCACTTTACGAGGTGTAACGCAGATCACCACTTCGTTCGAAATCATGTAAAATTTCCCTGGTAAGCATCACAAAATAATTCCGGGAGGATTTCACATGGTACATCCGCTTGTTCAGCAATTTCTATTCACGCGGTCGGAATGGCTGCGGGGATTAAAAGGGTTAACCGAAGAGGAAGGCGCCCAACATTTTGGTCAGATGAACTGCATCAGTTGGACGGTCGGACATCTTGCCTGGCACGAACAAAAATATTGGCTCGAACGCGCGCAAAATAGCATCCTCTATCCCCACCTCAACACGGAATTTGCATTCGGCGCGCCTATGAGCACCCCGTCTCTCAAAGAAATGCTGGCAGCCTGGCGCAAAGTCACCAAAGCCTCCACTGCATTCCTCGAAGCCTTGGATACCGCTGGGCTGTCAGCCGAATTGTTGCGTAAGGGGAAACCCGTTGGTCAAACCTTGGGATCTGCCATGCACCGCATCACTTACCATTACTGGTACCACATCGGCGAGACCCAGGCTATCCGCCAGATGCTCGGGCACCAGGACCTGCCTGTATACGTCGGCAATATCGAGAAACAAGCCCCTTATACGCCGCAGTAAATCGTTTAAACTACAGATTCAACTGCCAGAATCCTACATCCAGCCAGCGCTTGAACTTGTATCCAACTTCGGTAAAATGGGCTACTTTTTTAAAGCCCATTTTTTCGTGCAACGCCACGCTCGCCGGGTTGGGCAGGGTGATGCCGCCGAGAACCACGTGAAAATCCTTTTTCCGAAGTTCCTCGATCAATGCCCTGTAAAGCAGGGTTCCATATCCTTTGCCGGTTAATCCCTGTTCCAGGTATACCGTTGATTCCACCGTCTGCCGGTAAGCTGCGCGCGTTCTCCATACCCCGGCATAAGCATACCCCGCCACCTTTTGCGCTGCTTCCAGCACCAGGTAAGGATATCCCGCCGAGATTTCCGCTTCTATCCGCCCGGTGATGATTTCTTCAGTTACCGGGATTTCTTCGAAAGTGATTACTGAATTAAGGATATATGGGTTGTAAATGCGGGCAATGTCTCCCGCGTCTTCCTTATTAACTTCGCGTATGACCGTGTTTTCCATCATCCATTAAGTATAATCCGGCTCTGGAATAAAAAAACTGGTCGGGACTTCCGGCCAGTCTGACGTGTTATTTTTTCATCACCAGCGCCACCCAATCACCGCTGTGGCGTTCTTCCACGTAGCTCAATCCTTTGGATTCCGCTGCCGTGCGTAAGCTCTCGCCTTGTTCAGCCAGGATTCCAGCCAGGATGATGACTCCCCCGGGGGTGATCGTCTCTGCCATGCCGGCGTCGAACAACCGGATGAGCACAGGTGCCAGAATGTTCGCCAGCACCAGTGGAGCCTGCTTCATACTGAAATCCCCGCGGTTGATCTCATCCACCGACCCCAGCCATGTCTCAACTTGTTCACCGACCTGGTTGAAAACGCACGCCTTGTGCGTTTCCTTCACCGATTCAGCGTCAATATCCACCGCCAGGGCGTGGCTTGCTCCCAGTTTTAATGCCGCGATCGTCAAAATACCCGAACCGCAGCCGATATCAAGCACCGCTTTGCCGCTTTGCACATAGTCCTCGACCAGTTCCAGGCAGAGCTGGGTGGAGGGATGCGTGCCTGTGCCGAAAGCCATGCTCGGGTCGATCTTCACCGCCGCCCTCGTACCATCCTTTTGTTCGATCCATGCCGGCAGGATGAGGAGTTTTTTGCCGATCTCGATCGGGCGGTAGTGCTCTTTCCAGGCGGTCATCCAATTCTGGTCTTCGATCTCGCGGTACACTGCCTGGGGCAGTTCTCGGATGGCGTTGAGATACCATAACGCTTCTTCCAGTTTATGGCGCTTTTCTTCCAATGTTCCGTCAACGGTTAGGAATCCATACACTTTCACCGGACCGTACGGCGTGCCTTCATCTTCCACGTTGCGGTATTTCACGTTGCTTTCAACCACCACACCGCCAGTAGCGAAACGGTCCAGCACTTCAGCCACCGCTTCTGCCAGCTCGCCGTCCACAGTCAGGGACACTTCAAGCCACTTGGCATCACCCACCGAGCACATCCTTCAGCAGGTCCATAAAGCTTTTCTCCTGCGGTTTCACTTCAGTTCCCAGTGTGGCAGCCAGCTCTTCCATCAGCTTGCGCTGGTGCGCGCTCAGTTTTGTTGGCACTTCCAGGTTGACGATAATTTTCTGGTCGCCGCGACCGCTCGCCCGCAGGAAGGGGCTTCCCTTGCCTCGCAGCGTGAAGACTTTTCCAGGCTGTGTGCCGGGCGGAATGGTCAGCTTCGCCGGCCCATCCACCGTGGGAACTTCAATATCCGCGCCAAGCACTGCCTGGGCGATGTTCACGTTCAAATCAAGTAATATATCCGTCCCCTTGCGGCGGAAGAATTGGTGCTGTTTGACCTTGATATCCACGTACAGGTTGCCAGTCGGCCCGCCGTTCACCCCTGGCTGACCTTCGCCGGCTAACCGGATCTGGGTGCCGCTGTCCACACCGCCTGGGATGGGCACCTTCTTCTTAACCGTTTTACGTTCCAGTCCGCGACCCTTGCAGGTGTGGCAGGGGGTCGTCACAATCTCGCCGCGCCCGGAGCAGGTGGGGCAGGTGGTCACCTGTACCATCGATCCCAGGAACGTCTGGCGTACCTGGCGAACCTCGCCGCGCCCGCCGCACGTAGTACACTTCGCCGGGTTGGAGCCGGGTTCGGCTCCCTTGCCGCGGCAGGTGGCGCACACTTCATCGCGCGTGATTTCGATCTCTTTTTCAACGCCAAAAACAGCTTCTTCAAAAGTAAGAACCGAGGTGTAACTCAGGTCTGCGCCGCGCCGGGGAGCATTCTGCCGCTGCCGGCTGCTGCCTGTGGCAAAGCCAAAGAACTCACCGAAAATATCGGCAAAATCCATCGAGCTCCAATCGGGTACTCCGCCTGCGCCATTGACGCCAGCGTGTCCGAACTGGTCGTATGCCCGCCGTTTATCCGCGTCGGAAAGAACTGCGTAAGCTTCATTGATTTCCTTGAACTTTTCTTCAGCGTCCGCTTCCTTGTTCACATCCGGGTGAAATTTTCGCGCCAGGGTGCGGAAGGCTGATTTCAGTTCCTCAGCAGAAGCGTTGCGCGCCACTCCAAGGACTTCGTAATAATCTCGTTGGGTCATCCGGTTCTTCCTTCTTCAATCCAATCTAGCACAGAGGGCGCTTTGACCGGGGATGGTCAAAACGCCCTGCAAATTTAATTAAACCCATAAACCTTAAACAGACTTGAACTCCCCATCCACCACATCACCGGCGTCGCCATCAGGAGCCGTACCGCCTTCTGTCGCTCCGCCTTCCGCGGGGTTTCCTTCGGCTGCACCGCCTGCATCACCTGCAGGGGTCGCGCCTTCCGCGCTCGCCTGTTGGTACATGCTCGCGCCCACTTTCTGGATCACCTGCTGCAAATTCTCTGTGGCGCTGCGGATCGCGTCTGCGTCTTCGCCGGCCAGCACTTCTCTTACCTTGGCGGCGCTGTCTTCAACTTCCTTCTTGATCTCGGCGGGTACTTTATCCCCGTTCTCGCGCAGCAGTTTTTCTGCTGAATAAACTGAATTGTCCGCGATGTTCTTCACTTCCACCAGTGTCTTGCGTTTATTATCCTCATCCGCATGCGCTTCAGCTTCCTGCTTCATGCGCTGGATCTCAGATTCCGAGAGTCCGCTGGAGGCGGTGATGGTGATGTGCTGGCTGCGGTTGGTGGCTTTGTCCAGCGCGGTCACGTTGAGGATGCCATTGGCATCGATATCAAACGTCACTTCGATCTGCGGGATGCCGCGCGGCGCAGAGGGGATGCCATCCAGAATAAACTTTCCCAGGGACTTGTTATCGGCTGCCATGGGGCGTTCGCCCTGCAGCACGTGGATCTCCACCTGGGTTTGTGAATCTGAAGCGGTGGAGAAGATCTGGCTCTTGCGTGTAGGTACAGTAGTGTTGCGCTCAATAATCGGGGTGGAAACGCTGCCCATGGTTTCAACCGCAAGTGTCAGCGGCGTTACATCCAGCAGTAATATGTCTTTCACGTCGCCGCCCAGCACACCTGCCTGGATGGCAGCCCCGATTGCCACAACCTCATCCGGGTTAACC
The DNA here is from genome assembly GCA_964533735.1 of uncultured Anaerolinea sp. Classification (GTDB taxonomy): domain Bacteria; phylum Chloroflexota; class Anaerolineae; order Anaerolineales; family Anaerolineaceae; genus UBA6107. Next base: position 48,427 of record CAZHMD010000015.1, on the reverse strand, counting down.
CCCTTGTGGGGCTCTTTGCCGAATTCCTTGCGCACGGCTTCCTGCACTGCCGGCATGCGGATCATTCCGCCGACCATCACCACTTCATGGATCTCGCTGGGTTTTAGGTTGGCATCCGCCAGCGCGCGCCGGATTGGATCCAGTGTTTTCTGGATCAGGTCTCCGGTCAATTGTTCCAGTTTGGAGCGTGTCAGGTTCAGCACCAGGTGTTTCGGTCCCGTGGCGTCTGCTGTCAGGTAGGGCAGGTTGATCTCGGTCTGCTGCACTGTGCTGAGTTCGATCTTGGCTTTTTCTGCGGCTTCCTTCAAGCGCTGAAGTGCCTGGCGGTCAGCCTTAAGGTCAATTCCATTGGTCTTCTTGAATTCTTCGATGAGGTAATCCATCACGCGCTGGTCAAAGTCATCTCCGCCGAGGAAGGTGTCGCCGTTGGTGGATCTCACCTGGAATACGCCTTCACCCACATCCAGGACGGAAATATCAAAGGTGCCGCCGCCGAGGTCATACACTGCGATGGTTTCATTCTTTTTCTTGTCCAGCCCGTACGCCAGTGAAGAAGCGGTCGGTTCATTGATGATGCGTAGCACATCCAGACCCGCGATGCGCCCGGCATCCTTGGTGGCATTGCGCTGAGCGTCGTTAAAATACGCAGGTACGGTGATCACCGCCTGGGTGACGGTTTCGCCTAAATACGCTTCGGCATCCGATTTTAACTTGCCAAGGATCATGGCACTGACCTCTGGTGGGCTGTATTCTTTGCCGTCCAGTACCACGCGCACGTCCCCGTTGGGAGCCGCTGTCACTTTGTAAGGCACGCGGCTCACGGTCCGCTGTACTTCGGGATCGCTGAATTTTCGTCCCATGAAACGCTTGATCGAAAACACGGTGTTTTCCGGGTTGACGATGGCCTGGTTGCGCGCGGTGCGTCCTACAATGCGCTCGTGATTCTTGTTCACTGCCACAACGGATGGGACTAATCGTTCCCCTTCAGCGGATGGGATGACAACGGGTTCGCCGCCGCTCATCACTGCTACAACAGAGTTTGTCGTGCCAAGATCAATTCCAATGATTTTTGCCATAATTTCTTCTCCTATCGGGCTACCCGGACCATTGCCGGGCGCAAAATACGGTCGCCAAGTTTATACCCCTGCCTTACCACTTCGATAATGTGACCACTTTCAAAATCCGCATTCTCTTCGTTGGAAATGGCTTCATGAAGGTTTGCATCAAAGGGAACACCGTTCTCGCAGATGCATTCCACATTTTCAGCTTCGATAATGCTTTGCAGTTTGCGGGCAATCAGTGTAATCCCCTCAGCCCACGCAGCACCTTCGCCATCCCTGGGCTTGTTCTTCAGCGCTAATTCCAGGTCATCCAGGATCACCAGGTATTTTTTGATGATCTCGCCTGTCAGCATCTGGCGTTGCAGGGCTTGTTCCCGTTCAATGCGGCGTTTGAAGTTGGAAAACTCAGCTCTCTCACGCTGCCATCCATCCAAATTGGCGGCTGCCAGGGCAGCTGTTTTTTCGAGTTCCTGTTGTTTTTCCTCCATCAGGGCAGATTCGTCCTTGGGGGTTGGCTCTTCCTTCGCGGTGCCGCGGTGATAATGGGATCTCTCGCTCTTACCCGTTGCTCCGCTTTTTGCAGAATGCATGAAATTTGAAGATTGTTTCTTTTCTTGTTCGTCCATAAATACCTCTTAATAATTTAATCGGTCATTGTCTCTGAAACCAGGTTGCTTAATAATTGAGACAGGAACCGTACAATTGAAATGGTTCTGCCGTACGGCATGCGCATGGGTCCGAGCACCCCCAGAGTTCCGGTTGCCAGGCCGGGTGCGCCGTATCGGGCGATCACAAAGGAGCACTGTGAAAGCGCATCATAAATGCCCTCACCGCCGATTAATACCTGTACCCCGCCGCCTGAGGTGCTGCTGAGTACTGTGCTCGCCAGGATCTCGTGCAGCAGTGTCTTCTCCTCGAGCACACGGATTGCGCGGCGAGCCTCTTCGGAGCCTGAGAATTCGGGTTCCGCCAGCACGTTGGTCAGTCCATCCAGCACCATTTCGCCGGAGACCATCGAATCGGCTTGTTTCATCTCGTCCAAAACGAGATTGAAGAGTTCCATTTCAAGCGCTGAGAGAGCCACCATTTCAGAGCGCATCGCGTTGTAAGACTTGCCCATGTACACACTGGTTAGTTTTCCTGCCGAAGAGGAGAGCTGTTCCTGGGTGACTGCCTCCGGTAGCGTCACAAAGCGCTGCAGGATTTCGCCTCCCATCAAAACCAGCACCATCAATACCTGGGTTCCGCGCGAGGAAATTAATTCAAGATGTTTCAAGCGTGCCTGGTCAGGGTGAGGAGCTGTAACAAGGCTTGCCGCCCGTGACTGGTGTGCCAGAATGGAAGCTGCCAGGCGCGTCCATTGTTCACTGTCCTCGCGCATCTGGTAGAACTGATGCGTGATGGTGCGCTGCGTGGCTTCCGGGATTTCGGACTCCTGCACAATATTGCCCACGAAAAGGCGGTAGCCCTCTTCGGTGGGCACACGTCCCGCGGAGAGGTGCGGCTGCCGCAGGTAGCCCATTTCCGTCAGCTCAGCCAGTTCGTTGCGCACTGTCGCGCTGGACATATCCAGGCTGTACTGTTCGACCATGTGTTTGGAGCCAACGGGAGTAGCCGAGCGGATATACTCGTGGATCACGAGGGAAAGCAGTAATCGTTGCCTTTCAGTTAATTCATTCATATTTTTTATGTTTAGCACTCAACATCTTCGAGTGCTAATTCATCGGGCTTAATGATACCATGCCCGAAAATGAAGGTCAAGAAAGGATAGCAGGAGTTCTTCAACTCATATAAAAGGTTAATACTCTGGGTTGTTAATCAAGGTCCGATTCAATCAAGGGCTATAATCAAATAAGTTGGATTATGGACGAGAATGAAAAAAGCGTGGGGTAACCCTGTATCTTATGTGGTGAAAATTCTGGGCACGATCATCCTGATCGGGCTGGTAACATTGGCTTTAAAATTCCTGGAACCGGCGCTCGAGATCCAATTAATTGCCTTGCTCTACCTGCTTCCAGTTTTAGCCGCCACAGTTTTTTGGGGAATTTGGGCGGGATTCCTGGCAGGTTTCCTTTCATTCCTCTGCTTTAACTATTTCTTTATCCAGCCTTATTACACTTTGGCAGTCCACAAAAGTCAGGATGTCATCACCCTGGGGGTTTTCCTGATCGTCGTGGTCGTCATGAGCCAGTTGATCGGGCAGGCCAAGGCTGGCATCCAATTGGCGAAAAAGCGCGAATGGGAAGCCATGAAGATGTATGAATTCATCGCTGAGATTGCCGGAATGACAAAAGAGGAAGACATTACTGCGGCATTGAAGAATCGCATTTCGGACACCTTTGATTTTGCGCAGGTCACCGTGCGCCTCAAGGATCTGGAACTCGAAAGTCCGGCGAGTCCAGAGTCGGTGGTCCCACCAAATACCCTCGTCATCCCCATGGAAACCAGAACGCGGGAAATCGGTGAAATCCACATCCTTGATAATGACCGCCGCCTTTCCTTTGAAGAACAACGCCTCCTGCACGCATTGGGTTACCAGGGAGCTTTGGCAATTGAACGGGCTCACTTGTTCAAGCGTGAAAATGTCGCCAAAGTTCTGGAAGAGAGCGATAAGATCAAGACCTCTCTGTTGAGTTCGATTTCACATGAGCTGCGCTCTCCCCTGGCTGCAATTAAGGCTTCTGTTTCCAGCCTGCGCAGTGGGGCGGTGGAATGGGATACACCTGCCCGCGTGGATTTGCTGGCAACCGTGGATGAAGAGACCGACCAGTTGAACCTGCTGGTTGGCAACCTGCTGGATATGTCCCGCATCGAAGCCGGCGCATTACTCCCCAAAATTCAATGGAATTCCCTCACTGAGATCATCTCAGGGGTGATTTCCAAAATTCACAGCCAAATTCGAAACCATGATCTCATGCTTGACCTGCCTGAAGATCTTCCACTGGTGCCCACAGACTACGTGATGATGGAGCAGGTTTTTGTAAACCTGATCAGCAATAGTGTTAAATACGCTCCCGCCAACACTCCCATCCGCATCAAAGCCCGGCAGCAATCTGGCAGGTTGTTGATCCAGGTCATCAATCAAAGCCCGCCAGTGCCAGAAGAACATCTCGGACACATCTTCGATAAATTTTTCCGCATCACCAAGGCGGATAAGGTGACCGGCACGGGCTTGGGGTTATCGATTTGCAAGGGGCTCATCGAAGCCCATGGAGGCCTTATCTGGGCTGAAAATCAGCCTGAAGGTTTCTGTTTCAACATTTCTTTGCCGCTGACCCTGCATGGAGAATTCCCCAAGATTCCCGAGGACACTTAAAATGGATAAAGATCCTTTGATCCTGGTCGTTGACGATGAACCTCAAATATTGCGCGCCCTCAAGACGATTCTGGGGTCAAGTCATTTCCGTGTGATTTCTGCCATCAATGGTGAAGAAGCCCTTGCGCTTGCCGCCACCCAGCAGCCGGATGTCATTATTCTCGACCTTTCACTGCCCGACATGGATGGCATTTCTGTTTGTGAGCAGATCCGCGAATGGTCGCGTACGCCCATCATCGTATTATCAGTCCGCGATAGTGAGCACGATAAGGTCGCCGCCCTGGATAAAGGCGCAGATGATTACCTCACCAAACCCTTTAACATCCAGGAGCTAATGGCGCGCATCCGCGTGGCGCTGCGCCATTCAACCCAATCGATTGGCAACAAAGAGACCACGATCGTCGTCGGCAACCTCTCGGTTGACCTGGCAAGGCACATCACCCTGCTGAACGGGAGCGAGGTCAAACTCACCTCCACTGAGTTTAAACTGCTTTCCTACCTGGCGGCAAACCCCGATCGCGTGCTGACCCACCAGGCGATCCTCACCCACGTGTGGGGCTTTGAAGAATCATCCCACCTGGAATACCTGAGGGTCTACATCGGGCAGTTGCGCAAGAAGATCGAAACCAACCCGGATGACCCTAAAATCCTCATCACCGATCCCGGTGTAGGCTACCGCTTTAAAACCTATGATTGATTCCTTTATATTTCCTTTATATTTTCCAGCCTGATTTTTCTGCGAAACTTATCCCTTTTCTTTACACTTCTCCATTGAAAAATGAGAAGTGTTTTTTTATTAGTAAAGAGGAAAAATGATAAGTGAAAATACAGCAGGAACGACTGTCATCGACCTGCCTGCAAATGGGAACCCCAAAAAAAGCTGGCGCCAGTGGCTCATCGGCCGCCCGCTGCAAACTGCAGATGCCCCCAAGCAAACCATCGGAAAGGCAATCGGATTGGCAGTTTTTGCTTCCGATGCGCTTTCGTCAACGGCTTATGCCACCCAGGAGATCATGATCATCCTGGCAGTTGTTACTGCTGGCGGGATGCAATACGTTTTTCCGATCTCAATTGCCATCGTCATTCTGATGGCGATTGTCACTTTTTCTTATGAACAAACCATCCATGCCTATCCTGGTGGTGGCGGTGCGTACATCGTCGCTCGCGATAATCTGGGCGAATTGCCAGCTCAAACAGCCGGTGCAGCTTTGCTCACCGATTACATCTTAACGGTTGCCGTTTCAATTTCAGCAGGAGTGGCTCAAATTGTCTCCGCATTTCCAATTCTTTATCCCCATCGGGTGGTTATCGCTGTTACGCTCGTCATGTTTATCATGATCATTAACTTGCGGGGAGTCAAAGAATCCGGGGTGCTTTTTGCAATTCCTACTTATTTCTTCCTTTTAGGCATGTCGATCACGGTTGGAATCGGTTTATTCAGATTGTTTAGCGGGAATTTGGGAATGGTTGTAAATCCACCAGCCTTCGAATTGAAAGGTGTCATTAGTGTGATTACTCCATTCCTCTTATTACATGCTTTCTCTAGCGGAACATCAGCGTTAACAGGCATAGAAGCCATATCCAACGGTATTACGGCGTTCAAGGAGCCCCGGAGCAAGAATGCAGGTCAAACATTATTGTGGATGTCAGCAATATTAGCCACCTTGTTCCTCTCCATCTCGTTATTATCCGGGAAGATCGGAGCTGTGCCTTCAGAATTGGAAACTGTTATTTCACAATTGGCGCGTACTGTCTATGGCAACCAGGGTATCTTTTATTTACTGGTCATATCGGGTACTGCAGTAATTTTGATAATGGCAGCCAATACCGCTTTCGCTGATTTTCCGAGGTTGGGGGCACTCCATGCTGGTGATGGTTTTTTACCCCGCCAATTGACCTTTCGAGGAAGTAGATTGGTTTACTCGCGTGGGATTGTAACCCTTGCAATCCTGGCTTCGGGGTTGATCATTTTTTTCAAAGCTAACGTTACCAGCATGATCCCGCTTTATGCGATCGGGGTTTTCTTATCCTTTACACTCTCTCAAGCAGGAATGGCAAGGCGTTGGTGGAAATCCGGGCATCTAAAAAAGGACGAGACCCTGGTTGAACCAGGGTCGACAGTGGTTCACGACCCCCAATGGAAATTCAAATTGCTGGTCAATGGATTTGGAGCGGTCTGCACGTTTATTGTAATGATCGTCTTTGCTGTGACAAAGTTTAATGATGGGGCATGGGTCATTGTGGTTTTGGTGCCGTTATTGGTGACGATATTCTTCACCATACATCACCATTACAAGTCTCTGGCTAAAAAACTATCCCTGGACAAATACAAGTCCAGCATACGTGTCAGTCGGCAGCGCATCATAGTCCTTCTGGCTGGAGTTCACCGCGGCTCTCTGGCTGCATTAGCATATGCCCGCTCACTCGGACCGGATGTCACCGCCGTGCATGTCTCCATTGATCCTGATGAATCCGCCAGGGTACGCGAAAAGTGGGACCAGTACGGTGACGGCACCCGCCTGGTCATCCTAAACTCACCTTACCGCCTCTTGCTTGAGCCTGTCCTGGAGTACATCCAGCAGTTACTATCCATTCGTGAACCCAATGAAATCCTCACGGTGATCGTCCCGCAGTTTGTCCCGTCTCACTGGTGGGAGAACCTCCTTCATAACCAGACTGCTTTAATGCTGCGCTTTGCCTTGCTTTTCAAACCGGGGCTGGTGATCATGGAAGTGCCCTACCAGGTGTAGAGGTTGAATCCATTCATCCAGTCATACTCCTGATTCCTCCCCGTATCAGGAGTATTTTTTTGTCTGTTGACCATCCCTTGATTAACCCTTAAAATCAAGGCAGGAAAGATTCTTTTATTCGGTATAAGGAGAATACATGTCCCCAATTCCGTTCGATTCAAAACGTGCCCCGCTCTTTAAAGATGTCCCGGATGAAAAGTGGAATGACTGGCGCTGGCAGATGTCCAACCGCCTCAACTCAGCCGAAGACTTCGAGAAGGTCCTCAAGCTCACGGACAGTGAGCGCAAAGCCTTGACCACTGATGGCTTATTCCGTGTGGATGTGACCCCCTATTACGTATCGCGCATTGATCCCGATGATCCCAATGACCCCATCCGCAAACAGGTCATCCCCACCTCTGGTGAGATAGCCGATTTTACCGGTATGATGGAAGATTCTCTTGCCGAAGACCGCCACTCCCCGGTACCGGGGCTGGTGCACCGCTATCCCGACCGCGTGCTCATGCTGGTCACCACGCAGTGCGCCTCTTACTGCCGTTACTGTACCCGTTCGCGCATCGTGGGTGACCCCAACCAGACCTTCAGCCGTAGTGATTTTGATGCCCAGATCGATTATCTCAAGCGTACCCCCCAGGTTCGCGATGTGCTCCTCTCCGGCGGTGACCCCCTCACCCTGGCGCCCAAGATTCTCGAGGATCTTCTGACCCGCCTGCGCGAGATCCCGCACATCGAGATCATCCGCATCGGCTCGCGCGTGCCCACCTTCATGCCCATGCGCATCACCACCGAACTTACCGATATGCTGCAGAAGTTCCACCCGCTGTGGCTCAACATCCATGTCAATCACCCCAACGAGATTTCCAAAGAACTCGAAGAAGCCACCGATAAACTTTCCCGTGCCGGCATCCCCCTCGGCAACCAGTCCGTGCTGCTCGCGGGCGTCAACGATTGCGTGCACATCATGCGTGACCTGGTGCAAAAGCTGGTGCGTATCCGTGTTCGCCCGTATTACATCTACCAGTGTGACCTGGTTGAAGGCGCTGGGCACTTCCGCACACCGGTTGCCAAGGGTGTTGAGATCATGGAAGGCCTGCGCGGACATACCTCCGGTTATGCCATCCCCACCTATGTTGTGGATGCTCCCGGCGGTGGCGGCAAGATTCCGGTGATGCCCAACTACCTCATCAGCTACTCCGATCACAAGATCATCCTCCGCAATTACGAGGGCTACATCACTACCTACGAAGAGCCGCAAACTTACGCTGCGCATGATCCCAAGACCTGCAGCTACTGCAATAATAAACGTTCTGAACCCGGGCAATCCGGTGTCAGCGGACTGCTGGACGGCGAGGATATGTTCATCAAGCCGGAGAATTTCGACGAACTCCACGACCGCGGCGGCGGTACACACCGCCTGCGCGCCAATGTGGATAAGTGGCGCCCTCTCGGCATCGGTGTAGGCACTGAGGAAGAACCTCGTAAAACAACAAGGAACAGTAATCGTCCATCGTGAATTGGTACTCGTAACTTAGGAGACAACAATGCATTATCGAAGGCTGGGTCATTCTGGATTAAAGGTCAGCGAGATCTCTCTCGGTTCGTGGATTACCTTCGGCAATCAGATCGAAGAATCCACCGCCATCAACCTGATCAAGGAAGCATTCGTACAGGGTATCAACTTCTTCGACAACGCGGATATGTACGCCGCGGGTCAAGCGGAAGTCGTTATGGGCAAAGCCATTGCCGACATGCCGCGCGAAGAGCTTGTGGTCTCCAGCAAGGTTTTTTGGCCAACCCACAAGGGTCCCAACGGACGCGGGTTGTCGCGCAAGCACATCACTGAGTCCATCCACGATTCCCTCAGGCGTCTCGGAACTGATTATGTCGACCTCTATTTCTGCCACCGCTATGATCCAGATTCCCCCATGGAAGAGGTGGTGCGCACCATGTCCGACCTGGTTCACCAGGGCAAGATTCTTTACTGGGGCACCTCTGAATGGGAATCCTGGCAGGTGATGCAGGCTCATGGCACCGCGCGCGAACTGGGGCTCATCCCCCCCAGCATGGACCAGCCGCAGTACAATCTTTTCCACCGCAAACGCGTGGAAGATACCCTCATGCCGGTTTGCCGTGAATTGGGTATCGGGCTCACCACCTTCAGCCCGCTGTATTATGGCATCCTTTCCGGCAAATACAACGAAGGCATCCCCCAGGGCAGCCGCGCCTCGCTCGAGGACTACGCCTGGATCAAGGAACGCATCACCCCACAGCGCGTGGATATCGTCAAGCAGCTCACCGAGGTGGCCCGTGATATGGGCATCACTCCCGCGCAATTAGCCATTGCCTGGGTTCTGCGCCGCAAGGAAGTTTCCAGCGTTATCACCGGCGCCACCAGCCTCGAGCAGCTGGATGAGAACCTCGGCGCTTCGGACGCCTACGAAAAAATGACCGAACTGGATATTGACCGCATCTTTGCCTGCCTGGGCACCTACCAGGAATAAGCAAAAAATTCATTTCAAAATAAAAGGACAGGGTTTAACCTGTCCTTTTTGTTTGCACGAATTGCACAACACCAATTAATGTTATTTATACACTTCTCAGTTTCGCGCCCAGTTCCTGCTCCAGCCGCTTGATGATCTTGTTGCGCGCGGCGGTCACCTCTGCATCCGTCAGCGTGCGGTCCGGTGCCTGGTAGGTCAGGTTATACGCCAGGCTTTTCCTGCCGGCTCCGATCTGATCGCTGCGGAACACATCAAAGAGATGCACCTCCGCCAGTAATTTTCCGCCAGTCTGCGCTATCAGCCCTGCCACTTTCTCAGCCGGGATGCCTTCGTCCAGGATGAACGCCAGATCCTCCAGCACAGGCGGGAAGGTGGGCACGTCCGCGGTCTGGGTTATCGGCGGGATCAGTTCGAGCAGCAGATCCAGATCTAGTTCCATCGCCAGCACCGCCGCTTTGAAATTGGAATGCCAGTCGTAGCGCACCCGCACCTTGGGGTGCAGTTCGCCTAGCACACCAATTTGCCTTTCCCCAGCCATCACCCGCGCGCATTTGCCCGGGTGAAAGGACGGGTGCGTCGCCGGCTCCAGCCTCACATCCGCCACGCGCAGCCCTGCCAGCATGGATGTCACCACGCCCTTGATGTCGTAGAAATCCATCGGGGCGTTATCCGCCGGCTGCCATCCGCTGACGGCGCGTTTGCCCGCCATCACCATCGCCAGGCGCTTCTTCTCGTCCGGCAGCCCCGGCTCCTCGGAAGCCAAAAAGATCGGACCGATCTCGAAGAACGCCAAATGGTCGCGCACCCGGCTGTTGCGCTCCGCGGTATCCAGCACGCTTGCCAGTACGCTGTGGCGCAAAAAGCCCTTCTCATACGCCAGTGGATTCTGCAATTTTATATATGGCAGGTTGTCCGGCTCGCCATCCGGGGAGATGCGCCGGTTCTCGCGCTCAGGCGTCGTCCAGCGGTAACTGATGATCTCCTGCGCTCCCAATGAAACCAGCAGGTCGCGCACGCGTTCCTCTGCCACGAGGGATGCGTTTCCCCGCTGCGGCGGCAGTGCGTCCGCCATGCGCGCTTCCGGGATGTTGCCGTAGCCGTAGATGCGCGCCACTTCTTCGATCACGCTGGCTTTGCCGGCAATCCCCTCCTCAATATCCAGGCGGTGGTCCGGCGCGCTAACGGTGATCACCTCGTCCTCCACGCTCACCTCGAATTCCAATCGCTCCAGCAGCCCGGCGATCGTCGCGGGCGGGATGATGATCCCCAGCCAGCGGTAAACATCGCGCGCCGTGATCTCCACCACCGCCGGTTTGGGCGGCAGCGGGTAGTTGTCTGCCACATCGGGTGCCGCTTCCCCCCCGGTCCACTGCGCCATCAGTTCAAGCGCCAGCAGCAGCCCCTTTTCCGCCATGGAGGGATGCACGCCGCGTGAATAGCGGTAACTTGCCTCAGAGGGCAGGTTCTGGGCGCGCGCGGTTTTCCGTATATTGATCATGTTCCACGAAGCCGCCTCCAGCAGGATGTTCTTCGTCTCCGTGGTCACCTCTGTTTCAGCGCCGCCCATCACGCCGGCAACCGAGAGCGCGCCGGCCGTGTCGCATACCAGCGTCGTGCTGCTGTCCAGCTTGCGCTCCACGCCGTCCAGAGTGGTCAGCGTCTCGCCCGCCTTCGCCCCGCGCGTGATGATCTTCACACCTTTCCCTTTGGCGCGTTTCACCAGCACGTCGTAATCGAAGGCGTGCAGCGGCTGGCCCACCACCAGCATCACGTAATTGGTGGCATCCACGATGTTACTGATCGGGCGCATCCCGGCAGCCTTGAGCCGCCGCTGCACCAGCGCCGGGCTTGCACCCGGCGTCACGTTGCGGATCAGTCCCGCCATGAAGCGCGGGTTCATCTCTGCGTTTGTGATTTCCAGCTCAACATAATCCGTTGTGGATTTAATAGTTAAAGGACGCTGTGCAGCCATGGAGAAGGCTTTTCCCGTGATGGCAGCGATCTCGCGTGCCAAACCTGCCATGCTGGCGCAGCGCGCGAAACTGGGCAGCAAATTCACCTCCAGCACGGCATCACCGAGCACATCTGCCAGCGGCGTGCCGGCTTTCAGCCCCGCCTCGAGCAGCATGATCCCCTCGTGTTCTTCAGAGATGCCCAATTCCTTCTCGGAGCACACCATCGAATACGAGTCAATTCCCCTGATCTTTGCCGGCTTGAGCGTGGTTAGCACATTTCCTTCAACATGCCCGTCGTAGATTTGCGCGCCTTCCTTGGCATACGCCACCATCAGCGGCTGCGGCAGTTGCCCTTTGCCCTTGAATTCGAACAGGTTTGGCGCGCCGGTCAGCACAATATGCTCGCGCTCGCCGTCGAATAATTTACACAGTGTCAGGCGGTCGGCGTTGGGGTGCGGCAGCACCTCGGAGATGCTCGCCACCACTATTTTCTCGCGCTCCCACGCCAGCCCCGTCACCTTGCAGTCCACCGTTCCGGGCGCTGGCATCGGCAGTCCGATCATGCGTATCTCTTCCACTTCCATCCCCGCCATCGTCACCAGGTGTGCCAGCTCGCCGATGGGCAGGTCAATTTCAACGTAATCTTTCAACCAGGATAAGGGTGCTTTCATTTTTTCTCCGAAAACTGAGAGTGGTGAGTGGAAAATTGAGATTGGTCAAATCAAATTGGCTCTACTGCTCTCAACTCTCTATTCTCATTATTTTTTCATTTCTCATATCTTAATCTCTTGAATTATTGTTCTTACGATTCTCGTTTCTCGTTTCTCGATTCTCGATTCTCGTAATCAGAATTGCTCCAAAAACCGCATATCATTCTCCCAGAAGTAGCGGATGTCGTTGATGCCGTACCGCAGCATCGCGATGCGCAGCGGACCCAGCCCGAAGGCGAATCCGGTGTAGCGCTCGGGATCGTAGCCTCCGTTGCGCAGCACGTTGGGGTGCACCATGCCGCAGCCGCCGATCTCCAGCCAGCCGCCGCCGCAAACCGCGCAGCCCTTGCCGCCGCACAAAAAGCATTCCACGTCAAACTCCGCTGAGGGTTCGGTGAAGGGGAAGAAGGATGCCCTGAAGCGTGTGCGCACCTGCTGACCGAACAGGCGTCTCGCCAGGTCGGAAAGCGTGGCTTTGAGGTTGCTGAAGGTGATTCCCGGACCCACCGCCAGCCCTTCAATTTGGTCGAACTGTGTCTCGTGCCGCGCGTCGGTCTGCTCGTACCGGTAGCACATCCCCGGCAGCACAATGCGCACCGGCGGGGGATTCTCCGGGTTGCTCGCCGCATACTCCCGCATGGCGTGGATCTGCCCCGGGGAGGTGTGCGTGCGCATCACGATCGGGTTTGTCCCGCGCTCGCCGGCTTCCACGAAGTAGGTGTCCTGCATGTCGCGCGCCGGGTGACCAATGGGGAAGTTGAGCAGTTGGAAGTTGAATTCGTCCGTCTCCACCTCGCGGCTGCGGTATACCTGGAATCCCATCTCGCCGAAGTTGCGGTACAGCTCCCGCAGCATCTGCGTATCCGGATGCAGCCGCCCTTGCACCAGCGCGCGCCCCGGCAGCGTCACGTCCAGCGTCTCGCTGCTGATGGATTTTGCCAGCGCGGCGTCCTTGAGCGTCTGGCTCTTTTCTGCGTATGCCGCTTCGAGCGCCACCTTCACGCGGTTGGCGGTCTGCCCCACCTGCGGGCGCATTTCCGGCGCCAGCTGGCCTAAACTTTGGAACGCCTGCGTGATGGCTGTGTTCTTACCCAGCCATGTGTTGCGCCAGGTGAGCAGGTCTTCCTCGCTCCCCAGGCTTTCCAGCGCGGCGAGCGCATCTTGCTGCGCCAGCTCCAGTTGTTGTAAAACGTCAATTTCTGCCATGTGCTTCTCCTGCGATTTTAGTTAATAATACAGTCAATACTTAAACAAAAAACCCATCCTTGTTGAAGGGACGGGAGAAAAGACCCGCGGTACCACCCAGGTTGGTCGTATAACGACCCGCTTAGCCCGGTCTGCTTGAGATCGGATGTCCCTCTAACGCTGGACCTGCGGTCGCATCTAATCATCCGGTTACGATCCTAGAACTTGATTTTGAACTTACTGTTCTCGAATCTCTATTCTCGACTCTCGGATTTTCTACGCGACAACTCAGGAGGGAACTTCAACCGGGGTCTGCCGTGCAGCTCTCTCAATCTCTGGAACTGCGTCCCTGTCGGGTTCAGCCGGCTTACTTTCCTCCGTCACTGCCTGTAAGGCTATTTTATCATAGCCTTTACTAATCATTGCCCATTGATTTGTAGAATGGTGCTCCTCACGGTTCTCGATTCTCGAATCACGATTCTCATGTTTTGCGGTTTATGTTTTTACGATTCTTGCGGTTTATACACCCCTCGCGCACTTTGCACCTGGGGCACTTAACGGGGGAGCGATTGGTGCGTTTGGGGCGGTTCTCGGTTCTCGACTCTCGCGCTACACCTACGTGTAGCGCCAATAATACTACCTTGACAGACACAGTAGTATGATGTACACTACTGGATGGAGGCAAACCTATGAGCGAAAACAAAATTACATCTGACCTGCTGCGCGGCCACACTGATACCATGATCCTGCGGCTCCTCTCCGAAGCTGATCGCTACGGCTACGAGATTGTCAAGCTGATCGCCGACCACTCCAACGGAGAGTATGAACTGAAGGAAGCCACCATGTACTCCAGCGTCCGCCGCCTTGAGGAAGACGGCGATATCGAGTGGTACTGGGGTGACGAGTCCCAGGGCGGCCGCCGCAAGTACTTCCGCATCACCGCCAAAGGAAAAACAACTTATGCCGGCAACAAGGGCAATTGGGAGTACGCCAAGCGCGTACTCGACAACTTACTATAAGGAGAAGTGATGAACGAGAAATTAAACCAATACATAAACGGCGTTTTTGCGCCCTACGACGGCGTCAAAAGCGCCGCTGACCTCAAGGCTGACCTGCTCGCCGATTTACAGGAGCGCTTCCTTGAGCTCAAAGCCCAGGGCAAGGACGATCAAGCCGCCTTTGAGTTGACCATTGACTCCATCGGCGATATCGAGCAAACTGTCCAGGAGGTTGCCAACCTCTCCCGCTCGCTCGAGCGCCAGGTGCTCACCAACTTCAGCGCCAGCAACCTCCCCAAGAGCGACTTCGCCGGCGTTACCGCCCATAAAGGAAAATTCGATGCGAGCGCTTTGCGCGGCTCCGACTTTTCCGGCGCAGACCTCACCGGCAGCTCATTCAAGAGCAGCGATGTACGCGAAGCCAATTTTGACGGCGCTAATCTCACCGACTGCACCCTCTTCTCTAATGACCTTTCGGATGCGAGCTTCAACAAGACCGTCCTCGTCCGCACCGAATTCAGCACGTCAGGGATGGCCCGGGCAAAATTCACTGATGTCAAACTGATCGACGTCAAATTCAACATGACCGACCTCAGGCAAACCATCTTTGAAAATTGTATCTTCAACGGTGTGGATTTCAGGTATGCCGACCTGCGTGGGCAGTGCCTGGACGGGCAGACCTTTATCGGCGTTAAGTTTGATAAGGCAGCGCTCAACGAAGCTACTTTCAAGGGCGCGATCCTTAAAAATGTATCCTTCACCCCGGGGTTTGCCCTCACCAATAAATACTACCGCGCCTTAAAACAGATCAACTTTGACGGTGCCATGATGGATAAGCTCACCTACGCCGCCCTCAAAAGCATGGACGTCGAGTTATCAAATGTTACTGTTATCTAAGTATGAGAAGACGTTGCAAAACACAGTTTACAGGGCGAGTAATTGACCCGCCCGTTTTGTTTCGTCTAGATACTGCGAATATTGCGTTCAAGTTAGCGTTCAGCCGGCTTACTTTTTTGCTACACTGCGGATGAAGAGAATTAAGGCGAGGTGAATACTAAATAACAATTGTTGGAGCTTATTTTTTATATTTGACCTAAAATGATAGAAGAAGTAAAGCTTATATGTTATATAATTCGACCAAGCAGAAATTGTTTAAACTTTGCATTGTGTTTAAACAGGAGAATTAATGATGTCAACGAACCAAGATTTTTCTGATATTAATACTTGGCGTAATAATCTTGGTTTATTGCCAGTAAGATTATTCAATGACCACCAACAAGAACCCAGTTATGTTTTGTTAAATGGAAATAGAGGGAATTTTTGCTTAGATTTTCAAAAAAATGATTTCAATATTGACTCTCGAGAATATGCTTGGTCTGCAAATGTTGGCCATTATGTATGCATCGATGACGAGAACATTATTGTTCAAAGATGGGATAAGCAAAGGGCAAGTATAGAAAGGTATACACGTTCTAGCGTTTATGGTAATTTGGAAAAATTTCATGAATATCTGGAGAAAGATTCCCCCAATGAAGAAATTTCAATTATTGCCCATTCTATAGGGGTATTTAGGAGATTACGAGCCACGCTAGGCAAAAAAATTGATGGTTCAAAATCGTTAAATGTTTTCTTGTATTTACTTGGTTCAATCGCCGACCATGCTGGAAAAGGTGATCTGGATATCGCAAATTGGAAAATCAATCCAGAGACTCTTGAGATAGTGAATTCTATTAGAATGGGGGACTGGGCGGAACTAGAAAAACAATTTTCTGAAGGCCGGTCAGTAGATCGGCTAACACCGAATTTGCCCCTACTTCTTCGACACGCATCGGGGCAATTGTTTCAAGAAGCGAATTATGAGGCTCTTTTTATCCCTCAACATCAATACAGCCTAGATGGTTTCTTGCCATCTCCCGTAAAGATCAGCAGGGAATCTACAGGGGTTGGAGTTCATTTTACACCAGCTGCACTATCAAGAACTCTAGTTGAAGAAGCATTGTCTTATATTGATATTAACCAAGAATCAATTTTTATTTTTGACCCAGCTTGTGGATCAGGTGAATTTTTACGCGAGACCATGAGACAACTTAATATACAGGGTTACAAAGGAAAAATAAATATATTAGGTTGGGATATTTCGAAAACGGCATGCGATATGGCGAGATTTGTTTTAGCATGGGAGGAGAAAAATTCAGAGAATACAGTAAAGATTGAAATAATGGAAATTGATTCATTAGACCCTGAAATTAATTGGCCTTCAAATGTTGATGTCGTTTTTATGAATCCTCCATTTGTTGCCTGGCAGGATTTATCCAATAACCAGCAAACTGGACTAAAAAAAATACTTGGGGAATTTGGAATGCAACGGTCAAATCTAGCTTATGCATTCTTGCTAAAAGCCGCTGAAAACCTTAGAAGTAATGGTGTTGTCGGAACAATTCTTCCTGCATCTTTACTGAATGCAACATCTGCCTATAAATTACGCGAACATTTGAGTAATCAATTGTCTCCAAAACTAATAGCAAGATTGGGAAGTCACAACATATTTTCAAACGCATTAATTGACCCGGCATTGTATGTGGCCAAAAAGGAATCAAATTCAATTGACCCATCAATTGCGTTTTGGGCTGATCATAAGCCTAAGTCATATTCCACCGGGCTCCGAACATTAAGGAAATTAAGGTTTTTGAATAGTAAGGCAAATCTCCCGGTAAACAAAGATGGGTTTTCGATTTATTACGATATGTCCATAGGTCGGAGTGGCGAGGATTGGTCTCCTCGGCAGTTTACATCTTGGGTAACACTAAACAAACTTGATTATTTGCCAAGAGTAAGAGATTTGTTCGACATTCATCAAGGGGTTCGATCTGGTGCTAATGATGTGTACCTCGTTGACCTTTATGCATGGAAAAACATCCCTCCTGATGAAAGCATTTATTTTAGGCCAGCTGTAATTAATAAATCGATAAAGTTTGGTTTTCTGAAAGAATTGGCATACATTTTCTATCCGCATGGTGATCTAAATTTTATAAACGAATTAGATCTTTCCCAAAAAGCCCCATTTTTTTATCGAAATTTTTTAATTCCGAATAAAGAAAGGTTGCTTTCGCGCCCGCGAGTTAATCTAGAAAAATGGTGGGAATTGAGTGAGCACAGAGCTTGGCAAACAAAAACCGAAAGCAAAATTGTGACAACGTATTTCGGTAATGCCGGTTCATTTGCATGGGATGAAAGTGGCTATTATGTTGTGGTTCAAGGTTTTAGTTGGCTGTCAAAATTTCCCGCAAGAAGCGCAAGTCACAACAGAAAAGTTAGTTTAGCCTACTTGGCAATCCTAAATAGCCGAGTATTTTCTGAATTGTTATCTGCTGTATCAAATAACCTAAGCGGAGGCCAGTGGGATTTATCTAAGAGGTATCTTGATAACTTACCGCTCCCGGACCTTTATAATGATCGGGAAAATGCCTTGCTCACTCAAAAATTATCCGATTTTGGAGAAAAGATTTATCAAGGTTATTCCATTGATGAAAACGCCCAAGATATACTAGTTAAGAAAGTATATTTCTTGGAGTAAGTAATTCAAAATTTATGGCATCTACTAAGCAAATTGCCCCAGTACCCTTTCGAGCCGGTGTAAAAACTCCAGACCCAAAGAAATTTATTGACGAGTGCACTAAATCTTTACGCGGCGTAATCGCAAACCGGCATATTGGATTTACAAATTTTCAAGTTGCAGGTAATACTGAAATTTGGATGTTAAATGGATTTTCTTCCTCTCACGCTGAGGCAAAATACCCATATACAGTTTTGCCAATATTAACCTCCAGATCAGGCCTTTATTGGGTAGCAGTTTCAATAGCATTTGAATACGAAAGAGGAGATGCGTACTTAATGGGGGCAAGCATTATCCTTTTCGAAGGGGTTTCAACTGACAATAAAAAAAATCAATTGCTTAGAGCAGAATGGGATTGTTCAAGAGAATTGCAGCCCTCCCCTCACGCACAACCGCATTGGCACGTTCTTCAAGCCCAAATACAGCAAAGTCAAGCCAGTTTTTTTGATGAGAGTGTTCTAAAGGAATTCATTCCGGCGGAGGATGAAATAATTGAATCTATGACTGAGAATGATCCACAATTACCTATGTGGCCTAGGAGCGAGAAGTTCCATTTCGCAATGGCTTCCAGATGGCATATAAATGGGTTAGAAGCGAATGGAAATGATCTTCAGCATGAATGGTTGCGCAATTGGCTCGGAGGTTGCGTGAAATATACTAGAACACAATTAGCTATGATATATGGCGATGCAACCGAATAATTATTATTAAGGTTCACAGTTTTCTGTAGGGTGGGGTGCAAACCCCACCAACCTGTAGAGAAGGGGCAGCCCCACCAGTCTGTAATCTTATTAGATAACTTAAAATTCCTAAAACCCCTTGACAAAATAGAAAATAAGTTCTATAATGTAATTCTCAATAGTTACTTTTTATTGCGTTCCTTGAACCTTATCAACAATTTCCGCCCGGGTGGCTTCGCCTTGTTTCCCTGCAATTTTATCCACCCAGGGTTTTGATTCGTATCCCTTTCGTTCCCACTTTATTTTTTGGAACAATTACGAAAATCGAATCAGGTTTTTTGCGGTCTGTGCACCTCGCGCGCTCTAAGCACCCGGGGCACTTACCGGAGGAGCGGTTTTTGCGTATGGGGGGTCTTACGGTTCACGAATTACGCTTTTACTCCACCGGGTATGGTTTTCTCTGTGAACTCTGTGTCCCTGTGTGAGAAGGGTTCATTACCAGAATAAGGTTTCCTCCGCGTCTCTGCGTGAGAAAGGTTTTTATAAAAGAAGGTTTTCCCTGTGAACTCCGTGTGAGAAGGTTTTTATAAAAGAAGGTTTTCCCTGTGAACTCTGTTTCTCTGTGTGAGAAGGTTTTTATAAAAGAAGGTTTTCCCTGTGAACTCTGTGTCTCTGTGTGAGACAAGTTCTATTCCAATGCCTTCTCCGCCACCCTCCACGCCGCCGGGATCACCGCGTTCATTCCCCCGCCGCTCTCGCTCTGCGCGCCCGCGAACCACAACCCCTCCACCGGTGTCTGGTGCGGCACCTTCCACGCCCCCATCAGCGGCGCGATCCCCCCAAACGCGTGGTGCCCCGACCCCGTCATCCGCCTGAAGTCCGCTGGCGTCACCACCACCCGCGTCACCACGTGCTCCCTCAGCCCCGGCAGGTGAACCTCGGCGTACTCCAGCAGCTTGTCGGCATACCGCTCCTTGTCCCGCTCCCAGTCGCCACCCGCCAGCTTGTCCGGGCAGATGGTGTAGATCGTCATCGCGTGCTTGCCCTCAGCCACATCATAGGGCGTCCGCGGGGTGGGCAGGTGCACCACGAACCCCGCCGCCCCCTCGTGGTAGATCCCCGCCCGCGCCTGCTTCACCTGTCCTTCAATGTCGTACGACCCGTAGAAGTAGGTGCTCGTGCACCTCAGCACCTCCGGCCAGGTCTTGTCCACTCCCAGGTGCAGCATGAACACCGAGTCCATCAGCGGGATCTCGCGTACCTTCTCCGTGTATTCAGCACTAAGCACTCCCGGCTCAAGCAGATCAAGCAGCCCTTCCTTGGCCGCGCCAGTGCTCACCACCCGCTCGCAGGCGTGCGTCACCCCGTTCTGGTCCACCACGCCCGTCACGTGGTTGTCCTCCACCACGATCTTCTTCACCGCGCAGTTGACGTGAATATGCACTCCCGCTTGCTTGAGCCGTTCTAAATACGCCTCCACCAGCGCCCGCGTGCCCCCCGCGATCGAATACAGCCCCACGCACTCCGCGTTCTTCGCCAGCTGCGCCGGCACGCGCTCGTCGTACGCCTTCTCGCTGTTCAGTGCGAACACCCCCAGTCCCTGGAACTGGCTCGGCGGCGTGAAGAAGTCCGCCAGTATCGACACGAACACCGCTTTCAGCTTCTCGCTCCTGAAGTAATGCCCCAGCAGTCTCTCCGCCGTCCACTTCACATTTGGCAGCAGCGGCAGCAGCGCTGCGTAGAACGCCAGCTTGGTGCCAACCCCGCCCGTCTCCAGCCGCCGTCCCAGCGTCACCAGGCGCGTAAAGCGGATATAGTCTTTCCAGTAGCGCTCCAGCCCCCACGCCTCGTCCGGGAAGAGCCGCTTGAGCTCCTCGATGCGCCATTTGGGTCCGGCGTAAGTCTCCGGCGGTCGCAGCGCGAAATCCGGGAAGAGGTACTCCCGATGCGCCGGCAGCACCTTCACCATCTCGAGGATGCCCAGCTTGTCCAGCACTTCTCCTAATGGATCAGCCTTCCCAAGTCCCTCGAAGTTGAGCTGGCCGTAATCCCAGCTGAAGCTATCTTGAATCAATCCCTGCGTCACGCCCCCAACTTGTGCTCCCTGTTCAAAGAGCGTCACCTCCGCGCCGGCGTCCGCCAGCCTCAGCGCCGCTGTCAGCCCCGCTACACCGCTGCCGATGACTGCGCACCTCATTCTTTCACCGCGTTCCTTTCAGCGATTCTCGTCAGCACATCCTCGTAGCGCTTCTTTGTCAGCGGGTAGAACGCCAATACGAGACTCCCCAGCAGGATGATCACCCCCGGCAGGATGCCGATCAGCAGGCGTATCCCCAAAATGGAGCGCTCCGACTGCACCGCGTCCGGCACGTAACCGAACAGGTCCAGCCCCTGTCCCACCAGGAATCCCGCCAGCGCTCCCCCGAGCGCGATCACGAACGTCCAGATGCTGTAGTAGATGCCCTCGCGCCGCACCCCGCTCACCGCGTAGCCGTACTCAATGGTGTCCGGCGCCATAGCCCACGGCGCCACGTAATGGCTGGCGAACCCCACCCCCGCCAGCCCCATGAAGATCAGCGCCAGCCCGGATCCCAGCTTGTCAGCGAAGAACGCGAAACACGTCACCGCCGCCAGCGTCAGCGTCATCCCCAGGATGTACGCCAGCTTCTTGCCCAGCTTCTTGCACAGCCACACCCACAGCGGCAGCGTGATCATCGTGAACACCAGCAGGAAGATCATCGCCAGCGTCACCGCCGCCTCGTCCCTGAAGACATACTTGTAGTAGTAGATCAGCATCGACTGCATGATCGCCACCGCCGTGGAGTTGAGGAACCACGTGGACAGCAGGATCAGGAAGGGTTTGTTGGAGAAGGCGTCCTTCAGCGAAGTCCACACGCTGCCGCCTTTAGGCGCTTCCACCCTTTCCGGTTCACGCACGCTCATAAACGTCACCAGCAGCGACAGCGCCGCCAGGAATCCGAAGATGGCGCTCATGCCGATGAAGCCGGCGGTGCGCCCCGCGAACAGCGCCATAATGGGCATGGCAGCGCCAGCCCCCAGCAGCGTGCCAATCACCGCAAATCCCTGCTTGATGCCCGCGATGTTGGTGCGCTCGTTGTAGTCCGGTGTCATCTCCGGCAGCAGCGCGTTGTAAGGGATGTTGGTGAAGGAGTATACGGTGCAGAAGAAGATGTAGGTCAGCATGCACCAGATGAATTTGCCGCTCTGGTCGGCGATGCCCGGGTTGCGGAACATCAGCACGAATGCCGCGCCAAACGGGATGGCAAAGAAGAGCAAATAGGGCCGCCGCCTTCCCCAGCGGCTTTTGGTCCGGTCGGAGAAGTACCCGATGAGCGGGTCGATCACTGCGTCCCAGATCTTGCCCACCAGCAGAGCCGTGCCCGCCAGCGCCGCGCTCAACCTCACCTCATCCGTCAGGAAGATCATCAGCCAGAAGGAGGTGATGGTGAAGAAGATGCTGCTGCTGAACTCCCCCGCGCCGTAACCGAACTTGCGCCTTAATGGGATCCTGATGTTCATATTGCCTCCTTTGGCTTATGCGAAGAAGTATGCGCAGCTCAGCGCGATCAACAACTGCCCGCCGGCGTAACACACCGGACCGACGGTGAATTTGCCGGGTTTAACGAACCGATGCACGCCGTACTCCACGTCACCCAAAAAGAGCATGCTGCTACCGATGGTCACCAGCAGCGCCGCCGGCAGGGCAAACTCCCCGCCGAACAGCGTGGAGATGGCGCGCGTCACCATCAACGGCTGGAAAATGCCGTAAATTAGCACGGGGATCTTGAAGCTGCCCAACTTCTTCCAGTACAGGCGCATCAGGAAGATGTATATGCCGATGAAGACGATCCCCACGATGATGTCCGCCGCCTGGAAGCCCTTGTTGAAGAGCGTGTAGGTGACGGCGTATTCCAGGTAGGCAACGATGAAGAAGACCATGCCCGCCAGGAATATCTTCGGGTTGTTCATGTCGATGTTGAAGATATCCGCCGCGAAGCACAATCCCATGCCGATCAGGATGGCAATGGTATAGCCGGGGTTCACCCGCGGGCTCAAAAAGCTCAGCGCCGCCACCGCCAGCGATACCAGCGTGGTCAGCGGCTGGATGATGGCCGTGCGCTTCAGGTCCTGCTTGTTCCTGGCAATGAGGTAAAGGGTGATCAAAACGAGGTTGACTGGCACAAGCATGAGAGGAGCGATCGCCATAGGCACTCTCCATTGGGGGGTATTGATGTGGGAATTCCGCTTGACCGAACTGATTAAGTATATACTAACGTGGAAAAATGTCAGTATTGAGAGCGTTAATTTGGAGGAAGGTGAAAATGGAGAGTACCGACCGCGTCACCGTTATGGAATACCTCGAGGTCAAATGGCCCGCGTACGTCCGGGATGTCCTGGCTCTGCCTGAAGCGCAAAGATCAGCCTGGCTGCAGCGGCAGGGGTATTCACGCGCTGCCGACCTGCTGGCGCATGTTGCTGCCTGGTGGCGCCTCGGCATGCAGGTGATCACCCATCACCGCGCTGACGCCGATTATCAGCACCCGCCAATGGATGTGGACGCCTTCAACCTTGAGGCAGTCACCCGCGTCAGCGAACAGTCCGAAGCAGACGTGCTGGCGGATTTCAACACAGCGAGGGAAACCCTGATCGCTTTCGTCCATAGTTTGTCCGATGCCGAACTCGCCAATCCAAAGATCAACCGCCAGTTGTATATAGAAGTGATAGATCATTACAACGAGCACTAAGGATAACCACCCCGCGGTTTTTGTAGGGTGTGGCTGCGGTGTTCGCGCCCCCGAACGGTGATTGTGTGTGGGGTAAAAACCCTGCCAATTTGTTGTCTCATTAGAAACCTTAAAATTTCCAAAACCCCTTGACAAATATAGAAAAAACGTTCTATAATATAGTCAACTATGTGTTGTGTCCATCGCTCATTAACAATAAAATCCGCCAAATCAGACTCGAATTGAATCTTGCGGTTTGTGCACCCCGGAGCGTCGCGTTCGGTGCACCCCGATTGCTTTTTGTCGGGGAAGCGAATGGGGTTGATTCTTAGGATCAATTCGAACCAGCGGTTTGATTCGTATCCCTTTCGTTCCCACTTAAATTTTAGAAACATATACGAATAACGAATCGGGTATTATGGTCTTATGATTCTCGATTCTTGCGGTTTATGCACCCCTCGCGCTCGGTGCACCCGGGGTTCTTCCCGGGGGAAGCGGTTTGTGAGGATGGGGCGATTCTCGATTCTCGGTGCTCGGTCCTCGTTTTCTACTTTACCAATTGATATAAAATAGCTTATCAATAACAAAACCCATATCCACGGACTGCAAGAATAAAGGGAGCACCATGGTCGAATCATTAATCGATAGGGCGAAGAAAATTCAGTCAGAGGGATTGACCCTGGGGCACAGGCTCGAGCATTTTGAAATCGCCGGGTGCAACCTCCTCATCAACCTCATCCACCAGGGTCTCCTCCCGCAATCCAAAGTGCTGGATATCGGTTGCGGCTGCCTGCGCGGCGGCTACTGGCTCATCCACTTTCTTGACCGCGGCGGCTACTTCGGCATCGATCCCAACCGCGAGCTGGTGGACGCAGGCTTGCGCCATATCCTTGAACCCGGTCTGGCAGAAGCCAAACAGCCCAAATTCAACCACAACGCGGATTTCGACCTTTCGGTTTTCGGTGAGAAGTTTGATTTCATGGTGGCGTTTTCCATCTGGACCCACTCCCCGAAAACTTCAATCCAAACTATGCTGGACGGCTTCCTCGCCAATTCTACGGAAAAAGGCGTCTTCATGGTCACGTATTACCCCGCGACCCTGCGCCACCCGGAATACACCGGGGATGTTTGGACCACGCGCCAGCCAGGAGCTAAAAAGGCAACCTGGGCGCGCCAGGATTGGGGCTGGATTCAGCAGGAATGCCGCGACCGCGGTCTGCTGGCCGAGCAGCAAACCAGCCGAGACCTGCGCTATTGGGACCAGACCTGGATCAAGATCACCAGGGACTAAGAGGTCGATATAAAGCAAAACAGGGCTAGCTTCAGCCCTGTTCAACAAATAACGGTGTATACGGTTCTATCATTACGTTTTTCGGATTACGGATTACGAATTACAGATTACTAATCACAGCTCTCGTCTCTGGCAGTTAATGTACTATCGTCCCAACCTTCTTCCCAAAGAGCGCTTTTTTGAGCGCGCCCACGTCCCACAGGTTGAGCACATGGATGGGCAGCTTGTGTTCCATGCACATCGTGATCGCCGTTGGGTCCATCACTTCCAGGCGCAGGTTGATCGTGTCGATGTACTTCATCTCGTCAAATTTCTTGGCGTTCGGGTTCTTCTTGGGGTCACTGTCGTACACCCCGTCGACCTTGGTGGCTTTGATGAGCACATCAGCGCCAATCTCGGTGGCGCGCAGCGCGGCAGCCGTATCGGTGGAGAAGAATGGGTTGCCCGTGCCGCCCCCGAAGATCACTACGCGTCCCTTTTCCAGGTGGCGGATGGCGCGCCGGCGGATATAGGGTTCAGCCACAGAGCGCATCTCAATCGCGGTCATCACCCGCGTTACCACTCCCTGCTGTTCGAGGGCATCCATCAGCAGGAGGGCGTTCATCACTGTCCCCAGCATGCCCATGTAATCCGCGGTTGCCTGGTCCATGCCCATTTCCTGCCCGACTTTACCGCGCCACAGGTTGCCGGCGCCGATGACAATGGCCACGTCCACGCCCAGGGTGCGCACTTCCTTGATCCTCCCGGCGATCTCCATCGCCTGGGTGGCGTCAATTCCGGAGCCGCTGGCACCCGCCAGGCTTTCGCCGGTCAGTTTCAGCAGGATGCGGTGGTATTTGAGCTCTTCCATTTGTCCTCCTTGGGGTTAGAAAAAGACCAACCCGAAGGTTGGTCTTTTGAAAGCTTAATCCTCGACTGCGGTTTCAGCGGTCGTTTCGCCCAGTGCCCAGCGGGCAAAGCGGCGCACAATGATGTTCTCGCCCAGGGCGGCGATGTTCTGGTTCACCAGTTCCTGCACGGAGATGCTTTCATCGCGGATGTAGGGCTGCAGCATCAAAACGAATTCGTCCTTGTACTTCTTCAACGATCCCTCGATGATGCGCGGGAGAATCGCTTCAGGTTTGCCGTCTTCTTTGGCTTTGGCGGTTGCGATGCGGGTTTCGCTTTCGATCACTTCTGCCGGAATGTCTGTTTCCTGGATGTAGAGGGGAGACGCTGCTGCGATCTGCAGGGCGATCTCGTGCGCCAGTTCGCGGAATTTCTCGGATCGGCCAACGAAATCACTTTCGCAGTTCATTTCAACCATCACACCCACGCGTCCATTACCGTGCGTGTAAAGTTCAACAACACCTTCCGAAGCCTGCCGACCGGAACGCTTGGTGGCTGTGGCAAGACCTTTTTCGCGCAGGTATTCCATCGCGCTCGCCATATCGCCATTGGATTGCTCAAGTGCTTTGCGGCAGTCCAGGATGCCGGCGCCGGTGGCCTCGCGCAGAGATTTGATCATTTCGGTTGTAATTGCCATTTTTTAGTTATCCTTGTCCTTATTCACTCGTTGGCGTTCTTTACGCGGCTTCTTCAGTTTCGGTGGTTTCCGCAGCTTTTTTGGTCTTTTTGGCGGGTTTCTCAACCGCCACTTCCTCAACTGCCGGGGTTTCAGCCATAACGTCTTCAACTACTGCCGCAGCTTCGACGGTTTTGGCTTTCTTGGCGGGTTTTTCTTCAATGATCTCAGCGGCTACTGCTACTTCTTCCAGGATTTCAGCAACTTCGGCTTTTCCGCCCATTTTTGCCAGGGTGGATGCACCAAGTAACTCAGTATCTGCAAGTTGTGATTCTTCCTCGATACGCGGGCGGGGTGTGGCGGAGACTGAACGCGGGGCTGTGCCCTCAACGCTGCCGGCGGCAGGCAGGTCGTCTTCCTTGACCATGGTCTTGCCTTCGATCACAGCGTCAGCCATCTTCCCGACCAGCAGTTTGATGGCGCGGATGGCGTCATCATTGGAGGGGATCACGTAATCCACGGTGCGCGGATCGCAGTTGGTATCGAGCAGGGCGATCACGGGGATTCCCTTGAGGTTGGCTTCGTGCACAGCGGTGTGCTCGCGCACAACATCCACGATGAAGACCAGGTCAGGGGTGCGCTGCATTTTGCGTACGCCGGAGAGGCGGGCAACCAGTTTCTTAATGTCGCGGCGGATGAGCAGGCCTTCTTTTTTCGTCAGGCGGTTAATCTCCCCGGTTTCCTGCATTTTTTCCAGCCTGTCCAGTTCCTGGATGCGGTTGAACATGGTGGTCCAGTTGGTGAGCATTCCGCCCAGCCAGCGTTCGGTCACATAGGGCATACCGCAGCGAATGGCTTCTTCGGCGATGGTTTCCTGTGCCTGGCGCTTGGTACCGATGAACATGATCACTCCACCCTTGGCGGCAGTATCGCGCACCAGGTTATAGGCGGTCGTGAGCATTTTTACGGTTTGCTGGAGATCAATGATATGGATCCCGTTGCGCTCGGTGAAGATGTACTGGCGCATGTAGGGGTTCCATTTGTTGGTGCGGTGACCGAAGTGCACACCGCTTTCCAACAGGGCTTTCATGGAAATAATAGAACTCATATTAAATTGCTCCTTTGCGTTTTTCATTCGTACCCTTTAGCCTTGGTCTCACTGCTTATGGCAGCACGCAATCAAGATCGGGGTACGTGTAGGATAGTCTATGGTTTACACCACAGCCGGTGAATTATATCACAATTTCCGGGGTGGTCTTGTGGAGGAGAAAATAGGCTTATGAAGACCAAGTATAATTTAATCAACTTTAAGTAGAGATGAGAGATCCTATGCACATACTTGTAACCAATGATGATGGTGTTTACGCTCCCGGGTTGCTGGCGCTTGCCCAGGAACTTCGGAAGGTGGGAGAGGTATCCATCCTTGCGCCAGACCATAACTGGTCAGCCTCAGGGCATGTGAAGACCCTCAACCGTCCGCTGCGCGCCAAACCGGTCACCCTTGCGGATGGTAGCAGTGCACTCGCCAGTGACGGCGCCCCATCAGACTGCGTCGCGCTGGCATTGATGGGTGTCATCGAAACCCCCATCGACCTGGTGGTCTCAGGCATCAACCCCAACGCCAATATTGGTCACGATGTCACCTACTCCGGCACGGTGACCGCTGCCATGGAAGCCGCTATTGGCAATGTGGCAGGTATCGCGGTCTCCCTTGATGCTCCGGAATTCTTCGGTGGTGTGCTGGACTATTCCACCGCGGCGATCGCAGCCAGGCGGGTGGCGCAAATGCTCTTCCGCCAATCGCTTCCAAAGAACATCTTGTTAAACGTCAATGTACCTTATTTACCCGTTGCTGAATTGAAGGGCTACCGCATTTCCAGGCAGGGACTTCGTATTTACCGTGACGAACTGGTGCGGCGGGAGGATCCTCGCGGGCGGCCTTACTACTGGATTGGTGGCGAAGCCCCCACCGGTGTGGATGAAGAAGGTACTGACTTTGGCGACCTTAAAGCCGGTTACGTCTCCATTACCCCCATCCAACTGGATCTTACCGCGCACGCAATGATCAAATCTCTGCAAGGCTGGGACTGGCTGTATGACGAAAAGTCATGATTTGTCTGACAAAGCTCGGTTGACTTTTATGTTTGGATGTTCTACAGTATTCATAAGAAAACAAATATAACTTACACAAGGAGAGAGGAATGCATCAAACGACCGTTAAAGATTGGATGAAGGATCTGGTAGTTTTCATCGATCCAGATGCCTCTGTTTATGAAGGGCTGGAGATCATGCGGCACCGCTATGCTACCAACCTGATTGTGAACAAGACACCCGAAAATCCACAGTACGGTATTGTGACCTCGATCAATATTTGCGACAAGATTGTAGCTCAGGGGAATGATCCCAAGAAAACCAGGATCAAAGACATCATGGCCAGCCCGGTGATCACCGTTTCACCGGAAATGCTGATCACGGAATGCGCCGCAAAAATGAAGGAACACCGCATCCATCACCTTCCGGTTGCGGATGAAAAAGGCAACATCATCGGCATGATCGCCGCCATGGACCTTTTGTTGGTGGCTGAAGCCATGGGGACCAATTTCAAGGAACGCAGCCTGCATTAAAATCACATTAGAGTTTTTTGAACCAGTCTTGACGCATCGGTTATAATATTCCACGATGCGTCGATTCTTTACCCTCTCTTTAATCTTTATCACCCTCGCCGGTTTCCTGTTGATCCCCATCGGGAATGCACACGCGGCGGGATCTGTCAGCAAAGGTGACATGATCGCCTTGATGAATAGCTGGCGATCCGGTTACTGGTCTAATGCGCTCATCGAAGACGCCAGCCTGGATAGCTGCGCGCAGTGGACCGCAGAAGAAATGGCTCGTAATCAGTATATGAATCATCTGAAGAACCTTGGTTATTCGAGTGTCTCTTCACGCTGTTCCCAGTACGGGTTTGGCGGTGGAAAAACCGTCTTCGTGACCGAGAACTGGGCTGCTCATCCCAATATGACGATTGATATCCTGGCTGGTTATTGGTCGGATGCTGACCATATGATTCCGGCCACTTGGGAACAATACCGTTACGTGGGAGTAGGGATCGCTACGGATGAAAGAGGATACACATACTATATCCTGCACGCCGGCGCCATCAGCGGTGAAGCCATGCCCGCAGCAAACCCCACCTCCAGTGGCGGCTCAACGAATTCCCAGGTAGCTGCAACGCAGGATACCAGCAATATTGTCCAACCGGTGCTCACCGCCACCCCCAATGAAGATGGCGCTACTTTTCACATTGTTGAATACGGTCAGGCGCTTTTCACCATTGCCACCTGGTATGGCGTAACAGTGGAGGAGATTAAATCTCTCAATACGCTCACCTCTGACGCGATTTACGTGGGACAAAAGTTATTGATTCGCGCTAAACCCACTGTAACGATCACGCCCACTCGTACCGCTACAGTTCCTCAGCCAACGCGCACACTCACTTCAACGCAAGTACCGCCAACCGCTAGAGCTACTGTAACAGCCACCCCCACACCTAAACCTAGCGTCGGCAGGCTTGTAAAAGAAATAGACCGCCAGTATCTTGGGTTTGGCATCCTGGTGATCAGCGCGGTTGGCTTTTTGATCGTCTTTTATTCTTCTTTCCTCAAACCGAAAATTAAGAAATAAGGCACCCGATCGGGTGCCTCATCGTTAGATCATAAAATCTTCACCGCGCCATACCCCATCAGTTGGGGAATGCACCAGCGTTGGATATTCAGGTTTCTCTGTGATGTGCAGTCTGGTTTCAACCATTTCAAGCCTCTCCATCAATGATTTGACCGAGTCGCCGAGTGTATCTGGCATGCGCCCGTGCTCCAGGTCCGGACCGGCAGCGGCAGGCAGGCTGCGGTGCACAACCTGACCTGGAACCCCCACCACAACCGAATCTGGCGGCACGGATTTGACTACCACAGCATTAGCGCCGATGCGGCTGTTCCTGCCAATGTTGATGGCACCCAAAACCTTTGCGCCGGCGCCGATGACCACATCATCCTCGATCGTGGGGTGGCGTTTTCCCTTGCTCAAGCTTGTGCCGCCCAGTGTGACGCCGTGGTAGATGGTTACGTTGTGGCCGATCTCAGATGTTTCACCGATGACAACACCCATACCATGATCGATAAAGAATCCATCACCTATTGTTGCACCGGGGTGGATTTCGATTCCGGTGAAGAAGCGTGTGGTATGCGAACCCCAGCGGGCGATGAGTTTTAACCCATGCTGCCACAACCAGTGTTCCACACGGTGTGCCCATACGGCGTGCAAGCCGGGATAAGCCACCAGCAGTTCCGCCGTGGAACGAGCTGCGGGATCGCGCTCAAATACCGAATGGATATCGTCGCGTATTGATCGGAAAAGTGAAAAAGGCATAGCTCCCTCCATGGAATGCTCCTAATCTCCTAAACCGGCAAACAAAGGTGTCGAAAGGTAGCGCTCGCCGAACGATGGGATGATCACGACAATCAGCTTCCCTTCATTTTCAGGTTTGGATGCCAGCTGCAGTGCAGCCCAAACTGCAGCACCACTGGAAATACCAACCAGCAGACCTTCCTGCTTGGCCATTTCACGCGCCGTATCCAGCGCATCATCATTCGTCACCCGGATGATCTCGTCGTAAATTTGTGTATTCAGCACTTCCGGGATGAACCCTGCACCAATCCCTTGGATGACATGAGGACCCTTGCTGCCGCCGGAGAGAACTGCCGAGGCGTCAGGTTCCACTGCCACCATTCGAACCGAATCCTTGCGGGATTTGAGCACTTCACCCACACCGGTTATGGTACCGCCAGTGCCGACACCGGAGACCACAATATCGACCTTGCCATCGGTGTCACGCCAGATTTCCTCCGCAGTGGTCCGCCGGTGAATTTCAGGGTTGGCAGGGTTATTGAATTGCTGCGGCATAAAAAAGCGTGAATCGGAAGCGGCGATTTCAGTAGCCTTTCGGATGGCACCAGGCATGCCTTCAGCACCTGGTGTGAGGATTAATTCAGCCCCGTAGCCTCGCAGGAGCATGCGCCGTTCGCGGCTCATGGTGTCCGGCATTACCAGGGTAAGTTTGTAACCGCGGGCTGCAGCCGCAAAAGCCAGCGCAATGCCGGTATTGCCGCTGGTAGGTTCAATGATAATGGTATCTGCTTTGATCAAGCCGGCTTTTTCCGCCGCGTCGATCATGGCAACGCCAATGCGGTCTTTCACACTGTGAGAAGGATTGAAATATTCCAATTTTGCTATAACCGTGGCTCGGCTTCCTTTGGTCAACCGGTTAATTTTGACCAGTGGGGTGTTACCGACCAGATCAGTAATACTATTTGCAATTTTCATAGCGATAATCCTTAAAATTCATACCGGTCAACTTAAATCAAAAAGCGGCGCATGCGCTGCACAGGTAATGTGCGGGGACGTCTGCTGCCGCCTGATTAGTTGACCGGGATATTTTCAGGCGGAAGTCAGACCATTCCCCGCCGTTGACACAAGCAATTGTTGAACATATTATCTCCACATAATTAGACTAAACTTGTCTTATTATATCCAGGTTTGAGTGGATGTCAAGAGACCAGAAGCGGCAATCGACGTGGTAGATTATTCTATGCAACTTCGTACAGCTTTCTTCCGTATATTGGATATATCAAATTCAAACCCGTTTTGTGGAGGTTATCATGAATGTTTCAAAACGTTCTACACTGGTGATTGGGATCTTGCTGGTTCTTGCAGGTGCCTATTTTATACTTGGGAATCTCGTCCCAGCTTTTAATGATTGGATCAACATTAGCTACTCATGGCCGCTGATCGTAATCGCGGTTGGCGTTGGTTTGCTTGTGGTCGGGCTGCTGGTTGGAGCTCCTGATATGGCAATCCCTGCTGTCATTGTTGGTGGTATTGGCGGCATCCTTTATTACCAGAATCTGAGCGGCAATTGGGGCAGTTGGTCTTATTTGTGGACCTTGATTCCGGGTTTTTCGGGTATCGGCATGCTCCTGGCTTATTTACTCGGTTCGAGGGGCGAACACTCCATCCGCTCTGCAGTAGACACGATTGGCACCAGCCTGGTGATGTTCGTCATCTTTGGCGCATTCTTTGGGGCATTCAAAATGCTTGGTGATTACTGGCCTCTGCTGCTCGTAGGAGCTGGTGTATTACTGGCATTAAGAAGCTTGATCAAAAGATAATTGCTTATAAAAACTGAATCGAGGACAAAATGAACGATAACTCAAAAAGATTGTTGGTTGGTGGTTTGCTGGTTTTGGCAGGTGTGGTTTTTATCCTGCAGCAGTTGTTCGATTGGCCGATTGGTGGAGTATTCATTTCCATGCTTTTTGCGGCAGGCGGGATCATCTTCCTTTTCGTTTTCCTGCGTGATCATAACAAATGGTGGGCATTGATCCCCGGAATGACTTTATTAGGGTTAGGTGCATTGATTGCTTCTGGTGATCTGTTTCCCCGTTTTGCGAGCCAATTTGGTGGGGCTCTCTTCCTTGGATCAATCGCCCTGGCATTCTTCCTGGTCTTGAATTTCAAACGGGATTTCTGGTGGGCAGTAATTCCTGCCGGGGTATTAACCACTCTTGCAGTGATGACGACCCTCCGCAATGTAAACGGATTATTCACTGGCGGACTCTTTTTCCTTGGACTAGGGGCAACTTTTGCGGCTGTGGGATTATTACCCTTTGGGCGCAAGGAAAAATGGCCCTGGATCCCCGCAGCCATATGCCTGGTGTTGGGCATGTTGATCTTTATTGGTTCGGGTGCGCTGGTAAATTCTGTATTCGGCTGGATCTGGGCTGGGGTTTTCCTGCTGGCGGGGATATACCTGGTAGTTCGCTCACTGATGAAGAAAGAGTAGGTAAACACCATGAAAACAAAACTTTACCGCAGTCAGACTGACCGCATGCTTGGGGGTGTGTGCGGTGGGCTTTCCAAGTATTTTGAAATCGACCTGACTGTTGTCCGCTTGTTCTTCGTTGTATTGACGCTCCTTGGCGGTTTTGGACCATTGATCTACTTTATCCTGTGGATTGTTATTCCTCCCGAAGGGCACGTACACGTTGAAGGAAAACCTGAAGTGCTTGACGGTGAAGAGATAAAGGAACGGGCAGAAATGGTACGTGATGATTTTGTGAGCGCGGTCCAGGAACCGAATAAAAATACAACTCGTTTTGTGGGGATCGCGTTGATCCTTGCAGGCGGCTTTTTCCTTATCCGCCAGCTCGATTTCTCCTGGTTCCGATGGTTGGATAATGGCGTGCTTTGGGCAGGGTTGATCCTCCTGGCAGGTGTTGCCTTGTTGATTCGTGCGATGAAAAAGGAGTAAAAAATGAACGATTTCAAAAAACCAAGAAGTCTTTTCTTTCCGCTTATTTTGATCGTAGTGGGTCTCCTCATTTTTTTGATCAACATGGGCAAGGTCGAAGGATCCGCATGGGATAACCTGCTGACCTATTGGCCTGTCATCCTTATACTGGGTGGGGTTGATGGATTATACAAAAGAGATGGTTGGGTAGGTCCGCTGGTGCTGATGGGGTTCGGTACAATCCTCCTGCTCGGTAACCTCGGCTACCTAGACCAGGATGGGTTTACACTCCTCCTGCGCTTATGGCCCGTTCTGCTGGTGGCAATAGGTTTGGATATCGCTTTCGGAAGCCGGAAATCTGTATGGAGCAGCTTATTACGTGTAGGGCTTGGTCTGGCTTTGGTGGCTGGTATCCTCTGGTTGGCGGTTGCTTCTCCTTTTGGTGTTGGGATGAAATCGGTTGATTTTGAACAGACGCTCGATGGTGCGAAGGAGTCTTCCCTTGCATTTGAGATTGCTGCAGGTAGGTTCGATCTTTCCGGCGGTGCGAATACTAATCAATTGTTATCCGGTTCTGCGGGTGTACCGCGGGAAAGTGATCTACAAGTTGATTACAGCAAACCTGTTAACGGAAAGAGCAGCCTGGCTCTACAGGGTAATTCCATTTCCTTCATACCCGTAAACGCGGGAACCTACCCGTGGGAAGTGATGGTTAACTCGGATATCCCGTTAGACCTGGACCTGGAAATGGCAGCCGGTATGGTAAACCTGGATTTGGAAAAGACCCGGGTATCTGATCTGACCGCCGATTTGGCAGTTGGTTCTGCCGTAATTACACTACCTGAAGGAGTTGACGTAACAGGAAGCATCGATTGTGCTGTGGGGCAGCTGACCATACGCATCCCCAGGAATAGCGCTGTCTCAATTAATCTCGATACTGCTCTTGTCCCGGTACGGATTCCTGATGCCTATAAACGTACTGACGATATCGTCCAATATATAGCCGGTAGTGGAGCGAAAGTTGACCTCGATATCAGTCTTGCAGTTGGAAACCTGATAATTGAAGTTTACTAGATCTTGTGAGATAAAAAGAGAGCGAAAGCTCTCTTTTTTGTTAACAGGATATTAATAAGGTTTGACTACGATTGATTTACAGACGGGAACTTTTCAGAATTAATAACGTCCTATTACCAGTAAACGATAAAAAAGGAGAAGAAATGAAAAAAGTAATCGCAATAGTAACTGCAAGTTTAATTATGGTGGTAGCGTTGGCGGCTTGCTCTCAGACACCGACCACAATCACCACAGCACCCGCTATTAGAACGATTTCCGCCAACGGGAATGGCAAGGTCTATATCGTTCCAGATGTGGCTTACATTTATGTGGGTGTTCGGGTTGATGCTGATGAAGTCTCGGATGCTTTGAACCAGAATAACCTTCAAGCTCAGGCTATTTCTGAGGCTGTGCAGGCATTAGGTGTTGAGGCAGTAGATATCCAGACCGCAAGCTTCAATGTCTACCCCATGTCAGATTATGATATGGAAGGGAAAATCTCTCGGAAATACTTTGTGGTTGAGAATACCGTGTACATCACCGTGAGAGACCTCAGCAAATTGGGCGTCCTTTTAGACTCTGTCGTGCGCTCCGGTGCCAATACCATCAACAGCATCACCTTCGATATCCTGGACAAGGACAAAGCTATGGCTGAAGCCCGTGATCTGGCGATTGCAAAAGCCAAAACAGAAGCAGAAGCCATTGCCAAAGCAGCCGGTGTAAAACTTGGTGACCTGCAATCGGTTGGTGTTTATACCAGCAATGGCGGCATGGCCATCTATGACGCAAAAGGTGGTGGTAGCGCCCAGGCAATGTCGCAGGTTCCTGTGGCAGCTGGGCAGGTCGTGATCACTGCTGACGCTAACGTAACCTACGAAATTCAGAAATAACCAGTTTATACTTAAAAAACGGCATCCATTGATGGATGCCGTTTTTTCTTTCTCAGGGTCAATTAATAGGGTATGGCACTGATCTCCGAAAGCTTGTTCAAACGGTGTGTGGCAATAATTCGGCGCACCGTGCCGGTCAGACCGCGCATTACCAGACTGTCGGTTTGAGCGCCATCACGAAAATACTTTACACCGTCAAGAAAATCACCTGAAGTGATACCGGTGGCGGCAAAGAAAACGTCTTCAGAAGCGATCAGATCATCAATGGTCAGTGGCTTGTTGAAATCAACACCTAACCGTTTGGCTTCATCAATCTCTTTTTGATTGCGCGGGAAAAGTCTTCCCATAATATTTCCACCCATACAGCGCAGCCCAGCCGCTGCCAGCACTCCTTCAGGTGTGCCCCCGATGCCCAATAGCATATCGATATCTGAATCGTCCATTGCGGTCATAAGTGCACCAGCAACATCGCCATCGTGGATGAGACGGATACGTGCGCCAGTGGCTCGGATTTCTGCGATCAGCTTCTCGTGGCGCGGACGATCCAACACGACCACGGTCAGGTCAGCTACATGTTCGCCCTTGGCTTTTGCCAGTTTGATCAGGTTGTCTGAAACAGGGGCTTCAATATCAATCAGGTCTCGTCCAACAGGACCAACGGCAATCTTGTGCATGTACAGAAAGGGGCCGGGGTTGAACATTGTGCCCTCGGGAGATAATGCCACTGTTGCAATGGCATTGCTGCGGCCAAAGGCGAGTGGGCGGGTACCATCTATGGGATCTACAGCGATATCCACAGCAGGTCCGTTACCGGTTCCAAGCTTCTCCCCGTTAAAAAGCATGGGGGCTTCATCTTTTTCCCCTTCGCCAATGATAATCGTTCCGCTCATTTGGACAGTATTTAACATCAAACGCATGCCATCAACTGCGGCAGCATCAGCTTTATTCTTGTCGCCGCGCCCCATGTAACGGCCGGCTGCCAATGCAGCGGATTCAGTCACGCGGACCAGGTCAAGTGCCAGGTTTCGAGTGGGGGTTGTGTCTATCATCTGCACGCTCCTCTAAATCTTAGACTAGGAACAGGATCACATAATATCCGATAAATGCTGCCCAAAGTGAAGAATCAATACGGTCGAGAATACCGCCATGCCCGGGTAGAATTTGGCTTGAATCTTTCAAGTTAAATTGACGTTTGATCATACTTTCGCCAAAGTCTCCTATTGGGGTGAGTAAGGAAAGGATGACTCCAAGGATTAGTCCGTGTATTGGCACGATCGAATCGATAGCTATATGCCAGAGCGCTGTCAATCCCCAACCACCTAATCCTCCCATTACGATACCGCCAATATAACCTTCCCAGCTTTTCTTAGGGCTAACCTTTGGTAGCATCTTGTGTTTGCCTAACCAGCGTCCGAATAGGTAACCGCCAGTGTCTGCCAGAGAAACGATGGGAAAGATTGTTAAAAGCCAGTACATCCCATTGTCAAATGCGCTAATGGATACAGCATAACTGCCCAGCCACCCCAGGTAAACCGTGCCGCAAACGGTTAATGCAAAATCGAGAGCAGCCTGTGTAGCGCCCTTTTGCTGACTGATGATGTGCCAGAGCATCGCAATCAGCACGAGTGCTCCCAACCAAACATCAGAATATTCGAATCGCCAAACAGTGCGCATGAGCACCGCGGCTAATGTGAAACCAATCAGGATTATCAGTGATGGTGAGTACCCGCCACGATGGAAGATACGCCAATATTCCCATGCAGCGATTCCAAGGACAACCGATACAAAAACAGTAAATGGCAATCCACCAAGCATGGCAAAAATAACAGTGGTCGGGATCATAATATCGATCACGATCAAACGTTTGAGTAACGACGGGTCTTTACTCATCCCTGCTATTCTAGTTTTCCAAAACGGCGTTTGCGCTGGCTGTAAGCTTCGATAGCCTTTTCAAGTTCTTCTTTATTAAAGTCCGGCCAGAGTGTCGGAGTAAAATACCATTCCGAATAGGCGGACTGCCAGATGAGAAAATTGCTGACTCGCATTTCACCTGATGTCCTTATGATCAAGTCGGGATCCGGGCAGCCCTGTGTGAATAAATATTGACTGACCACCTCCTCGGTCACCTCTTCAGGCGCGAGCCCTGCTTTTATAATTTGTTGAATGGCATACACGATTTCATCTCGCCCGCCGTAATTCCATGCAATATTGAGGATAAGGCGATCATTTTCATGGGTAAGTTCCAGCGAATGCAATACTTTTTCCCGAACCTTTTTGGGCATGGCGTCAAGTCGACCAACATGACGGATTCTTACTCCCTGGCTCTTGAGTTCATTTAATTCACGGTCGATGACCGTTTCAAGGATGTTTAATAACCCGTGCACCTCGTCTTTCGGTCGACCCCAGTTTTCGGTCGAAAATGCGTAAAGTGTAAGGTACTTCACTCCGAGTTCAACGCTGGCACGGATGATCTGACGCAGATTCTCAGTTCCGGCGCGATGACCCTCCAAACGAGGTAGTCCGCGTGCTGCTGCCCATCGCCCATTTCCATCCATAATGATGGCAATATGGGCAGGGATTCTAGATTCCTGGTTTGTCATATTATTTTGATCACACTTCCATGATCTCTTTTTCTTTCTTAACACCGATGGCGTCGATCTCGGTGATGATATGGTCGGTTAATTTTTGCAGGTCCTCAACTCCCACGTCAAGATCATCTTCTGAGATCATCTTCTCTTTTTCGAAGTCGCGCAGATCTTTGATCAGATCACGCCGGATATTACGTACAGCAATTCTGGAGTCTTCAAGCCTGCTGTGAACCAATTTCACCAGGTCCCGTCGTCTCTCTTCTGTGAGAGGGGGCAGGTTCAACCTGATCACTTTGCCATCATTGTTTGGAGTAATGCCGAGTTCTGATGCCAGGATGGCTTTTTCAATGGTCTTTATGGTTGAGGGATCAAATGGTTTGATCATCAACGAACGAGCTTCGGGAACTGAAATGGAAGCCAGTTGCATAAGCGGTGTCGGCATGCCGTAATATTCAACCGGCATTTTTTCCACGAGGGCAGGGGTTGCCCGGCCGGTACGGATACCTGAAAGATCTTCCTCAAGGGCTGTAATTGCGCCTTTCATACGGCTTTCAGCATCTTTTACCGTTTCCCTGATCACTTCATCGGTCATATTGTCCTCCGCGGTTAAAATTCAAATTTCTCCTGATGGATAATAGGATACCTTAAAACCGGTAAAAAATCCAACACCAAGTAAGCAGTTAAGGCTAACGGATAAGAGAATTAAAATAGACTATTGACAAAAAGAAAATATGTTCTATACTAGAATTAGTTCAATTGTTCTACTCTGGTTGGTCCATAACTTGCACTATAAGGAAATAGAAAATACTTGGAGACGAAAATGACCACTGGCATGCTCTGGTTTGACAATGATCCGCAAATCGATATGCGTACCAAACTTAACCGTGCGGTTGCTTATTATCAGAAAAAATACGGGCAAGCGCCTGATCTTTGTTATGTACATCCAAGTATGCTTCCGGAGAATCCCATCCGTGCCGCGGGTGTGGATGTACAAACTGACCAGATGATCCTGCCAAATCATTTTTGGATCGGCGTAAAGCCGATGGTTTCTTGAACGTTATTACCTTATATTCTAAAAATCAACCCTGGTTTATCAGGGTTGATTTTTATTAATCAGTTTTTTTACCTTTTTGACAATCCAAAAAGCCAATTGGCGTAAATGACGGAAAGGTTTTTGCGAGAACTTCCTGGCGTAATGTTTTGCTGCTGAGTCAAGGCTTATTTTGCGATGCTGTTCCTCGGTCATATACCAGCGGTGTTCAATGATCCACAGATATAAATCCGTTTCAGTTTGCAAAGGAAATTCCTTTAATATTTCATACTTGCGGATGATGCGGATGAGCGGTCGATAGACATCCTGCAACCAACCTTTCACCGCCTCTTCGTCTGTCACCGGTCTTTGGAGTTTTTCGCCCATGAACCACCTGTGCACACTGATATGGTTCATTAATCGGTCATACTGACCCGGGATGGAGAATTTGAAGCTTTCCTTGGGTGCGAGTTCATCCAAATGGGTTTGATTAATAAACCCAATGTATTCCTGTTGGAGGACCAATTGTTCAAGATTAGTATTTTTATCCATTGTGCCGGGGATACTGATCTTCACCACAAATGCGTCCATATACATTTGTCCACGCTCACGCGCAACAGAAACCCGGTGGTTTCCGTCTTTAACAAAATAGACTTCACCAACCTGGTAGACCTCAATTGGGGGAAGGATCACGTCGCTATAGTACGCCTGGTCGATCCTTTCCCAGCGTTCACGTGTGTGCGTTTGTCTGGGAAGGAAGGCTCGATCAAACTCCAGGTAACGGCTAACCGATCCGATTACCTTATCTGTTTCGATTTGTTTTAAGCCCGAATAGGATTGTCCAATTAACGGAACCCGTTTCATCACTTCATCAAATGGCAGCAGGTCGTTGTCAATTTTCCCGAGCCAGCTGAGTACCGAACGCCAAAAACTTTTTCGGTAGGCGCGGGAAAAATCCTGCCTGGAATAGTTGTGCAACAGATCGTTTGAATTGGATTGATGGTCAGAAGGAAGCATATTTTACTCGCTTGAATATGGAATTAATCCCACGAACGCTTTTCGGGTATTGGAATACTGATCTCGCGGTACCCGTAAACATTCACCACATTGGTTGCCCCTACCATTGTGCTGGTGA
The DNA here is from genome assembly GCA_964533735.1 of uncultured Anaerolinea sp. Taxonomy (GTDB): domain Bacteria; phylum Chloroflexota; class Anaerolineae; order Anaerolineales; family Anaerolineaceae; genus UBA6107. The sequence goes on along the minus strand of CAZHMD010000015.1, from coordinate 8,080 downwards.
CAGTATCATGGCGGTAAACATGGATATGACCGTGTAAGTGATAAGTTGGTTTAAAAGTGTTGATCAACCAGTTGAAGGCTTTAACCCCCAGATGCGCTGGATCGTCCATAGCATGGATCTTCCATGGCGGGGCATGTGATACGAAGATATCCAGGTAACGTCCAGCTCTTGCCTTATTGATCAGCATTCGGGGAACAAGCCTGAAGACATTTTGCCAGTATTGATTTTGTGTGTATTGATAAGGTCCCATGTTATAGGTAACACATCCTTCCAGACCTGCCAGGAGCAAACCGCTATCGTCTTCCAACACACGATTGTTCAGATCGATGGCACCCCACGGAGATGTGCGCGTGGTCGTACTTCCAAATTCCACTTTGCTGGCGTGATTCCCACGAACATAGTAGAGCGGTACGTTTAACATGGAGACAATGTATTCCAGATAGTAATAAGGCAGGTCTCCACACGAAATGACAATATCCACATCCGGGAATCGTTCGACCAGCATACGGCTGTAAATAAAGGCTATTTCGGTGTCACTGATCCCCAGCAGTTTCATTGCCTGCCTTAAGTGTCGATCAACGCTGTAATTACTGCAGCTGCAGTGGCTGAAGTGTGTGTAATGGAAACGGTCCAGGATACCCAACCAATTTCTCTTGCAAGCTTCTCAGCCTCGCCATACAGATGGAGAATCGGTTTCCCCTTGGGATCATTTAGGATCTCGAGATCATGCCAGTTTATATCCCCTATCCCACAGCCAAGTGCTTTTGCCGCAGCTTCCTTAGCGGCAAATCTCCCTGCATAACGGTCATCTCTATTATCAGCAGCGGCAATTTCTTTTGCAGTAAAGACACGCTGGCAAAAACGTTCCTTGATCTTTGGGTCGATCCTGCTGAAACGCTCAATTTCAACCAGGTCAATCCCGTTAGTCACGCTTTGCATTTTGCCTATTCCTTTTTGGTTTTGAGCCGGCTGACACAATGATCAAATTCTTTGGATTTATATAACGTTTTGCGGTTTCGAGAATTTGTTCTGGAGTAATTGCATTCACCAGCGCTGGATACCGTTGTAAATAATCCAGACCAAGATTGAAACGCTCGAGATTTAAGATCGAATTTGCCACCCCGGAATTAGATTCCAAAGATAGTGGAAGCCTTCCGATGTAATTGGATTTGCTATCTTCAAGCTCTTCTGTCGTTACTGGTTCACTGCTGAATTTGTCCAGTTCCGTGATAATCAAATCGATAGCTTTGTCGATATTCACAGGATTAACACCTGCAGAGACTTCCCATGAGCCTGCCTCAATCCAGGAATTCACGCTGGTGGAAGCATAATAGGCTAGGCCTGCTTTTTCGCGCACAGAATCGCCAATTCGACCCATCATCCCAAACTGACCCAGGATGTTATTACCGATTGATGCCGCCAGGTAATCGGATGCATGCCTTTTTGGTCCGAGTGTACCCATTACCAGGTCGCTCTGGCTCTTTCCCGGGATTGAAATGTGTTGGCGGGTGGTCTTTTCAGGGGTAGTAACAGATGGAAGAGTGACCTTCTCTCTCACTGCCAGGTTTTGCCACTTACCGAATTTATCCTCGAAAAGATCAAAGGCTGCATCTGGTTCAACCGCACCCACTGTAACAATCGCCATATTTTCAGGGCGGAAATGCACCTTGTGAAAATCCACCATATCCTTCCTGGTGATTGCCTGGATAGTCTCAAGGTAGCCATCTTCTGGAAGTCCATACGGGTGACCGGGGAATAACAATTGGTCAAAGGTTAGTGAGGCCATTTCGGCTGTATCCTGGGCGCGGATGGCAAGGCTGGTGAGAAGTTGTGCACGCAGGCGTTCCAGGTAGTCCTTAGGGAAGGTTGGTTCAAGGATGCAATCCGCAAGGATATTTGCCACCAAAGGTAAATCCTCAACGAGGCACCTTCCGCCAAGATTGATGTTATGAACGCTGGCACCGAATCCCAGGCTGGCACCGGCTGATTCAAGTTCATTAAAAAGTTGCTGGAAATTCCGGTTTTGAGTGCCGCGCATCAACGCAAGGGATGTGAAGTGAGCCAGTCCTAATTTATCCACAGGATCCAGTAGACTACCCGCACCCAAGTACCCGGAAACGACGACTGACGCGCTGTTGAAATTACTGCGGGCAAGTAGAATAATCCCATTAGAGAGTACCTTGCGCTTGATATCTTGTGGTCCGGGGATGGACGAGACATTTATCGATCGATTCATCATGTTCATGCTTGTCCTCCTTCCGGAAGGTAAATGCCAGTAACCCGGTGGCTGGTATGTAAAAGTTCACGTGCCTTCTCCATGAGCAGGGTGGGGTTGACTGCGTTTAGTCGGTCGACGTATTCCAAGAACCAGCTATATTGATCAAACATTTCAGAATAACCCAGCCAGAAAGCCTGGTTGGTTATGTTCTCACTCCCGTAAGCAAAAAGCGCGCGAGCTTGTTTAACCGCCCTATCAATTTCAGCCTGTGCAATGGGAGTTTCAAAGAGGGTGTCGATTTCAGCATCCACAGCTTCCAATACCTTTGATGCATCCCGGTCCGGGCGGACTGTGATGGTGATATTGTAAAGGTATGGATCAAAGGTAGCTTGGAGTGAACCCACAACACTTACAGCGATTTCCTTTTCAACCAATGCTTTATAAAGTCGGCTGGTTTTATTGGAAATGCCACCGCCCCCAAACATATTAAGGCTGGTCGGGCCGGTTAATAAGCTGTTCAACACAGTCAGGGCAAAGAAATCCGGACTGATAGCTGCTGGAGCGCGCCATGAGAGCTCGATGAAAGTGGTTTCGCCAGGTCCTTTCACTTCAATTTGTTTATGTACCTGTAACACCGGATCAGGAGTAATCTGAGGGATTAGCACCTTGTGCCCGGGAAGTTGACTGTAACGGTTTCTTATAGATTCGAGCATTTTCTCTGCATTAAAATCCCCTGCCATGGCGAGGACTGCATTGCCGGGGTTGTAATACTTTTGATAATGTCTGAAGAGGTCATCTCGTTGTATGGAGTGAAGATCCTCCATGTTACCAATCACCTCATTGCGATATGGATGCGATGCAAAGGCTGCTGTTTGAATAGCTTCATCCAGGCGGAAGAGCGGTTCATTTTCATGTCCTTCGCGTTCCGAAATGATCACTGTTCTTTCGGACTCCACCTCCTCCCGGTCATAAACGCTATTGATCATGCGATCTGCTTCCAGATCCAGCGCGAGATCCACTTTATCAGCTGGAACTGTTTCAAAAAAGGTTGTCCAATCAAGGTGGGTAAAAGCATTCCACATACCACCGTCACGCGAGATGGCGCGATCCAGCACACCTGCAGGAAATTTAGGTGTTCCCTTGAATTGCATATGTTCAACCCAATGAGAGATACCGGTAATCCCTTTGAATTCGTAGCGCGATCCTACCCGATACCAAACCCAATGGCTGATGATGGGTGATGTATGGATCTCTTTAAGGAGGATCTTTAATCCATTCTCAAGCGTTGTTGATAAGATATTGTCAGACATAAACCCTCTAAACGTCTTCTTTAAGATTCAAGGTTAACTATAGCATAAGCTTTCGGAGTATCGATGATGGTCTATAATTACTGCTGGAGTTGTTCTCCTGGCATTTGAGGGCATATTTATAACACAATGAGGCGGTAGATGGGAAACCATGGAAGTTTACAGGTAGCTGTGATTGGAGCTGGTCCGGCAGGTTTGTTTGCCGCCGAAGCCCTGGCGGGTAAAGGATTCGGCGTGGCATTATTCAATCGGGACATCAAACCAGGTGGACTGGCAGAATATGGTATTTTTCCTGATAAATTAAAACTAAAAAACGGGTTAAGGAATCAATTCAGAACCATCCTCCTGTCAGAGAATATCGTTTACCTTGGTAATATCCATGTGAGTGTGGATACTTGTTTGGCAGTCCAGACCCTTTTTCATTGGGGATTCAATGCAATACTCATCACCTGCGGTGCGCAGGGTACCAAATCGTTGAACCTTCCAGGTGAAAAATTGGAAGGGGTAATCCATGCCAAGGACCTGGTCTACTATTACAATCAGCTCCCTCCGTTCGCCTCGCGAAATTATACATTTGGCAAACGGGTGGCGATTGTGGGAGGCGGCAATGTTATGGCAGATGTGTCTCACTTCCTGATCAAATACACAGACGTCGAAGAGATCACTGCCATCATCCGCAGAGGACCTGCGGAAGTAAAATTCGACAAGAAGGAAATGGTGCCGATCATTTCCTATCTTGATCAGGTCGAATTTGACAAAGAAATGGCACGTGTATCTGGGGAAATGCAGAAGATTGGTCAGGATCCTCAATCTGCAATCGATTCCATTCTGGCAGCGGTACCTGTTGCATGCCCTAAAGAACGCAAAGCCCGTATAAATTTTCGTTTTTTATCATCGCCAAGTCAGATCCTGGCGGACGAGACACAACAAAAGATGATTGGCGTCGAATTAGAAGAAAACCAGTTATTCTTGTCAGATGATGAAGAGGTAAAGGCTAAAGGAACAGGAAAGAAAGTTGCTGTTCAGTTTGATAATGTGATTTTTGCAATTGGCGACCGGGTGTTGGATGAACTGGGTTTGCCGATGAACAAGAACGAGTTCAGTAAAGCCAGGAATCCGCTTTTTCCTATAAACGGACAGACATTTGAAATCGAGGATCCTGCCAGCGGGCAGAATGTAGCGGGAATTTTTATTGCCGGCTGGCTGCGAAACCCGAGTACTGGCTTGGTGGGAACCGCTCGCAAAGACGGGGTATATGCGGCGGAGGCAGTCGGTCAGTATCTCAGCCAAAAAGGGACGCTTACCGGGATTGAAAGTGATCTTTTGATACAGAATTTACGAGGCCAGGGATGTGTAGTGGTTACCAAGGATCTACTCCCCATCTTGCAGGCGAAAGAAACTATCCAGGCAGAGAAAGCAGGCTTGGAAGATTTTAAATTCTCGACAAATGAGGAAATGTTGAAAATATTAGGATTAGCCTGAGTTAGGTCTATCCTGGTTCTTGTAAGGATACATAATAACGAAACCGATGGCGATCAGTGCCAGCCCGATTTCCATGCCACGCGCTTGCCAAACCCCAAAAATGGGTGTCCCCGGTAGGGGGTGCGAACCGATGCCAAAAACATCCGCCATGCCAGAAAATAAAGCCACCACATAACCGGTGCTCACCAAGCGCACACCAATATCTGCAGAAATGGTTGGGGGTTGATTTCTCCAAAGCGCGCGGATAGCGGCGTAACCACTGATGCAAATGATTCCAAGCCCAATAAGCATGACAGTGATCTGTATGAAACCTACTACCGGACTGCGATCCAGACCGAACCATCCGGGTTTGGCACCTATGAAGAAGAATAATAAGCCAAGGAATACACCGATGAACGCGATACGCAGGCGAACCCGGGGTAACGGAGTTATCGGAATGGTGATATCTGATGGTTTGATCGCGTGATCGTAATTATTGGATTCTTCGGTCATTTCGGAAGCATCTTCTCCAGGTGGTTTTTCCAGTTAAGGTGAAAGATATTGTTCACATCCTTAGTGGAATATCCCCGTGCAAGAAGCGCGGGTTCCAGTTTTTGCAAATCCTTGATCGTGTCGATCTCCATCGGGATGTTAGGGTATCCAAACCCGCCATCCAGGTCCGAGCCGATTCCCACGTGAACGGAATCTCCTGCCATTTGGCAGAAATAATCGATGTGATCAATGATATGGCTTATTGTAACAGTATCGTGGGGAGAATTTAGCTCCCATTCGGTCGATAAAAACTTATTGTAAGGTACCACACCTACGCAACCGCCGCGTTCAAACAACTTGCGGATCACAGGATCAGTCAGGTGGCGTTCGCCGCTGCGTCCCTTCAGCAATGTGCGCGCATTTGAGTGACTGGCGAGTACGCACCCACCAAAATGATCCATGGCGGTCAAGGCAGCAGATTCACTCATGTGGCTGATATCCATACCCAGCCCGAGAGAAGCCATTGTATCCAGAAGTGAATAACCTTCGCGGTCAAAAGGTCGTACTTCCTTCGAACCGCCGCAGTAACGTAAGCCAGCCCAAACGGGTCCAACCTGCCGCACGCCCAGTTCAAAAAACTCTTCCAACTCACTGATCGAATGCAGACCTTCTGCGCCTTCCATATGTAACATCAATCCCACCGGGCAAGCTTTACCCTCAATGGGCTTTTCCCAACATGCTAAGACGCGCTGCAGATCAGTTTGTCCCAGGATAAGAGTGAATTTATCCGGGTTTTCTTCCACCAGGCGGTGATAATAATCGAATTGTTGATGCGCCAGTTTGGATGCCTGCTGCAGATTCTGATAACTCAAAATATCCCATGCGCCGCTGCAGTAAGCTTTTGGAGGATTCCACAATGTGGCAAAGATTACCGCAATCTGGCCAGCCTGGAAATCTGGCCAGCCAACTGTTGCTTCACCTTCATTCCATTCAGGAATTTGGGTGCCGGTTTCCAGATTCCGGATTTCAAATGCGGATAATCGGATGTCACGCTTAAATGTAAGCGCGTTAAAAGCAATATCCTGGTGGGCGTCTATGATGTATGTCATCTTCAATGAGAGAAAAAAAAGAGCGCGCCGTTTCCGGAGCGCTCTCGCTTATCTACTTGTTTACTCCTTGGAGTCAGCTTCTGGCTCAGTGAATTCTGTGACCACTGCCTTTGGCTTCCTGGTTTTCTTCACTTCGGCTTCAGGTTCAGCAGATTCCACAACCTCAACCTTTTGTTTTTTGGTTTTTACAACTTCGGCTTTTGGTTCGGGGGTTTCAGTCGATTCTGCAGCTACCTCGGTGGCGTCCTTCTCATCAACAGCAAGGATTCCCTCCAGGCTTTGCCAATCCATATCAGCGTATGCCATGGAATCAACACGGCGCAGGCTGAGACCAATGCGGTGATTGGTGGTATCGATCTTTAGTACACGCAGTGTATATGTGTCACCTTCCTTGAGCACCTCTCGCGGGTGTTCAATGCGCTTCTCGCTGATCTCAGAGATGTGAATCAATCCCTCGATATCATCAGTGAGCCGTGCAAACGCGCCAAATTTGGTCAGTCGGGTGATGGTACCTTCCACCAATTGACCTTCCTGGAAAATGGTAACCTTTTGATCCCAGGGATCGGACTGCAACTGGCGGATTGATAATCCGATGCGGCGTTTTTCGCGATCGATAGTAATGACTTTTACTTTTACTTCCTGACCGACCTTTAGAACCTCACTGGGGTGCTGAATGCGATCCCAGGAGATCTCAGAAAGGTGAACAAGACCATCAGCGCCGTTGACATTGACAAAGACACCGAAATCTGCCAGGCTGGTAACACGACCGGTATAAACCTGACCTTCTTTCAACTCCTCAATAACGCGATCTTTCACTGAATCACGTGATTCACTGGAGGCCTGACGCTCGGAGAGGATTAGTCGGCGGCGTTCACGATCGACCTCAATAACGACCACGTCAATTTCCTGGCCGATCATTTTGCTCCAACGCTGCTCGGGAGTATCCCCGGTCATCGTTGAACGTCGGCTGAAACTTATCTGGGAGGAAGGCACGAATCCACGCAATCCGCCAACGGGAACGATCAGTCCGCCCTTGTTGAATCCGATGATCGAACTGTGGAAAGACTCTTTCTTTGCCACCATGTTTTCCACGATCTGCCAGCCCTCTTCTTCGCGGGCTCGCATGTAAGAAAGAACCAGGTTTCCATTGGAATCTTCAGGATTGATGACAAAGACCGGGATTTCCTGTCCGATTTTCAGGTTTGCTAACTCATCACTTGGAATGAGTTCATATTCTTTGCCGCTGATGACACCTTCTGATTTGGTGCCAACGCTGACAAGGATCTGGCCCGGAGTAACACTTGCAACCACACCCTGGCGAATCTCACCTTGAGTAGGGAAGTCAATCTCCAACCCTTCTGACTCCAATAGGGAGGCCATATTGTTGTTGTCGCCCTGATCATCCTCAGGATTTACATCTGGTGCTTGATTGGCTTCGTTTAGGTCCATACGCTCTGTGTACTCCGACGGATAGGATTAGCCCGTTTAAACCA
>CAZHMD010000014.1:0-71036 GCA_964533735.1 uncultured Anaerolinea sp. | reverse complement strand
GGGTAAACTCGGCGGATTCGGTCATAGTCGCGACCTTTAAGTTTATCACCGGAAAGTGAATAGATGGTGAGAGATTAGATAAAGAATCTTAAAATATATCCGGGAACCTGTTTATTGATTCCCGGATTATGCTCTTTATTCTGAAATTAACGCTAGAAAAACCCCCGGAATCAATTTCGGACTCCGGGGGTTTAGTAAATTAGTTTTCTACTGTTGGCAGAGGAGGAACTTGAGTCTCGGCGGTCGGAACTTCCGGCGGCACAAGCGGCAGGTTCTTCTGGCGGTAGAAGAGCGTCCAGACGGCGGAATCAAACACCGCATAGGCGCCGCTGAGCAGGAAGAGCGGGGAGAACACTACGATGAAGAAGAAAGGCAGCGCTACGATTCCCGCGACAATCCAGGGCAGCACTTCAGCAGCAAACAGGCTGGTGATGCCGAACCCAATGGCGCCGGGGATGGCAGCCACGATGCCTCCCGGGATGGCAAGGATGGCATACGCCGGGATGAGGATAAAGAAAGCAAGTACCATGGCTATCCCCACGCCTATACCAATTGCGATCATGATCAGCCACATCAGGGCAGCGTGCTTCCAGTTCAGTTTGAACATCGCCCAACCCTGGCGGAAGGAATCGCGCACACCCAGTTCTTCCAACGCGGCTTTGCGGATGATGAACTGACGTACCAGGCTGACCACAACCAGCAAAAGGGCCAGCGCCAGCATCAGCATCACCACCACCGCGATCCAGATGCCCACCCCGGCATTCATCGCCCCTTCAAGGTTCTCACGGTTGGCAAAGAAATAAACTCCCAATCCGCCAAGGAGCAGAACGACAATACCGAACGCTGGGGTACCGATGAGCAGGTCAACCAGGAAAATGCGCCAGGCGCGCCTGTTCCAGCCCAGCCGCCAGCCTTCATTAAAGCGCAGCTTGGTGCCGGTTTGTTCGTGCGCGTCGACCATGCGCATCACGGCTGTTTCTGTCGGGTAACGTACCAGCGCGGCCAGCAGCCCGAAAATGATGCAAATCGCCAGGACAATTCCCACAAAAATGAAAACGGTGGTGATGGCTTTGGCTTCCGTGGCGAACAAGGGTGCCACATTCTCAGCCACCCAGTCTTCCATCTGCGGGGTATATTGCCCGTGCGGGAAATACTGGTCGAATCCATCTATGCCGCGGTTATTAAACTGGTCTTCTGCGGACCAGCGATATCCGCTGCCATTTCCACCGATACTGCTGCCGCTGCTGCTGCCGGCACCGCCGGTGAGCACGAGCAGGAAACCGAAGATCCATAAAACTTTGTAATGCCACACGATCTGTAATGCGCGTTTCAAAAACTTTCCGGGTTCAAACATGATTGTCTCCATCTCGCGGGTATACCGCGTCTAGTCTATAAGAGTATACGGATAAATGCATCAGATAGTTGTAATGTGACTTTCGAAATCGGCTTACCGCATTCAATTCTGTTACGGCTGCAGATTTATTTCTGCTCTTCCATCCCCAGCGAGATGCGTCCGCGTTCGGCTTCCACCTTCAGAATGACCACGTCCACAATATCGCCCACCTGCAGGTGCATCCCCTGTGGCACCTGGGTGCGGTGTAATAATCCGTCCTGCTTTACTCCAATATCAATGAATGTCCCAAAGTCAACCACATTGCGCACGGTGCCTTTCAGGCGCATCCCGTTGCTCAGGTCTTCCATCTTGAGCACGTCCGAGCGCAGGATGGGCGCGGGGGTGTCCTCGCGTGGATCGCGTCCCGGGCGCACCAGCTGCTCGAGGATATCCACCAGCGTCGGTACGCCGCAGCCGATTTCCTCCGCCAGTTCCGTCACCGGGTGTGCACTCAACGCGCTGATGGCGTTATGGCGCACCTCCTGCGTATCCCGGGCGTTAACCCCGGCGTACTGCAGCACAGCATCGGCCACGGCATAACTCTCGGGGTGAATGGCGCTGGCGTCCAACGGGTTCTTTCCGCCGCGGATGCGTAAAAAGCCGGCGCACTGCTCAAAAGCTTTCGGTCCCAGCCCGGGGATGCCCTTGATGGCTTCACGGTCGGCGAACGTGCCTTTTTCGTCGCGGTACGCCACCATCTTCTCTGCCAGTTTGGCGCCGATGCCTGAAACGTAGCCTAATAACGCCGGCGACGCGGTATTCACGTCCACCCCAACGCGGTTGACCACATCCTCCACCACTCCGGTGAGGGCAGCGGTGAGTGCTGCCTGGTCCACATCATGCTGGTACATGCCCACACCGATCGAACGCGGGTCGATCTTTACCAGCTCTGCCAGGGGATCCTGCACCCGGCGCGCGATGGAAACCGCTCCGCGGATGGAAACATCCAGGTCGGGCATCTCGGCGCGTGCCAGCGGGCTGGCGGAATACACCGATGCCCCCGCCTCGTTGGTGATGATGTAACGCACTTCAGGCATTTCCCGCGTCAGTTCCGCCGCCAGGGCTTCGGTCTCGCGCGAGGCGGTGCCGTTGCCAATGGAGATGAGCGTCACCTTGTGCTTGACGATCAGCGCTTTCAGTTTTTCCCTGGATTCTGCCCACTGGCGCTGCGGCTCATGCGGGTAAATCGTACCGGTATCCAGTAGTTTTCCAGTAGGTCCAACCACTGCCAGCTTGGTCCCGGTACGGAAACCCGGGTCAAGCCCTAGCACGCTGTGCCCCGCCAGTGGCGGTTGCCCCAGCAGAGCCTTCAGATTCGCAGCGAAGACCTTGATGGCATGTGTCTCTGCCTGTACGGTCAGTTCGCGCCGCACATCGCGCTCGATGCTCGGCAGCAGCAGCCTTTCTGCCGCGTCGTACAGCGCCAGCTCCAGTTCGTTGCAGAAGGGGCTGCGCATGTCTGGGCGGAAGTAATCCACCATGGAGCTCTTCCAGTCCTTTTCTTCCAGGGTCACTTTCACCCGCAGTACTTTTTCGTTCTCACCGCGGTTCACCGCCAGCACCTGGTGCGGGCGCAAGCGATCCACGCGCGCGCTGAAGGCGTAATAGGTTTCGTAAACGGTCTTCTCGTCTTTGGCGTCCTCGATCTTCTCGGAGGCAAGCACACCGAATAACATGGCTTTACGCCGGGTCGAGGAACGCACTTCGGCGTGATCGCTGATGGTCTCTGCGGTGATGTCCCGCGCACCCGCCAGCGCTTCTTCCACGGTGAGCACCTGCTCATTCAGGAATCCGGCTGCGGTCTTCTGCGCATCCGCGGGGGTGCGTGCCTGGATCAGGATGAAGTCTGCCAGTCCCTGCAGCCCTTTCTCGCGGGCAATCGAGGCGCGCGTCCGCCGCTTCGGTTTATAGGGAGCGTAAAGATCCTCAAGTGCCGTCATGGTGACAGCGGTGGTGAACTTTTCAAGCAGTTCCGGGGTCATCTTGCCCTGTTCCTCAACCGAGGAGATCACCGCGGCGCGGCGTTCTTCCAGGGCGCGCCCTTTTTCCAGCAGTGATTGGATATTGCGCAGCTGATCTTCATCCAAAGTGCCGGTGGCTTCCTTGCGGTAGCGCGCGATGAAGGGTACGGTAGCGCCGCCGTCCAATAATTCGATGGCAGCCGCCACCTGAGTGGGACGCACGGAAAGACTGGCGGCAATGTCCTGGGAAAAATTGAGCATTAAAGTCGGGATCCTTGTGTGTGAGTTGGCGTTCGGGGGTTATTCTAACACAAGGCTGGTTTCGCCGCCTTATTGTATTCTCAATCCCCGCGTGCTATACTAGATATTACGTATCTTATTTATCATAATCAGGAGGATTTAATGAGAAAATCAAGTTCAGTGTTCACGATCATAATTCTGGTTCTTACCATCGCATTCATAGCTTTTCCTAAACCCGTAGCGGCATTTGTCCCGCCCCCCGTGGTCCAACCCAGAGTTTGGGAATGGTATGCGGAAGGCGTCACTGGTGAAACGCTCCCCATGTACACCATTACCACCACACCCCGCGAGTGGTACCAGCTGAAATCCGATGGGCTCAAAGTGGATGGTGCCACTAAAATCTGCCATCCATTCGACGAAGGCCGTTTCGGCTGGACAGGGGCGATCTTCCATTTGGTTGAAGGCGCCTGGGTTAAACTGGCAACAACCGTCGGCTGGGTTCCCACGGTAGAAGGGCGTTTCCTGGCTTGCGCTCAAGCGCCGGCTTCCGGCACTTACGCACTCTTTGCTTCATTCGATCAAGCCAAAGCCCCGGTTGTGGAATGTGAATACGATACCTCTGATTGGAACTTCGGCATATTCTCGGATTTAGGGGGCGACTACTTTTATGCTGACGTAGATAATCTGCCGTTTGGTACCTTTGTTTCCTACGTCATCATCGGCATGTCCCCGGCAGGTTCTGTCACAGGCGCTATGAGCGGCAACGGTACAGTCGGGAACTTGTTGCCCTTGTCAGGTGACGCAGACTTTTTGGGTTACTACGTGGTGACCGATGGTTTTACGGAATCCCTCACGTTAAGGATTTCTGCTGCGGGATGCGAAAAGGTTTCTACCAGGTTTTTCATGGCTGACGCCTAATAACCGGGAAGGATTTACAATTATTGATGTCAACTACATCCGGCTGACCACCGGATGTAGTCATTTAAACAAGGTATCAAAGGTGTCGGTCGCATCCACTGTTGGATTAATCGACTTATTGAAAATTCAAAAAACACGTGCTAAACTAATTGTTGGTAGTTTTTTTCCCAAAAGGAGGGAGATATGCGTAAGTTAAGTTCATTTTTTAGTGTCATCATCATCTTCACTGTTTCATTCATTGCGGTCCCCGCGCCCGCCGCTGCTTTTGTTCCCGTCCCCGTAGCTCAACCCAAAGTGTGGGAATGGTATGCGGAAGGCGTCACGGGTGAAACGCTCCCCATGTACACCATCACCACCACACCCCGCGAGTGGTACCAGTTGAAGTCTGATGGGTTAAAGGTGGACGGCGCAACTCGGATCTGCCATCCATTCGACGAAGGACGTTTCGGCTGGACCGGCCAAATCTTCCAATTGGTGGAAGGTGCCTGGGTAAAACTGGCAACAACCGTCGGCTGGGTTCCCACTATAGAAGGGCGTTACCTGGCTTGCGCCCAAGCCCCGGCTGCTGGCACTTACGCTCTCTTTGCATCCTTCGATCAAGCCAAAGCCCCGGTTGTGGAATGTGAATACGATACCTCTGGTTGGTCTTTTGATATTGATGTTGACGCTGGAGGCGATTACTTTTATGCTGATGTAGATAACCTTCCGTTTGGTACCTTTGTTTCCTACGTCCTGTTAGGCATGTCCCCGGCGGGCTCCATAACTGGCGCTATGAGCGGCAGCGGTACCGTGGGGAACAGGTATCCCGCATCAGGAGACGCAGACTTTCTGGGTTACTACGTGGAGATCGATGGTTTTGTAGAATCCGTCACATTAAGGATTTCCGCCGCAGGATGCGAAAAAGTCATTACAGAATTTTTTGATCTAGGGGATTAGAAATTTATAAACCTGACTTGGTTTCAAAAAGAGCGGGAGGATACATCCCGCTCTTTTGATTCATAACGCAGTTACCCGCCATAATTGGGGGTGGGCGCTTCCTCGTACTTGATGCTGAACTGCACCGTGCCCGGTGTGTTCCCACCCAGTCCTCCCCGTCCGCCAGTCTTGCTGCCCTGTAGGATCAGAGTTTCCTCGGATGTTGCCTGACCGGTCACACTGTAAAAAGCTGCCCCGCCGCCCGGGCATGCGTGAAAACTGATCGTTCCCTGCACATTTCCGCTTGCGTCCTGTTCCAGGCTCACATTCCAGCGGAATGGCGGGTCGTCTCCCTCGCTGCAGGCTCCTCCACCCGCCCATGAACCGCCGAAGTTGCGCACCGGTTCCGCTGTGGGTTCAATTGGTTCAGGAGTCTCTGTAACAGTCTCGGTTTCCGTCTCAGTCTCAGTCTCGGTCGCCTTCTCAATCTCTACCTCGGTTTCATCTGCCGGCTGGGTTTCCGCCGTATCCGCGGGCTCGGTCTTGATCAAACCACCGACCGCGTCCACAATCATCCCACCCCCCGCCTTCACATCTTCAACCGCCTGCTGTGTAATGCGGTCTGCCAGTGCCCCGGCGATCTCCCCAATCTCGTCATCATCCAGCCCCGGGTTCATCTCCCCCAGGTCGGCCTTAATTTGGTCAGACAGGTATTCCTTGATCTGGTCGGTGGTGTAGTTCTCGAAAGCTTTGGTGGGGTCAGTAAGCAGATCGCGTACATAATTACTCCACTTGTCTGCCTTTTCAGCGTACTCGAAACCATTCTTGATGTCCGGGAATTGCGTGGTGAGCACCGATTTGATGATCTCCACGTATAGTTCAGCCCCGGCTGCCACTGCTGCGCTGCCCTCCTGGTGGGCAATATTAATATGCGGGCGGTTCATCCCTGGGACTGCATTTTGCACCGTCTCCGCATAGAATGGATCCCCGTGGAATTCCCTGCGGGCACCCAGCGCGGTATTATCCGAGATCTCACCATCCTTGATCTTCTGCACGAATTCTTCATAAGTTTGCGCCCCGCCGCGGTTATTTGGATCCACCATGTCAAAAGCTTCTGCCCGTTGGTCTGGCGGTAGCGCATCGTAGACCATGAGGATCTCATTGCGTGCGCTCTCAGCGTTCGTGTGATTCAATCCGAAGAAGGCGCGGAGTTTATCCACCACGTTGAACCAGCGCTTCACGCTCAAGGTGGCTTTTCCTGGCACGTACGATATTGTGGCTAACGCGCGCGCCTGGAAAACCTGTGCAGCCTCTGTGACCTGTTTATCGCTCTTTGCCATTTCCGCGAAGAGCGTTTCCATCGGTTCGAGTGCGCTCAGTGGGATGTCCGCACCAACACCGTAAGGTGTGGTCGAAAATTCGTTGGAAATGATCTCCAGGTAGCTCAGGCGCGCATAATCTACCAGCAGCAGGAATTCTGCCAGTGTCTTCACCTGCCCGGTTTCCTGCCCGGAAAGCAGCGAGGGTGATTTGGTAAAATCGCGCGGGAACGCGGTGAAAGCGCTCCTGCCATCATCAACTTTCACCACCCTGCTGCCGAGGCTGATCCCCTGCCCCGTCTGGTCAAAGGCTTCAATATAATAAGGTCCGGGTGGCAGGGTAAACACATGTTCATCCGGTCGCCCTATGTAAAGTGACATGTACGGCAGTCCGTCATCCAGGCGGTAGGCAATCGCGGTCACGGAGTGACTGCGGCGCGGACCGAAATCCAGCCACCTGCCTTTATACCCGAATAATGCGCTAATTCCGAGGATGATCACGAGTGCTACCCCACCGATCACACCTGGCAGGATTGCTCCAAGGTTACTGCCATTGGCTGGTTTTTGATACATCTCTGGGGGTACTGGGAAACCGCAATAGGGGCAAACCAAAGCTCTCTTCGGCAGTTTTTGAGCACAATGGGTGCACCTTGTCATATTCCCTCCTGTCTTTTCAGCCTTGCAGGTACCCGGTCATCCAAAACTGGCGGCCGTTAAAAACAAAAATTCCTACCATCCAGGTGGCAGTTGAAAATCGTGTGAGCAGTGATGTTGCGCAGGAATGGAAACTGTTTCAACTATAGCAAAAATTGAGGGGATGCGCAACAACGTTTTCAACCATTGTCACTTATGGCAATGAATTGGAGAGTAAATTCCGCATAAATTTCTCTATATATTACTTGTCCAGAAGATGGTTTTTTGCTAAACTGAATCGTCCAATAGTATATTCATGGTTTGGAGGGAGTTATGAAAAAATTTGTATTGCCGTTTTTCAGTCTTTTGCTTGTCTTAAGTCTGGCACTGTCTTCCTTCAGCAGCGTCACTGCTGCTGCAGGTGATGATCCCTGGGTCACCCCGGTCTCTGGCGATATGGAATTCACCACCATCATCGTTTCCATCCCTGGTCTTCCCGGAGCGCTCGAGCTTGCCAACCAGCAGTTCGCCCCCGCAGGGTTCCCCGCAGGGGAGACCCAATTTGGCGGTAATGGCGTCCGTGTCGACGGATTCGACGCAGGCAAAGCTACGGTCTGTTTCAGCCTGGGTGCAGTCGAGGTCGGTCAGGGCTGGGGCGGCAAGGTCGGCATGTGGAACGGCACCAAATGGCAGCTTTTACCCACCACCATCGCTCCGGTAGCCCTGGAAGCCTCCTCTACTTCCGCCTGCGCCGGCATCACCGGCAGCGGTACCTACGCCTTCATCAAGTACATCGCAGATGCATCCCTCCTTCCAAAGCAAATCCCGGCATGCGGAGTGATGACCGCCGCATTTCCAATCTTTATGGATTTTGACGAATATGAAGGTTGGATGGAGGGAGGCATCGTTTTCCATAGTTCCTTAATTCCGGAAGGCACTCCCATCAGTTATCAATTGATCAATGTCGTCCCCACCGGGTTCTTCACCAGCGGACAATCTGGCAGTGGTATTGTTGTAGATACGGGTGAAAGTGGAGGTGTTTTTGGTGCCCTTGTCATCTTTGACCCGCCCGTCATCTTTGAATACGACTATTTTGAGAACCTGGAATCCTTCACCCTTCGCGTTTTCCTGCCTCAGTGTTACACTGATTTCAATTACCCGGATGATCTGTATGATTGGTACGATTGGTTGCCTGGCATCAACTAAAATATAAAAAGAGCGGGGGGAGAAACTCCCCGCTCTTTTTTTCAACGGATTGGAGATAAGGTTTGATCTTCTACCTCGGCATTGACGACACCGGGCAGCCGGGAAAAGCCGGCACCAAAGCCACCGCGTTGGCACTTGGGCTGCACCTGCAGGCTCGCAAGCTTGGGCGCTTGCTGCATGTTTCCGCGCATGCCCTCCTTCCTGCCGGGGAAATTTCCAGCACCCCCCCCACCCACGCTTTTTGCCTCACTCTCGAGGGAGAAGCTCAGCGCCTTCGTGAGATCGATATGGAAAGCCGTGTCTACCTCATGCACAATTCTGCCGTAGGTGCCAACCCGGGTTTTGCCCTGGCTTCCCGTGAGCAGGTAAATGAGCGCATTCTTAATTGGGGAAAAGCCAGCCAGAGTTTGCCCCTTGAACGCCGTGAAGCCCTTGATCTGGCGCGCAGCCAGGGCATCACTGCTGCCGGGTTCAACGGAAGCGGTATCGGTGTCATTGGCGCACTGGCAGCGGTCGGGCTGCGCTCTTCAGGCAGCGACGGCTGGATCACCTGGCTTCCCGGGCTGCCTGACCTCAAAGGCGTGATGACCTTTAGTGAGATCCTGCACATCAGCACCTTTGATTATGTCAAATCCCTGCGCGGTAGAATCCCCGATTTTCGCGACCGAATTCACCTGGGGGAGCAGGTGATCCCGCTGCTCTACAATGACCACACCCTGCTGCTGCTTGCACCTGCCCCGCGTTCCGCGGAGTGGGAGTGGACCGCGCTTGAGTTTCGCGATAAAAGCCGCATCGATTGGTAAGCAGCTCTCCCAGGCGCAACTCTACCAATACCTATTATGAACACTTAAAAAGAACCAGCCTTTTGGCTGGTTCTTTTATGCTTGTGCTGAAGCACATCTTCTCTGCGCTTACACCTTGCTGGCTTTCAATGAATACATCAGCGGTATCGGCTTTTCCCCGTCCGGGAAGTGCCAGTATCCCTTGCCATCCGGTCTGAGCATCGCCAGCTGCCCATAAACACTGAAGGGATGCTCGTGCAGGTACTCAAGGCGCAGCCCGGCGTCGATCAGCCCCGTGACGATCTCGCCCATGGTGTGGTTCCATTCATAATCCCGTTTGACAGACACTTTGGCGTTGCGGTCCGCATAGGAACCCTCCACATCAAAGGACATCATCTTTTCATAATAAGGGTATCGGAAGCGCAGCTCTTCAGATTCGTCATCAAACACCAGCGCGAACGGGTGGAACTCGGCGATGTACAGGAACCCTCCCGGCTTCACATAAGACGCGGCGATTTCCGCCCAGCGCTGGATATCCGGCAGCCAGCACAGCGCCCCATAAGAGGTGAAAACCACGTCAAAGGTTTCAGCAGGCAGCGCCTGCGGCAGGTCATACAGGTCGCAGCACACAAAGCGCGCCGGGATGCTCAGATCTTCCGAAAGTTTCTTTGCCAGCTTAATACCCTCGTCCGAGAAATCCATCCCCGTCACCTCCGCCCCCAGGCGCGCCCACGAGAGCGTGTCCATCCCAAAGTGACACTGCAGGTGCAGCAGGGATTTTCCCTTCACGTCCCCCACCTCGTCACGTTCCAGGGGGTTCAGCTTAATTTCACCGCGTCTGAAGGAATCCAGGTCGTACATCGCTGAATGAGAATTGATCCCCACGTACTCGTTCCACATGGCTTTGTTGGTCTGCAAATACTTTTCAAGTTCCGGATCGTGCACGGCTGAGCCTCCATAATTGGTATTCAAGCATTCTACTGCATAAATTAAAAACCCACAGCGGAAGGAGAATCCTTCCGCTGTGTGAAAACACCCGTGATCCTTTTATTCACTCTTAATGGAAATTTTCTTTGCGGCTTTCACTGACGAGGCTGGCTTGGGCAAAGTAATGGTAAGTATGCCGTTCTTGAATGTAGCATCCACCTTTTCCTCCTGCACTTCGCTCACCAGCGGGATGGCGCGCTGGAATGCTCCGTAGGAGCGCTCCACGCGATGGAAGTTCTTGCCGCTCTCTTCTGATTCTGATTTCTTCTCGCCGCTAATGAGCAGCACGTCTCGCTCCAGGCTGATCTGGATGTCCTTTTCTTCCATTCCCGGAAGTTCGGCGGTTACCTGCACCGCATTATCTGTCTCACTCACATTCACCCGCGGTGAGAATTCTGCCGCCAGCCTTCTGGCAGAGAATGGCGCCAGGTCAAACGGGTCGGCAAAGAAATTGTCGAACAGGCGGTTCATCTCATTTTGGATCGCCATCATCGGGCTTTCGTTCTCTCGCCGAATGGCCAGCTTGTCGCCTCGGCGCTTCAAAGGAAGAATGTTTCCGTTCATAATTGACCTCCTTATGGTCACCAATTTTGATGTCTTTAAAATAAAACGCTTGTATTAAAAAAATGCAGGAAAAATATCAGAGAATCGTTAAAAAAAGTGGTCTTCCACTGGTTGAGGGGGGCAACCAGCAGAAGACCAACATTATTATATCAATTGCAAGGTTTTTGACAAGTAACTGAATAGTAATTATTTTGTTCTGCCGGATTTCCCACTAATTCAGAAGCCGGCTGCTGCCTTAAATGGACCCGCGTTGTATTGGATAGCGGTTATTATTTATCGGGGTACATAAACTGCGCTATAAAACCTGCAGAACCAGCATCAACACTCCCAAACCCAGGGTCGCCACGATCACCAGGATGTCTGTGATTCTGACCTTTTCAAATCCATTGGTATGCTCGCTGGGTTTTTCAGGGTTATAGCGTACCTCGAGTGTTTCCCCAACAGCATCCAGGGTTTTTTGCCCATTGGCGTTGCTGTAGGTACCCTTTAAGCGTGTGTGCTGATTAAACTCCGAACCCATCACGGAATACTTGTAATCCAGTTCCGGGAAATATGTGATTTGTCCCTTGGTGGTCACTCGGCGCACGACTTCCTTTTTGAACACCTGGGCGGAGACCGCTGGCCAGTTCTTGCTGGCGTTTTTCTTGCGAGATTGGCTGATCACTTTCCAAAGCGTATAGAAGCCCATTCCAAACATCAATACAGCAGCGATAATGAACACCACAGATGCACTCATCTTGCCCTCCATTTATGGGATTTCCGCAAGTGTAGCAAATTCACAACCTTAAAACAACTTTCTAACGAAAAAACCATGAAAACTGGGGTTTTTTAACGTGAAATTTACAAGCAGAATTCACTTGCGCAATTAATCGCAATTGCCACTCTCCTTTGCGCCAGGGAGTACGTTCTAAGTTCATGAACATTAATTATTGTAAGCAATCCCTATTTGATGTATTCTGTAAGCAAGCTAATTGTTGCCTGTGGGAGGGAAAATGAAACAAAAATGGCTGGTCATCACCCTGGCTGTCCTGGGTTTCGTTTTGCTTGTCGAATTAACCCTTTTTCTGGTCTTCTTTTTCCGCGCTCCTCAAATCGCGGAACAGGTTGAGCCTGGCGCTACCAGCCTGCACATCAGCCTGCAAATGCCCCCCGGGAATGCGGATTGGCCGCTAAATGCCCATATTCCGTTGACAGCCTCTGTGCAGGGCAGCCGCCCCATCCATTCCATGGACCTGTACATCAACAATGTTCTTTATGAGTCCATCGTCTTTCCTGAGTCTTCCACTGCCGCCGCCACCGGAAAAACCTGGAACTGGCAGCCGGGTACCGCGGGTCAATTCATTATCATTGCTTACGCAGCAGACTCCGCCGGCGTAACTGGCATCTCTCAACCCCTGGTGATCAACGCGGTAGATGCCGCCTCTACTCTTTCACCTGTGGAATTTGAACCCGGTCAAACACTGGCAGACCTTGCTGGAGACCACGGGATATCCATTGAGAATATCGTCCTGGCCAACCCGGATCTCGACCCCGCTGCGGCATTAGGCGAAGACCAAAGCGTATACCTGCCCAACCCGGAAGACCCGGTCACAAATCCCAATATCATCCCCGGGTTTGACCCTCCAAAGTTTGAGATGATAGCCGCTCCGGATCTTGTGGTTGAAGCCCTGCCCTGGATTGAACTGGTGGAACCCGCTGGTGAGCCTGAGGCGGATGGCGACGGGGAACCCGCTGGTGAGCCTGAGGCGGATGGCGACGGGGAATCCCCCCCGCCCTTCTCCCAGATGGACAATTTCAAATTCTGGTTTGCGCAGCAGCTCGCCGATCTCGGCTCTCCTGACAATCCGCCCCCTCCCGGTGGCGATGAGCCAGCCGATGACCCCCAACCGGGGTCTGTACCGGCAGAGGATGAGGTGCCCGATTACGCCTCCTACCCGCCCAATCCCCCCAAGACCTACGCTGATTTTAAAGAATGCGATGTCACGGTTAAATTTAACGCGGGGAATTTTAAAGACCCCAGCGATCCGTCCTTTATAGGCGCAAACGAAGATGGCTTCTTCCTTTACCGCTCCAGGGATGGCGGTCCATACGAGCGTATCGCCACCTGGCCTAAGATAGTCACTGAAGCCGATGCCGTGGTGCACAACAACGGGTTTGTAGATGCCGGGCAATTTGGCACATTAACTTACTACACAGCCTCCTTCAGTGAAGAGGTCGAGGTGCCCGGCAATTCCGTTACGGTTCCTCTGGACGGCATCAACTGCAAGGGTCATACCCGTGCCGGCGGGTTCCAGCCGCAGGCGCACCTGGATGACCAGGGCAACCTTGTCCTGCCGTTTTCCATGGACCTGGCATATTTCTACATCCAGCGTATCATCGAAGACACCCGCACCCAGGCATGGCGCGTCCCCGAAGGCAGCCGCACCTTTCTGCCGGAATCCGGTGTCAAGCTCAACCTCTTCACCTACCTCGATACCGTCCCCGGGCTGCGTGAAGCCCCCGATCTTGTGCTTGAGCTGCAATTATGGGGCTGGGCTGGGGGTAAACTGGTGCATGCGGGTGACTTCAAGATATCGCTCCACCGCTCGCTCCTCCTGATTTGTTCTGTGGAAGGCGCAGGTGGCTGCACAGGTAATGGCGGAGGTCAGTGGCAGCAGGAGATTTACATGAGCAACACCAAACCGGTCAGCGAACAGGCATACGAGGTCAAGTGGTTGACCACCAACCTTTCGCCTGTGAAGGATGTTTGCTTTCAACTCGGTGCCGGACCCTACCCCGATGAAAATTTCTGGCATGTAAACTTGCCAATTACTTCTTATTGCCTCGACGGAAAGAGTGGCAAATATGAAGATGTTTTCCTGTACGAGGTCGGCAAGATCCTCTATCCCAAGGGAGCAAAAACTGCCGGGCAATGGGGCAACGGGATTCACTCGTTTGAGTACGATAGTAACTGGTTCCAATATGATGTCGGCATTGGTGAGCCCTTCACGCTATACATGCGTGTCTACCCCCGGCACGAAATGTCCGGTTTGAACCGCTACGCCAACATCGCTGCCATGCATTACAACACCCAGCCGCTTCCTTCCGAGATGCCGCCGCTGGCATCCAATCTCTCCAGTATCTACACGATTGAAATCCTGGAAGATACTTATGTCCCGCCAAATTTTGAGATTTTCGCCGAATGGGGCTGCGTCATCGTGGAGGAAGATCCCACGGGTAAATACGCGGTTGGCCAAAAAGTTTGCCCGCCAAAGATCAGTGACTCCAAAGGTGATTGCGAAGGGATGACCGAGCTTGAATGTGTGGCTACGGGAACGGTCAATACTTTTGCGACAATATACGATGAAATTCTCTGGGGTTGGGAACTCATCAAAACGGAAGCCGCCAAGCTGATCTCCATGACGATCCCCTGGTGCGCTGATAGTCCCGCATGCGTAGAATTCAACAAGACGGTGCTCGAGTATGTCATCCAGTACTACACCGGTATCCCTGCCAACCCACCTGCCTCCGATGAATTGATCGCTGATTCTGCTGCGGAGTTCATCGTCAGTTCCGCCATCGAGCTGGAAAAATATTACACCGGCCAGGATTACTCAGCCATCGAGGTCTTGTGTGAGATCAAGGATTGCGAAAAGGAGATCAGTGATCTGATCAAGTCAGAAATGAAGAAGCAGCGTTCTGCTGCCAGCCAGCCGGCGTGTACCAGTTCTTACCAGGCGTACTTTAAAGGCAAGCAGGCGTTCTGCCTTGACCCATCGATCATCGTCCATCCAGCTCCGGGGGGAAGTAATTTCCCCGGGATGGTGGCCATCAGGGTTACGCGCAGTACCAGCCTGGCAAGCGTGGCTGTAAATGAGGCAGACGCTGATAAATACCTGGTGGATATTTCTGTGATGGCGGAAAATGTTTACAATAACGACACTGTCACGGGTCCGCTCTTCCAGACTACGCGGTTAAAGATCCCCTGGATCGCTCCCGGCGACTCCTTCGTGATGACCACCGCGCTGCAGATCTGCGCCAACCCCGGTCTCCCGGGTTGCGGAGGCACTACCAATTACTACGGATATGAACCCCTCTATTTCGGTGCTTCCGCGCACATGAAGGCTGTTGAGATTTGCTACAGCACCGGCAGCTCATGGGACTGGGTACCCTGCACCGCCGGCAGCTCAGACACCTGGGACTTCACCAATCCATCTGATAAATCCAACCTTGAGGTGGGGCAGCCATGAAAAAACCGATTCTTCTTCCCCTGCTACTTTCTGTTATTTTCCTGCTTTCCGCCTGTGAAAAAGCGCCCGT
The DNA here is from genome assembly GCA_964533735.1 of uncultured Anaerolinea sp. Lineage (GTDB taxonomy): Bacteria > Chloroflexota > Anaerolineae > Anaerolineales > Anaerolineaceae > UBA6107. The sequence continues at coordinate 55,819 of CAZHMD010000014.1, read as the reverse complement.
CGTCCAGCCGTCCGCGGAAGGACTGCTTTCCTGGATCGATGCCCCCCTGGATGGCATGAAACTGCCCCTCGCCCCCTACAAGATCGTCTTCCACATCACCGACAGTGCGGCCGTAACAGCCGGTGAATTAAGTATCAACGGCAGTGTCATTGCTCTGCTGACCAACCCCCAGCCGGGAACTAATTTGGCCGCACTCTCCTACGATTGGACGCCTGAAAAGGCCGGTACTTACACCATTCAGACCCGCGCCCAGGGAGAGGCCGGCGCCTGGGGAAGCTATGCCCAGGTGGTGGTCGAAGTGGGCGAACCAACCCCCACCGTAACCCCTACGGATATGTACACGCCGACTCACACATTAACCCCCACGTTGACCCCTACCGCAACGCCGACACCCACGCCAACACGTACTCCCACCAAAACCCCCCTGCCCGGTCCGGCGCCGATCACCTTCACCAATGTGCGCGTCAATACTTCCCAAATTTATGTCTTTATGAACGGCTGCGGGCGCAAAGAAGTTGATCTCTACGTCACCGTCCCGGCTGCCAGCAAGGTTCAGGGCATCACCGCCACCTACAGGCTCGTGGACCGCACTGACGCTTCCCACGTGTCAGCCTGGGTGACCGAGTCACTTTACCTCGCGCAGGCTGGTGGAAACGAGTGGGTTGTGTCTGTCAACCCTGGCGGGGATATTCCCGGCGGCTCACTCTTCCTCTTTGCCAACCTGGAATATAAGTTCACCGCCACTAACGCCAACGGCTCAAAGCAATCAGACGTCTACTCCAATGTCAATGTAGATGCCTGCCGGACGCCTTAGAATGAATTGAGTTCGCGAAGAAAAAGATTAACTTCGGATCACCCTGCCATCGAGCGCCAGCGCGCCCTGCCCCTGCGGGAAGACCAGCAGCGGGTTGACCTCGGCTTCCTCGATCTCGGGGAAGTCCAGCCCCAGCTGCCCCAGGCGCCGGATGCAATCCACCACCGCGTCCAGGTCTGCCGGCGGTGCCCCGCGGAACCCGGTCAGCAGTTTGCCGGCGCGCGTCTCGTGGATCATTTCCAGCGCGTCTTCAGGGCTCACTGGCGCCACTCTGAATGAGACGTCCTTGAACAATTCCACGTAGATGCCTCCCAGCCCGAACATTACCACCGGACCGAAACCGGGGTCACGCCGCAGCCCCACGATCACTTCCTGCCCGCGCGGCGCCATTTGCTCGATCAGCACCCCCTGCAGATCGGCTTGCGGCATTTTGGCACGAATGCTGCTGAACAATTGTTCATAAGCTGCGGACACTTCTTCCCCGCTCTTCAGGTTCAGCACGATCCCGCCAGCCTCTGACTTGTGCAGCAGCTGCGGGCTGATGATCTTCATCGCCACCGGGAACACAACGCTTTTGGCAACCTCGGCAGCTTCCATCGCTGAGCGGGCTTCCCCGCCCTTTACCAGCGGAATGCCGTACGCTTCCAGCAGCGGGCGCGTTTGCGCCTCGCCCAATACCTTCCCGCTTTGCGGCATGCGTAATATTCTCTCCGCTGCCTCCGGGCTGTAGCCGGAGAGCGGACTTCGTTTGATCATCGGTTTATTGAGCCAGTCTCCGTAGGTCTTCATCGCTTTCAGCACCCCGCCCATCGCTTCCGGCAGGGTGTACATTGGCATGCGGTTGGAGTGCAGGATCAGGCGCGGTTCCGCCACTGACATATCCCCCATGATGCAGGTGAGCACAGGTTTGCCGGCGCCCTGCGAGGCATCCACCACTGCCTGCGCCACCGCCCGCGGGTCCACCAGCGCCTGCGGCACCAGAATGGGGATGATGATGTCCACCGTTTTATCATCCTTGAGTGCCGTAATAACGCGCGCGTAATCCTTGGGTTCCGCCGCCCCTAACATATCCACCGGGTTGCCCACCTGGGCGCTCGGGTTCAAAAAGGAGCGCATCTCTTTCTTCGTCTCTTCCTCAAGATCTTCAAGCCGGAATCCGTTAAATGAAAGGGAGTCAGAGGTCAGTGCCGCCGGTCCGCCAGCGTTGGTCAGCAGCACCGCGTTGGTGCCCTGCGGCAGGGGTTGAAAATCGAACGCCACCGCCACATCAAACAATTCCGCGAAGGTTTCCACCTCGATAACGCCGGCTTGCTTGAAGGCTGCCTGGTAAGCGCTGTGCGATCCCGCCAGTGATCCGGTATGCGAACTCACCGCGCGCGCGCCGGCATCCGACCTGCCGCCCTTCAGCAGCACGATCGGTTTCACCCGCGAGACCCTGCGCGCTACTTCCAAAAAGCGCCTGCCGTCGCGGATCTGTTCCACGTACGCCGCGATAACGCGTGTGCGCGGCTCCTGCCCCAGGTATTCGATCATGTCTGTTTCAGTCACATCCGCCTCGTTGCCCAGGCTGATAAAATGTGAGAATCCCACTTTCTTGCCGTATAGGAAGTCCACCACCCCGCCGCAAACTGCGCCGGACTGCGAGACAAAACCAATCCCGCCCTCATCCGGCATGCCGTGGATAAAGGTGGTGTTCAATCCGGTGTGCAGGTCCATCGTTCCCACGCAGTTTGGTCCGATCAACCGCATGGCATATTTGTCGGCTATGCGCAGACATTCTGCCTCCAGCTCCGCCCCGCTCTGCCCCACTTCCTTAAAACCGCCGGAGATGATCACCGCTGCCTTGATCCCGCGCCTTCCGCACGCTTCCAGCGTCTCGGGTGTAGCCGCCACCGGCACCACGATCACCGCCAGTTCCACCGGGTCTGGCACACTGCCGATATCCGCGTAACACTTCACCCCCAGGATCTCATCCGACCCGGGGTTCACCGGGTAGATTCCCCCCTTGTAAGAGGAGTTGATCAGGTTGCGCAGGATGCCGTGGCTGAGTTTGCGCGGGTTGGAAGAAGCTCCGATCACTGCCACGCCGGCAGCGGAGAAGAACGGCGCAAGAGAAGAGGTCATGGAGTTTCCTTTTCTGTGTGAAATGATTTTGCTTACCCCCCGCTTAGTAAACCACGGGGACAAGGTGATTATATCAAGATTGCCTGTCAGCAGGTTTGATCACCAGCCTGCCATATACCAGCGCATATACTCTTCCACGTGCGCCTGCCAGTACTTGCCGTCATGTACGCCGGGGCTGATCACGAATTCGTGTGCAATGCCGTAACTTGTCAGTGCCGCTTCGAACTGATCGATATATTTCGCCAGGAAATCATCTTCGCCCCGGTCAATATAATATCGCGGAAACTCCGTCGTCTCATGGGTATCCAGCAGCTGTGCAATCCGCCAACCATCGCCCATCATTCCCGCCGAGTGAGCTCCCACCGCGCCAAACAGCTCGAAGTTGCGCACAGCCACATTAACCGCCCAGCCTCCGCCGCGTGAGATGCCTCCGATAGTCCGGCATTCCCTCAAAGTACAGGTGGGGTATTGCTCATCCACCCACGGGATCAGTTCCTGGATGAGCGCGTCATCAAAACCCGATTCGCCAGCTGGATCGAAGTTGCGCTCTTCAAATGGCATCACCATCAAAAAGGGTCTCTCTCCAGCCAGGATGGCCTCATCCGCGATTCGCGTTGCACCCAGCGTCTGCCAGTAATTGTCATCCATCGCCTGTCCGTGCAGCAGGTACAGTACCGGGTAAGGTTCCTCCGCATGCGTGGAATAGCACGGCGGGGTGTACACAGATACCCACATCGGGCTGGCTAAAAGCGCTGAAGGTACCTGCACGCGTGCCACGCTGCCGGAAGTTTCCTGGCAGCCGGCTTCAGTGGGCGTTGCGGCGATTGTGGGGGTGATTGCTGGAGCGGTCGTGGCTATAACGGTCTCGATCATTACGGGGTTCCCGGTCGCTTCCGCAGAAGGTGTTGCAACCGCGCAGCCGGTCATCACACCCGCGATCAATAGTATTGTGATGAAGTTTAATCGCATGGTTGCATTCATTTCAACCTGAATCTTGCCGGCAGTTCAGCTTCCGCCTGAGGCCAAACCGGCAGGAACATCATCCATTGGCTCGGGTCTTTCCGGATGAATTTTTCGACTTCGCGCAGCACCTTTTCAGCATTCACCAACATTTCCTCATGCGGGTCATCCCTCTTCTCCATTTGTACCTGTTCGGAGACATCAACCACGCAAGTTCTATCTGGATTGGTGTTGAAACCCGCCACGAATACCCTGGCACCGGTCGTGAGTGCCAGTTTCGTGTATGCCACTGGCAGGGCTGCCGGCCGCCCAAAGAACATGGGGGAATATTTGACTTCCCCCTGAGGTCGATCGACTCCGGTTTGTACCATTCCGCCAGCCTGGAGGCGCTCCCGGGCTCGCGTCCACGAGGAAACAGACATGGGTACCACCTCCATGCCGTGTTCATTGCGCAGTTGGTTCTGCCAACGGTAACCCCGGGAAGGGTTGGCAATTGCCAGGGAGAGAAATTTATACCCGAGAAGCGGTAAAAGCAGCCCGCCCAGGTTGAAGCCAGCGGTATGAGCAATCAGTAAAAGGGTGCCCTGCTTTTCCTGCATGGCTTCTTCCATCATCTGCTGGAATTGCGGAGTCAGGCTCACCAGCCGGCGTACATCCTCCGGACGGTTAAGAAAATGGTAAAAATCATACACCGCTCGCGCCTGGTTGTAATACACACAGCGCACTACCTGGCGCAGCCTGCGTGGGCTGATGTTGCCTCCGTGCGCCACCCATTGGTTGAGGCGTACTGCGCGGTGACCCGGGCTCATTACATCGTTGGCTGCCATATGCCCGAGCATGTCCGCAATGGGATACCCGATGAAACGCGGCAGCTGGCTGACGATATAACTGAGGGCTGTGCCAAAGGAGTCTGATTTCCAGAAAGGTGTGCTCATTGATGCTCTCTCCTCACATATTGTAACTCATTCACTATATGGCTCATTTGCAGCATGTTATTCTTCTTTTGAATTCGTATGTTTTCGGTAACCAAACGGAAGTTCAAGGGTTAAACATATGCTTATGTTAGAATTCTGTTGCAGCATGTCTGCGACCATCCCGTTTGTTGGAGAATAAAAATGGCTCAATCGACCGTGCTAGACAGCACTACAAAACGCGCCCGCCGGGCGTGGTATTTCTATGATTTTGGCAATTCCGCCTACGCAGCCGTCGTGCTGCTGGCGGTCTATTCAGTTTACTTTTCCAGCGTGGTGGTGGACCACATTAAAGGTCCTTCCCTGTGGAACCTGGCAGTGGGCATCGCTGCTGTCACCGTCGCAGTCCTCTCCCCTGTCCTTGGAACCATCGCTGATTTCTCGCGCGCCAAGAAGAAATTATTGTTCATCTTCACAGTCATGGCCGTTGTCTTTACCGGCATGCTCTTCTTTGTGCAGGCGGGGGATGTCTTCACCGGCATGCTCTTCTTCATCCTGGCCGAGATCGGCTACCGCGCTGCTCAGGTCTTCTACGACTCTCTCCTGGTGGACGTTTCCACTCCTCAGACCATCGGCAATATTTCAGGCAAAGGCTGGGCCATGGGTATGCTCGGCGGTATCGCCTGCCTCATCCTCGTCCTTATCCCCATTCAATTGGTCGGCGGACCGCTGATGGCGCGCCTGGCTTTCGTGATCACTGCAGTCTTTTACGCTCTCGCTTCCATCCCGTTGTTCCTGCGCGTAAAACAGATCAACGAACCCGAAGTTCTTCCCGCCGGCGAAAGCACCATTGCGCACGCTTTTAAAAAACTTGGCGCTACCTTCCGTGATGTCAAGCGCTATAAAGAATTCGTCAAGTACGCGGTTTCCTTCCTCATCTACAACGACGGCATCATGATGCTCATGGATAACGCTGCCATTATCGCTGCCATTCTTTACGGGTTTGAAACCTCCGAATTGATCATCCTCATCATCATCCTGCAGGTGGCGGGTGCCGGCGGGGCTTTCCTCTTCGGCAAGATCTCCAACAACAAGAGCAGCAAACAGGCTATCATCTACTCGCTCATCATGCTCATCCTTGTCGTCGCGTGTTTGTTCATCTTCAAAGACAAGGTCCTTTTCTATGTCATCGGTGCGCTGGCAGGATTCTCCCTCTCCGGCGTACAGGCGGTCAGCCGTACCATGGTCAGCCAGCTTGCCCCCCACGAAAAGACTGCCGAGTTTTACGGCTTCCTCTCGGTTGCCGGGCGTACCTCCACCTTCGTTGGACCGGTGGTCTTCGGCTCCGTTTACGCCGCCATGATCAATTACTACACCAACCGCGGTTTCACTGAAGCCATCACCAAGACGAACTCCATGTACTGGGCCATCGGATCGATCGTCGTCTTCCTGTTGATCGGTCTATTCTTCCTCATGTTTGTCAAAAAGGTCACCCCCAAAGAACCAATGATCTTCGAATAGAAACCCCGCCCCGCCAGGCAGCATTCTGGCGGGGTTTTTTTGAAAGGGTATAATTGGGCATATGCCAAGAGAGATTAAATACCCACGCCGCCAGTTCATCCGCCAGGTCTTGAAAGGCGGCATCGCCGTCGCTTTTAGCGCGCTCGCCAGGTTTGAGCTCGAAGGACAGGAGAACATCCCCGCCAAAGGTCCTCTCCTGGTGGTTGCCAATCACTTTCACTTTTTGGATCCCTTAACCCTCATCCATACCCTGCCCTGGCCGATCGAATTTGTGGGCGGCGCGCAGACTCCCAACGCGCCAAAAACCGTCAGCTGGTTCTCCAGGTTGTTCGGGGTCATCCCCACCTACCGCGGTACCGGGTCGCGCGAGACCCTGCAGGGCGCAGAATCGATCCTCAAGCAGAACGGCATCCTTTCCATCTTCCCTGAAGGCGGCAGTTGGGCGCATGTCCTCCGTCCCGCTCGCCCCGGCACTGCCTTCCTTGCCTGGCGTACAAACGCGTGCATCCTCCCCATCGGCATTGACGGCCTGCCCGGCTTCTTCAAGAACATCCGTTTCGGCAGGCGTGTTCCAGTCCGTTTGAAATTTGGCAAGCCTTTCGGACCGCTCACCGGAGATAATGGTCCCCGCCCCAGCCGCGAAAACCTGGATGAGATGGGACACCGCATCATGCGCGAGATCGCCGTCCTCCTTCCGCAAGACCGTCGCGGTTACTACTCCACTGACCCCGCCGTACGCGAAGCAGCCCGCGGCACCGAGATCTACCCCTGGGAAAACGTGGCAGAAGTCTAGCGGGTTAACATTTAATTCCGGTTGTTCTGACCGGTTTTTGTTTCCATCTTTCCGGAGTACCTATGAAAGTTGCCGCTCTCATTGTCCTGACTTTTTTCTGCCTGGTACTCACCTCCTGTGCCCGCCCCGCCCCTGAAGCCCTCCCCACTGCTGCTGCCACAGCGGTCAGTACCCCCAATATCCAGCGCTTTCCCACTTCCACCCCCACCATCACCCCCTCCCCTATCCCGACCCCCGGCGATACCCTTTACCAGTTGGACGGGATTACATTTGTCGTGCCAGCGTGCATGGCGCTGCGTCCCACGCTTGAAACCATTCCTCAAGCTCTTGCTGGCTCCAGCGGCGCATCCGGCATGCTTTACCCGGAACACCGCCAGGTGAGCTTTGACGGTTATCCCCTGGGTAAAAAATCATTCGAACCTCTCCTGCGCGTTTTCCCGGTGGAAGACTTTGCCTCCATGTCGGAGGGCTCCGCCGCAAGCGTGGCGCGCTTGCAGGAACTTCTTGCAGCGCAGATACTCGAGGATGGCGGCTTGCTTCCGCTTCTGCCGGATTACGGCATGACCCGGGTCTTCAACGCCCAGGTGCGCTTCATGAATTTTAAGAGCGGCAGCGGGGCGCGCTGGCTCACTGAACTTGCGCCGTCCTCTGTTGCGGTTAACAATCACGACCTGTTTTACTCTTTCCAGGGGCTCACCCGGGATGGTAAATACTGGGTCTCGCTCATGCTGCCGGTGAATGCCGCTTACCTGCAACAGGCTTCGGATTCCATCGAAGTACCCCCGGGCGGGCTGAGTTATCCAGTAGCCGGCAGCATTGGCGTGGTGGAGAAACTCGAAGAGTACTTCAGCCTCATGCTGATCATGCTGAATAACACACCGGATGCCGGTTTTACCCCCGCCCTCGACTGTCTGGACGGGCTGGCGTCGTCGATCACTGTTTCCCCATAAAAACTACCCGGAACATAATGCGGCGTTAATTCGTTATTAAGCTATCATAGTGATAATCAATTGAGTCAATGGAGGGAATAATGAAAAGAATCGTCATTTTAGCAACCTTATGCCTGCTCCTTATCTCCTGCAGCCTGCCCTTTACCATCAACTGGAAGACTGCCACTCCGGAACCAATTGGCCCGCCTGAGACCCAGCTTCCTACCGAAGCGCCAGTGGCAACCACCGAGGTTCCCATCACACCGCTGCCCTTCGAGGGTACCGAGTACAACCTCGGCGGCGTTTACATGGTCGTGCCTGAGTGCCTGGCGGTCATCCCCAGCGGGGTCATCGTACCGGCTGTGCCCTATGATGCCATGGGTGGACCGATGGAGTTTTACCCGCAGCACCGCATGATCACCTTTGAGGATTATGTCCTGGCGGACAAGTTCTTTGAACCGGTTCTCCGCGTTTACCCTGCAGCTGAGTTCGCCGCCATGAACACCTCTATCACTGATCGTGTAACGGATATGAACAACCTGCTCGCGTCTCAAGTGGCTGATCCGGCAGAGACCATTCCATTCCTGCCCATTTTCAATGCAGCCCAGATTTTCCGCGCGCGCATTGGCTTTGTCCCGTTCCAGAACGGCAGCGGTGTGCGTTTCCTCACCGAATACGGTCAGTACTCCGCGCCGGTGAACAATAACGACCTGTTCTACACCTACCAGGGATTGACCGCGGATGGCAAGTACTGGGTCTCCGCCATCTTCCCGATCAACGCCCCCTGGCTGCAGGAAACCTGGAATTCCACCACCGTTCCGGTGGATGGCGTACCTTTCCCGTCCCTCGAAAACCAGGATGCTGTACAAGCCTATTATGTGACCATGACAGACCGGTTGAATGCTGCTGAAGCCGAAGGCTTTACCCCCTCCGCGCTGTGCCTCGACCAGTTCATGCAGTCCCTGAACATCGGCGACTAAGAATTTCACCTCTCGCCTCGCGATTTTCGTAAAAATACTCCCGGTATCTGTTGCTCTTAGATACCGGGAGTCTGCTTTTCTCCAAAACACTGCCCGTACTGTCATTGCGAGCCCCGTTCTTTGGGGCGCGGCAATCCCCAAGTAACTCACTCCCGTCAATTGTAGTGGGCACGGTGCTGCCTTCCCCTCTTACTTGTCATTGCGAGCGTTCATTGCGAAGCAATCCCCAATGAACATAGGAAATTGCTCGTTCCGTTGATCTTGCTTTTTTGCGAAAGTATAGGCAAAAACTTATTCCAAATCCCTATGCCATCAAAGTACTCCCGGTATCTGTTGCTCTTAGATACCGGGAGTCTACCCTACATCGCTTTGGTTCAAATTTCGTCATACAATTACATCGTAGGGAAATGTCGATCATGTTGGTGTTTGAATGCATGTCCATGTTTGGAGGAAGACTATAATATGAAATATAAAATTGCTTGCATAGGGATCATATTTTCAGTTTACTTAATGGGTTGCACTGCATTAATGAATTCCTATTCAACACCGACGATCACACCATCCCCAACTCAAACACTAAAACCAACACTTTCACCTATTTTGTACGAAAATGATTTTTCGCACCCTGCCGGTGACTGGTGGGTCAACGAAGATGAAAATGGAACTGCGAAATATCAGGACCAGACTTATCATATCACCGCGAATAAAGGAGATCGCATAAACTGGTCTGTTCTGGAGAAAAAAACCTTTTACGACGGTGTACTCAATTTTACTTATCAAAAAATATCAGGAGATGAAAATACTGGCGCGGCAGTATTCTGGCGGATAATGGATACGAACAATTTTTACGGCATGCAAATTACAAGTGAAGGGTATTACTCGATTTTTAAGTACCTCGATAGCAACCTGGTAGAGATCGTTCCTTGGAAAAAAAGCTCATTGTTATTGAAAGGTTTCGATGCCAATTTCATTATGATTGTTTTTGAGGGGCATAACATAGATATTTATTTTAATAATAAGTACGAGACCAATTTCACCGATTTGTCATTTCCTTACGGGAAAATCGCACTGGGTGCCTTTCCGACAAACTCAAGTGACGTGGAGATTATTTTCAGCGATTTGATCGTTGATAGAATTGACACAACCATAGCAAACGCAAAGATAACACCTATCGCGCCACAAAATGCTAATTACACCTCTATCACGTGGCAGGAACTGGCAGATTTCCTGGTGAGAGATCACACCAATTGGAATACGTATAATGCGGAAAAGTATAACTGCCTGGATTTTGCAGTAGATTTGGTTGAAAACGCAAGGAAAGAAAACTTGAAGGTGTGGTTTGTTGGTGTAGATTTTACTAACGGCGACTTGGGACACGCCTTTGTTGCTTTTGAAACGTCTGACAAGGGGACAATTTACATCGAACCTCAACGCGATTACACTTATTCAACACTGGCAATAGGAAACAATCTTTGTGATGATTGGGGCAAAGATTACTGTATGGGGGTAGTCAACAAGATTGAATACTTTTGGGAATGTGACCATAATCACTACTGCTCGGATTATGTTCCTTAAGTAGATATGGAGTGGGTTTTGAGAACTGTGCGCACCTGAGCTTTCCTCACGGTCTTAGTACCCCCGAGTAAAACGAGAGGGGTACGAATGGGGTCAACCCACCAGATCTTCGCGTAGCTGCAAAACCCCAAAAAGCTTGCCAAATTGGCAAGTTTTGGCTTAAAAATTCGCCAAACAGGCAAGTTGTATTTCCAGCCTTTTGTGCAACAATATTATTAACCAACAATTTCATTCTCCGCCTTTGATCCTCTTCAACCACTTTATTCGTTCTCAGGTTCGTTTCCTTTCGAAACTTAGGATCGAATCTCATTCGTTCTCTCTATTCACTTATCCTTCAACCCGGAAAGAATTAACCTTAATTTCACACATGCCAGCCTTGTTGGGGATTGCTTCGCACAAAACGGTCGCAATGACAATTGTTTTTTTAGGTTTTCCCCCTTTTGTGCTTTTCGTGAATTTCGTGGTTAGCGCCCTTAAGGTTCTCCTTTCTGAGTATTCTGTGAATTCTGTGGTTAAAGCACTCACGATTCACGGTTCACGGCTCACGATCCCAGGTTCACGTTTTACGTCTGTCGATTCTCGTTTCTCGTTTCTCGGTTCTCCACACCCAATTCACGGTTCACGCTTTACAGTTCTCGATTCTCGGTTTTCGATTCTCAGCACTCACTATTCTCGTATACAATAGGGTAATAATCCGGTGCCAATTGAAGTATAGCCTTTGGGTAGAACCTTTTTAATTTCGGAGGTTAAACATGAAACAACAATCCAGGCGGGTCTTCTTACGCAACCTGTCATTAAGCGCTGCAGCCCTGGCGGCGCAACCCTTTTTGGCGTCTTGCAATGGTAAACCCAGTGCAACCCTTCCCGCTCCAACTGAATCACAACCGCAAACAGAAGAAACACTCGCCCCGACCCCGGGAGTGATCCCCGACATGCTGGTCGCCCGTGGCAGCGATCCGGAGAAGATGGTCAGGCAGGGCATTCAGGGGCTGGGCGGCATGGGGCATTTCATGAAAAAAGGCGCAGATGTCATCATCAAACCGAATATCTGTGTTGGCTATAATACCTATGAATACGCCTCCACCACCAATCCATTTGTTGTGGCTGCGCTGGTAAAAATGTGCCTTGAAGCAGGTGCCAAACGGGTGCGTGTAATGGATTATCCCTTTGGCAGCACGGCTGAACAAAGCTACCGTTTTAGCGGCATCGGGGATGCGGTTGCAGCAGCCGGCGGTGAGATGGAAGTTATGTCCTACTTAAAATATATTGAGGTCGATATCCCCAATGCACTTCAATATAAAAAAGCATTGATATACGAAGATATTTTAAAAACCGATCTATTGATCAACGTTCCAATCGCCAAGCATCACAGCATGGCCAAATTGACTTTAGGTATGAAAAACCTGATGGGAACAATTCAAGCCCGTGAGAAAATTCACCCTTCATTCGAAAAGAACCTCGTAGACCTGGCCACCTTGGTTCGTCCACAACTTACCGTCATTGACGCCATCCGCACCCTTATGGATCACGGTCCAACAGGCGGCAGCCTGGATGACGTCAAAATCCAAAACACGCTGATTTTCTCTCCTGATATTGTTGCCGCCGATAGCTACGCCACCCGCCTCTTTGATAAGGTTCCGGAGGACATCCCCTACATCATGGCGGCTGCGGAACGGGGACTTGGCAAGGCGGATTTGAGCGGCTTGAACATCCAGGAAATTAACGTCGATGCCTGAAGCCAGGACCCGGCGGATAACGCAATCCAACGGCTGGGTGATCGCCAGGAAGGTCACCCAGGCGATTGCGTTCATCCTCTTTATCCTGGCAGTTATTTTCAGCCGGCAGAATGGCTTGCCGGCGAACCTGGCGGATCTTACCATCCGCTTAAGTCCGTTGACAATGTTCTCTCATCTGCTGAGCAGCAAGACGTTCCTCGCCGGCTCAGCGCTTGCACTTATCCTGATGCTTTCCAGCCTTATTGTGGGCCGCGCCTGGTGCGGCTGGCTCTGCCCGCTTGGCTCGATTTTGGATCTTTTTCAATTCTCAAAAAACAAGAACCGCAAACAGCCCCCGGAGAATTTGCGCAAGCTGAAATATGGTTTATTGATCGTCATCCTGCTCTCTGCGATCTTCGGCAACCTCACCCTTTTGATCTTTGATCCCCTGACAATTTTCGTGCGCAGCACCAGCCTTACCATCCTGCCGGTGATGGATAAAGTCATTTTTACGCTCGAAAAATTGTTGATCAAGATTCCATTCCTGGCTGAACCGGTTTTTGCCTTTGACGCCTGGATCAGACCCGCTGTTTTTCCGGCTGCAGCGTCCGTGCAGTATTCCTTTCTGGTGGGATTCTTCTTCATCGCCATTATCCTGTTCAACCTCATCACTGAACGATTCTGGTGCCGTTATCTTTGTCCGCTGGGAGCCATACTCGGGCTGCCTGCCAGGCTGGCTCTCTTTCAGCGGCGCACCAAAGCCACATGTTCCGAATGCGGACTTTGCTCGCAAACCTGCCCCACTGACACAATAGATCCACACCAGAATTACCGCAGTGATCCCTCAGAATGCGTGTTGTGCATGGATTGCCTGCAAAGCTGCCAGAAGGATTCCCTTACCTTCTCTCCCAAATGGCAGCCAGCTCCGCGCCAGCCTTACGACCCCGGCAAGCGCGTATTCCTTTCCTCTTTGGGAATATCCGTCGTCTCCGTGGCTCTTTTAAGTTTCGATTGGATTAAAAGCAAAGCCAGGAATTTCCTGCTGCGTCCCCCCGGTGTGATGGATGAGACCGCGTTCCTATCCAAATGCATCCGCTGCGGCATTTGCATCAAGGGGTGCCCCACCCAGGTGCTCCAACCGGATTTCAGCCAATCCGGGCTCGAAGGTGCCTGGACGCCTATCCTGCTTGCGCGTAACGGATTTTGTGATTACGGATGCAACCTGTGCGGACAGAATTGTCCGGTTCAGGCTATCCCGCCTTTAAGCCTCGAGGAAAAACGCCAGGCCAAGATTGGGCACGCTTACATTGATCACAACCGCTGCCTGGCATGGGGGGATCATATCAATTGCATCGTGTGTGAAGAGATGTGCCCTCTTCCGCAAAAAGCAATATCGCTCGATAAGGGGCAATTTACGCTTGCGGATGGCAGTCCGGTTGAGATCTTACTTCCGGTCGTGGATCGTGAAACCTGCATCGGCTGCGGTAGTTGTGAAAACAAATGCCCGGTCCAGGGAGACGCCGCCATCCGGGTTTATACCCTGTAAGCCCAACAAACGGCGGGTATGCCCCTCTCGCAATGAACGCTCGTGCACAGCAAAGCGGGCACGGCGGCGCCGTGCCCCTACGATTTACGATTCTCGGATTATGCGAATTGTGCATCCCCGAACGGTTTTTGTGAGAGGGACGATTCACGGTTCACAATTCTCGGTTCTCGTCTCACAATTCTCGTTTACAATAGGGGAATATGAAATTGACCTTTCTCTCCCGTTTTCTCCGCCTGGTGCTGATCCTCGGCTTGGGTGTACTCCTGCTCCCCGCCGCCCCTGCCCGCGCGCAGGCGCAGGGTCTCACCTACAGGGTGCGCGCCGGAGATTCGCTCACCAACATCGCGCGCGCTTTTCACACCTCTGTCAACCGCCTGCTGCTGATCAACTACCTGCCCGACCCCAACATCCTCAACCCCGGCACCGTTCTGGTGCTCCCCGGCTTTGAAGATGTGCAGGGAGAGGTCATCCCCGTGACCCTGCCGCTCAACCAGTCCGTGGATGCCTTCAACCGGGTGACGCGCGTTCCGGCTGAACTGATGAACCGCATCGACTTCATCACCAACGCGGATGCGCTTTACGCCGGTCAAACCTATTATGTCATTTACAAGGAAGAACTGCCGCAGATTTCCATCCCCGTTTCCGCCAGCCTGACTGACCTTGAGCTGGCTGTGCAGCAGGGAGTCAACCCTTGGCTGCCCGCAGCCTTCAACAACCTCGCCGGCACCTGGGAGCTCCTCCCCAACGATACCCTTTTCCTGCCGGCAGACCAGGCAGCGCCTACGTTTGTGAACCCGCCGTCGATCACCGGCATGTCGGTCTCTCCCCTGCCGCTCAGGCAGGGCAAGACCACCGAATTCCGCGCTGGCATTGATGGAGACGCGCTCCTCTCCGGTGCGCTTGGTGAGTACACCCTCAATTTCTTCCCTGCGGCCGATGGAACCCGCGTGGCTTTGCAGGGCGTCGAGCGTATGAAAGATCCGGGTCTGCTCCCGCTGGTGCTCACCCTCACCGATCCGCAGGGATCCACATTTTCCGTCCAGCACAACCTGCTCCTGACCGGGGTGGATTACGGGTCTGACTATCCTTTCCAGGTTGCAGACAATTTCGTTGACCCTGAAGTGACCGAACCGGAGTTGAACATGATCCGCGACCTCACCCTGCCCGCTCCGGCGGAACGCCAGTGGGATGGACGCTTTGTTTCTCCCAGCCCATACCCCGATAAACTCACCTCCACCTTTGGGCGTCTGCGCTCCTACAATGGCAGTAACTTTACCTTTTTCCACTCCGGCCTGGACTTTGTCGGCAGCACCCTCGACCCCGTGTACGCGGCAGCCAATGGTACGGTAGTGTTCAATGGTGAATTGACCGTGCGCGGCAACGCCATCGTCATCTCGCACGGTTGGGGCGTCTACAGCGGATACTGGCACCTCACCGAATCCAATGTAGCGGTGGGTGATTACGTGGAAGCCGGTAGGAAGATCGGCATCTCCGGCGCCACGGGGCGCGTTACCGGTCCGCACCTCCATTTTGAGATGATGGTCGGCGGCGTGCAGGTGGACCCCACTGACTGGCTGAATGGCAATTACGCGGATTATTGATCCGCTGAAAGAGAGGCTCCCTTGGCTTCCAACAAAATCTCCTGCGCGTATTGCGCCACCCTCAACACCCCCACATCGAGTAACTGCATCGCCTGCGGTGCACCTATTGTGCTGCCCCGCTTTCAACCTGTCTCGGTGACCGACGCAGCCGAATCGCTGACCCTGCCCACCCATTTGGAATCTCTGCAGCCTGAAGTTCCCTCGCAGCCGCTGGGCGACCAGGTCAAGGAAGGCATTGCAGCCGTAGGCGCGGGGCTGGGGCTGGCGGGCATTGGCGGCTTCTTCTTCCGTACCTTGGCTGAAGCCCTGGCAATCCTCACCGCAGCGCTGATAATCGGATTCAGCGCCGGTCGTGTCACTCCCTTCCCGGGAGGATGGTTCATGTTCCTGCTGCTGGGTGTGGGCGGCAGCGCTCTCCTTGGGCTGGCGGTTGGCTCCGTGACAAAACTCTCAATTTTCGTCCTCTTCTCGGCGCCATTTGGCGCCTTGCTCGGGGTGGGTGCAGCCCTGGCTTTCAAACTGAATTCTCCGGGCACCCCCTGGCTGCCGCTGCTCGCCATTGCCGGAGCGTGCCTGCTGGCCCTGCTCGGCGGTCGCAGTAACCGCAGCGCGCGTTTTGCGGGGTACCAGCGCTTCCGCCCGCTGCTTGGAGCCATCGGCGGCATCATCTTTGGGCTCATCGGCTTTGGTGTTGGTTGGATTATCCATTAACTTTTCAATGAGGAGCAAACGATGAATCATACGCCATTCTTTAAACTGGAGATCTTCGTCCCGGAAGAGGTGGTGGATGTAGTACTAGCCGCCCTGGCAGACGCCCACGCGGGCGAGATCGGTCTTTACGACCACTGCGCCGCGGTCAGTGAAGTGCAAACTTCGTGGCACGCGCAGGCTGGCGCCAATTCGGCGGTGGGCGAACCCGACAAACTCTACAGCGGCGTGGAATTCAAGATCGAGGTCAACTGCCGCGAGGAGTTCCTGGCGGATGCCATCATGGCAGTGCGCGAAGTGCACCCCTACGAGGAACCAGTGATCAATGTTTACCCCCTGGCCAACGCGCGCTACGGCGGCACGGCTTAAAGCGCATTACTCATATAAATAAAAAAGCGACCTTTTTGCAGGTCGCTTTTTTTGTTTACAGGTCTTTTACGGGATCACGTTTATCGTCAGCGTGTCTGAATACGACAGGCACCAGGAACCCGACCAGCGGCAAACCTTGATGTTCACTGTTCCGGGGAGGATGTCAGGATCGATGTAGTTATAGGTTGTGGGCGAGGCTACATACCCCTTAAAGGCATCATTGGGTACGGGCAACGACGCGGTGGACCAGAGGATCTTGTAACCATTCGGGCTGTCAGAGCTGATCACCCAACTGATCTCAACTCCGGGGCTAACATTACTTTCCTCGGTAAGCGTGAACCCGGCTTCTTCAACTGCGGCTGCAGGGGTAAAGGTGACTGCCGGTGAGTATGCCACACAGCCGCCGTTGTATTTGCACACTCTAAAGTAATACAGTTGCCCGGGTTGTACTTCCACCAGGGTAGTACGCAGTGTACCATCACTGACCACAACGTAACCATCAGACATGGTTGGCAGCGGGTTGGTTTTGGAGTAAAGCACCTTGAAGCCGCTGGGGAAAGTCCCCGTGGCAGTCCAATCCACCTGCACCACACCGGGAGCCGCGTCAGTGACCGTGGTGATGGTGATCACCGCCGGGTCGGTTGTGGCAGTGGCTGCCGGAGGGGGTGTTCCCGGGAAAGCGTAGGTGTACACCGGAGAATACGTGGCGCATTTTGTACCGTCAAAGCGGCAGATGCGGTAGTAATACTTCTCCCCTTGAACGCCATCCACCCAGGCGAACCGTGCGGCGTTGTCTGCAACGTAGAAGTAAGGGTCAGATCCCAGGGTTGGCGTGGCGTTGGTTTTGGAATAGAGGATCTTGTAGCCATTGGAGGGGTTGACCTTGGTTTCCCACTGCATATACGCCTTGCCATCTTCCCCGCCGCTCATTTTGACAATCTTAATTGATGGAGTCGCAGTACCGGAACCAGTCCCGCTTCCCCCGCTTACATAGGTCACTTTGGGCGTCAGCAAGGCTTTCTTTGTAGCCGTGGCGCTGACGGGTGAGGCAGAACTCAAGAAGGCAAAGATTCCCAGGTTACTGTAGAAATCACAAACCTCGCCCGTAAAGCGGCAAACACGCACGTAGTAGATCTTGCCTTTACTGCCGCTGATCATGGCTGAACGCGCATACGGGTCGCTGGTGTAGACGGAAGTATCTTCCGGGAAGGTTGGCTGCCCCTGCACGTCCGTCCAGACCACCTTGTAACCGGAGTTGAATTCGCCCACCGCGTCCCACGAGACAACGGCACGTCCCGGTGCGGTCTCAATGATACTGGTGATGGTGATGGACCCGGAAACAGAAGGAGAAGAGGTGGCTGTGATTAGAAGCGGTTCCGGCGTATCCGTGGGGAGGATCAATACCGGGGTGATCGCCGCCTGCTGGGTGGCATTCGCCACCAGGGTTGCCAACTCGGCATCCGAGATACCCGGTGGTTGAACGGTTGCTGGCGTTATCAGATTACATCCCGATAAAATCAGCAGCCCTGCCAGAACGATCAGAATCAAGGATTTCTTAGCCATACTCACCTCCCGAATGGACAAATTTCCATTCTGATTATAGGGGGAAATGCCCTGAATTGTATCTACAGGTTTGTTAATCGACTACGCGCAATATCTGTGAGAGTTTATTTCTCGAGGTGCATGCGGTGCAGGATGCGATGCGCCACCGGAGCCACCAGTAACCCGGCAACCACCAGGAAAACAATCCCGGAAAAGAGGGAGTAAAACGACGCAAACAACTTTCCCCCAATTGTCAGAAGCGGATTAATTTCCCCCATACCTCCCAGGAGCATGGAGGCGTTCAACAAGGAGTCCAGCCATGATAATTTTTCAAACCCGCGGTAACCCAAGACGCCAATTCCAAGGGAGAGTATCAGCAAACCCAATGCCAGCAGGGCATGCGCTGACACCCTGCGCACAAACGCTTTCCGGGGGATCAAGGGTTGGTTGTGCCGTTCATACATGAGGGGTTCCTTTCTGCTGAAGCCGTAAAAGCAGTTCACCTCTCAGTATACAGTTTTGTTGTAAGTTCAGGTCCCGTTATTTTTCAATTACCGGACTTGGGACCGTGAATACCTCCGCTGCCGCCGCGCGCGGATTTTTCCGCATGGATCCGGGCAGGGTCCACTTCCTCGACCGGGTCACAAATCGCCGGAACCTGTACCAGCTGCGCAATGGCATCGCCTTTTTTGATGCGCATCGGTTTCCAGGTGTAGTTGACCACCTTGACCACGATCTCTCCCTGGTAACCGGCGTCGATCACCCCCGCGCCAATGAGGTGGTTGTTGCGCCCCTTGGGGCGCACCTCCAGCATCGTCCCTTCCGGGATGTTGAAGGTTACACCGGTGTGGATGTTGCCGTACGAGAAGGGCCAGAGGATGGAATCCGCCAGCGCGTACACATCCACTCCCGCGTCAGCGGGGTGTTTGCGGATTGGTTTTTTTGCGTTGGCATCGATACGGGCATACTTTAGCGTCATGGCATCCTCCTGGATTTGGGCTGATTATACAGGCAAAAATTGAACTGGTCAGCGATACAAAAGTAAGATACAATACTGCTCATGAACGAACGTTCACCCCAATCCGCAAAACCGAACCCCATCCGTTCGCGGCAGCAGATCGTTTCGGCTGCTCATCGTCTTTTCCTCACCCAGGGTTACCACGGCACCACCATGCGCCAGATCGCGGCTGAATCCGGTATGGCGCTCGGCTCGCTCTACAACCACTGTGCGGATAAGGACGACCTCTTCCGGGCTGTCTTTGAAGCCTACAACCCCTACCCGCTTCTGCTGCTCGCACTTGAGAATTCGCAAGGGCGCGACGCTGAAGAGCTGGTTAAGGTAGCCGCCCGCCGCCTGGTGAGCGCGCTCAAAGACCGCCCTGACCTGATCAAGCTGGTGTTTATCGACGTGGTCGAATTCCAGGGAAAACACCTGGCACTGGCGTATCCACAGGTTGCACCCGGTATGGAGAAGTTCGCCGCCCGCCTGCAGCGAGAACCTTCCGCCCTGCGCCCCATTTCACCGGATGGACTCCTTCGCGGTTTCTTCGGCTTGTTCTACACCTTCCATATGACCGAGATGCTGCTGGGTAAACCGCCTGATCCGCAGGCGCAAAACAACGCCCTCAACGAACTCACCGAGATCTACCTGCGGGGTATTCTTTCCGGCGTCTGAAACCTGGTTATACATCCTCGAAAATATTCCTTCTTGACAGTATTACGTAATACTGCTATAATATAGGTTGTCTTGGGAATTGTCCCCAGACAACCCGGATTTTCTTTTTAAGGAGTTGTGAAGATGCTGCAATTAAACCTATGGATATCTGAGTTGGCTGACCTAACGGGAGTTTCCACGCGCACGATCCGCTATTACATCGAGGAAGGTCTCCTCCCCCAACCTGAGATACGCGGCAAGTATGCGGTATTTAACGACGATTACCTCATCCGCCTGAAACTGATCAAGTACCTCAAGGATGCCTACCTGCCCTTGAAGGAGATCCGCAAACGGCTGGATACGCTGATGGTCCCGGAAATGCGCGACCTGCTGACCAGGTTCGAGCAGGACCCGGTGCGCGCGCTGGCGGAACTGGATATTTACCCCGCGGATAAGCCCGCCTCTGCCGTTCTACCCGCCCCGATGATGGACAGCGCCAAGGACTATATCAGCCAGGTGATGCATAAGAGAGCCGCCAGGTTGAATGAGGAGCACTCTTCTTTCAACGCACCAGCGGCACCACCACCCGTGAAATTTAACTACAGCCAGGAATCCTGGCAGCGTGTCGAACTGGCACCGGGAATTGAATTGAACATCCGCCAACCCCAGCCGCCTGCACGCCGTTCTCAGATCTATGAGCTGCTCGAACTGGCTCGCAAACTCTTTACAGGGAGGCAATAAAATGACTGACCAATTAACCGTAAAAATGCATGCTGATGTGAACCTGATCTCCACAGATGCGCCAACGGAACGCGTGATCGAAATCGCGCTCACCACCCCCCCGGCAAGTTCCGCCGACAAGCGCTTTCCCCTTAACCTTGGACTGGTGCTGGACCGCAGCGGTTCCATGCAGGGCGAGAAGATCGCCCAGGCAAAGCAGACACTCAAACGCATTGTAGAGCAGATGGCGGACGGTGACGTGGTTTCCGTGGTGGCCTTCGACGATATGGTGCGCACGGTGGCTGACAGGACACACATCAACAACGAAACCCGCGCTACTGTCTGCCGGGATATTGACCACATTCAATCCGGCGGCAGCACCAACCTCACCGACGGCTGGTTGACCGGCTGCAATTGCGTGGCAGAAGGTCCTTCCGTTGATCACGTGCGGCGCACCCTGCTTGTTAGCGACGGACTGGCCAATGTGGGGATCGTTAACGATGAGGAAATCTGGCAGCACGCCGCTGCCCTCTTCGAGCGCGGCATCCCCACCTCGACCTTCGGCGTCGGCCTGGGATTCAACGAACACTTGCTTGAAGGCATGGCCAACCGCGGCGGCGGCAACTTCGCCTACATCGAATCCGCGGCAGTCATCGACCAGGTCATCATGCAGGAGTTCAAGGACCTGGTGGCGGTCACCGCCCGCGGGGTTAAGGTAGAGATTAACCTGCCAGCTGGTGTACGCGCAGAAATCCCCGGTGAATGGCGCGTGGAACAGGAACCCCGGAAGATCACTGTCTTCCTGTCTGACCTGCCCGCCAATCGCACCACCACCTTCTTCCTCAAGTTGATTACCCCGCCCGGGGATGGACAGCTGGTGCTGAACACCGTTGTCACTTATGAGGCTGAGAACAAGGAAAAACGCACGATCATTGAAGAGTTCGGTTTCCAATATGCCGTTGAGGATAAAGTCAATGCAGCCAAGAAAGACCAGGACCTGCTGCGCCGCTTTGCCGCTGTTATCGCCGGCGTGGAAATGAACGAAGCCCTCAAACTCGAGCGTGCCGGTAGACGGCATGACTCGAAAGAATACATGGAGAGAATGTTGCAGCGATACGGAAAGGATATGCCTGCCCCTACCGCTGCCCGCTACCGCGATGTGGCAAACCGCATAGAACATGGGCTTGAGGAACGCGAGCGTAAGGACCTCAACATGGATTCCTACCTGCTGAAGAAACACCGCCACGAAGACGAAAAGTAAACCAACATCCCAGCTGTCAACGGTCCAGGGGCATGAAGACTATTCCACTCCACGCCAGGGGCAGACCGGAAAACTCAGAAAGGGAGGCAACCGCCTCCTTTTTTGATGTTGTTATTCACTGAACGATTGTTCACTTGTTAATCTACACGCAACACCCAAAGTAGGAATATAATTAAAGGATGCACACTTCTGCCCCCATCGTCATAGTGCCTTATGACCCCACATGGCCGCTTCAATACGAAGAGGAAAAAGCCCGCATCCTGGCTGTCATCTCCTCATTCGTGGCTTGCGTGGAACACATGGGCAGCACGGCGGTGCTGGGGCTGGCAGCCAAACCCGTGATCGATATCCTCATCGGTGTGCGCAGCCTGGCGGATGCCCCTCTCTTCCTCCCTCCCCTTTCTTCTCTAGGATATGATTACATTCAAAAGCATGAAGCGGTATTCCCGGAACGCCGCTACCTCCACCGTCTGGTGAACGGCCTGCATACCCATCACCTGCACATGGTTGAACCGGACTCCAGTTTCTACAAGGTGCAGATCGCCTTCCGCGATTACCTGCGCCGCCATCCTGACGCGCGCGATCAGTATGCCGCCCTCAAGCTCGACCTGGCGCAGAAATACCGCGATGACCGCGAAGCTTATACCGACGCAAAATCCGATTTCATCATTTCAATCCTGGAATTGGCGGAACAGGAATCCAAATCCAATCCTTCCATACCTTTGAGACCTAATTCATGAGCTCCTCAACACTTACCCTGCATGCAAATTATTCATCCTGGCGAACAGGCATTTTCTGCACCCTGCCCTGCATGCAGATTTTTACTGCTGGCCCGCATGCAAATTATTCCCTCCCGCCGGAGTTAAAAAACTGCACCCCGGCCTGCTCGAATCTTTTGCATCATGGCTCCCGGAGTGCAGAATTGTGCTTTCTGATGAGTGCAGGAAATGCACCCGTTAATCGTGCAGAATTTGCACATCATTCAATGACTACTTAAGTACTACTTAAAGTACTTACTGATTAACCAATCTCATTTCTTCTTCCTCGCAAGAATACTCTCTGGAAATACCAGGTTCCAGTCATAACGCGGACTGCGGGATGGCTGCTTGAATTTTCCAAGGTCGATCTGCCCTGCTGAATAATCCGACAGAAAGCGTGCCAAAGCCAGTGTGACCAGCTGGCTGGCCGGCAGGCGCAGGTCCTCTGCCAGGTCACGCACCGCCTCGCGGATGGAAGGCGGCAGATCATAGGTGGCGCGCTGATCACGGCGGCTCTGGATCTTGATGCGCTCACGACTGATGCGCTCCCGCTCCTTGCGCGGCATCTGGGATTCCACCTGGCGCTGCTCCATCCCGCTCAATAGTTCGGCCACGGATGGATCCAATATTGTTTTGCGTTCGAATTTACGCTCTGCCATTCAACACCTCCAACATGCGTCCAAGCACCTGGCGGTAACCCCCCAGGCGCCGGCTTCCTTCTGAATAGCCCTCGATCGATGTGGAATGCGGGGCATAATCCCACAGTGTCTTGCCATAAGCGGCGGTTTCACGCACTCGCGTATCCTGCGGGATGGGCGGCCAGACGTGCTCTCCGAATGTGCGCGCCAGGTCCTGGAACTGCAGGAATGTCTCGCGTGTGGTACGGTCAAAGAAGGTCGGCAAAATACTGTAACCGCGGTAACGGTGTCCCGTCCTGCCGATCTCTGCCATGGTGGTGAGGATCTCCTTCACCCCATCCACCGCCAGCGCATCAGGTCGCGTGGGGATCACCACCCAGTCTGCCGCGATCAATCCATTCAGATGCAGTACATCCATAGAAGGTGCCAGGTCGAGCAGCACCGCATCGTATTGTGTTTCGTGCAGCAGGTCCGCCAGGATAGTTTCGCGGAAATCGGAAAGCGTGATCTGGCGTTTCACTTTCTCGGTCTGCTTGTCCCCGGGAATCAGATCGAGGTGCGGGCGGAGCTCCACCTTCACCGAGTCAAGCGGTTCTCCCAGGACCATCCAGTGGTAGAGACCGGGAGCTTTCTCCAACCCGAAGGACAGCGCCAGGTGCCCCTGCGGATCCAGGTCCACCAGCAGGGTGCGCTGTTTCAACCGCGCCAGGCCGTCCGCCAGCGTTACCGCGGAAGTGGTCTTGCCGACACCGCCTTTTTGATTGGCAAATGCGAAAATAATCATGCGACGTGTGCTCTCTCCAAAAACATTAATGTTGATCCCATAAGGGTCACCCCTTATTATTATACAGGGTCGCCCCTTAGCGAACAAGGGTCGCCCCTGGGGTTAAGCATAACCTGGACGCAGGGTCGCCCCTTAAACGCCTGAATCGCTTGAAAACGCCGATTTCAGATGCACAAGGAGCATTGGATAAGGATGATTAAAAGACTGCTGAAAAAGCACTGGGGCAATGAAAAGTGTAACCGCGGTTACGAATTGTCTTTGGAAACATTCAACCCGTATAATGATGGTGAGAAGGTTGCAGCAATACAGGTCAAGCCTTGAATCAGGCAGGGTGATATCCTCATTCAACAAGGTGAGAACATGGAAAATCTGGACAACACCAACGCGGTGAACAGGATGCAGGACTTCATCGAGTCACATATCCACCAACCGATCACCCTTCACATGCTGGCTGATACGGCGGGGTATTCGCCATGGCACGCCGCCAGGGTCTTTAAAGCAGTGACAGGGAAAAGCCCATTCGACTACATCCGCACGGTGCGTCTGTCTCGAGCAGCGCTGCGGTTGCGGGATGAGGAAGTCAAAATTGTGGATGTGGCTTTTGATTTTGTTTTCGACTCGCATGAAGGTTTTACGCGCGCCTTTTCAAAGCACTTTGGTTTGTCTCCGCAGCAGTATTCCAAAGTCAAACCAAAGGTAAGGTTGTTCGTTCCAAGACCAATCCGTGACTACCATCTCACCACAGGGAAGGGAGAAGGAAAAATGTCTGAGAAACAAAAAGCTAATACCATTTTTGTTCAGGTGGTTGAAAGGCCAGCCAGGAAGTTGATTCTCAAGCGCGGCATCCAGGCGGAAGATTATTACGCCTACTGCGAGGAGGTGGGCTGCGACGTGTGGGACGTCCTGACCGGGATCAGGGAAGCGCTTTATGAACCGATGGGTATGTGGCTGCCACCCAAGTTGCGCAAACCAGGCACCTCCATCTATGCCCAGGGGGTCGAGGTCTCCGCAGATTATTCCGGAAAGGTACCGGATGGATTAGAGCTGATCGAATTGCCCCCCTGCAAGATGATGATCTTCCAAGGACAGCCGTACGACGACGCGGTCTTTGAAGAAGCCATCGGTAACTTCTGGGAGGTGATTAAGAATTACAACCCTGAGATCTATGGATTCAAGTGGGCGGAAGAAGACGGGGTGCGCTTTCAGCTTGAACCCCAGGGGTATCGCGGATACATCGAAGGGCGGCCGGTCAGACCCCTGGATCAAGCCTCAAAATAACCATTTTCAAAAAAGTGTAACCACGGTTACGAATTTACAAAAAGCCCGGGAGTATTCCCGGGTTTCGTTTAGGTAAATACTAAACTGGCTCAGCGTTTGTTCAGTCGAACCCTTAGCAGGCGCACCAGCTCTTCGAACAACTCGAGGGAAGAGGCACCGCTGCCTTTCACCACCAGGGTGTCGGCGATCTCATCCAGCGCTTGGTCGCGGCCTACACGATCGAGTTCATCCATGGTCAGCACAAAGCGCCGCATGGATTTGGCTGCCTGGCGCCCCGGTTCCGGCAGGATGGGCGGGTTCGGGTGGTGCGGCGTTGTTCCTGTGGTCAGGGTGCCGGTGGTGATTTCTGCCACTTCGTCCGAAGTGAGTTGGTTCTGGATGCTCAACTTGATCATGCGTTCCCACTGCTCACGCGGGGCAGAAAGGATTTCGCGCAGCACTCGTTCCGAGAGGCGATAGCGGTCTGCCAGGTCGAGCTGGGCGGTGGGCAACTGCAGGATGTTGAGTAGCTGTACCATGCGCGGACGGGTGAGCTGCATGATGGGAATGATGCGTTCCCACAGCCCGGCCGGCATACGCTGTGTGCGCGCCTGACGGAAGTAATCGTAGTCGTCATCGCTGATCGCTGCATCCGGCGCCACGTTCAATTCAGCCAGGATCAATGAGGCAACCTCGCAGGCTTGTTCCACTGCAGAGGGCGGCTCGGCATGGCGGTTTTCCAGTACCTGGCGCTGGCGGGTGGGATGCTCCACCACTTCCACGCGCAGCAGGGGTTCGACCGAAGAATCGCTGATGACATGCTGCAGGCAGGCTGCCCAGAAGCGGCGCTCGCCGGTTTCGATCTGGAATACGAATTCCCCTTTGGCATTGGCGACCCATTTTCCGGTGATGGATTTGATCTGCCCGTGGTCCCTGAATGAAGAACCCATCGCCAAAAGTTTTTCCACTTCAGCAGCTGTGCCGGGGTCTGCGCGAGCCAGCGCCAGCCACTCCAGGGCGCTCTGATAGCAGGTGGAGCGTCCGGCAAAGAAGTCTTCCCTGATCGTGGGCGGCAGCAGACGGCGCGGTTGAAAGCGGTCCGGCAGCATCTGGCTGGGGGTCAGGCGTTCAATGCGTTCGACCACCGGGGCCTGGGTCTGTCCATCGGGGGTTACCGGAGGTTTTAACTTGGATTCCCCATTCGATTTCGAGGTCAGATCGTCAAACGCGTTAAACCTTTTTCTTGGGGGCATGGGTCAGGTCCTTAATCGCGACTCTTTACTTTTTTCCCGGTCTTTTTAAGCACCAGGTCCACCAATTCGGCGTATTCATGCGTGGCGCGCGAACTGGAAACAATGGACGCGCTCGATCGAACGCGCGGTGGACGGTAAGTGAAAATATCCATATGGCTCGAGTGGGCATAAGCCAGGTCGGATGCCTTGTGGATCGGCGTGAGGCTTTTGGCTTTATGGCGTGACTGCAGTTCTGCCAGGATCTCCTGCGCCTCTGAGCGGTGCTCATCGCACATGGTGGGCAGGTAACCCAGGATCTCCAGGTCGGGGCGGAAGTGCGCCTGCACCTGGTCAATGGTGCGCTGCAGTTCGATCAGCCCGGATACGCCCAGGTAGCTTGTTTCCACTGGGATGATAATGTAATCCGCCGCCACCAGCGCGTTGATCAGCAGGTCACCGGTGTTGGGGGGTGTGTCAACGATGATGTAGGCAAAATCCGACTGCACCTGCTGCAGGGCACGCTGCAGGCGTGTTTCATTGGCCATAAGCGTGGGCAGTTCGCGCGCGGCATGGATCATCCTGGCGCGGTCGGAGGGTATGTAGAAAAGGTTGGCGTGGTGGTCGCTCTTTTGCAGCGAACGCTGCGTGGAGGGGGGAGGTGTTTCCGTGAGCAGGGCAGCCAGGGTTACCGCAGTTTCCTGCTGCTGGGAGCGCTCGAAGGCAGTCGCCAGGAGGGCATGCCCCTGGGGGTCCATATCCACCAGCAGCACACGGCTGGCAGGTCCTGCCTGATCGGAGAGGCGCAGTGCTATTCCGGCTGCCAGGTTGACAGCTGTAGTGGTCTTGCCCACCCCGCCTTTTTCGTTCGCAATTGTGATGGTTACTGCCATTGTGCTTTATACCTTCCGCATTACGTTACATTTTGATGGTTTATTATACATTAAAGCCGATTAACCAAATTTAAACTTATATTAGCATAAAACAAGGTGAGATTCAATAAGATAAATCATATAAGGATCAAATCCCAATAATTAGCTTAACTATCTTGATTTTGTTCCGATTTCGTGCGATAATTTAGGCGTGGAGGAAGAGCCATGAGTGATTTGATTAATGATGAAGATTGGCGCCTTGTAAAATTGGATCGATTGGGACTCAAGGAAGATCCTTTCAAACTGGCAGCCGACCCGCGCTACCTGTATCTCGGTCCTGAGCACCTGGCGGTCTACCGGCAGGCGCAGGGGGTCATCTCACGACGGCGCGGGCTGGCCTTGATCTCCGGCGATATGGGCATGGGAAAAAGTTCCCTGGCGCGGCGGCTCTACGATGTTTATGCCTCCGAAGAAATGATCGACATTTCCTATATTCATACCGCTGCCTTTAAGTCTCCCATGGATGCCGCGCGCCAGATCTCGCAGACGCTGGGTGTTCCCCTGCAGCGCTCCTTCCAGCTGCAAATGGAAGGGCTGGAGAAATTCATGGCAGACGCCTATGCTGCCAATCACAATGTCATCGTCCTGCTGGATGACGCCCAGTTGATGGAACCGGCTGCGCTTGAAGTACTCCACCGCCTGTATAACTTTGATTATGACGCAAAAGTCGTTCAGGTGCTAGCCTTTGGGCAATCTGAAATGTCCTCTGTGTTCGAGCAGAATAAATCAGTCAACGCGCGCGTCTTTGTGCGCCTTGCGCTGCCTCCCCTTACGCTCTCCAGCGCGCTGCAGATGGTGGTTTTCCGCCTGCGCGTGGCAGGGCGACAGGAACCTCTCATTGATGATGACGCATTCGAGTATCTTTATGAAAAATCGCAGGGAGTGCCCCGGGAGATTATCAAATTGTGCAACCATTCCCTGGATACCCTGCTGCAGAGTGATGGATCCGCCATTACTGTAGACATTGTCCGAAAGGTGGGTTAGCCATGGCCACCAACCCCAATTCCAGCCGCAACGCCTGGGTGCAGTTATATGAAGCCCGCAGTGTTCCCAGTGAACCTGAAACCCGGTCTCCCGGTCGTCCGCCCGGCATGATCCCCCGCCGTAAGGTGGGCTTGACCCTTTCCCAGGGAGAGGTCACCGAGATCGACCACTGGCAGGAGCGCTTCTCGCAATTGGCAGGCCGCAAGGTATCTGCCGGTGAGACCGTCGGCATCCTCACGCGCATCTGTTCCAGCCGCTTTGCGGCGATGCCGGAACTGAAAAACCTCAAAGCGCTGTCTGACCTGGTGGACGAATTGATCGGCAGGGAGTGAATTATTTCTACCAATAACCCCCAAGGTTTCAGGTAGAAAAAATTCAAGGCAAAATGGGATTAAAGGAAATCGGCAAATGTTAAAGTTGCCACTGGTAATAGTAGAAATAATGTTCTATAATTATTAGACACTCGGGAAGTACACAACGGGAACCCGGAAAGAATCTTAATGGATCGATCGGTGAAAAATCAATCGCTCGGGGTGAACCAGCCAAGCTTCAAGGAAGCCTGGGAAATGGTGATCGGTGAGCTGCAGGCTGAGATGTCGCGCGCGCAATACGACACCTGGGTGCAGCCGCTGCGCCCGCTCAGTTTTGAGGATAACATCTTCTCGGTCGGCGCTTACAACACTTACGGGCGCGCCTGGGTGGAAGAGCGCCTGGGCAGCCGAGTCGCCCGCCTGCTCGAGGGGTTGTACGGCCAACCGGTTACCTTTAAGGTGGTGGTCTCCAATGGTTTCTACAGGGGCGGGGAACCTGCTGTAAAAGTGTCCCCGGTCTTAAAACCCGAACCCGCCGAAGTAAAACCGATTGAAGAAAATACCGATTCGCCTGAGGAATTGGAACCAGCCTCTGCAGGGGATTCACGCTCGCGCAAGGTGCTACTGCAGCGTGCCTACGGCAGTGAACGCGCCGGGCTCATCCAACCGGAGCGCGGATTGTTCCTCACCAATTACCTCTTCAACAACTGGCTGCCGCTGCTGGGGCACTCGGCTTTTGCGGTCATTTTGGCAGCGCGTTCCCTGTGCTACTGGAACCCCATGACGGGTGAGCTGCGCAACGTGGTCGAAACCGAGATGGGGGAACTGGCCGAAAAAGCCGCCGTCTCCGTGCGCACGGTCAAGGATGTGCTCAACAACGAAAGCGTGCAGCGTCACTTTTTACGCTACCGCGTGCGCCGCGTGATGACCTCCAACGGCGTGCGGACCGCCGGCATCAGCCTGCAGGTACGCATGGATGATCCGTTGACACCGCTCGACCAGGTCAAATCCGGCATCATGGAAGAAGAGGAGTGGTACCTGCCGGAGTTCTCGATGGAGAAAGAGTAATTGCGCATAGACATTCATTAATCATCAGACAGTGGTTACAAGAAATAAAACCGGGAGTGTTACTCGCTCCCGGTTTGTGTTTTCCTGGCTAAGAAGAGAGCCTGTAATTTGCGGAACGAATAAAAACCGATGCCAAAGGTAAGCCACACGGTGATCCCGCGGTAGAGCAGTGTTACCAGCAGCCCCTTACCGAGCGGCACTTGCAGCATAGCCAGGATCGGGGGGAAGATGCTTTCCACCATCCCAATTCCGGCGGGGGTGGGGGAGACGTAGAAAAACAACTGCACCATACTGTACCCCCCGACGATAGTACCGGCGGAAAAATTCACCCCGAACGCCAGGAAGATGGAGGTCAGCAGCGCCATCAGGATGATCTTGTTGCTCATGGCAAAAATGAATGGACGCAACAATTTACCTTTGCTCTCACGGATGGTGGCAACCCCTTCGCCGATATCCACTGCCAACTGGCGGGCTTGTTCAGGATTGATCAACTCTCGGTGGAAGAACCTATAAAGCACCCGGTTGACCCAGATCGAAAAACGCTGCAGGAGATTCCCCAGCCTTTCGGAGGAGCGGTAACCGATGTACAACAGCAAACCGAATCCGATGGTGGCAGCGAGTAATAACAGCGCGGCAGTGACCTCGCCGGCCCGGATGTTGTGACGCCGGATGAGGACGACAAAACCCGCGAAGATGATTATCAACAGGGTGACATATTCATAAATGGCATATAGAATGCCAACGACCATGGCACGCGCAGGGGATTGATTGCGCTGTTTGGCGGAATCCACAAAGACCGCCACACCACCCACACCCCCGCTCGGGGCGATCATGTTGACAAAGGTAAAAGCCGTGCTCAAGAGCAGCAGGTAACGCCAGGATTCTTGCAGCCCCACCAGGCGGTAAACCGCGCGATAGGTGAGGGCATTATTGGCAAGGCACAAGAGCTGCAGCCCCACAGCCAGGAGCAGGAACAGCCAGTTCCCTCTCTGTAAGGCGTGGGCAATGTTTTCCAATTCGGTAATGCTGACCACCACGAACGCCACCGCCATGAGCAGGGCGATCCATACCAGTATTTTCCGCACAGAGAATTTAGGGGACGGGCGAGCTTCCATTGGCAAGAATTATATCCCAAGCTGAGTTCGGAAAAATAAACCGGGATGCCTCAAAGCCAAACAATGCCTGGAGGTTACATTAAAACCGGAAGGTGGGTATAATTGCCGGCGCGGCGATGGAGTCCGCCCTCAACCGCCTCGCGCTGATGACTCCTGCATCTTTGTATAGGAGCATCATTGTGAAGGAAATTCTCATCATCGGAGCCGGCGGGTTCCTGGGCGCCGTACTGCGCTACGTTGCCGTCCTTTCCATGCAAGTCTTTAAAACCAAACACAACATCCCCCTTGGCACCCTGCTGGTGAACGTTGTCGGCTGCCTGTTGATCGGTGTGCTGGCGGTGCTGGCGGAGAACAGCAAGATCCTCACCCCCGACACGCGCAATTTCCTTATCGTCGGCATCCTCGGGGCATTCACCACGTTTTCCACATTCGGCTACGAATCCATGAGTATGCTCAAAAATGGGTTCACCTCCGCCTTCGCCCTTAACATAGGTTTGCAGTTGGCGTTGGGCTTTTTTGCAGTTTGGCTGGGGATGAACGCCGGACGCTTGCTGCAAAAAGCTTTCTAACCGGGTATCCAAATAAATTAACAGGGAGCCTGTGATCAGGCTCCCTGTTGCATTTTTATGCCAGCAGTTCCTTCCACCACTTCTTGCGGAACCAGAACGCCAGGTTCACCAGTCCGATCATCACCGGCACTTCCACCTCGATTTGGTCCTTAGATTATTGGATGACAAAATTCCACTTTTATTATTACAAAGTTTATTGCGGATAAAGTAACTAATGTATATAATACATTCGTGAAAACGAATATATCCCAATCGATAATCAATCTTTCTGAAACCCTGACCTGCATGTCTCAACCGGCCCGAATACAGATCTTATTGGGCTTGGAAAGGCAAGAGGCTTGTGTTTGCCACCTCGAAACGGTTCTTGGGATGAGTCAGGCAAGTATTTCTCAGCACTTGATGATTTTACGAAAAAACGGATTGGTCGTAACCCGGAGAGATGGAAGGCATATTTATTACAGTTTAAGTAATCCTTCCTTGTTGGAAATCTTCCGCGATACGGCAGCAATTAATCATGGTGAAGCACCACATTTGTTAAATTCTACCGTCTCACCGATCCCTGGGTGCCCTTGCCCGGTTTGTAACCCTGAACAGGATCCTAAATTAGCGTGTAAGAAAGACCAAAAACCAAAAGAGAAAAAAACATGGCGAGATAGGAGATAACAATGACCGATGCAGTAGTTCCTTCACCGAAAGCACAACCAAAACTTAGTCTGGTTAGTAAGCTGTTACCGTTATGGATAATCCTGGCTATGGCTGCCGGATTGTTACTTGGAAAGTTTTTTCCAAAATTCGGTAAGTCCCTGCAACCCTTCATACCCATAGGACTTTTTCTTATGATTTATCCGGCCATGACAAAATTAAAACTTGGCCAAGTTAAGGATGCAGTAAAGGATTGGAAACCCGCAGCGATCGTCATCTTCTTCAATTACTTTTTCAATCCATTCCTGCTCTATTTTATTGGATGGATTTTCTTGAGGAATTATCCAGATTTGTGGACTGGCCTGGTTTTGCTGGGTGTGGCTCCTTGTATAGCCATGGTATTGGTGTGGACCGACCTTGCAAAGGGTAACGGACCATTGGGAATTGTTCTGATGGCATGGAACTCACTGATACAAATGGTGACGACTCCTTTTTTCATTTGGCTTATCCTGGGTCAGCGTGTGCAAATTGATATATGGTTAATTGCCCAGAGTGTTTTGTTGTATTTGGGTTTGCCCCTATTAATTGGTGCTCTTTCCAGAAAGTGGATGATTACAAAAAAGGGAGAAGTCTGGTTCGAAAAAAAGGCTCTCCCTGTATTGGATGATGTTCAACTGACCGCATTAATTCTGACTTTAGTGGTGATGTTTGCAATCCAGGGCGATGTGATTTTAAAACAGCCTCAATTGATATACCAGATGGCTGTTCCATTGATCCTGTTCTTCTTCTTGCTCTTCTTTACTGTCCTATTGGTCAGCCGTAAGTTTGGTTTTTGTTATGCTGATTCTGCCACCACAGGCTTTCATTGTACTGGGCGTAACTTTGAGTTAGCCATTGCAATCGCCTTAACGGCATTTGCCTCTCGGCCAATGGTGGCTGTATCTACAGTGATAGGTCCACTAATTGAAGTACCATTGATGTTAACCATTGTTTATCTTGCAAAAAAACTTGAGTGGAAATTGTTCAAGACGAATACAGCGGGCGGTTGTGATTCACAAGAAGCAGCTGCTGACCAAAAATAGAAAGAATTGAAAAAGTCTTTTTGAAAGTTAAATTGGAGAATATATGTTAAAAATAAAAATTCTTGGGTCAGGCTGCACCAATTGCAAAAACCTTGAAGCTTCAGTGCGCAAGGTTGTTGAAACACTCGCCATTGAAGCTGAAATAGAAAAAGTTACCGAACATACCGAGATCAGGAAGTTTCCAATTCTTGCGACCCCCGGCCTGGTGGTCAACAATAAAGTGGTCTCAGCCGGCCGCATCCCCAGTGAAACTGAAATTACTGACTGGCTCATTGCGAACTATGAATAGACGGATCCAATATTAGGTATTCGTCACTTGGTCAGTCTTTACAACGTTCCGAAAGCGTTCAAACGGAAAGAAGAAAACGATGACAAAATTCCTGGAAACTACGGTCGATAAGTTTACTTTTCGTGTGGACCCGACCTGTTTTTTTAACAGTGAGGGCATTTGGGTAAGAGTGGAGGGGAAACTGGCGCGCCTCGGTCTCTCGGATTACCTCCAGCAGCACAGCGGTGATATCGCCTTTGCAGAAGTGAAACCAGTTGGAACTGTCCTGAAGATGGGTGACGAGTTTTCTTCGATTGAAACCATTAAGGTGGATATTGCGTTATCCTCTCCTGTAGCTGGCAAAGTGGTAATGGTGAATCCTGCTTTGGAAACCACGCCTGAAATCATTAATACGGATCCCTTTGGCGAGGGCTGGATTTGTGAGATGGCGTTAACTGCCTGGGACGCTGACCGCCTGCGCTTATTGGATGCTCCGGCTTACTTCACCAAAGTGAAACGTGATGCAGAGGAAGAAGTCAAACTAAAATGAATAAATCCAAGAAAAAAGTTATCATTGTTCCGTGCAGTGGCATTGGTAAATCGTTTGGGACAGTCAGCCGGGTGGCTGCCTTCCAGGTAACAGAGGATGATCGACCTGCACAAACCCAGCTTATTCCCTTAGCTTTATTGGTAATGGGAGATGAAGACTCCCAGGCAATATTATTGGAAAGCGAGGCTATCACGATTGACGGCTGCAAACTGGCGTGTGCTACCAAAATGGTTCAGCAAAGCGGCGGACAGGTGGCGCGGGATTTCGCGGTCCTGGAAGTATTCCGCCGTTATCGGGATTTCAAACCGCAGGGAATTGCAGAACTCAATGAGGGCGGCGAAAAGCTGGCGGATGCCCTGGCTAAAGAGATTGATGCTGTTGTGGATGAGTTGACTGCCGCCAGCGAAGGAGAAACCCATGCCTGAGCTCCAGCAAAAAAAAGTTGGCATCATTGCCTGTTCCGGCGAAGAACTAGCCGAGGGAACCGTTACCCGCCTGGCTGCACTGCGAGTATTGGAGCAGATGCGGCCGGCTGATACAGTCACCATCTGCCTGCCGCTTTTCCTGGCGGGTGGTGAGGGTGATCGCGCCTTTGCCAAGTTCTACCCGACCATTGCCATTGACGGTTGTGAGAAACGCTGCGCGTACCGCGCCACTGAAAAGTACTCAAACAAACCTGCTGCTGGGATTGTCATAACGGATTTAATCGAAAAGCATCACATTCAGAAACCACTGTGCGCCCGCCGATTGGATGAGGCCGGACTAAAGACAGATGAAGTTGCTGCGGAGGAAATTGCAACAAAGGTGGACGAATTGTTGGGTAAAGCCTGGAGCCGGCGAGAAGGAACATTCGATGAAACATCACAAAAAGCAGCCATAGATCAAGTTGAAGTAGAGGCAACTTGTTCCTGCGGGTCAGGGATTCCCATTCAAAAAGTACAGGTTAATGGACAGGAATTTTCCCTGATGGCGTTGCCATTGATCTTTCAAAATCTCTTCCAACTGGGAAAAACACCCGGAGAAGAAACCGGGCATGAAATTATGGAAATGACCAAGATTTACAACGCTATTGATCCATCGAATGAAGCGGAAATCGCAGCCTTAGTGATTGAGGCGTATGCCAATTACTACCGGGAGCAGAAGGTAAAAGAATGAGCCAGACCGCCGCTTATCATACCGAAGTGACCTGGAAGAGTGAGCATTGGGGTCACATTGTAATGGGGAATGGTCCCGAGATGGACTTTTCTGCACCTCCTGACGCCCAGGGACATGCGGGAGTATTAACCCCTGAGGATGCCTTTGTAGCCGCCGCCAATACCTGTATCATGATGATGTTCATTTGGGCAGTGGAACGTTTCAAGTTAAAGTTGATCTCCTATGACTGCAAAGCCGAAGGGACCAAATTGATCGAGTTGGATCGGACCGAGATTTTCACTCACCTGCGCTTCTGGCCGGTGATACGGATTGCTGCCGGTGAAGAAAAACCGGAAGTTGTTCACGCCCGTACACTGAGGGCATTACAGGCTGCTCAAAAGTACAGCCTGGTGGCCAATTCGGTGAAGTCAAAAATCATCATTGAACCGCAGATAGACATAATTTCCTGAAAAAAATTGTGCCAATGGAAAACCTCATGACCAAACCAAGCGTTTTATTCCTCTGCACCGGCAACTCCTGCCGCAGCCAGATCGCGGAGGCTTTCCTGCGGCTGCATGGCGGAGAGCAGTTCGAGGTTTTCAGCGCGGGGCTTAAACCCAAACCGATTAACCCTTTTACCTACCGGGTGATGGCGGAAAAGGGTATTGATCTCGCGGGGCATGCCTCCAAGTTGGTAAAAGAACTAGCAAGCAAGCATGAGTTTGACACCCTCATTACCGTGTGTGACGAGGCTGATAAAAACTGTCCTGTAGGATTGGTGAGAGCTGCTCAGCGCATGCACTGGTCATTTGAAGACCCGGCGGCGTTCAAGGGGACAGAAGAGGAACGCCTGGCGAAATTCCGTGAAGTGCGTGACCTGATCGAGCGGAAGGTCATTGCCTGGGTCAAGGAATTGAAAAACAAAGTTTGACTTACTGGCTTTTTCCTGTCAAGTGTATTGGAGAGTTGTGAAATTGAATCTCTTCCGGCAGCTTAATGAAAAGGATTAATCTGTCTATCGCATTGCTGCCTTATTCGAGGTTCATTCCTGCAATAGCGCCGCTGCTGAAGGCGAACTGCAGGTTATAACCCCCGCACGGTCCGATCACATCCACACACTCGCCAGCCAGGGACAGCCCCGGTACCACCCGTGAACGCATGTTCAGGGGGTCCACCTCGCTGGTGGGCACACCGCCGGAGCTCACCTGGCAGTACTCGAACCCGCGCACTCCTGTGATGCTGATGGGCATGGCTTTCAACAGGCGCAGTACCTTTTCCACCTGCTCATCATTGATTGCATTGAGTTTGGCATCCACGGGCAGGCGGCACATCGGCAGGATCACCGCTGCCAGTTTGAGTGCCGCCACGGAAGACAACAGCGTGGCAAGCGGGGTGGGGGTAGTGCGAAAGTCCTTGATCAGCATGCGCAGCGCGTCCTCGCGGTCGAAGAGCACATTCAGCCGTAATTGCAATTTGGCTCCCGGACGGGAGGAAACGTGGTGGCTCAAGTCCATCACTGCGGGGCCGTTCAACCCCCAGGCGGTGAAGATGAGGTTGCCGGTGGTTTCGGCAAGCAGCAGGTCGTTTTCGTATAAATTCGCATTTGCGTCCAGGCGCACGCCCTGCAGCTTCTGCCAGGGTTTCATTTCGGCGGTGAGGGGCGCCAGGGCGGGGAGGAGCGGATTAATGTGGTGACCCAGCGTGCGCAGCGAGGAAAAGAGATCCCCGCTTGAGCCGAGGGCAGGGGAGGCTTTGCCGCCGCTGGCGACCACCAGGTGCGGCGTGCGCAGCTCCACTTTATCGGCGCTGGTAAGCACGAACCCGTCAGTTTCTTTGCGTATAGCCGTTATGTGCTGGTTGAGCAGTAATTTTACCCCGGCAAGTTTCAAGGCATTCTCGAAGGCATCCGCCACGCTCTGTGCCGATTCCGAGAGGGGATAGGTCCACCCATCATGTGTGGCGTAGGTGGGCACACCGATACTGCGCAAGAAGGCGATCAATTCTTTGTGTCCAAATTGGTCTAGTACCTGCTGCATCCATGGCGCATCCACCGCGGGGTAGCGGCTGGCATCCATATTTTGATTGGTCAGGTTGGCGCGCCCGGCACCGGTGACCAGCAGTTTGCGCCCCACCTTTTCGTTGCGGTCGATCAACTGCACCTTCCAACCGGCGCGTGCGGCAAATAATGCCGCGGTCATGCCAGCAGGTCCAGCTCCGAGAATGGTAATAGGGGAATTCATAGCCTAATCTTAGCCCACATTTACAAATTTGCAATGACTGCCACTGGTGGTGCGTGTTGGGGTTATACTCAACAAATAATCGCACATCGGAGTTTCGCGCTTGAAGGCATACATGGGAAAGGTGTTATGGGTGGACCTCACCCTCGGCACCTGGTTGGAAGAATCAATTCCGGACGAAATCTATAAAACATTCCTGGGCGGTATCGGCCTGGGAGCTTACCTGCTTACACGCGACATGCCCGCAGGCATTGACCCGTTGGGTCCTGGAAACATCCTCGGCTTCACGTCCGGTTTGCTCAACGGCACCGGCAGCCTCTTCTCAGGGCGCTGGATGGCGGTGGGGAAGTCCCCTCTCACCGGCACCTGGGGAGATGCCAACTGCGGCGGCACGTTAGCCTTTGCCATCAAACAATGCGGTGTGGACGGCATCTTCTTCAAGGGAATCAGTCCAAAGCCGGTCTATTTTTATATGGACGCACACGGACCGCAACTCCTGGATGCCGCGCACCTGTGGGGCAGGGATGCTGTGGAAACTGAAGAAACCCTCCTGATCGCCCACGATGGAAAGAAAAAGCCGGCTGTAGCCACCATCGGGCAGGCTGGTGAAAATCTCTCCCTGATCGCGGGTATTGTTAACGATAAAGGACGCATGGCAGCGCGTTCCGGGCTCGGCGCGGTGATGGGCTCCAAGCGCCTCAAGGCAGTGGTGCTGGCTGGTTCCAAACGGGTTACTTCCCACGATCCGGTGAAAACCAAATGGCTCTCGTGGAAATGCAGCCGCGATGTGATGCTGCCGCTCAAGCTGATCAATGCCAAATTCGTGGCGCTGTTCGGCAGGATTATCGGAAAACTGCCAACCGGGTTCACCCAATCCGGAGTACTGCTTGGCGCCATACTGCGCAAATGGGGGACCATCGGCACCTTCCCGGCTTCCATTGGCATGGGGGATACCCCCTTTAAGAACTGGAGCGGCACGATCAAAGATCAACCGGGGGTCAACCGCTGGATCGATGCTGACCAGGTGCTGCGCGATGAAAAACACAAGTACCACTGTCGCGGCTGCCCGCTCGGGTGCGGCGGTATCGTGGAAATGCCGCAGACAAAACAGCTCGGTCACAAACCTGAATACGAGACCACCGCTTCATTTTCCACCATGTTGTTAAACGATGACCTCGGGTTGGTTTACGAGATCAATGAAATGCTCAACCGCGCCGGCATGGACAGCATTTCCGCCGGCGGAACCGTGGCTTTTGCCATGGAGTGTTATGAAAAAGGCTGGATCACCCGCGAGGAAACCGGCGGGCTGGAGCTGACCTGGGGCAATGCACCGGCCATCCGCGAGGTGGTGCGCCAGATGATCGCCCGCGAGGGATTTGGAGCGTTTCTGACGGACGGTTCCCGCCGCGCTGCGCAGGAACTGCAGCCTCAGGCGCTTTCCGCCTCGATCACCGCCGGCGGACAGGAAATGGCATACCACGACCCGCGCCTGGATCCCGGTATGGCACTGCATGCCAGTGTTGACCCCACTCCGGGGCGGCACACCACCGGTGCCCAACTCTATTATGACCTTTATAAATTGTGGACACGCATTCCCGGGCTTAAACCTTCAACACTCTTCTATGCCAAAGAAAGCCGTTACACGCCAAATGGCAACCGCACCCGGGCAGCTGTGGCAGTGAGCAACTTCACCCAGTTCTATAATTCCGCCGGAGCTTGTTACATGGGCATGCTCATCGGCGTTGACCGCGTGCCTGTGTTTGAATACGTCAACGCTGCCACCGGGTGGAACTTGACCCCGCTTGAATACATGACGATTGGTCAGCGCATCCAGACCCTGCGGCAGATGTTCAACATACGCGAAGGAATTGACCCGCGCGATCTGAAAGTAAACGAGCGGCTCACAGGCAAACCGCCTTTGCAGAGCGGTCCTAACAAGGGAGCCTCTTTTGACCTGGACGCGATGATGAGCGCTTACTGGAAAGAGATCGGCTGGGATGAGAAAACGGGCATTCCGAAACATGAAACCATTAAAGCATTGGGGTTAACCGGTCTGGTTGCCCCTCACGCGGTTGGCGGGATTGTATGAGCCACAGCATCACCCTCTCTTGTACCGGCTGTACCGCCTGTGTTAAGGTTTGCCCCGTTAAAGCCATCACCGGCGAGCGCGGAGAACTGCACAGCATCACCCCGTCCGTCTGCGTGGACTGTGCTGCCTGCGGTCGTGTTTGCCCGGCTGAGGCGGTCCACGATGGGCAGGGGATTACTATCCGTATGGTCAAGCGCATCTTGTGGCTCAAACCGGTCGTCAGCGCGCAACGCTGTGTTTCCTGCGGTGCCTGCATCGAATCCTGCCCGACCGGGGTCATGGCGTATGCTGAACTAGAGGATCACCAGGTGCGCCAAATCGCCGCCCTGGTGGACGCAAAGAACTGCATTGGCTGCTCGTTCTGCGCGCATGCCTGTCCGACAGAAGCGATATCAATGAAGAACTGATCTTTGACAGGTTTGAGACGACCCTCCGATCGGAGGGTCTTTATATATCCTAAATAGGGATGTAATATAATGTGTAAATATATTCCGTCATAAAACGATGTATAATAATGATGTATGAAAAAACCAACCTTAACCCGCACCCAGGTGTTGCTAACCCCTGAACAGCTCAAGGAATTAACCCGAATCGCCGTTGAGGAGAAGAAATCCGTATCCTCCCTGCTGCGGGAATGGGTTAATCGCGCCCTGATGCAGCGTCAGCAGGAGGCGCTTGCCCGTGCTGCCCGCGAATTAGCGGACAATTATTATTCCGACGGTGAACTTGTGGGTTATTCGCACGGGGATGACGATTTCCCGGTGAGGGGGTAAAACCATGTTCCGCGGAGAGGTTTGGGAGATGGCTGGACCGGGAAAGAAGGGGGTGGGGATACCGCGCCGAGTGGTGATTATCTCTTCAGACGCGCTGGGTACCATCCCCCTGCGAGTGGTGGTGCCGCTCTCACCCTGGCATCAAAAGTACTCCCGCGCGCCCTGGATCGTGCGTGTTCCCCCCGTGCTCAACAGCGGCTTTGAAGAGCCGCAGGCTGCGGATGCCCTGCAGTTGCGTTCGGTATCCATCAGCCGATTAACCGCCAAACTGGGTGAGCTGCCTGAGGGGTTCACCGCGGAGATTTGCCATGCAGCCGGATTGGTCATCAACCAATCCACGTAGAGCAGATTATAATCAGGGTTCAT
Organism: uncultured Anaerolinea sp.; assembly: GCA_964533735.1. Classification (GTDB taxonomy): domain Bacteria; phylum Chloroflexota; class Anaerolineae; order Anaerolineales; family Anaerolineaceae; genus UBA6107. The sequence goes on along the minus strand of CAZHMD010000014.1, from coordinate 15,310 downwards.
TTCGAAATTGGAGTAGCCATGTTGCGTTCAAAAATATTATTCTTCAACATATTCCTTTTGGTGGTCTTTTTCCTCTCGGGTTGCGCTGCCGCAACCGGTCCGGCTGGCGTGATGAGTGCCTACTGGCAGGCTTTGATCGCCAAGGATGAAGCGCAGATTAGCAGCCTCTCCTGCGCGGCTTATGAAGACGAAGCCCTGACCACCCTGGAATCCTTCAGCGCGGTGGAAACAAAACTAAAGGATCTGGCTTGCTCGGTCAATTCAGAAAACGGTGATACTGCCTCGGTTACCTGTGCCGGATCGATCATTGCCTCATACGGCGCGGAAGACCTGGTCATTGACCTTTCCCAGCGCAGTTACACTGTTAAAAAAGAGGGCGGTGATTGGCGCGTTTGCGGGGCTGAATAACCATGCGGCGCCTGTTCTCGCGCGAGAACCTTTGGGCGCTGTTTCTTGCCCTTGTCCTCACGCTGCTGGTGATCCTCTCCAGTGACTCCTCGCCCCTGTGGATCTACCAGGGGTTCTAGATGTCCATCGTTCAATTACTCATTCTGCTGGCGGCTGTCTTATCAATCTGGTTGATCGGGCGTTTTACGCGTACGGCGCCAGCCCGCCGTCCCCTGATGCTGCTCTTCAGCGTGGGCATTATTTTCTGGCTGCAACCGGCGCTTCCCATCCGCGGGTTGGATTTCTGGCTGCCTGTCGCCACCCTCATCCTCGTGCTGGTGAGTTGGGGAGTAACGGCAACGCCCGAAGAACGCGGAGTGCGCAAAAACTTACGACCACTGCTTATCGTCGCAGGTACGATCCTCGTGCTTGGGCTTACGCGCCTGTTCAGTGCCACAGCGTTCATCACCCCTTCCCGCCCGCCGCAGGTTTGGCTTGTCGCGCTCATCGTTGCGATATTCTGTTTGATATACCTGCTCACCGCAGGGATCAAAACTCCCCGCAAATGGGTTTTTGCACTTGGCACACTTGGATTGATCATGTTACTGGTGATCCTCAAATTCCCATGGCTCACCCTGCAGTTCAGCCAGCTCTTCCGCAGTTTGAGCGGGCAGTCCCCTGATTTAGCCTCCGCGCTGGATATTCGCTGGCTGGGATTCTCCTATGTAGCCTTCCGCCTCATTCACACTCTGCGCGATCGCCAGACCGGGCGCCTTCCGGGGGTTTCCCTCGAGGAATATTTCATTTACATTCTCTTTTTCCCGGCTTTCAGTGCCGGTCCAATCGACCGTCTGGAGCGCTTCCTCAAAGATCTTCGTAATCCGGTGTCTCCACCCGCGGAACAACTGGGTGAAGCCGGCCGCCGCCTGGTCATCGGCGTGGGCAAGAAGTTCATTCTGGCTGACCTGCTGGCGATGGTTGCGCTCAACGGCAGCAACGCCGCGCAGGTCGCTGCTGCCGGTTGGATGTGGGTGCTGTTGTACGCGTATGCCTTCCAGATCCTCTTCGACTTCAGCGGTTACACGGATATTGCCATAGGGATTGGCGGGATCATGGGCATCCGCCTGCCGGAGAACTTCAACCAGCCGTATCTCAAGCCCAGCCTGACCCAATTCTGGAACAACTGGCACATGACCCTCACCCAGTGGTTCCGCGCTTATTTCTTTAATCCACTCACGCGCGCCATGCGCTCCGCGCAGAAACCCGCGCCTGCCTGGCTGGTGATCCTGGTTACCCAGGTGTCCACCATGGTACTGATCGGGCTGTGGCACGGCATCACGCTCAACTTTGTCGCCTGGGGACTGTGGCACGGCGCGGGTATGTTCATTAATAACCGCTGGAGTGACTGGACACGTCCCATGGCTGCGCGTATTCAGGAGCACCCGCGTCTGAACCTGGCGGCGCGACTCTTCTCGACCATCCTCACCTTCCATTATGTGGCGCTGGGATGGGTGTGGTTCGCCCTGCCGTCATTGAACCTTTCCCTGCAGACCTTTTCCCGCTTGTTCGGGGCAGGAGGTTAATCGGTGAGCACAAAATTCCTCCGCAATGTGCTGCTGAAAGCTCTCGCCCTGTTCATTCTCTTTAACCTGCTTTGGGCTGCCATCAATCCCGCAGGTGTGGGTAAACTATCGCTCTACAATACCCTTTTCAAAGGGAGGGAGCGCCTGCCTTTCGGGGAGAATCCATCCGAGTCCTATAACCTCAGCCTGTACAACCTGGACGCGATGATGCTGTCTCACAAACTCACCGGCGGGGCGAAACCCGCTGACGAATTCCGTGTAATTGTCATTGGCGATTCCTCCGCCTGGGGCACGCTGCTGCGTCCCGAGGAGACTCTCTCCGGTCTGCTCGATGGCGCCGGTTTGGCTGCGTCCGACGGGCGGAAGGTGCGCGTGTATAACCTGGCTTACCCGACCCTCTCGCTCACCAAGGACCTGATGATCCTCGAGGAGGTGAAGCCTTACCAGCCTGACCTGATCCTGTGGCTGGTGACGCTGGAATCCACCCGCGAGTCCGCCCAGCTTGAATCTCCCATCGTTGCCAACAACCTGCACCGGGTGAAGCATCTCATCACCACCTACGGGACGGATCTGTACCTGCCTGATGGCAGGCTGACCTTCTGGCAGCGCACGCTCATCAGACAGCGCCGCGCCCTGGCTGACCTGATCCGCCTGCAGGTTTACGGGGTGATGTGGAGTGCCACCGGCATTGACCAGGCTTATCCGCTGGATTACACCCCGGCGGCGCGCGACCTGGATGCGGATGATTCCACACCTGGCTGGCAGCCGCCAACCTTACGGGCAGGGGATGTCCGCCTGGATCTGATCGACGTTGGGTTGCGCATAGCCGGTGATGTGCCGGTGTGGATCATCAACGAACCCATCCTTGTCAGCCAGGGTTTAAATAGCGACATCCGCTACAACTTTTATTACCCGCGCTGGGCGTATGACCAGTACCGCCAGTTGATGGGGGATACCAGCAGTGCGCGCGGATGGACCTATTATGATTACTGGGATATTGTGCCGCAAACTGAATTTACCAACAGCGCCATCCACCTGACGCCATTCGGTGAAACACTATTGGCTGACCGTATTAAGGCAGAGATGCTGGCGTCCTTTTCATTGTTACAACAGTAACTCATAAAAGAAATCTCCATAATTCGGTCCTCTGGGTCCAACGATTCACCGATAATTAAACTATAGGGGTGTAAAATTAAATGGATAATAGATGTCCTTTTTGGAGGTTTTATATGGTCGCATTTTTTCAACAATTTTCACCCATCGTCCAGGCCTTATTTGCCACACTTTTTACCTGGGGGGTAACCGCCCTGGGTGCAGCATTCGTCTTTATAAATAAAACGGTCAACCGTAAGTTAATGGTCGCCATGCTCGGATTTGCCGCTGGCGTGATGATCGCCGCCAGTTTCTTCTCACTGCTGCTGCCTGCCATCGATATGGCGGAAGCCTCGGGTGTACCGGGATGGCTGCCGGCAGTGGTGGGTTTCCTGGTGGGCGGATTCTTCCTGTGGATCATCGACAAGATCCTGCCGCATCTTCACCAGGGACTGCGAACAGACCAGGCTGAAGGGGTTAAGACTCATTGGCAGCGTTCAGTGTTGCTCGTCATGGCCATCACCCTGCACAACATCCCTGAAGGGCTGGCGGTGGGGGTGGCATTTGGGGCGGTGGCAGCCGGTATCCCCTCTGCCTCCCTTACAGGTGCAATTGCGCTGGCATTGGGCATCGGATTACAGAACTTCCCTGAGGGCATGGCAGTTTCAATGCCGCTGCGTGGAGAAGGTCTCTCGCGCTGGAAAGCCTTCCTGATGGGGCAGGCCTCTGGCCTTGTTGAACCAATCGCCGGTGTACTGGGTGCCCTGGCGGTATTGCTGGTTCGGCCATTATTACCCTATGCGCTCAGTTTTGCTGCTGGTGCCATGATCTACGTGGTCATCGAAGAATTGATCCCCGAATCGCAGCGCGACACCAACACCGATATCGCCACACTGGGCGCCATGGGAGGCTTTGCCCTCATGACCTTCCTCGATGTCGCGTTGGGGTAGGGGTCCAGTCCATTCCTCAAAACCGAATCCTTGCAACCACTGGGGTATTTTCAGCATGCACTTGAAAATGCCCGGTACCCCTCTGGTATAATCTCACCATCCTAAACTTTGGAGTGAACATGCAGGAAGACCTTATTAATCAACTCGGCGAGCACATCGCCAAAGACATCCTCAAGCAGCCCAACCGCCAGATCAAACCCGATCAACCCCTCATCTCAAGCGGCTTGATCGATTCCTTCAGCCTGGTGGACCTGGCGCTCTACGTGGAAGATACTTTTAACGTCCACATAGACGATTCAGAACTGAACGCCGATACCTTCAATTCCCTTGCAGAACTGGCTGCTCTCATCGCTTCAAGATCCGCCTAAAATGACCACTTTCAGTCACACCCTGCAGCGTTCCTTTGAAGAATGCCCGGAGAAGACCGCGCTGACCGTGCTGCTGGCTGGCAAGCCTGACCAGGTCATCAGTTACCGCCAGCTTCTCACCGGAGCCGCTGCCTGGCAGCGCACTTTTGCCCGTGAAGGCATCCAGCCCGGTGAAGTCGTCATTCTCATTTTGCAGCATTCGCTTGAATTGATGTACGCGTACTGGGGCACCATCCTCCACGGTGCCATCCCCTCCATCATGCCATTCCTCACCGAAAAACTTCTGCCCGAGCGCTACCGCGCTGACCTGGCGGCATTGGTCGGCATTACCCGCCCGGAATGCGTGGTTACTTACCGCGAGTTTGAACCCGAGGTGCACCAGGCGCTGGGGGATTCCTCCTCCGTGCGCCGCGTGATCGTCTCCGATACCACAGAACCGCAAGGTGAGGTGGACTTTGGCAGTATGGGCGGACTCAAACGCGACCCTGCTGATATCGTCCTGCTGCAGCATTCCTCCGGTACCACCGGGCTGCAAAAAGGGGTTGCCCTTTCGCACCAGGCGGTAAGCCACCAGCTTGCCAGCTATTCGGAAGCATTGAATTTAAATGCGGAAGACGTTATTGTCAGCTGGCTGCCCTTGTATCACGATATGGGGTTGATTGCCGGCTACCTGCTGCCGATCCTCCTGCGCGTGCCGCTGGTGCTTCTCTCTCCTTTTGAATGGGTGCGTTCCCCAGTGAAATTACTCCAGGCGGTCACGCGCTACCGCGGCACCCTCACCTGGCTGCCGAATTTTGCTTATAACTTCTGCACCCAAAAGATCCGTGAGCGCGACCTTGAAGGTGTGGACCTTTCCACTCTCCGCGCCATCTCCAATTGTTCCGAACCCATGCGGGCTGAAAGCCACCAGGCTTTTTTTGACCGCTTTGCCGCGTTTGGTTTACAAGCCTCAGCCTTATGCACCTGCTACGCCATGGCTGAGAATGTCTTCGCGGTTACCCAGGGGGGCATCCGGCATCCTGTGGTCATCGACGAGATCGACCGCCATGCCATGCAGACGGCAAGGCTGGCCGCCCCTGCAGTTGAGGGACAGCCCTCGGTCAAAATGGTGTCAGCAGGTCCTGCCATCCCTAATGTTGAAGTGATGGTAACTGACGAGAAAGGCGCGCGCCTGCCTGACCGTGCCATTGGTGAACTTGCGCTGCGTTCCAACTGCATGCTCAGCGAGTATTACCACCGTCCCGACGCAACCGCCAAAGCCCTCAAACACGGCTGGTACTTTACCGGTGATTATGGGTACATGGTGGGGGACCAGGTTTACGTTGCAGGACGCAAGAAGGATATGATCATCGTCGGCGGCAAGAACGTATACCCCATGGATCTTGAAGAACTGGCCATGCAGGTACCGGGGGTTCATCCCGGGAGGGTAGTGGCTTTCGGTGTGTTTAATGAACAGGCAGGGACTGAGGATGTGGTAATCGTCGCTGAGGTTGAAACGCATGACCCGGCTGAGCTGGAACGCATCGGTGATGAAGTTCGGCAAATGGTCACCCGCGGTTCCGCGGTAGCGCTGCGCCATGTGCACCTGGTGGAGTCCAAATGGCTGATCAAAACGAGCAGCGGTAAAACGGCGCGCGGTGCCAACAAGGAAAAGTATCTCAAGGAAACAGGACAGGCATAACCAACGCAGCACCCCGGTGAACCCGGGGTGTTTTATTTTCCATAAATTCTGCACAAAATCTTCACAACTGGGTGATATAACTCTATTGGACAGACAATTAAAGTCTGGAATAGGAGAAACATGAAACGGACAATTATCAGTATATTAATCGTGGTTGGCGCGATCGCTGTGGGGGTTGGCGGAGCTTACGGGGTTTCCCGCCTTGTACCAGACTCATCCAATGTGGCAAGATTGCAGGATAGGCTGGGTGAACGGAACTTCCCCGGTAGAGATGAGCAATTTCCCCGCGGAATGATGCCGCGGCAGGGATTTCCTGGTCACATGCAGAGAGGCGGACGCTTTCAGCAGTTTCCCCTAACCGGTGAGCGCCTGACAATCGATGAAGCCCAGGTTAAAGCGGAAGAATACGCACAAGGCATCAACAATAACCTGAAGGTCAGTGAAGTGATGGAGTTTTCCAATAACTTCTACGCGGTCGTGATTGAGCCAGACACCAGCAAGGGCGCATTTGAGTTGCTCATCGACCCCTACACCGGGCAAACCGCTTTGGAAATGGGACCCGCCATGATGTGGAATACGAAGTACGGGCGCATGCGCTACATCACTGCACCCTCAGAAGTCAACACACTGACCATGGCTGAAGCCGCCTCCAAAGCTCAGGCTGCACTCGACATCCAGGTTCCCGGTGCCAAGGTAGAAGAAGATGGAATAGATTTCTACGGGTATTACAGCTTTGACTACAAGTTGGATGGAAAAGTAAGCGGAATGCTTTCGGTAAATGGAGATAGTGGAGAGGTGATTTTCCACTTCTGGCACGCAACGTTCATTGGTGAAAAGGAGATAGATTAATGAATAAGACTTTGAAATGGGTTTTAATTGGCCTGGGGATAGCCGTTCTTGCTTTCCTTATCGCTTTGCCGCTGTTCAGCATGCACCGCCTTGGATTCTCAATGATGTCCAGGTTTCCCGGAGCAGAGCGAGGGTTTCCACTCATGCGCGCCATGCCCATGATGGTCTTCGGACTGGTCCGCGGCTTGCTCGGTCTCGCTGTCCTTGCTCTGGCGGTCATCGGTGTGGTGTTACTGGTGCGCGGTGGGAAAACCAGGCAGGTTACCCCACCTGCAGCAGTTATTCCAGAAAGTGCCGTGGAACCGGGAAAGAATTGCAGCAACTGCGGTAAGCAAATAAATTCAGCCTGGGTGGCATGCCCGTACTGCGGAGAAAAGCAATAAAATAAGAAAATAAAGAGACTCCCGATTCCAGGGAGTCTCTTTGGAATGACACGGTATAATTAAAACGCGAAGAGACTTTCGCGTTTCTTTTATTATTATCGGTAGTGGAATAATCATGACAATTGAAAGCCCCAAAACCAACACAACACATCGGTTATTGCCCACCGACTACGCGCCGGCAGAACGCACCCCGCCGGAAATCCTTCAGCGCCAGCACAATGCCTGGATGGCGCATGAGCAAACCCATCTCATCGGAGATGCTGTACCCAACGTGGTGTTGATCATTAACCATACACGCCAGGTGGTTTACGCCAATTCACGGGTAACCCTGTTCGGCAATTACCAAACCCCCGAATCCTACCTGGGATTACGCCCGGGAGAATTGATCAACTGCACCAATGCCTTTAAAAACGCCGGTGGTTGCGGAACAACGGGTTTCTGCAAAACTTGCGGCGCTGTCAATACCATCCTCAACGGCCTCATCGGAAAAAAAGATGAACAGGAATGCACCATCCGCCGCGGGGAGGGGCAGCAGCTTTTCCAGCTGCGTGTTAATGCCACTCCTGTGCAATTGGGCGGTGAGGATTACGTCATTTTCTCCATCCAGGATATCAGCATTGAAAAAGAAAACCTGCGCCTTTTGGAGGAAGTGAAAAAACTGGCGGTCCTTGACCCCCTTACCGGCGTTAATAACCGGCGGGCATTTTTTGAAGTGGCCGAGCGCGAGTTTTCCCGCAGCGTTCGGTATCAACGCCCGCTTGCAGTCATCATGGTCGATGTGGACAAATTCAAATCAATCAATGATACCTACGGCCATCCTGCGGGTGATGTTGTATTAATTTCAATTGCGGAAACGATCCGCACCCAGCTGCGCGACCTGGATCTCTTCGCGCGTTACGGCGGAGATGAATTCATCGCCCTTCTGCCTGAGGTCGATTTACGTGGGGGAAACTTCATCGCTGAACGCATTACTACTGCAGTTTCCTCACTGGAGATAGATCTGGAGGGATTCCCGCTTCATCCTACGATCACAGCCGGGATAGCTGATTATGACCCTTCAGACAAGTCACTGGCTACTCTCATTTCCCGGGCTGATAAGGATTTACGGGTTCAAAAAAAGGGGAAGGCCTAGTTGCCGGCAAAACCATTATTCATAATAAATTTAATCAACCAGTCTATAATTAAACAAAATACAGCTTGTATAGGAGAAAGCTATGGTCGATCAACGTGTGGAAAAACTGGCTGAGTTACTGGTAAATTACTCCCTTGATGTAAAACCAAAAAACAAAGTGTTCATCCGTGCCGGCATGGCAGCGGAACCGCTTATCGCCCAGGTTTACCGCAAGGTCATTGATGCAGGGGCATTCCCCTATACCGTCATTGATTTTCCCCCCGGCGAAGAGATCATGTTCCGCTACGGTTCCGATGAACAGATTCAGTATATCCACGAGCCTACCGAGGTGATGTACGGCAAGTACGACCGCATGCTGCGCATTATTGCCGACGAAAATACCAAGGCGCTCTCCGGGATTGATTCCAGCAAAATGGCCAAGTGGTCAAAGGCGCGCGGTCCCCTGATGAATACCTATATGGAGCGCACCGCCCGCGGCGAGTTGCGTTGGGCACTCACTGCTTTCCCCACCCAGGCATACGCCCAGGACGCCGATATGAGCCTGGCGGAATATGAAGACTTTCTCTACGGCGCATGTATGCCGGATATGAATGACCCAGTCGGATACTGGAAGAATATCAGCAAACAGCAGGAACGTATCGTACAGTGGTTAAAGGGCAAGAAGAACGTCCACCTGGTGGGCAAGGACACTGACCTGCGCCTCAGCATCGAAGGGCGTACCTTCATCAACTGTGATTGCACGGTCAATATCCCGGACGGCGAAGTCTTCACCGGCCCGGTGGAAGACAGTATTGAAGGACACGTCTCGTTCTCCTACCCCACCATCTACCAGACGCGCGAAGTCACCGGGGTGAAACTGGAATTCTCCAAAGGACGCGTGATAAAAGCCTCAGCAGACAAGAACGAGGAATTTCTCCTCAAAACCCTGGATACGGATGCCGGCAGCCGCGGTGTGGGTGAGTTCGCCATTGGCACCAATGAAGGTATCCAACGTTTCACCCGCCAGATCCTTTTCGATGAAAAGATTGGCGGATCCTTCCACATGGCGCTCGGCAAGGGGTACCCTGAGAGCGGCAGCAAGGCTGATTCCTCGATCCACTGGGACATGATCTGCGACCTGCGGGATGGCTACATCAAGGTCGATGGCGAGACCCTTTACGAGAACGGCAAGTTTGTTATTTAAGAACCGACCACGGGCTGAGGATTATATTAAAAAGTTCAGGCTCTCCAATCTGGAGAGCCTGATTTGTTAATAGGTTTTCTGAATTAGAGGTTGAACATCTTGCGCAGTCCGGAGAGAACCAAACCGAAACCGAACATTCCGAATCCTCCGAAGAACCAACTGTTGACAGATTGAGTCAGGTCAGCACCGGTTACCGGGATGATCGGTCCGCCGGCTCCACCAGTTTCAGGGATGGGCAGCGTGGGGACCGGAGTGGCGGTATCAGGTACAGGGGTTTCGGTGGGCGGCACACTGGTATTGGTCGGGGTGGGCGTGGCAGTGTCCGGTAATGCACAGGATTCGATGGTAAATTCCAGGTCCGTGAACCCTTGCTGTTCCCAGTACAACACGATGCTGTGTGTACCAAGGCTGGTTTGGGTAAGCAGGCTCACACCGACCGGGGCAACAAATCCACCGCCCTGCATGACGCCGTCAATACTCCAGGACAATACCGTGAATGGCTCGGCGTTGTTGTTGACCACCGCCCATTGCATCAGCGTGCCCGGAATGGATACGCAGTAAGGATCCTGGAGAACAACAAACAATGTATTCGGAGTAACCGTTGGTGTGTTGGTCTCAGTCGGTGTGGCAGTATCAGTAGGGGTGTTCGTTGATGTTGGTGAGGCAGTATTTGTAGGTGTATTTGTAGGCGTATTGGTTGCCGTAGCGGTTGCTGTATTAGTCGGCGTGGCTGATGCTGTTGCGGTCACAGTATTGGTTGCCGTCGCCGATGGGGTGAATGTGGCAGTGTTGGTTACAGTTGCAGTCGGTGTGAAGGTAGCCGTCCCGGTAGCCGTGGCGCATGCACCAAGATAGTCATCTTCATGTCCGGCTTGCGGGGTACCATCTTCGTTGAAGTGACCCGCCTGCCCGAAAGCCGCATTCCAGGAGATGGTCAATGTGCTGAATTTCGTTGTGCCGCTCTGCCCATCTGCGTGGCAGAGGGTCACCATCTCGGTTGCAGCCGATGCAGGTCCTGGGGTCACTGTCAACGCCAGACCTGCCATCATCATGGCTGCGCTCATAAAGTAAACCACCTGGTTCAGGTATTTCAGTGCTTTCCTATAGTTAAACATAATTGCCTCCTCGAACAATAAAAAATTGCCTTTTTTGCCTGCTTCATTTATTCCGAAGTCTTCTTAAAACGCAAAAAACCGGTCTCGATTACGGCCGGTTTCGCAATTAGCTCCTCACGGGGATCGCTCTCATGAGCACTGCGACCAGGTTATCCCCGTGGATCAACGCATCCACATAACAAAAAAACTATAACGGTTCATCGTCGTCCAGGTACTGGTTCTGTATTCAAATTCAATGGAGCCAAGGGTACCGGAGTAATGATACCTAATTTGTCCTATTATACACCAGGATTACAGAAATGCAAGCGATAAAATAAATATTTACGCAATATTAACAATTCGGCGGGGGGACCTCTCAGCATACGCGTATTAAAAATTCAGGCTCTCACAAAGGAGAGCCTGAATTTATTGCTTGATTGGTATTAGAGGTTGAACATCTTGCGCAGCCCGGAGAGAACCATACCGAAGCCGAGCATGCCAAATCCTCCGTAAAGCCAGCCGTTGATCGGTTGGGTCAAGTCAGCACCCGTCACCGGGATGATCGGACCGCCGGCTCCGCCAGTTTCAGGGATGGGCAGCGTGGGAACCGGGGTGGCTGTATCCGGCACCGGGGTCTCGGTGGGAGGCTCGCTGGTGTTGGTCGGAGTGGGGGTGGCGGTATCTGGCAATGCACAGGATTCAATTGTCCATTCCAGGCCGGTAAACCCTTCCTGTTCCCAGTACAACACAATGGTGTGGGTGCCCAGAGAGGTCTGGGTCAGCAGGCTTAAACCAACTGGTGCAATAAATCCGGCGGGCTGCATGACACCATCAATGCTCCAGGATAACACAGTGAACGGACCTGCGTTGTTATTAACCACCGCCCACTGCATCAGCGTACCCGGAATAGAGACACAATAAGGATCCTGCAGGCTTACATAAAGCGTATTGGGTGTGTTTGTGGGTGTGTTGGTCTCGGTCGGTGTGGCGGTATCTGTAGGCGTGTTGGTAAATGTGGCGGTAGGCGTGAAAGTTGCCGTGTTGGTTGGTGTGTTTATATCCGTAGGCGTGGCGGTATTGGTTGCCGTAGCCGTTGATGTAAAGGTGGCGGTGGGTGTTGGAGTATTTGTGTTCGTTGGAACCGGCGTGTTGGTGAAAGTGTTCGTCGGAAGCGGTGTAAAGGTGTTTGTGGGAGTCTCAGAAGGGGTAATGCAAGGCCCAAGGTAGTCGTTTTCATGCCCGGATTGCGGCGTGCCATTTTCGTAGAAGTGACCCGCATTCCCAAACGCCGCATTCCAGGAGATGGTCAGTGTGATGTAGTTTAACGTACCATCCTGCCCGGCTGCGTGACACAGCGTTACCATTTCCGCTGGGTCGGCGCTTACTGGTTTGGCAGTAACCGTTAGAAACAACCCCGCCATTATCATGACCGCGCTCATCAGGTACGCTGCGCGGTTCAGGTACTTCAGTACTTTCCTATAGTTGAACATAATTGCCTCCTTCGAATAAAAAGAAAAAAATGAATGAACCGAAAAATAGCACCAATTACTAAAAACCCATTTCTTTATTACTTCCAGCTACTCTTAAAAACAAAAACCGGTCCCGTAAACAGGCCGGTTTCGCAATTCGCTCCCCGCGGGGGTCGCTCGTTTGAGCATTGCGACCAATTCCTCCCCGTGGATCAACGCATCCCACAAACACTTCAGTTTTCTGTTGCTACCACCCTTTTAATTAATCAAACAGGGATGGCTAATAATTGCATTACAGATGTAATGGCTTTCTTGTATGAGTAGTATACATCAATCGTTATTAAAATATCAAGTCGGGATTGAAATTTTACGCTATTTTTACGCTGCTGCTATAAACTGATCTTATCCCCTGCAATAAATCCCTCAACGTAATGATCACCGCCAGGTTCCTTTATTTTCTGTTTGATCTGGTGCACATGCCGGCCATCCCAGAAGTCCCTTTCATCGCGCCCCAACTCTTCCAGATGTGTGAGTAGTATTCTTTCGGCTTTAAACGCGAGAAAATACTCGCAGAACTCGTTTAGCAGGGGAGGAGTGGGGAGAGCCGCGCATTTCTTGCCCAGCCACACATGCGCGAACACCGCGTCCACATGACCTGCATCAGGTAAGTTCCCTGGCTCATATACGCGAGTATCACCCGGAAAAAGCCAGCGCTTGTCGGCGCCTGCCACCAGGTAGCCTGTCTCGGGTACCCCGTAGCGCCCGTGGATATGCTGCCCCGCAAACGGGGTGATACCCAGTCCCCTGAATTCGATCGTCTCTCCATTTACCGGGACGATTATATTCTTTCCGGGGACCCCTGCGCCTTTTACCTTTTCCAGCATGAAGTGCGGTACGATCCATTGGATGGGCAATCTGGAAATGGCTTTGACCAGATTCGGGTCGAAGTGATCATTGTGCGCATGGGTCAGCAGTACCAACTCCAACTTGTCCAGGTCTGCTGCGTAATCTGCATGGGGGATGCCGCCAATACGTGTAGCTGGGGAAAACGGATCCATTGCCCAGCGTACACCGCCAGTAAAGAAAAGGTAACTGGCTGAGTACATCAGCCAGGCGCTGTTGCCGCTTTTTGCCTCACGCCACTGCCGGATTAACCGGCGCCAGAGGGCAGGGTACTCCACTCTGGCGCGCGCGATCTTCTCTTCGATTATTTCTGCTGTATTAGTCTGCATAGTGCTTTTGTATAAAGGCTTCCACTTCTGCAACCGTACGCTTGAAGGGTCCGGGGATCTCCACTTTCATGCTGGTGGCTGCGGCTGCCCATTTACCGGCTTCGTAGGGCGGCAAGGTTAAACGCTTGGTCACATAAGTTCCCACGCAGGTATCCCCGCGTCCGCTGCGCCCTGCCTGCGATGCGGAATGGAAATCGTAATGATGGAATTTGCCATCCGCGTGCACCAGCACGCCGCTGCTGTGGGTGAGCACAATTTCCCTGGGTCCCATCGCGGCAAAGACCATGGCAGCCTTTTCGATATCTGTCTCGCCGGTCAGATACTCGGCTTCCACCGCATCACTTTTGAGAATGTCGAGATGGCTCAGCACAGCGGTCATTTCGTCCCACGGTTCGTACACCAGTGCCTCACCGCGCAGCACGCGGATGAACCCCTGCACGTCAGCCGAGAGCAGCACGTTGGCGCGCTTTCTCATCTGCTTAAAGAATTCCAGTTCAACCTCACCGCGCAGGCTGGAATTGGTGACGATAACGCGCGCTTCCAACCCATCCAATTGCTGCGGGGTGATGGTGCCGGCAATGCCCTTCACGTACAGGTTGCGCCTGTCCACGTCGCTGGTCATGTACTCCAGTGTCATCAATGTTGACGATGGGGTGAACACCGGGTAACAGTCAATACCCGCCGCTTCGAACGCCTTGACCACACGCTCATCTTCCTTGTTCAAACGTGTGATAACCGCCGGGTTTGCCCCCATCTGTTTGGAGGCGTGCGCGGCGTAATTCATCCCGCCGCCGTCCACATACGTTGTCCCGTCGGGTGTGATGATGGTATCCTTGGTGTAATTGCCGCAAAACAGAACATCGTATTTTTTGCTCATTTTATTTCCTTTTTTAGAATAATTTGATTAATGCCGGCACCCCGGTAGCAATCAGCCAGTAAATTCCTGCTGCCAAAAGAGCCGTTGAGGGGATGGTAAATAACCAGGCTGAGGCGATCTCACCTGCCACACCCCAGCGCACCTTGCTCATGCGTTCTGCAGCGCCCACACCCATAATGGCGGTACTCACCACCTGCGTGGTGCTCACCGGTCCGCCGAAGAGCGAGGCCGTGAGGATGACCGCAGCTGAGGTTGCCTGCGAGGCAAAGCCGTGAACCGGGCGGATCCTGTAAAACTTGGAGCCAAGGGTGCGAATCAATTGCCATCCGCCGATTGACGTACCAAATGCGATGGCGGCAGCACAAACAACGATCACCCAAAAGGGGACCGAAAAAGTATCCTGCACCCCGCTGATGACCAGCCCAAGGGTGATGATGCCCATGGTTTTCTGGGCATCATTTGTGCCGTGGCTTAAAGCCAATCCCAACGAGGTGATGATCTGCAGTTTCTTGAACACCCCGTTGATCTTGGGGGTAGCCTTCCACGACATACGGTAAATGAGATTGGCAATCAACATGCCGGCAAAAAACCCGATTATGGGTGAAGTGAACAGTGTGATTAATACTTTGATCACCCCGCGCAACTGGATTTCCTGGAAACCTGCCCCGACTGCCACCGCCCCGATGATCCCGCCGATGATGGCGTGCGAGGAACTCGAGGGGATGCCGAGCAGCCAGGTCATGATGTTCCAGATGATGGCGCTCACCAGAGCCGCGATGACTACCAGCATATTCAAATGTTCGGAAGATACGATCTCGTTACCAATGGTGTTGGCCACAGCCACGCCGAAAATGAATGGACCGCAAAACTCAGCAACAGCCGTCATGGCTAATGCAGCTCTTGGACGAATCGCCCGGGAGGAGATCATGGTGGCAACGATATTGCTCGAATCATGCACGCCGTTCAGAAAATCAAACATGACCGCTAAAACAATTAACACGATAAGTAGGACTGGCATTACGCCTTCTTT
>CAZHMD010000013.1:0-73613 GCA_964533735.1 uncultured Anaerolinea sp. | reverse complement strand
CCGGCAAAGTCATCCGCAAGAAGAAGGAATCCTGGGTGGAAGTGACGCTGGATGGCGGGCAGACTGGCTACATCTCCGGGCAGACGCGCATCTTTGTGGTGCGCAAGATCGAACTGATGACGGAAACAGAGCTGTTCGACGCCGCCTCTGAAAGCGCCAAACTGGTAAAGGCTCTGCCAAAGGGGACGATCGTCTCCGCTGTTGGTGTGGAAAAGGAAGACAAGAACACCTGGTACCTGGTGCGCGAAGAAAATGGTGAAAAAGGTTATGTTAACGGCCGCTCCAAGTATAAGGTCTACCAGGAGGCCACGCTGGGCGGCGGCAAGAAGCTCATCATTACCGGCGGAATCTTTGCAGCCATGGGGCTGGTATTCCTGGTGGTGTCAATGGGGCAGCAGTCTACTTCCAGCAGCCTGTTCCTCATCATCGGGCTCATCGGGCTCGGCCTGGTGCAGGTAGTGCAGGGAGTGCTGCAGTATCGAAAAGCAAAGAACAATCCAAAAACGAAGTAACCGGGGGAAGCGCCGTCCGGTCAAATACACAGCAATAGATGGAAATAGCCATCTCTATGGATGTGTTAAGGGTTAACTTCAAGTCACAACAAAATAAGAGGCGATAATTCCTGTGTCAATTTCCCCTCAAACCAGAATCTCCAGCCGGTTCTTGCGGTTTCTGCCAACTCTCTTGATCGGTATCCTGGTTGGAGTCATTTGGTTTCTGATCCTTTATGGTTTTAATTATCTTAAATTTACAAATGTGGATTGGATATATCACAGCGGAGGGGATGTTTTTCAGCATCAGATTGGCTGGGAATGGTTCAGGCAGGAACCCTGGCGTTTTCCCATCGGACGCATTGAAGCCTATGGTTACCCCTTTGGCACATTTATCAGCTATACCGATTCCATTCCGCTGCTGGCAATCCCGATAAAGCTGCTTAGCGCCTGGCTTCCCGAAAACTTTCAATTTCTCGGTTTATGGGAATTGATCTCGCTAATTGGCCAAATGGTCTTAGGCATGTTGATACTGGGCGAGTTTACCCCCTCGCTTTTCAAGAAAGTCCCGGGTGCGTCACTCCTCGTGCTTTCCCCGATCCTGATTTTTCGGGCGTTTGAACACAATTCCTTAACTGCGCACTGGATCCTCTTAGCGGGGATCTGGTTCGTCCTATTAGAGTACCGTGGCAAAATGTGGCGCTGGGGATGGGTGCTTTTGTTTGCCGCCGCCGTGTTGGTGCAGCTTTATTTTGCCGCCATGCTGGCTCCCCTGTGGCTGATAAGCCTGTATTTCCGCTACAGGAGAGAAAAGAATCTAAAGCTGCTGGCGGTAGACCTGCTGGTGCCGCCATCAGTAATACTCGTGATCGGGTACAGTATCGGTCTATTCAGCCTGAGTGTTGGAAACCTGCTGGCGGCAGGCTTGGGATATTTCTCCTGGAACTTAAATGGGTTGTTCAACCCGTTAAAATTTTCTGCCATTTTCAACGCGCTGCCGTTAGGCGCAGAGGGGCAGTACGAAGGGTTCAGTTACCTGGGGGTGGGAAACCTGCTCCTGATTCCCATCGCGCTGATCCTGTTCTTGAAAAAAGATCACTTAACCCGCAGGTTGTATTACTTCCTGCCTTTTGTGATTATTTCGATACTATTGATATTGTTTTCTCTTTCGAATAAAGCATTTGTAAACGCCCAGCCCTTGTGGAATTTTGATTATCCAAAGTATGTTCAAATCGTTTTTTCCTTGTTTCGCGCCACCGGACGCTTCATCTGGCCGGTATTTTATTTTATTGTGCTGTTTGGATTGATCAGTGTCATCCGAAACACCCGTCTTTCAGTGTTAATCATCACGCTGGCACTCATACTGCAATTCATCGATCTGCAGCCGCTTTTTGCGGAGAAACGCTACAACACTTTTTCACTATACCAATCTCCCTTACAATCCGAGTTCTGGCAGGAGGCGGCAGAAACCAACCGGCATGTTTTCATCATCCCCGCGTCTAAAGCGCATGCGATCTATGAACCTTTAGCTTTATATGCCCGGCAAAACCAACTGACGGTAAACTGGGGATATTTCTCGCGCGCTGACCTGAACGCCATCAGGATCCACGGCGAGCAGGTTTGGGAAGAGTTAAAGGCAGGTCATTCGGACAGGGAAACCATCTACGTTTTTTGGGGCTCGGATTGGGAAACGCTGGCACAGGATGAGCTTACAGACCAAATGTTGATCTGTAAACTTGATGGGTACACTATGGCGTTATCTGGTGAAAATAAACTGGTTCAGACTAATCTTGATCTTGCGCAATATTGTACTTTACCGTAATCAGCCGGAAAAAATATCAGGGCGCTTCGCAGGGTATCCTAATTGACTTCAAATGAATAACCTGCAGAGATTGTAGCCTGTGTTTCAGTATCGAAATCCTGGAAAAAGAAAGAAGCAGATTTTTCAATTAGGCTGTTAATGAACCTGCCATTTAGTTTACGAATCCACATAAATTTTGAGTAAATAATCCGTTATTAGCATTAGTATTTTTAATATCCGTATAGAATATCTGTATCGATAATGCGCTTTATTACAATTAGCAAGGAGTAATGGATTTTCCTGCCGTAAAACACGTATTTCCCGTCTCCGTAACCCCGAGCTACTTATTTTGGTACATGGAGTGACACTTAGATGACTGACATCCTTTCCAGATTGCGCGCTTTACAACAAAGAATTCGAGTTGGAGTAATTGGGATAGGCAATATTGGCAGGGGAATTGTTTACCAGGTGAGTATCACACCGGGAATGGAATGTGTGGCTATTGCCGATATAGATCTTGACCGGGCGAGCGCATGGGCAAAACGCCTGGGTCTTGAATACACGGTGGTTGAAAATTTAACCGACATGAACTCCGCAATTCACAGTGGGAAACTGGCTGTATGCAGAGACGGCAGCCTGGTAGCTCAATGTGAAGTTATGGATGTGATGGTAGATGCGACCAGCTCAGTGGCTTATGGCGCACAATTTGCCCTGGAAGCCATCAGCGCTCACAAGCACGTGGTGATGATGAACTCTGAAGCCGATTTAATATTTGGTCCGTACTTGCTGTCAAAAGCCAGGCACGAAGGGGTGGTGTACACCAGCGCGGATGGAGACCAGCATACAGCCCTCAAGCGGGTTATCAATGACATCGAACTTTGGGGTTTCCAGACGGTTCTCGCAGGCAACATGAAGGGCTTCCTTGACCGTTACAGCAACCCCACGGTGATCATTCCTGAGGCTGATAAACGTTCCCTGGATTATAAAATGTGCACCTCCTACACAGATGGCACCAAGCTGTGCATCGAAATGGCGCTGATCGCGAATTGCATAGGCGGGCAAACCCTGGTTCCCGGCATGTTTGGTCCGCGGGTGAAGGATATATATGACGTCACCCAGTATTTTGATCTACAGAATCTGTGGGATGGGAAAACACCCATTGTTGATTACGTGTTGGGGGCGTACCCACCCGGAGGCGTGTTTGTAATCGGCTTCAACGATCACCCCCACCAGGTGGAGACCCTTGGCAGTTATCTTCCCTGCCGCATTGGAACGGCTCCATTCTACGTTTTTCACCGCCCTTACCACCTGGGTCATATCGAGGTAATCCCCTGCATCGCGGAGGCTTTTTTGGATGGCTGGTCAGTGCTGCAGCCTGAGAAAGGGTTTATGACCAATGTGTATGCGCGTGCCAAGAAAGACCTGCGCAAGGGGGACTTGCTGGATGGGATTGGCGGGTATACGCTCTACGGATTGATCGAGAATTGCAGTGATAATAGAATGCAACCCGGTCTGCCAATTTGCCTGGCTGAAGAGGTGACCTTACGCCGGGATGTACGCAAGGATGAAAAGATATTCATGGAAGATGTGGCTTATAAGCCTGGGGACACAATGTTTGAGACCTTTCAACTGGCCATGCAAGCTTGAGGTGTAATTTCATTCTCCCTGAGGTTGCAGCACAATTTTCACCGGTCAATGCTGGATGATTCCCTGCGTATTATTCAACGCTGAAGACGTCTGAAGGAGCACAATAAGGATGAGCAAAGTTACAATTTACATGTCCTCTTACAATCATGCGAAGTATTTGACCGCTGCCATTCAGAGTGTCCTGGATCAAACCTTTGCTGATTTTGAATTGTTTATCCTTGATGATGCTTCAAAGGATGAATCCTGGACTATCATCCAAAGTTTTTCTGACCCGCGCATACGATCCCATCGAAATCCGGTTAACCGTAATGACAAGGAGTGGATGCGGAAAGTGGTTTTTGAGATGGGAACGGGAGAGTACATTGCCATACATCATTCAGACAACGTGTGGGAACCCGGGAAACTGCAAAAACAGGTAGACTTCCTCGATAAGTATGCCGAAGCCGGCGCGGTATTTACCAATGCAAGGATAATTGATGAAAATAGTGCGCCTTCCAAAAACAAGGGGCATTTCTACTACTCAATTTTTAACCAACCCAACCGCAGCCGGTTCGAGTGGTTAAACACCTTTTTTTACCATGGAAATGTGTTGTGCCACCCCAGCACCCTCATCCGTAAAAAATGTTACGAGGAGTGCGGCTTCTATCGCAATGGATTCGCGCAAATTCCCGACCTCGACATGTGGGTGCGGTTATGTTTGAAATATGAAATTCACGTTTTGCCCGAAAAACTGGTCCAATTCCGGATTCCCCCAAATGACCAGTTCGTCAGCGGCAGTCGACCGGAGAGCCGCATCCGGTATCATTTTGAATTTCTCCAGGTATTGGAAAATTACCTGGAAATCCCCTCTTTTCAAGAATTAACGAGAGTATTTCCATCCGCCGTGCGTTATTCTCGCAAAGAAGGCAGTGATATCGGTTATGTGTTGGCCAGGGTGGCTCTTGAGACCTCGGGACAAATGACAGCGCGCTTGTTTGGTCTAAATATCCTGTTTGATGCGCTCAATGATCCCGCAAGAATGAATAGGATCAAAGAACTCTATGATTTTTCGCAAAAGGACTTTATCGCGCTGACAGCCAAAAATGACGTTTTTTCAATGGAATTGGGACGGGAATTTGGCAATATCAGGACCAGCCCGGCATGGCGGGTGGCGCAGGTACTCCACCGCATAACGATATTTTTATTTCCGCCGGGGAGCGTCCGCCTGATGGTGGTAAAGAGAATTTTTGCTTTTGGCAGGCGGCGTAAGCGTTAAAATCAAAGTGCCCTAAAACAAATTGAGGAAGAAACGCTCGATTATTTGAATAGCAATCTCGCTATGATTTAATCGGGGATTGCTTCGGGAAGAACACCCTCGTGATGACAAATCTAGTTTCTTAAATAAAAAGTGAGCGCGAAGGGGCTCGAATGAATACCCCGTGGGTACCCTAACCGACCTACTATAATTAAAACAAAAGTGAGCGCGAAGGGGCTCGAACCCTTAACCAACGGCTTAAAAGGCCGCTGCTCTACCATTGAGCTACGCGCCCATCTCTGGGACGGCTTGAATTTTATCACGCCCATCAAACTGCGTCAATAAAAACCCCGGAGGGATTGTCCCTCCGGGGAATCAAATGTTCAATGACGATTCTCAGCTCTCAACTCTCAGGGGTTATCCCTTGATGAATTCGTCCATGGCAGCCAGCAGGGTTTCAACATCCTTCATGCTGGTCTCGCCCATGGTGGCAACGCGGTAGCTGAGGTCCTTGAGCTTGCCATAGCCATTAGCAATACGCATGCCTTTGGTCTGCAGGAACTTGTTCAATGCGCTGATATCCCAGTTAAGGCTGTTGCGCATGGTCACCACGGTCTTGGAGCGGTAAGCCGCCTTGGCTACCGGTTCCATGCCGTGCTGAGCGCCCCAGTCCTGCACACGTTTTGACATGGCAGCGTGGCGGGCAAAGCGGTTCTCCAGGCCCTCTGCAAATATGCGGTCAAGCTGGAGATCCAGCGCGTAGATCAACGGCATGGCGGGGGTCATGGGAGTGCTGTCTTTAAGGCGGTGTTTTTCCATCAACAGCAGGTCAAAATACCATCCGCGGTTGGTAACGCTTTCGGCTTTCTTCATGGCGCGGTCAGAGGCAGCTGCCAGTGAAAGCCCCGGGGGTAACGCCAGGCATTTTTGCGAACTGGTGAGGAGGAAATCCACACCGAGCGCGTCCATTTCGATCTTGACTCCGCCCAGTGAGGAGACCGCGTCCACCAGGATGAGTGTATCGGGGCTAACTTCCTGCACTACCTTGCACAGATCCTTGAGGGGGTTCTCGACGCCGGTTGACGTTTCGTTGTGAACGATGGTGACGGCTTCATAATGTTTTTTCTTAAGTGCGTCTCGCAGCAGTTCGGGGGTAATGGCTTCCCCCATTTCCACCTCCAATTTATCCGCCTGCTTGCCATTGGCCACTGCCACATCGTACCAGCGCTGGGCAAACGAGCCGTTGATACAGGAAAGCACGCTCTCCTGCACAAAGTTGCGGATGCCGGCTTCCTGCATACCCGAGCCGGAGCTGGCAGCCTGGAAAACACGTGTGGTGGTATAGAAAAGATCCTTGGCCTTGGCTTCGGAGCGTTGGAAGATGGCTTCAAAATCCTTGCTGCGATGCGGGAGCATCGGTTTGGTCTGAGCAGCCAGTACTTCAGGCGCTACATCCACCGGACCCGGCACAAACATATGGGACATGACTCTCTCCTTTTGAAGATTTGTTTAAATTAACCCCCCGGGATTCCTCACCGGGAGAACGATCACCGCAAGAAGAACGACAGGACGACCAGGATCACGAAGAAAGACCCTGCCAGTATGCCGATACGTTTAAGATCAGATACCACGTAAGAATAATCGGGTTTGAACTCTCCCACAGCTGTACGGCCGTGAGCGCGTGCAATTGTTGCCTTTTCCACCAGGGTGGTGCTGCTGCTTACTGAGCGTTTTTGTTTTTTGTTTGCCATGCGTAATCTCCTATGGGCAATTGTAATCCCGTTTTTTAGTTTGCATCCAGAACAGCTGTAACCACGATGCGTTTGTTATCCACGCGGTACGGGTAGCACGAGATCAACGTCAGCGTGGCATCGGTTGTTGGAGCCATCACCTCAACGGCGGTGGGTTCCACGATCTGCGTGCCGGTAATCGTATAAGTAAAAGTGCGGTCCTGGGTGATAACGATGACTGTATCGCCAGGCTTGAGCTTATCCAGGTCTTTGAACAATTCGCCGAAAATATCGTTGTGGGCAGAGACAACCATGTTGCCCTTTTCACCCGGGTTGGCGGTGTTCAGGTGCTGTGCGATACCCTTTTTAAGCTGCTCCCAGCCGTCTCCCATGACCACCGGAGCGTTGACATTGATGGCCGAGATCTGGATCTGCCTGGCCTGCTGAGGTCCCGGGGTGGGAATGGGCAGATTCTCGAAGGTCTGCATGATGGCGCGCAGATGCTCCGGGATCTCGGAATCATTCGGGCGCACTTCCACCCCTTCCACCGGCGGTGTGTGACCGCTCGGCAGCACTACTGCCGTGATGAGCGCAGTAGGCGTGAGGTTGGGCTGGTTCAGCGCGGAAGTGAACTCCTTATTCAGGTTGGTCAATAATTTGGCGCCATTAAAGATGATAAAGAACAATCCCAAAATTGCCACGATCTCGATACCAAAGAGCAGGCGGTCCATATTACTCCTGCGTTTTGAGCGCGCGCGCTGGCGCAATGAGGAAGGAGTTTCATCCTCCTCCTGGCGGTCTTCCAGTTCGTCAAAGGTTGGCGCAGGCGCATCATCGCCTTCCACGCGGATCACCCGCCCGGATTTGCGGTAAGCCGTGAGGCGCGCTTCCCGTTCTGCCCGGCGTTTCTCCACCAGGAGCTGCCGTAATTCTTCAGAAGAGAGGTCTTCGAGGGATCTCTGGCGGGGCATTGGTATCCTTTTGGGGTATTTTTCCAGAGTTGATTATAACCGATTCCCCTCTGCCGATAATCGGACGAAACTCCTCATCTTCGCGTCGAAACTCCGATCCCCGCAGGTTTTTATGCAATCGTGCTAAAATCAATGGCATATGGAAAAAATGACAGCTAAAAATTACCTGATCGACATGGACGGCGTGCTGGTTAAAGGAAAAACTCCCATTGCTGGAGCTCCCGAATTTATCGAGCGTTTACTCGTCCGCAAGATCAAATTCCTCATTCTCACCAATAACCCGCTGTATACGCAGCGCGACCTGGAGCACCGGCTGAATACCATCGGTCTCAAGGTGCCGGCGGAGAATATCTTCACCTCCGCCATTGCCACAGCGCGCTTCTTGCAGAACCAAACCCCCAATGGCAAGGCTTTTGTGATCGGTGAAAGCGGACTGACCCAGGCAATGCATGAAGTAGGCTATGTGCAAACTGACATGAAGCCTGATTACGTGGTGTTGGGCGAGGTCAACAACTATAACTTCGAGATGATCACCAAGGCAATCCGCTTGATCAATGACGGCGCCATGTTCATCGCCACCAATCCTGATTCAACGGGGCCGCTGGAAACAGGTATCGTGCCGGCCACGGGTGCGCTGGCAGCCCTGATCGAAAAAGCCACGGGTAAAGCCCCCTTCTTTGTCGGAAAACCCAACCCGCTGATGATCCGCAGCGCCCTGCGCTACCTGGGAGTACACTCCGAAAACACCGTGATGATCGGTGACCGCATGGACACAGACATTGTGGCCGGCGTAATGAGCGGGCTGGAGACCATCCTGGTGCTTAGCGGTGTGTCCACCAGAGAGGATGTTAACCTCTTCCCCTACCGCCCGTCGTTTATTCTCAATTCGGTTGCAGAACTCGAAATCGATTAATCCAACGCTCCCAAGGAACACAAATGCAATCCAAGGTCAATCCTGACTTACAAAAAAAGTTTATCCTATCCATCCTGCTCACCAGTGTCATCCTCATTGTGGAGGTCATTGGCGGCCTGATTTCAGGTTCGCTGGCGCTGCTTTCAGATGCCGCTCATGTATTCATGGATATCTTCGCGCTGGTGTTGAGTTTTTTGGCAATGCGCCTGGCAGCCCGCCCGCCGGATGACCGGCACAGTTACGGCTGGAACCGCGCCGAAGTGGTGGCAGCCCTCATTAATGGCGCATCGCTGGTAATAATTGCTGTCGGGATCTGGGTGGAAGCTTACAAACGCATTCTCGACCCGTTGGAGATCCGCAGTTCTGAAATGCTGGTCATCGCCATTATCGGTTTGGTGGTGAACCTGGTGGTTGCCTTTATCCTTGGCGGTCATCCCGCAGGCATCAATTCCCATCAGCACGATCATGCTGATGGATTGGAACATGAGCATGCACACGAGACCCCCGCTCCGCGCCGGAATCTCAACGTCCATGGAGCCTTCCTGCATGTACTTGGCGATGCCATCTCTTCCGTCGGGGTCATTATCGCCGCGATCCTCATTCGCTTCACTGGGGCTAACTGGCTTGACCCCCTTATTTCCATTCTGATCGGCATCGTCATCGTCATCAGCGCAATAAGATTGCTGCGCAGTGCCCTGCACATATTATTGGAGGGTGTTCCGGAGGGCTTATCCGTTAAAGAGATCAACGCGCGCCTGCGGACCCTGCCCCTGGTTTCGCAGGTGCATGACCTGCACATCTGGAACCTTTCCTCAGACTCGGTGGCGCTCAGCGCGCACGTAACGCTGGTGACATCCCAGCCGGCAGACCCTGAAATTGCCCTGGATCAGATCCGCGGGCTGCTTGATCGTGATTTTAATATTCAGCACACGACCATTCAATTTGAAAAAACCCCCTGCCAGGATGGGCATGGGGGTTGCAATTGATGTTAATTCCAGTGGGTTGAATTAAATGGTATTCCCGCACCCCCGGCAGTAGCGGTCACCGGGGTAAGTCTTCTTGCCACAATGCGGGCAATACTTCACGATGATCCCCGATTCCACTTCGGGTTTTTTCTTACCCATCAGCCCATTAATCCATCGTGACACAGGATTCGTCCACTGCCCGGCAAAGAAACT
This sequence comes from uncultured Anaerolinea sp., assembly GCA_964533735.1. Taxonomy (GTDB): domain Bacteria; phylum Chloroflexota; class Anaerolineae; order Anaerolineales; family Anaerolineaceae; genus UBA6107. Next base: position 63,648 of record CAZHMD010000013.1, on the reverse strand, counting down.
CACCAGGAGCATGAGAACCATACCGCTAAGGATCAATATGCCGGCGGTTACCAGCCCCTTGTTCTCGATCACCTGGTTCATCACTTTTGCCACAGTATTTCCCATATTGGTGTTGGATTGAACAGGCGTGGCGGCAGTTACGGGTAAGTTTGAAGCGCTTAATTCTGAACTCGTCCGGGTATATGCCAGGGCCATATTGAAAGAAAGCCCGGTGGATAAAGCCCCAAAATCACCAGTAAAATAAACCAGGTCGTCATTTGGATTCAGTTCCCCCGTCCCCATTGAAGGGGAAATCCACAAATTTTCAGAGTTGCGCGGCTGCTGCACCTTGACCACCAGTTTATCGATCGGATAATCACTGAACCAGGATATGGCGTATTCGCGGTCGTTTTCTGTTTTAACCAGGCTGGGGTCATAATATTCGATATAAAGCTCTTCGCTGGAGGTGGTCAACACGATCTGGTTCCAACTCCCCGCTGGTTCTATCGAATACTCCACGTTATAGAGCACCCCGTCCAGGTCGCGCATGGCCACCTTGAACGGGTTGCCTGCCTCCCTGGGGATGCGAATGCTAAAACTTACCGGCAGGGGTGTGTCCCTGGAAAGCTGCACGCGATAGATGACGAGCACCTGGGTGCGGTCGTACTCCGGCCAGATGTCAATTTCCATGCGCGTAATGTGTACAGGGTTTTGTTCCTGAAAAGTGAAGCCGGAGGTGATCACCAGCGTCATGAGAACCAGGATCAACAGGATTCGTTTCATCTGCGATTAGTGTAACATAATCAGAAAAAAGTAAAACGCATTGTGATAAAATGGAATTGTCAGACGGAGCACTCAGCCTGGCAACCTGAATTAGAAACCTCAAAGGTGCGCTCACTCCAAAAAGGGAGAGGGTACCGGGAGGTTTTTTGTTACCTACAGAGGAAAACGCATGCGTTGGGTAAGGGATTTTCATCCGCAAACTGATCAGACAAAACTATATCGTCAGGCGCTGGTCATCACGCTGGGGGGCAACCTGCTGTTGGCAGCCGCCAAGGGAGTGGTGGCAGCCGTCTCAGGGAGCGCGGCGGTTTACTCGGACGCCGCGAATTCCATATCGGATGTAGTTTATTCATTATTGATGGTGCTGGGTCTCTTTGTGGCGATGCAGCCGCCGGACCTTTCGCACCCCCAGGGTCACGCGCGCTTTGAACCGCTGGTGGGGATGCTCGTGACTCTTTCGATGGCATTTGCCGGTTTTGAAGCCGCGCGTAATTCCTACATGCGCTATGCTGCCGGAGGTGAGGTTATCGCACTCGACCTGCCGACCGGTGTTCTGCTTGTCAGCGCTCTTATGAAGGCTGGCATGTATAATGCCATTGCCCGTATCGCAAGGAAACTGCTCAGCCCCACGCTCAAAACCACCGCCCGCGATAACCTAAGTGATGTGCTCACTTCCATGGCAGCTTTCCTGGGCGTGATCGGATCCAACTTTATCCATCCCCTGGCCGATCCGGTGGCAGGTTTCCTTGTTGCTATCTGGATTTTTCGCCAGGCATTCATGGCCGGGCGTGAAAACCTCGGTTTTCTCACCGGCAGGGGAGCCGCACCAGAAGAAGTGCAGGAATTCGTGAGCGCCGTAGAAAAAGTTCCCGGGGTGCTGCGGGTGCATCACATTATGACGGACTATGTTGGACCACGCCTGATGATCGACCTCCACATCAATGTGGACGGCAACAAGTCCCTGATTGAGGTACACCAGATATCGGATCAGGTGATTCAACGCCTGGAGGAATTCCCCGGCGTGGACCGTGCCTACGTTCACGTGGAACCCCACGACTGGGTGGATTAAACCAGACCTCCTCCGCAACTAATAAAATTGGCACAAATCTTGTAATTAATTCCTGTTGAGGGATACTTCCCTACAACCCTGCGTTGCAATTGTTAACCCGGGGGAAAATACCATCCTCACAAGGAGCGGGTATGCATCCGTGGCTCAGAAATTTAAGTTCGCGATTTGATCTTAATGAAACGTTCACCCGTGCTGACCGTCACCAGGTTACCCTGCGCTATGCCATATGGTTCACCATTTTCGTGCTGCTTATCCTCCTGCCGTTTTTGCTGGCAAAGTGGATCGGAGAACCGGGCACATGGAATGCATTTTATGCCCTCAACAACATTACGTGCATCCTCGGATTGGTGATCACCAGTTTCCTGAATGATAAAAACAAGGGCGACCTTGCCGGTGAAATTTTCATCTTCATTTCCTCTTACCTGTGTTTCACAGCCTATCCTTTTGAAAACCCGGATCAGATCCTCCTCTACCTGGCAATTCCTGTTTGTGTTTCAAGCTTTATTACAGATGGACGGCGTTCGCTGGGTGTGATTCTCATCGTCATCCCCATGTTCCTGCTGGTATTCACGCTTAAATTCTCCCAAACACCCTTCCCCATCTTTTCAGTCATTTGTGTTGTACTCCTTGCGCTCATCTCGTGGCGCGTTTCTGTGCTCATTGACAAAATAATTGGCCAGATCGTGAACGCTTACGACAGCACCATCGCCGGCTGGGCGCAAGCCCTGGAACTGCGCAACCAGGAAACCGAAGGTCATTCCGTCAGGGTGGTGGATCTGACCATGCAGCTGGCAAGGAGGATGCGCCTTCCCGCTGAACGCATGGACCATTTCCGCCGCGGCGTTCTATTACACGATATCGGAAAAATGGGCATCCCGGATTCCATCCTGTGCAAACCGGGTCCGCTTACTGATGCTGAAAAACGCGTCATGCAGAACCATCCGGTGTATGCGCGCGACCTGATAAAGCCGATTTCCTACCTCTCACCAGCAGCGGATATCCCTTACTGCCATCATGAAAAATGGGATGGAACAGGGTATCCCCGCGGAATCCAGGGAGATGCCATCCCCATCGAGGCACGCATCTTCTCGGTGGTGGATGTGTGGGACGCCATGCGTTCCAAGAGAAGCTACCGTGCAGCCATCCCGGAAACCCAGGTCGTTGAATATTTACGTACCGAAAAAGGGCGCAGTTTTGATCCCCAGATCGTGGATGAATTCCTGAACCTGCTGCAAATCCCTGAAGCCAGGACCAAGGACAGGTCGCGCCTGGTTTTAAGTTATCCTCCCCGCCGCTTGCAGCGTTAAAAATAGGTACAATCAACTACCAGGATAAGAAGCTTGGTAAAGTCCCTGGATTGGGTATGGATAACATAATGCAAACGAGCCCTGCCAATTTTTACGGCGAACCCATTGAGGTCCATTTTTCAACTCCCCCGGTGTTGGAGAAAAAGCCCCCCTGCCCTGACGGTTTCACCTGGCGCGACGAGTACTTCCCCATTAGTGAAGTGTTGGAGGAGTGGTCTGATTTTAAACGCCGCGGACGCATGGCTCGAAATATGGCGCAAACCCACCTTGCCAGCGCCAGCCGCCTCGGATCCCGCGGAGTCGGACGCTTCCATTTCCGGGTGAAGACCTCCACTGGCCGGTTATTTGAACTGTACTTCGATCGTGCTCCTGAGGATGTCGACAACCAAAAGGGGTGCTGGTTCCTCCTGGGTGAACGAAAAGAAATAGAATAATTCCCCCTCGTTAAATTATTTTTATATTAATTAAGAATTTTCTTAATTTTATCAATACATGTATTGACTTTTTTTATAATCATGCTATTATATTTTAAAATCATTGGAAATCATCAGATTCAAAAGTGATTTGAATTTACTTTAAGAGGTTGTTATGGTTAATAAAACGCTCAGCAAGTGCCCGGTTTGTGATGAAGATCTGGCAGTCACCCGCCTTTATTGTGTGAATTGCAACACCACCATTGAAGGACATTTCGCAGCGGAACACACGCCTTTTGGCAAATTATCACCTGAGCAGATGCAGTTCCTGCTCACTTTTGTAAAATGTGAGGGGCGTTTAAACCGCATGGAAGACGAAATGAAACTCTCCTATCCCACCCTGCGCAGCAGGTTGAACGAAATTGTGCGCGCCCTGGGATACGAGCCAGGCAAAGAGGAAAGCCCTGCACAATTATCCGCCGAGGAACGGCGCACCATCCTTGAGGAGTTGGACAACGGGACCATCACCTGGGATGAAGCCCAGGCACGGCTGCGGGGTGAAAAATATTCCGAACCCGGCTCTGTGGCGGAGGTGAAGTGATGGCCAGCAGTGAAGAACGCATGAAAGTACTCAAAATGGTACAGGAGGGCAAGATCACTCCTGAAATGGCAGCTGAATTGCTAAAGGCACTGGATTCCAGCAGCCGAAAACCGCAAACAGAAGAATCCACCACTGGCGTGTTCCCCGGCAAAGGTGGCGGGCGCTTCTTCAGGGTACGCGTTACAGACACGGACAGCGGAAAAACACGGGTCAATGTGCGCCTGCCTTTGGGAATGGTAAATGCCGGTATCCGCATGGGTATGCGCTTTTCTCCCGAAGTGGAAGGTCTGGATGCTGCCCGCCTGGCGGAAGCCCTGGCAGCCGGTGAGACCGGTCAGATCATGGATATTTACGACGATGAAGATGGGGAACACGTAGAAGTCTACATCGAATAACAGATAATTGCATTCACTGAAATCAGCCGCTCACGCGCACACTCACGCGTTGGTGTGATTAACTATTGCTTTTTTTGGAGAGATCATGGAAACCGTAGAAAAAATAACAGAATCCAACTGGATGCGCAAGTTCATCCCCATCTGGTCCGCCCAGATCTTTTCCCTCCTGGGCAGCGGACTGGTACAGTTCGCCCTCGTATGGTGGATCACACAAAAAACCGGCTCAGCTGCCCTGCTTGCCACCGCTACCCTGGTGGCGGTCCTGCCTGATGTGTTCCTATCCCCTTTTGCCGGCGCCCTGGTGGACCGCTGGAACCGCCGCAAGGTGATGATCGTGGCGGATGTGGGTATTGCCGTGATCACCCTGGCACTAGCTGTGCTTTTTGCCCTGGACCTGGCTGAAACCTGGCACATTTTTGTGGTCATGTTCCTGCGTTCCGTTGGCGGTATCTTCCATTGGCCAGCCATGCAGGCTTCCACTTCCCTGATGGTGCCGGAAAAACATTTTTCCCGCGTTGCAGGGATTAACCAGGCACTGCGCGGCAGCCTGGGGATCATCGCCCCGCCCTTAGGCGCGTTGTTGATGACGCTCCTCCCGTTCTACCAGGTCATCGCGGTGGATGTGATCACCGCCATCATCGCAGTCACCCCGCTGCTCTTCATCCTCATTCCGCAACCTGTGCGCGCGGATGCGGGTCAGATGATCACACCCAAAGCACTCTTAAAGGATATGGCGGAAGGTTTCCGTTACATGAAAACCTGGAAGGGATTGATTTACCTGACCTTGATCGCGGCACTGCTTAATTTCCTGCTTGCCCCTGCCGGTACATTAAGCCCGCTCATGGTTACCCAGCACTTCAAAGCCGGCGTATGGGAACTGAGCATCCTGGATTCGGTGATGGGTATTGGCGTGGTCATCGGCGGGGTGCTGCTTGGAATCTGGGGCGGGTTTAAAAGCAAGATCGTCACCAGCCTCTCCGGTGTCATCGGGCTGGGTTTCGGTGTCTTTCTCTTCGGAGTTTCTCCGGCAAATATGTTCTGGCTGGGTGTGGTCGCCATGGCAGTCCTGGGGTTTATGAACCCGATGGCAAATGGTCCTCTGCAGGCCATCATGCAGAGCAGGGTGCCGGCTGAAATGCAGGGGCGTGTGATGGGCGCAACTACCAGTATCTGTATGGCAATGATGCCGCTCTCCATGCTGGTTGCGGCTCCCGTGGCTGAACTGTTGGGACTGCGTGTTTGGTACTGGTTTGGAGGAGCACTGGTGATGCTGATCGGGGTAGCAGCCTTGTTCGTTCCCGCCATCCGGGCACTTGAAGAAGGACCCAGCCAAATATCCAGCGCGGTTGTCGCAGTAAATTAACTAAAGGATGGGCTTGTCACACAAATTGTGAACGGGCTAAAGTGAGGATCTGAAGGATGGGTTCATGCCCATCCTTTTTGTTTTAGGGGTCGAGGAAGAGAAGCAGACTGTATAACGAAATATCCACGTTGTAAGAAAAGACGCTTGGCTGCCTGACAACCATGCGAACCGGAGTGCGTTTGCTGACCGTATAGGGCACGTCAACAGAGAAGGGGGAGTATTCCTGACCCGCAACATTTTTAACCATGACAGCTTTGTTTGCCACAATTCCGCCCGTCTGTGAAATCAACTCAATAATGATCGGGCGATCGTTGAAGAGATGCACCTGTCCTTCAATATGCAGGCTGCCGCCTTTGGCAATGCCGCCATTCACTGGGGAGCTTAAAATCACCGGTTGGTTGAAGAAAATCGGATTCTCGATTTCACTCTCCCCAATTTGCAGCAGGATTACAGGCACACCCACCTGGGCTATTCTGCGGTTATAACCGTCACTTGTGGAAACAATGATCAAGGCGGACTCGCCCGCAGAGTTGATCTCGAATTGTATTTGTGTTGCCAGGGAGATCCATCCGCTATTAACGGAATTTAATTGCAGCAGTTGGTCCGCCATAACCCGGCCATCTTCACCGACCAATTGTACAGTTACCAACCCCTTGTCACCGGGGTACACGTTAGCTGTCACCAGGATCGGGGAAGACAGGCGCGACATTTCCCCCGGCTTTTCCACCTGTAGCAAAGCTGGCGGGTATTTTTGTCCCGGCTGCCCCTCTGGGATTTCAGTTGATTGCATCGTGGGTTGTTCAACCACAATGGCAGTGAGTGCACTCGCTGTTGGCACCCCCTCGGTGGCTTGCGGCAATTCGGGAGTTGCCCCAGGAGTCAGAAGCGCATTGAGTGTTGGGGTCATCTCTTCAGGGATGAACGCGGTGCCGGCAGTTGGCGTCAGGTTTGCCGCCGGTTTACACCCAGCGAAAAGACTCCCTATCAATAACAGGACCACCAGTTTGGTTAAGACAGTTTTTGGCATCAAGGAATTTTACAACAAAAAGGGGTTTGCCGTTGGGCAAACCCCCTGTTAAACCTTAAAGTTGGTAGATCTCGGAATATTTACTCTTCAAATAACGCATATAGGGTTCGGGAGTAATGGTGCTGCCTGTCACCTTCTTCACCAGCACCTGAGGCTCGAACTTGGCGCCGTGCTGGTGGATGTTCACCCGCAGCCAACCCAACAGGGCATCAAATTTGCCGTGCTCGATCTGATCTTCGAGGTCCGGGATATCCTGGTTGATCTTTTCCCACAATTGAGAGGAGACCAGGTTGCCCAGCGCGTAGGTCGGGAAGTAACCGATCATCCCTCCAGACCAGTGCACATCCTGCAAAACTCCAAGGGTATCGGTGGGAGGTACAACTCCCAGGTAATCCTGCATGCGTGCATTCCACGCCTGCGGAAGATCCTTCACCTGGACGGTGCCTTCCATCAATCCAATTTCAAGTTCCAGGCGCAGCATTACATGCAGGTTATAGGTAGCCTCATCCGCTTCGACCCGAATCAGGGATGGTTCCACCTTGTTAATGCCTTTATAAAAGGCTTCCATGCTGACGTTCTTGAGCTGCTGCGGGAAGATCTTGACCAGGCGCGGATAGAAGAATTTCCAGAATGCCTTTGAACGCCCAATGAGGTTTTCCCACATGCGCGACTGCGATTCGTGCACAGCCATGGAAGCTCCATTGGTCAGCGGAGTGCGGCGCAGGCTGGTGGAAACCCCCTGCTCATACATGGCATGCCCGCCTTCGTGCATGGTGCTGAACAAGGCAGAAGCCGCGCGTTCCGGATCAAAACGGGTGGTAATGCGAATATCGCCCAGCCCAAAACTGGTGGTGAATGGATGAACTGCCTTATCCTGCCGTCCGCGGTTCCAGTCGTAGCCAAAATGAGTGATCACATCCACGCCAAAGTCCCATTGACCTTGTTCGTCAAAGGGGATGTGCAGGAAGGAATCGTCAATGACTGGTTTGGCAGCGATGGCTTTCAACAATTCCACCTGCTGCGGACGCAGTTTGCCAAAAATCTCCTTGACCTCTTTGGTCTTCAATCCTGGTTCAAAATCATCCAGCAGCGGATCATAGACATGGTCATAAGGCTTGAAGAATTCAGCATACTCGCGGCGTAATTCCACGATTCTATCCAGGTGCGGTTGGAACAGTTTGAAGTTGTTCTCCGCCTTGGCTTGTTCCCACACCCCCTGCGCAATGGTGGTCAACCGGGCAAACTCCTCCACCCATGCCATGGAAACTTTTGTTTCCTTGTGGTAGTCATGCGCAACGCGTTTGATCAGGCAGGCGTCATCTGATTCCGGGTCAAGGGTTTCGGCAAACGGCAGCAATTGCGCCACCAGGTCACCCATTTCTTTGGAGGTAAATTTCTGATGCCCGATCCCGGCGAGAGTGGCGAGAATATTCCCGCGGTCTTCCGCGCCGCCCCTGGGCATATTGACCTGCTGGTCCCAACCCAAAACAGCCTGGGCACGTCCGAGATCAGTCACTTCGGCAATGAGTTGCTTGAATTCATTCAGCTTCTTTTCCATTGACACTTCCTCCATTGAATAGATTAAGCGACCTTCCAGCGCAGCGCTTTACCTTCAAGCGCAGCCAGTACTTCTTCGGCAATATCATTGGCTGCGCGTGCCTGTGCTTCTACAGTCTGCGCGCCGATATGGGGGGTATCAAGAACCTTTGGATGCCCCACCAGTCCTAAAAGCTCTTCCGTCGGGGGTTCAGATGAAAGCACATCCAGCGCAGCACCAGCCACTTTTCCATTATTTAATGCCTCGAGTAATGCAGTCTCATCGATCACACCACCGCGGGCTGCGCAGATGATGTAAACGCCCTGCTTCATCTTGCCGAATGCTGCTGCGTTCAACATGTTTTTCGTGTCGGCAGTAAGCGGAAGGTGCATGGTAATCATGTCGGAGCGTTTCAACAATTCTTCAAAAGATACTGCTTCACCGCCGCGCTGCTTGATATCGCCTGCGGACAACATCGGATCAAATCCGAGAATATTCATTTCAAAAGCGGCAGCTCGTTTGGCAACCGCTGCGCCAATGCGCCCGAATCCCAGCACACCCAGCGTTTTTCCGGCGAGCTCCGCGCCTTCGAATTCTTTTTTAAGCCACTTGCCGGCTTTCATGCTCGAATCTGCGCGGGCGATCTCCCTGACAATGCTCAACATCAATCCAAGGGTTAATTCTGCAACTGCGACGGTGGTGGCTAACGGTGAATTGACAACAGTGACCCCTTTTGCCTTGGCGGCAGCCAGGTCAATATTATCCACACCCACCCCGGCACGCCCAACCACTTTTAAGGCTTTGGCAGCCTCAAAAACTGCGGCTGTCACCTTGGTTCGTCCGCGGACGATCAATGCATCGTATTCACCGATTACCTTCAATAAATCATCGGCCGTGATCCCAGGCTGATCGGTGACCTCAACTGATTTCTTCAGTAAAGTCTTTCCGTTTTCATCCAAACCATCTGTGATCAGAACCTTCCACTTGGTCATTTTGCCACTCCTTTTTGGTTTTTGTTCGGGGCTTGCCCCTCTTCCATTTTACACTAATTCATTAACCATGGATGAGACCCCCGATTCTAACCGCCCCGGGATGGTACAATGCCTGCATGAAACGCGATAGATACCCTTTTGAAGACCGCCTCAACCCGCGCATGTTGAAGTCTGAACCCTTGCGCCGCTGCAACCTTGATGATTGTCACGGCGCATGCTGCGTATTCGGTGTTTGGGTGGATTCGCGCGAGGTGACCTACATTCTCAATAACGCCAGCCTGATCTCCCCTTATATGCCGGAGGACAGCAGGAACCCTGGTGAGTGGTTCGTACCTGTCGAAGATGATGATAAACATAGTCCCACCGGCCGCGTAATCCACACTGCCGTTGAGCAGCGCCCGGACCATTACGGCGGTATAGCCTGTGTTTTCTGGCGGTCGGATGCCAAATGCGCGCTGCAGGTGGCGGGGGTGGAAAACGGGATGCACCCCTGGAAGTTCAAACCCTATTACTGTCTGCTGCATCCTCTCGACCAGGATGAACAGGGCAGGATTACCCTGGACGAGACCGCTGAACTCCTGGCTGAGCAGGGAAGTTGTGTCCAACCATCCGAAAAATCTGTTCCCCTGGTGGAGACTTTTAGAGAAGAGTTGCTCTACCTGTTGGGAGAAAAGACCTTTGCCCAGGTCAAAGCCGAAGTTGACCGAAGCTTACGCGAAGATGGCAGCTAACCCGAAAAACACGCACAAAAACAAGGTTCTCTGATAAAATCAGGTAAATTAAGTCCGATTTAGGAAGTAAATAATGAAAGCCAATTTTATTCGTATTCTTATCTCAACGATCGCGGTACTGGTGATTTTTTCAATCAGTTCCCCTTTTACAGTTAATGCCCGGGCAAGGAACGTGGAGACGGGTGCCAACGCCAACCAGGCATTGTGCCTCCCGGGGCAGCTCGAGCCTTTCGCGGAAATTGACTGTACCGATCTTGGTCCGAGCGCGCGCTTGAAAGAACTGGCAGCCAAGGGAATCACATTTCCGGCAGAACCACTGCCCATTTATCATCCGCCAGCGGACCTGATAAATATCCCATTTGCCTACGCCATCGTCTCCAACGAGGCTGTGCCGTTGTATGCCAATATTGATAAAGCAGTCGCTGGTGATTCCGGTAATACCCTGGGGAAGAGCAAGATCAAGTATGTTTCCCTTTACAACAAAACTGAAACCGAAAAGGGAAGATTCTACCAGATCGCCACATACGAGTGGATCAGCTCAGAAAATATCCGCAAAGTGAGCATCCCCAATTTCCAGGGGTACCTCTTTAAATCAAATCCGACTGTTCTCTTTGGCTGGGCAATGGACACCATCACCTCGCGTTCAGCCCCAGGACCCCGAACACCGGAAACCGGCAGGATCTATTATAAATACAGCTTGCTGCACATTTATGATACCCGGGTAATCGATAACATTCAGTGGGTCATGATTGGTGTGGATGAATGGATTGAAAGCCGCTATATCGCGCGCGTGCTGCCAAACTACACCAAACCTGAAGGTGTTACAGGTGACCGCTGGATCGAGATCAATTTGGAGGAACAGGTGCTCTTGGTTTACGAAGGCGGCAACCTGGTTTTCGCCACGCTCATCTCCAGCGGCTCGCATCCCTTTTACACTCAGCCGGGGGTCTTCCAGGTGTACAAAATGCTGGTTAATGACCGCATGAGCGGCAGCTTCGAAGCGGATAAAGCCGATTATTATTACCTTGAAGATGTTCCTTATATCTTATATTACGACCAGTTACGCGCGATACACGGAGCGTATTGGAACACTTACCTTGGCGATCAAGGGTCTCACGGGTGCGTAAACATGTCGGTTTCCGACGCCCATTGGATCTATGATTGGGCAAAGGAAGGTGATTTCGTTTACGTTTGGGATCCTACCGGCAAAACACCCACCGACCCGGCTCTCTATGGGGCTGGCGGTTTTTAACGCTCATCTAATGGTAAACAATAAAGGAAAAGCCCTTCAAAATCGAAGGGCTTTTTGGTGTGTCGTTTTGGTCAGGGTGTTATTACCAGCCCTGGCCTTTTGCGAACTGGGTGATCACAGGAATATCCGTGTTCACGCCCTTATTCGCCTTTAGTGCATAAATAATGTTGATAATATAGATAAATGGCACAATACATTGAACTACCGGTATCCACGATAAAATGGCTACCACGATACCTTCAACCACACCCAGGATAAGAGTCGGGACAGTGTGGTATTTAATGAAGGGTCGATCTTTTTTATTTTCCAGGAACAAGGTCACGAGCGGAAGGATAGGGGTAAGCAGAAAACATAAAACCACCCATAAACGATCGTCACTTGATACTCCTGGTGCCGGTACTGGTGCAGGTTCAATAACAGGTTCGGTTGGTATGGTCATTCTTCCTCCTATATATTGATTAATAATACCATAAGGACAAAGCATTCGAACAAATGGACTTGCGCTGTTTTGCCTCTAACTTTCTATTAATTCCTATTCCAGGGGTATATTTCCTGCAGGTGATTTTCTAATCTTAAATTTTTAAAATGTGCTTGACTTTTGATTTTTTTGACTGTAATATCTTTACTTATATAGACCTCTTATGAATAAACTAACCTGCTCGAGTTACTACGCCTACTATATGATGCTCTCCTGGCTTATGGCAATTGGAAGCATATTTCGGGTTAGGTTGGCAAAAGTAAACGCGTAAGAGTAATCCAAGAGCACAAACAAAAGCCACCTGACCACAAGCAGGTGGCTTTTTTTATGCTTTTTACAAGGAGGTGCGCAATAGTCATCATTTTTCGGGGTTCGACAAGAAAAGGATTCAATCAAAATCTAAAAGGAGAAATCAAAATGAAGTCCCTGAAATTCTTACCTGTTTTGCTGGTAATTGCTCTGCTCTTTACAGCATGCGCAAAACCAACAGCCGCACCTACCGCGGCTGCCACAGAAGGTCCTGTTAGTGGAGCACCAACAGAAGCACCAACAGAAGCAGCGCCAGTTGATCCCTGGGGAAATATTGTCATCCCAGCAGGTCAATCGCTCAAGATCGGGCTTTCTTCCGCTCTTGCCGGCGCTTATGCGGTTTATGGTACTGATATGTTAAATGGCGTTGACCTCGCCATCGAACAATTCGGCGGTACACTCAAAGGCTTTACCGTTGTTTCAGATGCCCAGGATGATGCCTGCGAAGGTGCTTCGGGTGTTACCGTTGCCGAAAAGTTCTCGGCTGACCCGGCTGTCCTTGGCGTGGTTGGCCCCATGTGCTCCGGTTCTGCGGTTCCCGCTGAAGATATTTACGCCGCCAATAACGTCATCATGATCACCCCCTCCAGTACCGCGATCGATGTAACCTCCCAGGGGTTTGAAAATGTATTCCGCACTGTTGCCAACGATGACTTACAGGCAGAGGTAACTGCAGACTATCTTAAAAACGAACTTGGAATCAACAGCATTGGTGTTGTCCACGACCAATCCATTTATGGTGAAGGTCTTGCCACCGCGGTGAAAGATAAATTCACTGCCCTGGGCGGGACTGTGACCTCGTTCGAGGGGATCACACGCGGAGAATCAGATTACTCGGCAGTCGTTTCAACCTCCTCATCTGGGGATCCTGAAGCAGTCTACTTTGGCGGCATGGACGCGGAAGGCATGAAGCTGGTGGTTCAACTGCGCGCTGCCAATTTTGATGGTTTCTTCTTTGGACCTGATGGCATTAAATCACAGCCCTCGTTTGCTGATGCTGCCGGTGCTGCCGCTGAAGGCGCATTTATGACCTTCGGAGCAGTTGGCGGTGCCAGTGGATACGATGAATTCCTGGCTGCTTTCAAAGCCAAGTTTGGCGGCGACCCGGTAGCTTATGGACCAGGCTCGTTTGATGCTGCCACCATCCTGCTGCAGGCCGCTGACCGTGTTGCCACTGTGGATGCCGATGGCAACCTGGTGATCGGTCGAAAGGCTCTTGCCAACTCCATCCGCGCCACCCCATTCACGGGCGTGACCGGGCACCTGGAATTTGATGATGCTGGAGATCTTAAGGTTGTTTCCATCACAGTCTTCGAAGTTAAAGAAGGCGTGATCACCCCAATGAAAGAATACAAGTTTGGCGAATAAATCAAAATAACTATAATATGAGATGAGGGCGGTGTTTCGCCCTCATCTCTGGAAATTGGACATCGCAACCATGCCGTTATCAGATGGATTGAAGACTTTCCTCGAACAGGTTGTCAATGGATTAACCATTGGCAGTTTCTACGCATTGATCTCCCTCGGTTACACCATGGTGTATGGCGTCCTGTCGATGGTCAATTTTGCCCACGGCGATGTCTTCATGGTTGGAGCCTATTGGGGGTTATTTGCCACCAGCCTGATGCAAAAGACCGGGCTGCTGGCGTCTAACCCTATCCTCGCAATCCTCATCGCTTTTGTTGCTGGTATGCTGGGCTCTGCCATTACAGGCATCGTGCTGGAACGCCTGGCTTACCGCCCATTACGCAATGCAGGCCGACTGGCGGCATTGATCAGCGCCATTGGAGCATCGATCATCTTACAAGAGGTAGTCAGGCTGGTGCCAACCATCGGTAAGAAGATTTTCAGCATCAAGATCGGGGAGAATTTCCTTTTTCCCCAGGGCTTCGGACAAGGGGTCATCAATACCCTGACAACCTTTGGCGGCGCTGCGGCTAAAACTTATCCTGCCATTCTGGGCACTGATGGCGTAGTTCTCGCCGGGGTATTCATATCCTATTCCCGTATGCTCATCGTTACCTTATCTTTGGTTATCATGGTGATTTTGTATCTCCTGGTACGCTTCACCAAGGTGGGTCTCGCCATGAGGGCAGTCTCTGAAGATAAAGAGACCGCCGCTTTGATGGGAGTGAATGTTAATCGTACAATATCCACCACCTTCTTCATAGGCTCCGCCCTGGCAGGAATCGCGGGGGTGATGGTCGGCTTCTTTTATCTTCAGATTCGCGTTGATATGGGTTTCGTTCCCGGGATCAAGGCATTCACGGCAGCTGTGCTTGGGGGTATCGGCAGCATTCCAGGCGCCATGCTGGGCGGTTACATTTTAGGGCTTGTTGAAACATTAAGTGTGCAGGTCTTGCCCGCTGTCTACAAGGATGTGGTGGCTTTTGTTGTACTGATCCTCACCCTGATATTCATGCCCAGCGGTCTACTGGGACATCGTAAATTCCAAAAGAAACTATAGGGAAGAACATGGCCTTATTTACAAGAATTTCCGCAATCGTTTCCCGGGCATCGTGGATCAAATGGATTTTTATCCCGGTGTTTCTCGCCGCCCTGCTGATCATGCCTTTTCTTCCCTTCCCGCAGGTAAATCTCTGGGTACGCATCCTGGGTTATGCCGGGTTGTATATCCTGTTGGGATTGGGATTGCTCATCCATGTTGGTTTTGCCGGGTTGCTGGACCTTGGATTTGCCGCCTACTACGGCATTGGTGCTTATATTTACGCCATCCTTGCCTCGGGGCAATTCGACATCCATATGCCATTTTGGATCATGCTGGTTGTTGGCGGGTTGGTGGCTGCTCTGGTTGGTGCGTTAATCTCCATCCCGGTCCTGCGCTTGCGCGGTGATTACCTCGCCATTGTCACACTCGGGTTCGGCGAGATCACCCGCCTGCTGCTGCTGAACCTGCGCGGCATCACCAATGGTTCACAGGGCATCATCCGCATTGATAAGCCGGTGCTTTTTGGGATGACCTTTAACACCGGCACCCACTTTTATTTTCTGATCATCGTTTTGATCATCTTCTTTGTCTTCATCACCAACCGCCTTATTCATTCCAAGATTGGGCGCGCCTGGCTGGCCATCCGCGAAGACGAGGACGTGGCTGAAATCTCCGGGGTGAATACAGTGTGGTACAAGCTGCTGGCGTTTGCCCTGGGGGCGTTCATCGGAGGTGTGGGAGGCGTGGTATTTGCTGCCTGGCAGGGCTCCATATTCCCTGATAATTTCAGCCTGCTTTCCTCCATTAATATACTCTGCCTGATCATCCTCGGCGGTTTGGGAAACCAGTATGGCGTCATCCTCGGTGCGCTCGGTCTGATCGCCCTGCCGGATATGCTGCGTGGTTTTTCCGATTTCCGCATGCTGATATTTGGCATCCTGCTGGTAGTAATGATGATCCTCAAACCCAACGGTTTTCTCCCACGGGTACCCCCTAAATTTGAGTCGCGCATTGGCGAAATAATGGCCGCTGAAAAGGACCAGGTATGACCGACGCGCTGCTGTCAATCAGGAATCTCACGATCAACTTTGGCGGGATCAAAGCCGTGGATGATCTTTCCTTCAATGTCCCGACCGGTTCCATCTGCAGCCTAATCGGTCCCAACGGAGCCGGTAAGACAACGTGCTTTAACTGCGTGACCGGATTTTATAAACCAGATGCAGGAGAGATCCTGCTGGATGGGGATAATATTGCCGGATTGCCCTCGCATAAGATCGCTGAACGCGGCGTTGGCAGGACTTACCAGAACATCCGCACTTATGCCAGCCTCACCGTACTGGAGAACATCCTCGGCGGACAGCATATCCGTCTGAAAACCAATCTTTTCGACACGATGATGCACACGCGGCGATACTTTAGAGAAAACCGTTCAGCACTCATCCAGGCAGGCAAGATCCAGAAGATTATCGGCCTTTCCGGGTTGGGCGACCAGCTTGCGCGCAATCTGCCGTACGGCGCGCAGCGTCGTCTGGAGATTGGCCGGGCTATCGCCTGCCAGCCCAAGTTACTCCTGCTGGATGAACCCTCCGCGGGAATGAACCCGACTGAAACGCGCGACCTGGCTCAACTGATTCGCCAGCTGCGGGACAGCCTCAGTCTGACGATCCTGATCATTGAACACGACATGTCCCTGATCATGAGCATCAGTGAGCAGGTGACCGTGCTGGATTTTGGACAAAAGATATCCGAAGGCAGACCAGACCAGGTTCAAAAAGATCCGCGGGTGATCAAAGCTTACCTCGGGAGCACCACTTTTCGAAAATGACAAATTCAATAGACCTGCCCATTAAAATACTCCCGGTTGGATGGCACTCATGACTTTATTGATTGTGGAAAATATTCAAACATATTACGGAAAGATTCGCGCCATCGACGGGGTCTCGCTCAGCGTCGAGTCCGGAGAAATCGTCTGCCTGATCGGCGCGAACGGCGCGGGGAAGACCACCACCTTAAAATCAATTTGTGGGCTGCAAAAGGCGTCGTCAGGGAAAATCCTCTTTTCGGGAGAAGATCTTTCAAAGGTTCCTCCTCACGAGATCGTAAAGCTCGGAATTGCGCTGGTGCCGGAAGGCCGGCATGTGTTTTCCCGCTTGAGTGTCAAGGAAAACCTGGCAATGGGGGCATTCAGTCGGGGCGACCAGAAAACGATCCGCGAAGATTACGAAAAGATGTTCACCCTTTTTCCCCGTTTGAAGGAACGCTCCAGGCAGCTTGCGGGCACATTGTCTGGCGGAGAACAACAAATGTTAGCCATCGCCCGGGCACTCATGGCTCATCCGCGCTTGCTTCTCCTGGATGAGCCATCGATGGGTCTTTCTCCAATTTTATTGGAAAGTATCTTTGATATCATCCGTGAGATCAATAAGAACGGTACGAGTATTCTACTGGTTGAGCAAAATGCTTTAATGGCACTTTCGATTGCCAACCGGGGATACGTTTTGGATACCGGGAAGGTAGTGTTAAGCGGTGCCGCCAGTGAACTGGTGCATAACCCCATGGTGATCAACGCCTACCTGGGCGGCGAAACGGTAGCCTGAGAATAAAACACGGAGATCATTCTCCGTGTTATTTTTATCCCGCCAGGAATCTTCCGATGACCACTGCCAGGAATAATCCGCCGGAAAGCATTGCCCCCCACAACACCTCTTTTGCGCCGTGGGCATCCATGAGCGAATAGCCTGTTGTGGCATCAGTGGCAATAGCCATGGTATACAACGGACCCGCCACCCAGGCAAAGATTAATCCGCCTGCCAATCCGCCGAGGTGACCCCAGTTATCGATGCCGGGGGATAACCCCAAAACCAGGTTAACAAGGATGACCAGGCCCAGGTTCATCAGCATTCCACGCGCGCGTGAACCAAACAATTTGCGGTTTTTATAAATGAATACAGCCTCGGCTGCCACCAGGCCAAATACCGCGGTGGATGCACCAATGGATGGATTTGCAGAAAGCATAAAGGAAAGCACGTTGCCGGTGAACCCCCCGATGAGATAGAGGAGAAGGAAACGCCAGTGCCCATAATGCCGCTCCAGCGAGGAGCCAATGACATACAGCGCATACATATTGAAACCGATGTGCATGATACTGCCGTGCAGCAGCATGGGGGTGAAAAACCGCCACACCTGCCCCGCCAGGATCAGCTCGTTGACCTTGGCACCCAGCAGGTAAGGCCAGTCATAGGCACTCGGGCTCAAGTATTGAGAAAGGTACTGCAACGCAAAAACTAGAATGGTTAACCCGATGATGATATAGGTTACCGTGGGTTTTGCCGCCGCAGTACCGAACCTCACCGGGACACGAGTTGGATTTTCTGCCGCCGGTGGATTAACGGATGAATTTTGATCTGACATTTAAATGATTTTCCTGTGTTGAACGCGGTGGTGTTCCACTTTGATAATATCGATGATGTCATCAACAGCCTTCTCGAGCAGGTCATCAGCATTGATCACTATATAATCGAACATCCCGATTTGAGTTAATTCTTTTTTAGCTGTCTCGATGCGTACCTTGAGGTTTTCGGGTGTTTCCGTATTGCGCGCCATCAACCTTCCGCACCATTCCTCTTTTGTCTTTGGGAGCAGGAAGATCAAAACTGCTTCCTTGTAGAGGTTGCGCAGAGTTTCTGCTCCCTGCACATCCACCTTGATGACCACATCCCGGCCGCTCAAAAGAGCTTCATCGATCTGCCAGCGCGGAATGCCTTTATAGTCATCATAGACCAGGGCATATTCTGCGAATTCACCGTTGTCAATGCGCTGCTTGAATTCTTTTTTGGAGTAAAAAAAATAATCCTTGCCGTCCACTTCGTTCTGGCGCGGAGGCCGGCTGGTGGCGGTCACTACATAATGCAGCGGCAGGTCCCTGCGGCGCATCCCCTTGAGGACTGCGTCCTTGCCCACCCCTGATGTGCCCGAAAGCACGATCAGCAGTGGTTGGGGGTGATAAAGATCAAATGACAACTCTTCTTTCGGCATTAACCACCATTTTCCGGTTCAAATTGATGTAATGAGAAGATTATAATGGATATTATCTTTTTCGCCTGAGGTTCCGATGCCCGTTTATGATTTCCGCTGCCAGGATTGCCGTAAAAGGTACGACCACTATCTCACCTACGCTGAGTACGATGGATATTCTCCCCTGTGTCCGCACTGCGGTTCCAAAAATGTGCAGCGTATCATCCGGGCGGTGAGGGTGGCAACCAACGACATTTCGCGCCTGGAAGAAATGGCTGATCCGGAGAATATGGCAGCCCTCGAGGATGACCCCCGCCGTCTTGGCAGGATGATGCGCGACATGCGCGAGCAGGTCGGCGCAGACGACCTTCCCGGTGAATTTGACGAGGTGGTTGACCGCCTCGAAAAGGGTCAAAGCCCCGAAGAGATCGAGAAAGACCTGCCGGACCTGGCCTCAGCTCCGGGAGTGGATGATTAACCTGTAATCGACGATGTAGAATCTATTTCCCTACAGCTTTGAGCAGGTCTTCATAGCTGTTCATCTTGCCTATCGCGCGCAGGAATTCTGCCAGGGTTGAACTTTGCGCTCGAAAATCCCTCACAGCCTCCCCCACTGGGTCTTCACCGGCAGCGCTCACCGGGCTGTCGGCGTACGCGCCGTAAAAGGCAAAATATGCCTGGTTCAACTTACGGATGAGGTACCCGTGATCCACAAAAACCTGGCGGCGCTGCTCCATATACTTTTCTGCTTCATCTATACGCCCCTCTTCCAGTAATTTATCCACCCGGATGCGCGTCAGGTGCATTTCCGCATTGAAATTAAAAGCATCATCCTCGATGGGTGCGGATTTTTTACCTGCCTGGTTCCTAATGGAAGCCAATTCTGGATAGTACAAGCGTATCACCGCCTGCCCGATCTCGTTCCCGGCAATTGAGGCAGTGGTTTCATTCATTGTCCTTAATTCCGGGGTGGTTTCATAGTTCAATCCAAGCACCCGCATGGTGAGGTAATTGTGCGTCCATTCGTGGGCAATGGTATTGACCACCCAGTCGAAGCTGGAGGTGCGCATGATCATGGTCGGGTAAACACCAATGCCACCGGTACCCACCACCAGGGCAGATTGCCCGGTTTTGTCCTCCACGTTTTCTTCCAGCCGGCTCATTTCTTCCAGGGTCATATCCGCCATCAGGGAGATGCTGACCTCCTGCACGATCTTCCCCCGCGGTGATGTTATTAACGAGCGTGGTGTGGCGGAGGTGTGGAACAGAACTGGCGGCAGGACTTCGCCAAACCTGGGGATCCCCATCGTGATCAGGGTTTCAGCGACCTGCTGCTGCAGGATGGCTTCAACGATCGGATCCAGTCTGGCGAGCGTTGACTGCAACTCCTCCTGCAGGGCAAGTTTTTCAGCGGCTGCCTCACGCGGATTGTCAACAGATGGGTCCGAGTAGATTTGCTGGACCTGTCCCTGGACAGTTTCGAGTTGTTCGACCAGGTCAAAATATCTTACGACCACCTGGTGCTGCTTTGCCGCAGTTAACCGTTGAGTAACGCCAATTCCCGCTTCTGCAGCTTTAACTTCAACTGCTTTTAGTGTCCATGCGATATAATCAAACTCGAGTTTCCGGGTTAACTGACGTGCCTGATCCTTCGGCGTTGAGATCACAACCGCCGATTCGGTGAGAGCGATCATCACAGCACATAAGAATACCAGTAACCAGAATATCTTTCTAATACGATTCATACATTATTCTTACCTGCGATTATACCGGATGCATTATGATAATTTTGGGTAATTAAATATAGAACTGGGATGGAAAAATGAAGAAGTCATCACGTAAGGTCGTATGGATCATTGGGATCCTTGTGGTGTTAGCAGTCGCGGCAATAATTGTGATCACCAGGATAAACAAGCAAAACGCAGCCAGCGCCAGTGTTCAGACACAAACACTTGAAAAAGGGAATTTGCTGGCCATTGTGGGAGCCACCGGCTCCGTGCACGCCAATCAGACAACCACCCTGAACTGGCAGACCAGCGGACGGGTTGCAGCCATCAACGTGGCTGCTGGAGACACTGTGGCAGCGGGCCAAACCCTGGCTGAACTGGCAGAGACCTCACTCCCCCAGAGCGTGATCCTGGCAAAAGCCGAACTGGTGAATGCCCAGCGCAGTCTCGAAAACCTGGTAAATTCAAGTGCCAACCAGGCACAGGCGCAGCTTAACCTTGCCAACGCCCAGCAGGCATATAACAACGCCCTCTGGAATAGACAGGCTTCCAACACCACGCGGGTGGTCAACCCGGATCAGGTGGACGCTGCCAGCGCCGCCGTTACCCTGGCGCACGACAAAGTGGATAAAGCCCAGGAATATTACAACCGCTTCTCTGAGAGTCCGGATTCTGACCCGTTGAAGGCTGGCGCATTGAGCAACCTTGCCAACGCCAAAATCGCTCTCCAGACAGCCCAGAAAACGCTTAATTACTACACGCAATCCCCAAATACCCAGGAAGTCTCGATCTCCGAAGGCAAAATTGCCTTGGCCAAAGCCCAGCTGGATGATGCTCAGCGTGAATGGGATCGCTTGAAAAATGGCACCGACCCTGATGACATTGCTGCCGCCCAGGCACGCATTAACTCCATTCAAGCCACAATCGATATGTCCAGGCTTACTGTCCCATTTGACGGTACTGTTACAGAAGTGAAAAATTTACCTGGTGACCAGGTAAACGCTGGTGGTGTTGCCTTCCGCATTGATGACCTCTCGCGCATGCTGGTGGACGTAATGGTTCCGGAGGTCGACATTAACAGCATCAAGGTTGGTCAGGCAGTGGACCTGACGTTTGACGCCATTTCCAGCCGGTCTTACACCGGCAAGGTGGTTGAGGTGGCGCTTGTGGGAACCAGCACTGCGGGAGTGGTGAATTTTGAGGTAACCATTGAGATCCTCGACGCGGACGAACAGGTTCTCCCCGGCATGACCGCCGCGGTGAATATCGTTATCAGTAATCTCAAGGATATTCTTCTCATCCCCAACCGCGCGGTGCGCCTGGTGGATGGAAAACGCGTTATTTACCTGATGAAAAACGGCATCCAAACCGCCGTTGAAGTTGAAATCGGGGCTTCTTCAGACACGATGAGCGAGTATGTTTCTGGTGATGTAAAAGAGGGTGATGTGATCATTCTCAACCCGACGATTGACTTTTCCGCCTTCTCCAGCGGCAGACCTCCCTTCTAGGAAAACGATGCCAGATTTCGTTATTGAAACCAAGGATCTACGAAAAATCTACCAGATGGGGCAGGTGGAAGTCCGTGCGCTTGACGGTGTTACATTTAACATAGAGCGTGGGGATGTGGTTGCCATTATGGGACCATCCGGTTCGGGCAAGTCCACCCTGATGAATCTGCTTGGCTGCCTGGACCGACCGACAAGCGGCAGCTATTCGCTGGATGGTGAACTCGTGCAGGATCTGGATGACGACCAGCTTGCCAGCATTCGCAACCGCAAGGTGGGTTTTGTCTTTCAGAGTTTCAACCTTTTACCGCGCGCTTCTGCTCTTTCGAATGTTGAACTTCCAATGCGCTACGCTGGCCTGATCAAGAAAGACCGCGTCAACATTGCCACAGACGCCCTCGAATCGGTTGGCTTATTCGACCGTATTCACCACCGTCCAACCGAACTCTCCGGCGGGCAGCAGCAGCGCGTGGCGGTAGCCCGTGCCCTGGTGAATGAACCCGCCATCCTCATGGCTGATGAACCCACCGGCAACCTGGATTCCAAATCGGGCAAGGAAATATTGGAACTGTTGTTGAATCTCAATAAGCAGCGCGGCACAACGCTGATCATTGTGACCCACGATCCCGCAATTGCCAAGCACTCCCGGCGCATCATCCGCCTGCGCGACGGTCTGATCGAGGAGGATAGCCAATGAACCTCGGTCAAGCCATCCTGGAAGCACTTGAAAGCCTTGCAGCCAACAAACTGCGCTCTATCCTCACCATCCTCGGTATCGTCATCGGCGTGGGAGCGGTAATTGCCATGCTGGCAGTGGGTACAGGAGCACAGGATACCATCACCGGTTCCATCAGTGGTATTGGCAGCAACCTTTTGTTTGTTTTTCGCGGCAACCAGACCACTGAAGTATCGCGGGTGGCTCCATTAACTCTTGAGGACGCTGAAGCCATGCTCGATCAATTCCAGGCTCCCTCAGTAGACAAGGTTGCGCCGGTTGTAAATGACGACGTCAAGATCACCTATGCCGGCAAATCAGTGTCAACCGCGTTATCTGGTGTTACCCCGGCGTATGCCGACGCCCGTAATTATGCAGTTACAGAGGGCGAATTTATCACCGAGGATCAGTATTTGGGTCAGGCCTCAGTGGTACTGATCGGACCGGATGTTGCCGATGAGTTGTTTGACCGCCGCGAAGGGTTGGTTGGCGAGACTGTGCGCATCGAAGGGCAGCCTTTCCGCATTACGGGTATTCTGGAATCCAAAGGCGGATCGGCTTTCGGGTCACAGGACAATGTAGTCATGGTGCCGTTCTCCACTGCGCAGGCACGCATCACCCGGCGGAGTTTCAACCGCGTGGATCTCATCCTGGTGAGCGTCCTCAGCGCGGACCAGATGGCGCAAGCCACAGAAGAGATCTCTCAGATCCTGCGTAATCGTCACCGCACCAAGATCGGTGAAGATGATTTCACCATCTTCTCCCAACAGGATTTTGTGAGCACTGCCAAAACCATCACCGGCGTACTGACCATCTTCCTGGGCGGAATTGCCGGCATCTCCCTGCTCGTTGGGGGTATCGGCATTATGAATATCATGCTCGTGTCCGTTACCGAGCGCACCCGTGAGATCGGTCTGCGTAAAGCCCTGGGTGCACGCAAAAAAGACATCCTCATCCAGTTCCTCACGGAATCTTCCCTGCTCAGCCTCTTTGGCGGAGTTGTAGGCATTGGCCTTGGCTGGTTGATCGCCTTCGTGGTCGGCAAGATTGCTGCTGCCAGCGGAACACCCTTTTATCCCAAAGTCGGCCTTGAAGCCGTGTTATTGGCAACGCTATTTTCCACAGCGGTAGGCTTGTTCTTCGGCATCTACCCGGCTAACCGCGCAGCCAACCTTGAACCCGTTGAGGCGCTGCGCTACGAGTAAACAAAAACCGGAGGCTGTGAAAAGCACTCCGGTTTTGTTTTTCCCCCATATTTACATCCTAAACTGGTTCCTCAGGGATTACGATCATCAGGATGATGTACGCAAAAAACGTACCCCCCACGAAAAGCAGTCCCAACAGGAACAACAGCCGCACCATAGTCGCGTCTATGTTGAAATAATTTGCCAATCCTCCGCAAACTCCGCCAATACGGCGGTCAGCGCGTGAACGGTACAACTTTTTCGGTGATTCTTCCATTTTTGTCTCCTTTATTGAACAGGGGGTTCAGGGATAACGACCCACATCACCAGGTATGCCCAGAACATCAATGAGCCGGTAAGGAAAAATCCAGCTACGAACATAATACGCATCACGGTCGGGTCTACATTCAGATACTCACCCAAACCGCCGCAGATTCCGGCGATCTTTTTATCGAGTGTGGAGCGGTACAATTTCTTTGTCTCTGCCATACCAAATCTCCTGATTGATTAGATACCTTACATACGAGGAATACTTTTTAAAAGTTGCGCCGAGGACCGTAAAACGGGTAAAACTCCGTTACAATAAGATGAGTAGTATTGCTCAGCGCAACTTATCATGGAGGTACCCGTGTCTGCCAAGAAAACACCGCAAACTCAAAAACTTTTAAAACTAATCGAGAAAGCTCCCTTTACTCCCGAAGAGAAAACAAAATGGCAGGACTCGCTGCAGGAATTTGGTCTTACTGAAGAACTCGCCAATGAGATCCACGAAAAACTTTCCGCCCTGGCTACCGAAAGTTTCAGCAGTGACTGGGAGAAAGCCCGTTTCAGCATGGACCTGGCTGCCATACTTCGGCAGTGGCGCATGTCTCAGGGCAGTAAACAATTCAAACATAACCGCTAAGCCGGGCCGGCTCGGTAATCTCGCCTCCCCCAATGGGCATGCCAACACCCTCCCGACCCCGCAGCCAACGGCTGCGCTCTGATATTTTTTTATTCCTGGCCGCCATCGTGTGGGGAGGTGGTTTTGTCGCCCAACGCACTGCATCCGTAAACCTGGGATTCTTCAGTTTCAACGCGGTACGATTTATCCTGGCGGGAGTTGTCATGCTCCCGTTCGTTCTCCCCCGTCTCAAAACCATATCGCGTAAATACCTGTGGATCATCCCCGCCGGCATTCTTTTGTATGGCGGCAGCGCTCTGCAGCAGGCAGGCATCGAAACCACTTCTGCCGGCTCAGCCGGGTTCATCACCGGAGTGTATGTCGTACTGGTGCCACTCCTGCTGGCAATTTTCTGGAAGGTAAAGACCAAACCCATTATCTGGCTGGCAGCACTGGCGGCGTTGGGTGGAACTTACCTGCTCTCCACTGGCGGTATCAGCCCAAAACCTTCCACAGGTGATCTGATCGTTCTGGCAGGGTCTTTTGTTTGGGCAATGCACGTTATTGTTGTTGGGCTGGCTGTAAAAGAACTGGATGTGTTCGCATTCTCAGTGGGTCAGTTCCTACTTTGCGGCATTCTTCATCTTGTGTCTTCATTCTTCACCACACCTCCGGACCTGCAAAATATCCTCATTTCACTGCCCTCCATCCTTTATGCCGGGCTAGGATCAGTGGTTCTTGGTTTCACCCTGCAGGCGGTAGGGCAAAAACACGCTCCTTCTGCTGATGCTGCCCTACTTTTGAGCCTCGAGGCGGTTTTTGCAGCCCTATTTGGCGCATTGATCATCGGCGAACGCATGAATCCCATTCAAATTCTTGGATGTGTTATCATCATGGCATCCATCCTGGGGGCGCAACTAATCCTGCTCCGTGCCACAAAAAATGTAACCGAAAACCCTGGAATTTAACTACAATCAGGCGAAATATATGACAATCATTCTTGACACCAAAAAATGCCTGTGCTAAAGTAACCTGGTATTAACAGATTCAAAGGGAGTAATAAAATTGATCCATCCTAAAAGACAGGCCTTGATTGACCGGATGCATTTACTGCAGCAGTCCTCGCCAGATATTGAGGCGGCTGCCGTGGTGAGCATTGATGGTCTTATCATCGCTTCTGCTTTATTACCCGAAATGAGTGAAGATCGCGTTTCTGCCATGTCGGCTGCCATGCTTTCGCTTGGTGAGCAGATCAGCAAGGAAATGGGGCGCGGCTCTCTTGAAATGGTGCACATCAAGGGCGATAACGGCTACGTGGTGCTGATGGCTGTTGGTGAAAAAGCCGTCCTCACAGCCCTGGTCAACCAACAAGCCAAGCTTGGCATGATCTTCCTCGATATGCGTCACACAGCAGATGATCTATCGGTCATTCTTGCCCAGGATTTCAGCGGATAAGCCATGACAGACGGATTTTTTCTCCCCAACCGCTTTGTGCGCACTACCATCAATGCACTCCAGGAAGTCGTCGGTGTTGGGGCAATGAAAACCATCTATCGCCAGGCAGAGCTCCCCGACCTGGGTGAAAACCCCCTCCCCGATACCATGAATTGCGAATTCTCATTCGTAAATTTTTCCCGTTTATTCAATTCGCTCAACGAAGTGATGGGGCGCCGCGGTGGACGATCTCTCTCCATCCGGGCGGGCAGGATATGCATGCGCCTCAGTGGACTCACCTTTGGCACCAGTCCACTTTCCGCCAGTATGCCGCCAGTGAGCAGCACAACGGACACATTGCTCGTGCGTCTCAACCGTCTCTCAAATTTCCTCAATTCAGTCAGCGATATGCGTACCCTGGTTTGTATGCGCGAGGGTCAACCCGGCTATGAATTCCTCATCCGCCAATGCCCTGTTTGTACGAACCGCACCGCAGAAGACTCAATCTGCGGTTTCTTTGAAGGGTTGCTGGATGAGGCTGTCAAGGAATTTTCATATAAAGAAACATACCAGGTGACAGAAATTGAATGTCTGGCGGCAGGAGCTCCTGCCTGCAAATACATCATCACCGAACCTGAACCTAATGCCGAACCAGATCTCCGCCAGGAGCTTTAATGAGCCTGGCTGTCATCATCCCCACTTACAACGAAAAAGACAACCTCCCCAAGATCATCAATCGCATCCTTGCGCTGCCCATTGAAGACTTGCGCGTGCTCATTATTGATGACAACAGCCCCGACGGAACGGGCAGGATCGCGGATGAACTCGTCCTCCAGTTCCCCGGAAAAGTGGAGGTCATCCATCGTTCAGGCAAGTTGGGCCTGGGGACCGCTTATGTAACGGGGTTTAAACATCTTCTGAATACGGATGTACAAAAGATCGCTCAAATGGACGCGGATTTTTCTCACCCTCCGGAAAAACTGGTGGAATTTGAACAAGCGCTGGAGAACGCCGACCTGGTCATCGGTTCAAGGTACATCGAGGGCGGCAGTTTGGATCACGATTGGCCAGCCTGGAGGAAATTCCTCTCCCGTTTCGGCAATGAGTATTCCCGGTTTATTTTGAGCGCCAAAACACAGGACATGACAGGCGGTTATCGTTTGTGGAAGCGCGAAGTCCTTAGCGCCATCCCTCTCGACCAGATCCGCTCCAATGGTTATATCTTCCAGGTGGAAATGGCATACCTCGCCACCAGGCTGGGATTCAAGATAAAGGAAATCCCCATCCACTTCGCTGAACGCAAATTCGGTCAATCCAAAATGAACCTCAGGATACAGGTCGAAGCCGCTCTGCGTGTCTGGCAGCTACGCTCGCGCTACCGCCGCCTTCACTAAAAATAAACCCCTTAAGGAGTAAACATGAATGACACAGAATTACAATTTTTTCTGGGTGCCTTGAAATTCGCCTCTGAAAAACACCTGCACCTAAAGAGAAAAGATGTGGAAAAAACGCCCTATATTCATCATCCTATCCGTGTGGCTGAATTGATCTGCCGTGTGGGGGGTGTGAATGATCCAATCATACTGAGCGCTGCCCTTCTGCATGATGTCATCGAGGATACTGGTACAAAACCGGAGGAGATTGCGGATAAATTCGGTGAAGAAGTCGCGAACATCGTTCAGGAAGTCACTGACGATAAAACGCTTAAAAAAGAAAAACGGAAAGAAATGCAGATCCTGCACGCCCCTAACCTGTCACGAAAAGCGAAGATCATCAAACTGGCAGACAAGATCTGCAACGTCAAGGATGTCGGCTCTCATCCCCCTGCCGATTGGGACCTGGAGGAACGGATGAGATATCTCGAATGGTCTCAGAATGTCGTGGCTGGGCTCAGGGGGATTAATCAACCAATGGAAGACTATTTTAATCAGACGCTGGCTGATGCCAAACAAAAAGTCACTGATTAACCCATAGCTGAATATTCAGGATTGTGCATCTGCCGTTGTTTTGGCGGCTTGGAATATTTCGTATTCACCCACCAGGGTGCGCCACTCCACCAGGTCCAGCGTCTGCGCCCTCCTGGCCGGGTCGATCCCGGCGGAGTGCAGCAGTTCTTCAGCTTGAGTGCTTGATAAATGCAGCCCCGCAGCCATGGTATTTCTGAGCATCTTGCGTTTCTGTGAAAAACCCGCCTTTGCCAACCTGAAGAAGAGTGCCAGCTGCCTGTCGGTCATCAGGGGTTCGGGGAAAATATCCACCCGTAAAGTAGATGAATCCACCTTGGGCGGCGGGAAGAACGCCGCCGCAGGAATGGTAGCCATGATGCGCGGGGTGCCAAATACCTGCACGCTTAGCGCCAGCAGCGAAAGATCCCCCGGTTCTGCGCAAATTCTTTTGGCGACTTCGCTCTGCATGGTCAGTACCAGGCGCCTCGGTTTTGAGGCGTTTGTCAGCAAATGCCTGATAATGGCAGAGGTAATGTAGTACGGAATATTCGCCACCACCAGGTATCCGCTTTCACCAATAATCACCGCCGGATTAAATTCAAGGATATCCCCCTCGATGATCTCGCAATTCTCATGCCTTGACATCACTTCCTGCAGCGGGGGAATCAGTTTACGGTCGATCTCAACCGCCACGACCCTCCTGGCAGCCTGTGCCAGTAAGCGCGTCAGGTTGCCCAGTCCGGCTCCGATCTCGAGAACAGTATCCTCTTTGGCAACTTCGGCACAATCCACAATTTTCTTCAGCGCGTTTTGATCAACAAGGAAGTTCTGCCCGAGACCCTTATAGGGATCCAGGTTGTAGCGGCGCAGGAGTGTGCGTACATCCACCTGCGGCGTTTTTATGGCAAAGCCCCTGTGAACCCGGATGGCGCTGGAGCCAGCAAATACACTGTGATGCTTGGAATGAATTTCGCGTACAATTCAAATTCTTCGTCTGTATATCCCAGGTCGATCCAGTTATGGTTATACGGATATGATCCTGTGTCTGCCACCGTCCCGATACCGTAACCGGGTACATAAATTTGTGTCCCTTTTAGAATCCGGTACCAGTCCAGGTGCACCGCGATGATACCCCTGTGTACTGTGGTTCCTGATGCAGTTACATTGTTACAATAATTGGGGATACCTAAACGACACGGAGAATAGGCAGTGGCAGTGACGGTGACCGCGTGATAGTAGGTCATTGGTCCGTTGGGTGTATCGATGGTATTCAGGGCAAATTGTGAACTGTAAGCTTCCAGGTGTGTGACGGGCTGCTTGAGGATGACCACCCCCTCATTCGTTCGGGAAACCTCTTTACCGTTCTCATAACGCACACGCACTTTTGCTACTTGCAACCCGTTTTCGCCTTGAACTTTTACAACGCGTTCACCCACACCTAACGCCGGGTCTGCTACATATTCCACACCGAATGGAATATTATATTGTTCAGTCAGGATGTCTTCAGTCACACGGATGACTTCAATTTTTCCGCCTTCCGGCAGCCCCTCAGATTCACTCGGCTTGCTGTAATCCAGGTCCTGCAGGCTCACGCCTGCCTGTTGGAGGGCTTGACCAACCGTTTCTGCGGTTGAAAGAACTGACAACTCTTTTCCATCAACCGTGATCATCAATGGCAGCCCACGCTTGATGGTAACGTCAATTGCTTCGGTCAGCAGTGTATCCAACGCAGGGTCAACATAATCCCCACCCAGCAGACTGATGCCACTCTGCCACAAAGCCTCACCCAGCGTGCTCGCTGAGGAATAAACCTCCAGCGTTTCGCCATCCAAGTTCACTGTCAACTTAACCTGGGGAGTGTACTGCAGCATAAAACCGCGCATCGGGTTCAATTCCTGGTCGGCATCCACCACTTGTCCATTCACCCGGTAGAGGTCACCTTCCTCCGGTGAAACACCCGCCGCAATGACAATTTCCGCGGGTGTACGGGCACCTGTGTTTACACTAATGATCTCCCCCTGAGGATCGATCCACACACGGATAAGACCCGCGTGATTGAATACAATATCTGTGGTTTTGTTCAACCACGCACCGGCATCAGGCGAAACATAATCCCCCTCTGCGATGCGGATACCTGCCGAGCGTAAAACTCCGCGCACAGACAGCGCTCGGGTGGTCACTGTCTCCCGCTGACCATCGATTGTGAGCGTCACCGGTCGCGCCATCAACAGGTAGCCAGCTACAATGCCCACCATGGGCAATGCCAACAATAGGAATCTCCTTAATTTGTAAGACATACTGCGATTCTAACAGAAAAAAGAGAGCCCTTGCGGACTCTCTTTTTTTAGAGTTCTCTAACTTACTTTATGATCCTGGGGTTAACCCATTGAGCCCAATCCTGGTCGGGGCTGTCAAGCGCAACAACCTGAAGCACAAAGATGATATTCTTGCCGGCGAGCGAGGAAAGGTCAACATCAACTTTCAGGGGAGCATCCGCGTAATCCAGATCCCACTGGTTTAATTGCTTCAATCCTGCCACTCCCTCTTCGTAATAGCGCAGGAAGTAGCGCACAGCACACGCCGAGCCGTCAAAGCGGCAGCCAAGCGTGGCACGGAATTTCATCCCATTTTGCACCGCTAGTACAGGGAATGTGCCCGAAATTGAGCCGCCCGCAATCCATTGCGGGTGAGTGACCAGGGCAACGCCATTGTAAGTGGTGCCATTGGAGAGCTTTGGATCATCGTTGCGTACAACGTAACCGGTTGCGTCCGAGGTGGAGCCGGGGCACGGCAGGGTACCGGGTGCGGTAGCATTGCGCCAGCTGGCTGAGCAGTAATTGCTGGCAAAATTATAAACCAGGGTCTCAAGCGGCATCAATTCAATGATCCCGCTAAAATCAAGCCCGGGCAGAAGCATGATGGAACTCACTTTAATTTGGGCATAAATGGGGGAGTTGAAGGAGGACCCGGTACCAAAAATGAGTCCGGTATCACTGCGCAGTTTAAAGTTTCCCGTATATTCACCATTGGTGCCAGGGGATTTCATATTAACTGAAAGGTCAACTGTGGCTCCTGGGGCTATGTTACCAAGTAGGCTGGTAGCTGCCGGTGCGCCCATTTGATCACCACTGAAATAAACCACTGCATAACTGGTTGTCCAGGTACAGGTGCCGACGTTCTTGACCCGCCAGGTTTTAACAAAGTCTTTGTTTGGCAGCAAAACGCTTCCATCCGGAATCGTCACATCTTCGACCCATTCGGCGCGGTTACAGGTATCCTGGGTGGGAGTCAGTGTTGGCGGTGAAACTGTCGGACCAACAGTGGGTAAACCAGCGGTGGGTAGTGGAGCAGAGGTAATGGTGGGTGGCGCACCTGCTGTTGGGAGATTGACCGCTTCCGTGGAGGCTGGTCCGTCAAGGGCAATCAGGGTTTGAGCAACTGAGGTATTGATCGCATTCTCATCAGGTGTTGTGGATTGGCTGCCAAAGGGAAAATTACAAGAAACAAGTCCAAAAAGGAACACTATCACAAGGACCAAGTATCGCAACGACCTTCTCATTTTCTTCTCCTGTCTGTTGGGGAAACCCCCACCATTTCATTATTATACAGAGATTATGGCGCTTCTGTTCCATCCAGAATAACCCTCCGAATAGTTATTTGATCTATCGAATCTAACCTTTAAGAAATAGGCCACCTTTCTTATAGGTCGAATACACCATTAAAATGATTTAGACCGGTCACACCACCGGTCCAAATCATAAGGAGGATCAAGGGACCAGAAACGAATCAGATCAGGTCCAGGGAATGTTTGTTGAAGATAAAATTAAGTCCTCTACGTTAATCTTGCCGATTACTGGGTTCCCTGCAAACGGGGATCAAAGGCATCGCGCAGTCCATCGCCAAGGAAAGTGAATGAGAGCACAATGATTGCCACAAATATGGCCGGGGTCAGCAGAGCCCATGGCTGTGCATTGATGGCAGTTTGCCCGTCGAGGAGTAAAGAGCCCCACGAGGTCAGGAAGAAATCTGCCTGGTTGGTCGATGGGCGCAAACCAAGACCGAGGTAACCCAAAATGGCTTCAGTGATGATCATCATGGGAATGGAAGTGGCAGCGATGATGATGACCGGACCCAGGCTGTTAGGAAGCAGGTGGCGGAACATGATTCGGCTTTTTTTCGCGCCAATGGCGCGCGCAGCTTCCACAAATTCCTTCTCTTTGAGTGACAGCACCTGTCCGCGCACAATGCGCGCCACGCCAACCCAGTTAACGAATGCCAGCGCGCTGAATAACAGCAGCAAACCGTTCAACATCTGTCCCAGGGCTGTATCGCGCAGAGCGATCATTACAATAATAAAAAAGAGCAGGTCGGGGAATGCGTAGATCACATCCGTGAGGCGCATCAGCAGGTTATCTACCTTCCCGCCAGCATACCCAGAATACAAGCCCACAATGGTGCCGACCAGTAGGATGATAGCTGTTGGAACAAGCCCCACGATCATGGAAACGCGTGCGCCGTAGATCGTGCGGCTCAAGACATCCCTGCCCAGGCTGTCGGTACCGAATATATAAGATGCTTCACCTGCGGCTCCGGTCGGTCCTTCTGCCACCCACACTGGTGGCAGGAATTTTTTACCTGAGGTTATCTCCAGCGGGTTGTGAGGTACGATCACATTGGCAAACAACGCGATGAGAAAGAAAATGACAATGATCACCATGGAAACCACTGCGCCTTTGTTGCGGCTCAGGCGGGACCAGGCGTCTTTGAACAGGCTACGCGGCGGTGTGGTAAGCTCGTTTAAGCTCACGATTTGACTCTTGGTTTGTGTGATAACTGCCATTTTATTGCCTCTCATTCAAATCTTGTGACAAACAGATCAAAAAAATAAAAATGTTGGATGATTGCGAAGATGCTATTCATTTTTGGTCTGGCTGGTTTTCACCAGCCAGACCTTTTTGTAGTTGAAATTACTTTTCGATCGTGATGGTGAGCGGGTCCATTTGTCCGGGCCAGCCAGCGTCCATCGGGGTGGTCACAAAACCCTTGACCCATGGTTTGATCAGGTAGGAATTTACCCTGTTGTACATGAAGGCGTTCACCGCATCTGCCACAAGCAGTTTCTGAGCGTCAACGTAGAGCTGCATACGTTTTGCGGGATCCATCTCAACATCTGCCTGCATCATGAGTTCATCCATTGCTGGATTGGAATATCCGTATTTTTCAGCATATGGAGAAGACGTCATCCAGTAGATGCTCAGCCAGTTTTGTGGATCAGGATAATCCGCGCACCAGCCCAGGTAAAATGTCTGCGGCATGGTTTCTTTTTCTTTGGTCAAGGCAGTGTAGGTGGTTGCCTCAGTTGGGTCCAATACCACTTCAACACCCAGACTTTCTTTCCAGTTGTTCGCCAGCCACTCAAAGCGGGTGCGGTTGCGGGGTGAGTCGCTGAAGGTTAATTTGATCTCAGGCAGATTTTCAACGCTGCCATAAGTGGATTCTGCCAGTGCCTGCTTGGCTTTTTCGGGATCATAAGCCCAGCGGTCTTCACTGTCATCATAGCCAGGCCAGCCTTCGGGAATCCAGGTCAATGTAGAAGTCCCAAGACCTTGCATAATGTCAGATACCCAGGCGTCGCGGTCTGTTGCATACGCAAATGCCTGGCGCACCTTGGGATCTGTAAAGGGTTCCTTGAATGGCGGGAAGAAGAAGGCATATGTGCAGGAACCAGCGTAGATTTGTGCCTGGGCGTTGAGCACTTCATCTGCCTGGACGGTCAGTAGATCTTCAGCCGCTAACGGGATAACATCAAACTCGTCATTCTTATAGGCTTCAAAAGCAACCGCGGTATCAACG
The DNA here is from genome assembly GCA_964533735.1 of uncultured Anaerolinea sp. Taxonomy (GTDB): domain Bacteria; phylum Chloroflexota; class Anaerolineae; order Anaerolineales; family Anaerolineaceae; genus UBA6107. The sequence goes on along the minus strand of CAZHMD010000013.1, from coordinate 29,702 downwards.
ATGTAGCGGAAATCCAGGTTGAACTTGGGGACGCCGCGCCAGTAGTTCGGATTGGGTTCGAAAGTCATATAGGAGGCTTGTTCCATTCCAACCAGCTTGAAGGGTCCATTACCCACATGGTTCGAGGCGGTTAACCACCAGGTTTCTCCACCGGCTTCCACTAATTCCTGTTTCACAGGATAGGCTACCCACATGTAGAGGATTGTGTGCATATAAGGAGTAGGCTGGGTCAGGTTGAGCTTCAGGATAAGGCAGTCTTTTTGTTCATAGTCGGTGCATGCCTCTCCCTTGGTATCCAGCGCTTTGATCGCTACAGCTTCTTTCAAGGTTTGCAGCGCAGCCGGATCAGCCAGGTCACCATTGCGGTAAGCCACAGCGCCAACCACTGTATCGATGGCACCGGAATACTCACCAGCGGTTGCGGGGTCCAACAAGCGGAACAGGGCGTACTCAAAGCGTTTGGCGTTCAGTAGGCTGCCATCGCTGTACTTGAGGTTCTTCCGTAATGTAAATGTGATCTCGGTGGCGTCCGCGTTGTATTCCCATTTCTCCGCGGCAGCCGGTTCAGTTTCCATCTTGGTGTTCAATCGCGTCAGACCTTCGTAGATGTTTTGCAGGGTCGCGATTTCATTAATGAATGAACTTTTTTGCGGGTCGATCAAATCGGGGAACGTCCCCATATTGACACGGATTGTCTGGCTTGGTGCCTCCGGCGCTTTTTGGCAGGCAGCCAGGACCATTGCCAGAACAATGATCAAAACTATTCCTTTGAACCAACGACTTGATTTCATGTAACTCCTCCGATTCGTAAATTGGGCGTTTATTGATGCGAACATATCTACATACTTGATAGTTACCTCCTTTTTTTTTCTAAACTTTGGTAAGGTGATTACGAGAATCCCACCGGTTGGTGGCTTTATGTCACATTTATCTTAAGGATTGCTTGAGCGCTTTTCTTCCCCTTATTTGGGTGGTTATTTTGGGTACCAGTCTTAATTTCAGATTAACGCACTCATCATGAATTTAATATTGGTCTGAATCAGACTTTAGTGAATACAAAATAAATCGCATTGGAAATTTTTTATTAATCTATAATTAATCATCGGAATTTAGACTTATTTGCAGCCTGTCTCAATATGAAACAAGACCGCGTCATCCTCACCTCAAAAGTACAGATCCCACCGCAAAACGCGGATGTTGTAACGCGCCTGCGGTTGATCCATAAATTGAACCGGGTGTTTGATCCGGATGTAAAAGTTGCCCTGGTGCTAGCTCCTCCGGGTTTTGGAAAATCCTCACTGGTCAGTGAATGGGCTCATCTTCATAATGGCGAGGTTGCCTGGTTTTCAGTTGAAGAAACAGATAACCATCCTTCCACGTTTTGGCAATATCTTATGGCTGCCATCCAGGTTGTCCTTCCTAAATTCGTTAGTCCGGTGAATTTCTATCATCCTGAACTACAGGATATCGATATTCATCGAAGCCTCGTTCACATGATTAACAAGATGTCTCGGGCGAAACGCAGTATCGTCATCGTTATGGACGACCTGCATCACGTCACCAATCAGGTAATTCTGTCTGAACTGAAATTCCTGGTAGAACATCTTCCCGCGAACATGAATATGGTCATTACCAGTCACCAGGAACCGGATTGGCCCCTGGCAAAATTACGCGCCAAGGGCGGTCTTATCGAAATTCGCGTGGGTGAACTGGAGTTTTCAACTAACGAAACCTGCGACTTATTCCACAAAATGAATTTACCCGAATTTTCACTACAGGATGTGAATACCCTGGTTGAAAAATCCGAGGGTTGGGTATTCGGGATCCAATTGGCAGCGATCGCTGCGGCAGATAAAAATGGAATCCTGGCAATTGATATCTCGAACCCTTTAATCCACGATTACCTGGTTTCAGAAGTTTTCACCGTACTGCTGCCAGACGTGCAGGATTTTTTGATGGGTATTTCCATCCTGGATTCGCTTAACGCATCCTTGTGTGCCTGCGTTACCGGGCGTGATGATGCCAATAAATTACTCAAACAGTTGGAACAGGAAAACCTTTTCCTCATGCCCGTGGATGAGCAGCGTGAGTGGTATCGCTTCCACGGTTTGTTTTTGCATCTTTTGCGCGTAAGGTTAAAACAATTGCCCGCAGACCGGGTCCGCAAGCTGCATGCCAGGGCGAGTGAATGGTACGAAAAGAATGGCCGTGTTACTGCCGCGGTTGATCATGCGCTTCGTTGTGAAGATTATGACCGGGCAGTCTCTCTGGTCGAAAATAATATCTTCCTAATGATGGATAATTCCGAGCTTGTAAGGCAATCTGAACTGGTCAGCAAGCTGCCAGTAGCCGTCCTTCAATCCAGACCTGAATTACCCATTGCTAATGCGTGGCTGCTTGCCTATACCGGCAGATGTGAGGATGCTGAACATTATCTATTAATCGCCGAGAACTCCCTCAGAACCATGAGCCTGAAAAGTGAACGGCGTATGGTTGTAGGCAGGATGCTGGCGGTTCAGTCTTATATCCACTGGTTAAGGGGAGATAACGAGAAGACCATTAAAGCCGCCAGCCAGGCATTGATCAATCTAGACTGTAAGGATACTTTAAATCGAGGGGTTACTTTAATTTCTCTTGCCAATGCTTTGGAAGGCGGCGGGATGCACACGGAAGCTCTCGAAGCTTACAGCGAAGCTGTTGAAACTTGTTATCACGGCGATTGTATGCATATTTACATCCTGGCTTCTTCAGCAAAAGTCAGGTTATTGCTTATGATGGGTCAGATTCAACAAGCGGATTTATTGACAGCTGCAACGATAAAAAAAGTGTTGGAGAAAAACCCCGGCCAGGCAGAGCGTTATCCGGCATTGGGTAATCTCTATGCCAACCGTGCCGAGGTATTCTTGTTTCGTGGCAATTTCGCTTCCGCAATTGAAATGGCTGATGAAGGCGTCAGGCTGGGTCAACAATGGCACCAGGCAGATACCACCATTACCACTCAGGGGATAAAAAGCGCGGTCTTGTGGAAAATGGGTCACAAAGAAGAGGTTTTCAAGATACTGGAAGATCTGAGGCCATTAACTTCGCTGGTTTCCACGTGGTATTTAAATTATCTGGACGCCTATTTGATCTTGTTAGGTGTTGAACCTGGGCGCTTGAAATCCAATTGCAGATGGTTTAATATACAGGAGGAGATGAGTGAAAGTGATTTCAACCATTCTGATGCCATCCTGTGCCGGGCGCGTGCGAGAATCCTGTATACCAACAAGCGATACCCAGAAGCATTAAAGTGGCTCGCGTTGGTTCAGAAAGATTCCGAAAGAACCGGTACCCGCATGTACGTTGCAGATGCTCAGGTAATGCAGGCGATCTGCTACTTCAGGTTGGGGGACAATGAGGAAGCCCTGAAACACCTCTGCAAAGCCCTTGAGTTTATACTGGCTGAACGCGCCTATTCCATACTTCTGGATAAAGACGAAGCAGGCATTGAATTGCTGGAAGGGTTAACCTTCGAACCGTCCCTGGCTGCAGACATCGACTTTATACTGGGGTTGGCAAAGGCATATCCAAATCTGGATCTCCCGGGAGATGCAAAGAACCACGTTGGGTTAAAACAACAAAAATCAGCCGGGTTAAGTACGCGCGAGAAAGAGATCCTCAGTTACCTCGCCACCCACAAGACCAGTACCGAGATCGCCGAAGGACTGACTGTTTCTGCGAACACCGTTAGATTCCACATCAAGAGCATCTATAATAAGCTGGATGTGCACTCCCGCGATGAAGCGGTGGATTTCGCCCGGCGGCAAAAATTGATCGAATAATCCCGTTGCTGCGAAATTCATCAAAATGTACCGCCACCAATACCCCTGAAAAGTTGAATTTATCCGCCAAATGGGCTATGATTAAGTATCAGTTAACCCATTACTCGTTGGTAGGAGGAAAAAATGGCAACGGTCAAATCAATCCTGGAAAATAAAGGGCATGCGGTTTACTCCGTCAAACCTGAGGCAACCATCCTGGATGCCCTGAAGTTGATGACAGAGAAACAGATCGGTGCAGTGATGGTGATGGACGGCGACACTGTGAAAGGAATTTTCTCCGAAAGGGATTATGCCCGCCGCGGTACCCTGCTTGGCAATCCGGTGACCACGCCCGTCAAAGACGTGATGACCTCAAAAGTGTACTATGTCAGCCCGGAGCAATCTGCCGAAACCTGCATGGCGCAAATGTCCGACAAACGCATCCGCCACCTGCCTGTTGTAAAAGACGGCAAGGTGGTTGGCGTGATCTCCATAGGTGACGTCGTGAAGGTCCTCTTAAAGGACAAAGATGCCTTGATTAAGGGACTTGAGAACTACATGCTGGGGCAGGAAATACAGCTTTAATCTGTATTCGATGACTAAAGTGGCTCGCCTGTGCGAGCCACTTCGCATTTATGCACTGTCAATGCTATAATCCGATTTCAGTCACTGGTTGAGAATGGGCATTACCCGCATATCCATTCTCGTCAAGAACTAAACCAACACTCCGTTCTTCCGAGGTAAAAATGTTCCTCCCTATATTCGTCATTGTCATCGCTGTGGTCTTGCTGGTCGCCGCCTTCCTGCTCGTGCGCATGATGCTGTTCTCACGGCGCGCCTCCAATGTTTACATTGAGTACAATCCCTCCCTGCCCAAACTGGCTGTTGACCCGCTGGATGCTGCCAGGAACCTCTCATCGGTCATCAAAGTGGAGACCATTTCACATGAAGATGTGGAGCAGGATGAGAAAGCCAACTTTAAGGTGCTGCAAACCAAACTAGCAAAACAATACCCGCTCGCACATTCCATCCTCAAAAAAGAAATCCTGGATGGCTACAGCCTGCTGTATACCTGGAAAGGGTCCAACAGCCAACTCGACCCGATCGTCTTCATGGCGCACCAGGATGTTGTCCCCGCTGATGAACATACCTTATCGGAATGGACACACGCGCCATTTTCAGGCGAGATCGCTGACGGCTTTATCTGGGGTCGCGGCAGCATGGATATCAAGAACCAGTTGATCGCCGTATTCGAGGCGGTGGAACAACTCATCAAGAACAATTACCAGCCGGAACGCACCGTAATGCTGTCCTTCAGCCACAACGAGGAAGTGCTCGGTTCAGGCGCGGTGGCGGTGGTGGCGCACCTCAAAGCCAAAGGCATTCACGTGCAGTCGGTCATCGACGAAGGCGGCTCGATTTACGATGATATGATCCCGGGCGTGGAAGGACTGGCAGCCATGATTGGCGTCGCCGAGAAAGGCTACCTTTCGCTCAAGCTGCAGGCGCAGGCCAGCGGCGGGCATTCCTCCACCCCATCAAATGCTACAGCTATTGGCATCCTGGCATCCGCCATTGACCGCCTGCAGAAGCACAAATTCCCCTCCCGCGTCAGCGCTGTCCTGCCCATGTTTGAAGGATTAGGCGCAGCCGCGTCACCCGTGATGCAGCTGGCGTTCGCCAACCTGTGGCTCTTCAAAGGACTCATCGAATCCAGGCTGGCCAAAAAACCGGAAGCCGATGCCACCATCCGCACCACCATGGCTCCCACCATCATCAAAGGCGGGGTAAAGGATAACGTGCTGCCTTCTATGGCGGAAGCGGTGGTCAATTTCCGCCTGCTGCAGGGAGAATCCATCGCCTCCGTGTGCGAGCGTGTGCGCAAGGTCATCCACGATGAGCGCGTCACCTTTGAGCCGATGCCGGACAAAGCCTGGGAAGCGTCCCCGGTTTCGGATGTGGAATGTCCGGCTTATCAGCACATCACGTCAGTCACCAGCGAACTCTTCCCCGGCACGGCGGTGGCGCCTTACATCATGCTCGGCGGCACCGACTCGCGCAACTTCCATGAGGTGAGTGACCAGGTTTACCGCTTCTCGCCCATCCGCGTTACCCAGGAAGATGTGCACCGCGTGCACGGGGTCAATGAGCGCATCTCGATCGAAGCCATGCACACTATGGTGGAATTCTTCTACCGCCTCATTCCACGCTGGGCATCCAAAGACATGTAAAGGTAAAGCCGGGTTCGCCCGGCTTTTGTATTATTAATACGCAATCTATCAAATTTCATCTCTTCATTGATAATTGCGAAGTGGAGATAATCCGCGAATTATCGCAGAATCATGAATAATGCGATGATTCCGCCAACCGTATTAACAATCATGTGAACCAGCATACTTAACCGGATGTTCCGTTTTTTCCAGACAAGATGGATCAATGGATAGGAGGCTGCTATCCTGATCAGGTTTTCCCACGGCGAAAAGAAGTGATAAACGGAAAAAAGCACCGTGTTAAGCAATGCTGCCCATTTTCCGGCATATTTTTCCATCCTGGGAAGCAGATAGCCGCGAAAATACAATTCTTCCACGAACGGTCCTGAGATGCAGCTCAGCAGAATATAAACAGGCATGAGAAGTTTTGTTCCGCCATAACCGGCTAAGGCTGCAGGGTTTTGCAGCAGCAGTTGAAAGTTGTACTGCTCAGGCCACCAGGAGAAAAATGTTTTAACTATGGCGGGCTGGATCAGGGGAGCGATTACCACGAACATCACCAGGAAATATAAGATGAGGAGCGGTACAAAGACCAAATAGTCTTTCAATGTGCCTTTTTCGGTATATTTTATGATTTTCCTGATCGAATACTTTCCAGTCTCATTTTTACCGGCAAGCAACAGGAGCCCAAGCTGAACGGGCAACAATCCAAATAGTATCCCCAGGAGAAACCCCAGGACTGGGCTTAATCTCTCATCAATACCCAGTAATTTTGAATATAGGGGCTGGGAAAAGATCAGGATCGAAAAAAGGACGACGACTCCCGGAAGCAGGTGCAAAAGAATTGATTGTAGTGGTGTGTGCTGCTTTACCCCGTCCATCTCATCTCCCTGTTAAAGCCAGCGTCACCCGCATTACAAACCTGTCAATCGCGCCGAACTTGTACTTGTAATCCTCATTGCCGCGCATGAAGTCGAATTCCTCGCGCCCGTTCTCGTTGGCCCACTTAAGCAAATGCCCCAGCAGCACCCAGCCGGGCGAGTAGGACATGAAGCGCGTGTCGATCCCGGAGTTATACACCCAGATGCGGTCGAGGTAATCTGCGTTGAGGTATCCGGCGGCGAACTCGTCTCCAATTTTCAGGAACACCAGCTGCAGGCAGCCGATGCCGAAACCGGCGCGGATGATGGCTTTCATCTGCTCGCGCATCGCCGGCGTCAGGAAGGTACATTTATCTGCATCTTGGGCCATCAGGCCGAGGAAAATATCCATGTCCGCATCCAACGTCTCAATGTCGGCGGAGAAATACACTTCGGCAGGGATCTCTGCTTCGGCGGCGCGGCGCATCTTGCGGCGGATCTCGTGGCGCTGCTTCGAGTCGATCTGCGAGAGATAAGTCTCCCAATCCCCCGGCAGCTTGATGTACGGCGAATGCTGCAGCTGCTCGACCTTCAGGCGCTCTTTTGATGCGTCAATCTCCTCGAATGCACGGATGGTGGGAGAATCGTCCAGAATGTTATAAAGATCGATTGCCTTTACAGGACCAAGTTCTGCGGGACATCCTTCAAGATATGCCACCAGTGAGCGCACAAAATCCACCCGGTCAGCTTCCTGCGAGATGAGGTCAAGGTAATCACTGATCTCAATGCTGCCGAGCAGGAGCAGGCGTTTTTCACCCTCGTGTTCGGCGGTGAAGCAGGGCGCGATGCCGGCAAGCACGCCGTCTTTGTGCCCGAGCAGGATCGCCAATTGCGCCTCCTGCGGCCACTCCCCACCGCCGCGGTGCTGCCACCAGGCTTGCAGGTACTCAAAGCGCAGGAACGGCACATGCGGGTTCGACCTGTCCAGCAGGTCGTTCCACACCTGTTCCATTGACTCTGAAAATTCGGTGCTGAGGGTGATTTCCAAGTAAGAGTTCCTTTAAACTTTATTGTATCAGTTGCTCAGGATTGCGGTCGCAGCAGGCTGGCGTTCTTGCGCAGCCAGGTTCTGTGAAGTTTATAATCCGGGGCGTAACGCGCCACCACCGCCCAGAAATCTTTTGAATGGTTGGGCTGGAAGAGATGCGCCAGTTCGTGAATGACAACGTACTCCATTACTGCCGGCGGTGCCATCACCAGGCGCCAGTTGAAGGATAGCGTGCCGCGTGTGGAGCAGCTGCCCCAGCGTGTGCGCTGGTCGCGGATGGTCAGGCTTTTCGGACGGGCGTTCATGCGGGCGGCTTGAGCTTTTACCACATTGGCGATCACTCCCCGCGCTTGCTCCCGCAGCCACTCTTCCACGTAGGTGAGGGTGTGAATTCGCGAGCCTGCCGGCACACGCACCACCAGGCGGTCTTTCCCCAATTCCACCCTTGCCCGTGCCTTGCGCGTCGTCTCCTCCACCCGCTCCATGCGCGTGGGGACCCCCTGGACAAGTATGACATCCTTCGGCAGCGCGGGGGCCGCTTTGCGCTTGGCGGGCTGGTCCAGCTTGGCGAGGATCCACTGCGCATGCTCCTGCAGAAAGCGTTCCACGTTGCCCCGGCGCAGTCCGCGCGGAACGGTGACGCTCATCTGCCCATTGGCAATGGTCACCCGCAATTGACGCGCCCGCGTGGACACCTTGAGGGTGTAGGTAACGTTGCGGCTGCCAAACTGGATGGTGCCGGGTTCTTCAGTTGAGATCAAAAGATGGTTTCTCCCTGGAGTGATGCATTGGTGTTCATTTTACCAAGAACAAGTGGCATTGCAGGACTTTCAAGGCAAGAGATTTGTGAATTGACTTTTACCCGCGCCTTTCGTACACTAAGCTCATTCCGTTTGACATCGAGGAAACCATGGACCAAAAAGCCGGCGCGCAGATCAGCAAGAAAGCTTTCATCCAATCCGCGTTGATCCTGTTATTCCTGATGCTCGTGGCTGGGGTGCTCACGCGCGTACTGCCTGCCGGGTTGTACGAGCGCCAGGTGTTTGATGAACGCACGGTCATACTGCCGGATTCCTACCAGGTGGTCGACCGCCCGGATTATCCCGTGTGGCGCTGGGTCACTGCCCCGGTGGAGGTGTTGTGGGGGGATGACGCCATGGTGCTCATTGCCATCATCATCTTCATCCTGCTGGTCGGCGGCGCATTTGCCGTCCTCGATAAAAGCGGCATCCTGCGCTCAGCCCTGGCTTCGATCGTTAAGCGCTTCGGCAAACGCAAGTACCTGCTGCTCCTCGTCATCTCCTTCTTCTTCATGTCGCTGGGCGCCTTCCTCGGGCTCTTTGAAGAGATCGTGCCGCTGGTGCCGCTGATGATCGCCCTGAGTTACTCCCTCGGCTGGGACGCGCTGGTGGGCCTCGGCATGAGCATCCTGGCCACCAACATGGGCTTCTCAGCCGCAATCACCAACCCCTTCACCATCGGGGTGGCGCAAAAACTGGCCGGGCTGCCGCTCTTCACCGGCGGTCTCTTCCGCATCCCCATCTTCCTGGTCATCTACGCCCTGCTGGCGTGGTTCCTGGTGAGCTACGCGCGCAAGATCGACCGCAACCCCGAGGATTCACTGGTCTTCAAGGAGAGCCAGGCAGACCGCGAGCGTTACAGCGCGCTCGACCTGGATTCCCTGCACTCTGCCGGCGGACGCCTTGGAAAAGCCGCCCTGGTCTTTGGTGCTTTCCTGCTCCTGATCGTGGCAGTTCTACTCAGTAGCCCATTCGTGCCGTTCCTCTCGGATTACGCGCTGCCGCTGGTGGGCATCCTCTTCTTCGCCGGCGGGCTGGCGGCCGGTTTTGTTTCAGGTGCGGGCGGCAAAGTCATTGGCAAAGCCCTGCTCGAAGGCATCGGCGGACTGGCTCCCGGCATCCCCCTGCTGCTGATGTCTGCCAGCATCAAGCACATCGTCACTTCCGGCCAGGTGATGGATACCATTCTGCACGGTGCTGCCGGTGGGCTGCAGGCGGCGTCCCCGTTCACCGCGGTGCTGCTCATCTTCCTGCTGGCGCTGATCATCGAGTTCTTCATCGGCTCAGCGGGCGCCAAGGCGGTGCTGCTCATGCCCATCCTGCTGCCGCTGGCAGACCTGGTGGGGGTGACGCGCCAGCTCACCGTGCTGGCTTACTGCTTCGGGGATGGCTTTTCCAACATGGCTTACCCCACCAACCCGGTGCTGCTGATCACCCTCGGCATCGCCTCCGTGGGCTACGCCAAATGGATGCGCTTCACCTGGAAGCTGTGGCTGCTGGTGATCCCAGTGATCGTGTTCTTCCTGTGGCTGGGCAACCGTATCCAGCTCGGACCGTTCTGATTCAGAGAAATGACCATTCAAATTTGAACGCTGGAAAACAGTTGAATTGTTATTTGTTCCGGAACTGGGAACAATTAATTCAATTGTATTGGTTTAAAGAACTCGTTCCTCAGTAACGAAAAGATTCCAGTGCTCAAATCGAATCAATGAGAGTTCGAGTTTAAAAAAAGATTCAATCCGAACCTGGCAAGGTAGATACGTTGTTAAGGGGCAACAAAAAGTATATATAATAATTGTTGCACAAATGCTGGAAAATAATACTTGCCTGTTTGGCGAATTTAAAGGCCAAAACTTGCCAAATTGGCAAGTTTTATGGGTTTTTTTGGCAACGGATCAATAATTATCGGGTAACCAATTTATAAATTATGCAGGTGTGGCACGACAATGGTGAACACTTCTTACCTAATTCACTTCTGGTTGTTCAGACGCGTGAGCATTAATCGATCATGCTGAATGCTGCTCCGATAAGCGATAAATAGAAATAGAAAAGCAGTGATTATCATTGCCAGCGTGAAAGGCACTGAGTCAACCCCGAAGAAGTAATTCAGGACAGCAACGCCGGGAAACAAAGCCAGCCAGGATAAACAACAAACCGCCAGGATCCACCCCCAAGACAGACCGAGGAACCGCCCTACCCCACCGATTGATTTTTGACGTACAGGAGACCTGAACGCAGAAGCAGCAGCGCCTATCAACAACCCCAGAATGGGGGGAAAGATCCCGCCACCAAACAACAGCATTGGAATGGCCAGCAACATCAAGATCCACCTGTTGTGCTTACTCTGAGCAAAATAAATCGCCCAGATAGCGTACAACAGTGAAAATCCAATTGCCAGGAGACCGGTCAGTCGTAAATTAGGCAAGATGGTCAGGGCTGGCTCGCCACCCAGGCTCTGAAAGAAAGCGGAATCTGGCCAGGATTGGATCATTAATCCATCTGGCGCAATGTTACCCTGCAGAAATTCGCCCACTCCGTGCTCGATGCCGGCTGCCCCCATGATGGCGCCCATGATTGCAACAAATTGAAACCGTGCGCTCTTCATCACAGGCTCCTTTCGCAGACCAGAGATTGTGAAATTGGATGCATAAACAGGACGGGTAGGTTACTGACCCAAGCGCGGATTTCCTCCCAATTGCGGGCGTCACTGGCAGGGGCTTGCTTTAGGGCTGGGATCAGGTTATATGGAAAACGCAGGCGAGCTGGGTCAAACCGTCCGCCAACCAATTGAACGCTGACAGGTTTCAACCAGCCGAATTTTGCCAACTCATTATCCAGGTTTTTTCGAACCTCAAGGGCATCCTGCGCAACATTGGGTCCATAAGGTCCGCCGGCAAATACGGCGATAGGCAAATCAGCCAGACTCTTTTGATGGCGCTGTAAAAAACGTTGTGCGTCTTTGTGAAGGTGGAACATGTAAATCGGTGCGCCGAGTACGACACCGCTGAATGCTTTGAGATCATTAATTTCACTGCACGGACGCAAAACTACGTGCTGCCCCAGATGGGTGAGTTCATTAGCCACAAAATCAGCGATTTCCTGAGTTGAACCACTCATGGTTGTATAAGCGACCAGTATGTTTCTTTCTTCCATTTTTATATCCCTTTCTTGAATATGTTTTATACAGATGATGACCACATCGTATCCTGGATAGCGGTCGATCGCACCTATCGAAAGTTAGATTCATGGGTATATACTTGGCGCATACTGCTATACAATAAATCTGATTATGGAACTAATCAGCTCGCTGATCTTAACGAAACTCCGTCCGCCTGCAACGCGGTCAAAAACCATATGGCGTGACCGATTGCTGCAAAAACTTACCCTGGAACCCAATGTGGATCTGACGTTGGTGTGCGCTCCTGCCGGTTATGGGAAGACTACCTTGTTAATCGATTGGACACGCCAGCTGAATCAGGCAGGTATAAAAGTGTCCTGGTATTCATTAGATGAAAGCGACAATAATCCGATTACCTTCGGTACATATTTGGTTGCCAGCCTGGAACAGGCACTAGGTACAGGCAGTGGGCTGGCGTCAGTTCATCAGATGCTGCGTGCTTCGACGGACACGGATTTGCTCACACTTCTTCCCACCGTAATCAATTCACTTTGTAACACAGACCATCAAATTGTTCTGGTGCTGGATGACTATCACCTGATAAGAACACCTGTGATCCATAAGGCGGTGGAGTTCTTGATCAGCCACCGCCCGGATAATTTCCATATTGCGATTGGAAGCCGGTCGAACCCTGCTCTTCCACTGTCTCGCTGGCGGGCACGTGGACGATTAGCAGAACTGCGTGCTCCGGATCTTCGCTTTGTCGATAAAGAAACCAAACTTTTCTTGAGCGATTCAATGCAGCTCGAATTACCGGACGAGCTGATTACCAGATTGGCCGAACAGGTGGAAGGTTGGCCCGCCGGTTTACAATTGGCAGCACTTTCACTCACGAACCATGCGCCTGATGATCATGCAGGCTTTTCCTTAAGCGGTGGTCGCCGACAACAAGCTGAGTTTCTATTGAATGAAGTGGTCAACCAATTGCCGGAAGAAGTGCAATCTTTTCTGCTCGAGACATCGATTTTTGAGCGAATGAACGCCTCGGCCTGTGATGCAATTCTGGGAATCGAAAACAGCGCCAGCATATTAGTGCAGCTTGAACAGGCTAACCTTTTCATCGTCGCATTGGATGGCGGAGAGCCCAGTGAGGATGGCACGACCTGGTACAGGTATCACCATCTGTTTCGAGACTTTCTGCGTACATGGTTGACTATCTCCCAATCAGCGCGTGCACTGGATCTGCATCGATCGGCTGCAAAATGGTTTGCTGCCCATGGTTTGCTCTACGAAGGAGCCTATCATGCGTTTCGTTCAGGGGATTGGTCTTTTGCTGCGGCCTTTGTTGAACAACACAGCTTCACACTGATAATTAATAGTGATATTGCCACGATTAATGAGTGGTGTTCTTCATTCCCCGAAACCGTTATGGGTAAGCGCCCCATGCTTTGTATCTTCCAGGCATTTGCGTTGGCGTACCGGTTTCAGGCCAAATATCGCAACCTGGTGGAGGCACGCTTACATCTTGCGAGCCTGGCGATGGAAAATCTTGATGCCCCAGAGGAGGCAATCGGGGTCTACGAATTTACTGCAGTTGTCCATACCTTCCTGGCAATGATCCCAGACCATCAGGTGGATGCGAATAAGCTGCTGGTTTTGTCACAATCGTACCTGACTGGTTACCCACCGGGAGATTCGGGTCGGTTTCCCTGGTTATGGATAGCCGGGTACGCCCATCTGGCTCTTAACTGCCCTGAGGAGGCGAAAAAGATCTTTGAAGAAGCGCGGCCGCTTGCATTACAGTCTGGCTTATTCTTTGGGATGGTTGAAGCTACCTTTCACCTCGCCCGCCTGGCATTCAGCCAGGGTCGCCTAACTGACTCTTTGGAAATTTGCCAGTCCGGACAGGCGGAATTCACCATACTCTCAAATCAATCGGGGTTAGATTTGCCCGCATTGGGTAGTTTGGAGGTTGCCGAGGGGTGTGTCCTGCTGGAACAGGACCACATGGATGAGGCTGAACAAAAATTGCTCCATGGAATAGACCGGATGGGTTGGGGGATGAATCCGTATTACCTGATGACTTCATTCCTTGCCCTGGCCCGTGTGTATGAAATCCAAGGCCGCCTGGATGAGGCTATGTCCTGCTTTGATCGGCTGCACACCTTGTGGCCGGATATCCAGCTCATCACACAGGGTTTTCGGGTGCTTGCAAGGCTGCGCTCCAACCCTGAGGAGGTCAGTGCGCTGGAGGCTGGCAGGGATTGGCTGCATTTTTACCACACTGCTTTGGGTGATTCACTTCCGATTTTTGGTTTAGGCCCGGTTGGTGCAGCAGAAGCTTTTTATCAAGCCAACCTGAATTGGATGCGGATGCAGATCCTGCTGAACCAGCCTCAGGCTATTCAGCCGTACCTTGATTCGCACATGCGATCGGCTAAGGACAAGGGGCTGGTGGGGAGAGAAATTGAGTTAACCTTGGTCCAGGCTCAGATGTTTCACCAACAAGGTCAGACTGGAACCGCGTTGACAACCTTGAACCAGGCTGTAGCCCTCTGCCGCCCAAGAGGATTTGTGCGTATTTTTGATCAAAGCTCAATTCTAGATGACCTCATTCATGTTGCAGTGCAGCAAGGCGGCAGTTCGGATTATCTCAGGTCGGTATTGGCTGCAATCCGGAGATCGAGACGGTGGGGAAGCGGTGTGACTTCAAGCACCACTCCACAGGGAATTATCTATGAAGATATACCAGGGGAGGAATTAGTAGAGCCACTTAGCCAGCGTGAAATTGAAGTGTTGAAGATGATCGCCACGGGAGCAACCAATCAGGTCATCGCAGAACGATTTGTGATCACGATTGGAACCGTTAAAAGCCATATTCACCACATTTTCAATAAGCTGAATGTCCGCAACCGTACTGAGGCAGTTGCCCGAGCCCGCAAACTGGGGTTGTTGTAGTAACATCTTTCAAACCCTTAACAATCCCCCGCATCCCTTGACAAGGCAGTTAAGGGATGTCATAATAATAGTAGTAAATTTGTTCTATTATTGTATTGCCTTTTGGAGCCACAATGACCCGCCTGCTCTACCTGCCGGATGACGCGACTGTCATCCAACTCGAAGTCGAAATCACCCCCACCCAACTGACCGCCGCGGTGAATGCCGGCATGCGCCCGCTGGCGGTGTTGAAATCCGCGCCTCCCGGCAAGCTCAGCGCCGTTTACGTTGGCACCACTGTCATCATCACCCCCGGCAGCGATGCCATTTCACCTAAAAACGAAACGGAACTTTCCAAACGCCAGGCGCAAGTGTCTGAACTCTCGGCGCGCGGGTTGAATACCAGTGAGATCGCACTGCTGCTCAACCTCTCGCGCCGCACGGTGAATTACCACCTCTCCCAGGTGAAGGAACGTCAACGCCGCGGGGGCTTGCGCACGACCAGCTAGACTCCCCCTTCAGACCTGAAAGGCTCGGAAGGATGAGTGGAGTCGTAATCCCACATCTGGTATAGCGCCAGGTTTCCCCCCTTGCCATCACTTTCAAACTCGTGCAGCACTCTATAACCGCTTTCATCCGCCAGCCGCTTCAACTCATCACGGCTGAAGAGGTGCACATAACGTAATCCGCGTTCTCCCACCTGGTCGCCTTCAGCGTGGCGCCAGTCCAGCAGGGTGTCGCCTTCTTCCACGTCAGTTTCAGCGATCCCCACAGTGGACCAGGGCAGCACCCGGCTCATCAATTTTGGACTGTGCTGGAACTGCCACTCGGAATGGATGAAGTACCCCCCGCCGCTTAAGAATTCCCGCGCCGCGCGCAAGACTGCCACCCGGTTAGCATAACCCGGCAGGTGATGCAGCGAGGCAAACGCCAGCACCCCTGTCAGGCGATTCTTTTTGATCAATGCCGGCCATTGCGGGTCAAGCAGGCTAGCGCGGACATAATTCACTTCCAGTTCGGGATGCGCAGGCTGAAGCAATAAATTTGCCCTGGCTTCATTCAACAGGGCTTCACTGAAATCCATTCCGGTGTAAGATCCCTTAAGCCCGGACTGGATCCAATGGGTCAGGATTGCCCCGCTGCCGCAGCCCAGGTCCAGCCAATCGCCGTCGCGGATAAATTCCGCCAGCACACGCTGCACACCCGGCTGGATGCGCCGGCGCGTGGCGGCGAAAGCCGCTCCGAATCTCTGGTAGAATTCCTCATTGATAGCGAGGAGTTTTGCGATAATCTCAGCCTGCATGAGTTTATTATAATAGCCGATGCGTGATCCCAAGTTCATTGAAAACTGGCGCAATGCCAGGGTGTATACCCCCGAACAATTTGAAACCGCCCGCCTGGTGCTCGAAGAGGTGAAGACCGGGCGCAAGCTGGACCGCGCCCTGCGGTCTCATCCCCTGCCCAACGGACAGTTGATCGCCAAGCATATTTTAGTGGCAGCTTACCGCGATCTGGTGGCGCGCGGTGAGTGGCCGGACGACCCGGACTTTTTGCCGCGCATCCGCATGAAACCCGTGCGCACGCTCTCGGGCGTTTCCACCGTCACCGTGCTCACCAAAGCCTGGCCCTGCCCGGGGCGCTGCGTTTTCTGCCCCACCGAAGCCTACATGCCCAAGAGTTACCTCGTGGATGAACCCGGGGCGGCGCGTGCATTCCAGAACAAGTTTGACCCTTACGACCAGGTGCAGTCGCGCCTGGCAGAATACCGCGCGGTGGGGCACCCCAATGACAAGATCGAGCTGCTGGTGCTTGGCGGCACCTGGAGTTCCTACACGCGCGCTTACCAGGAATGGTTCATCCGCCGCTGTTTTGACGCCATGAACGAAGATTCCCTGCCCGAAAACGAGCAGGATTTCCAGGTGGAGCCGCCTGCCGAAAAGTCTCCCGCGGCTGCAATTGACCTGACGAGGCTCGCCAAAGCGCACACGCAAAACGAGAGCGCCAATCACCGCAACGTGGGGTTGGTGGTGGAAACCCGCCCGGACGAGATCACGCGCGACGAACTGGTGTGGCTGCGCCAGCTTGGCGTTACCAAGGTGCAGATGGGCGCTCAAAGCCTGGATGACCGCGTACTCAACCTCAACCTGCGCGGGCACACCTCCGCCGATACCCTGCACGCCACCAGCCTGCTGCGCGCCGCCGGTTTTAAGATCGTACTGCACTGGATGCCGAATTTACTAGGAGCCACCCTTGATTCCGACCGCGAGGATTTTGCGCGCCTGTGGAATGACGGCTACGCCCCCGACGAGTTGAAGATCTACCCCACTCAGCTGCTGGAATCCGCGGAACTGTACAACTACTGGCAGCGGGGAGAATACCAGCCCTACACCACCGCGGAATTGGTAGCGCTCATCGCCGACATCAAACCGCTCATCCCGGAGTACTGCCGTGTCAACCGCATCATCCGCGATATTCCCTCCATCCACGTGGTGGAAGGCAACAAACGCACCAGCCTTCGCCAGGACGTGCAGCTTGAATTAAAAAAGCGCGGTCAGGTGTGCCGCTGCATCCGCTGCCGCGAAGTCAAGACGCATGATGTGGACTTTGCCACCCTCACCCTTGGAGACTTCCTCTACCACCCCTCCCGGGCAGAGGAACACTTCCTCACCTACACCACCCCCGAGGAGCGCATTGCCGGCTACTTGCGCCTCTCCCTGCCCGCAGCGGATGCCCCGCAAATGCACGTGCCTGACCTGGAGGGTGCCGCCCTCATCCGCGAAGTGCACGTCTATGGTCAATCGCTGCCGCTGGGGACAGATAAAGAGGGTGCTGCCCAGCACATCGGGCTGGGCACCGGGCTGCTCCGCAGATCCGAGGAAATTGCGCGCGAACACGGTTATAAGCAAATGGCGGTCATTGCTGCCATCGGCACGCGCCTGTACTACGCCAGCCGCGGATTCAGGCTGGGCGGGTTGTACATGATCAAAGATTTGTAAACACCAGCGTTTTACGGAATTCTATTTTCACCCCAAAGTAACACGGTTCTTGCCGGCTTGTTTGCCGGCGTACAGGGCAATGTCGGCTTTGCGGATGCAGTTGCCGATGCCCATATCGACATCCCCCTCGGAAACCCCCAGCGTCACCGTAACCGGAATATCCATCTCGCGGTAAATAAATGGCGTGGTTAAAATGCGGGAACGGATCTTTTCTGCCACCACCCTGGCGCCATTCATGCCCGTCTCCGGCAAAAAGACCAGGAACTCGTCCCCGCCCCAGCGCGCCACATGATCCTGCTTGCGGATGATGAAATTGATGATGGCCGCCAGGCTTACCAGAACAAAATCACCGGCGTCATGACCGTATTCATCATTGACTACTTTAAAATTATCAATATCGATCATGATCAGCGAAAAGGTTTCTCCGGTGCGTTCCAGTCGGATCCTTTCCTGGTTGATCCTGCTCAACATGGTGCGGCGGTTTGCCAGATTCGTCACCGGGTCCGTGGACGCCAGGTTGCTCAAGCGTTTGTTGGCAAGCATCAATGAGGCTTCTGTGGCTGCGGCGCCTTTCTCAAAGAAGTAACCGATCACCGCCAGCGCAATGACGCAAAAGAGGAGGTTGGTAAAGAATAATGCCATCGAGACTTTCTGCGCAAGTTGGGTCACAGGCGGGTAGATCAAAGATACTATGTACATGGCAATAATCCCGCCGCCCAGCAGCAAACCCATTAATACAGCGGTAATCTTCTTCGGCGGGATGTTGAGGAAAGTGACCGGCAGCACCGCCAGGACGAGGAAGTAAAAACCGCTCGACCAGCCAAAATTGAGTGTGGTGATGATGGCATAAGCCGTGGTGATAAACCCGCCAAGCGTGAACAACACCCGGTTGTGATTTTTTTGATAATTAATATACACAAAAAGCCAGAATGCCGTGCAAGCGGCAGTGAGCCACACCATACGCCAGTCACCCAGAAACGCAAAAATAAGCGTTAACAGGAATAAACTCATTAAATGCACGATACTGAATTTGTACATCACCAGGAAAAAGCGTTCGTTTTTTCGCTGCGCAGGTGTCGATTCAGAAACTCCAGGCTGATTAATCATTCCCCCTCACCCAAATCCCTCTTCTTTCATTTTACTCCTGCAAGACTAACACACGCAACCCCCCGGTATTATGCCGGTGCAATGCAGGCTAATAAGATTTACTTGTTTTTTAATACTCAGGTTAAAAATATTATATACATAATCCCCGCCTAAAACACTTATCAAATATGTCGAGGGCAAACTAAGTTGTAGCCAGCTGGTCTATCTTCCATTTGCCGTCAACCAGTGCCAGTTTGAACTCCACCCAGTATGCCGCGCTATCATAGACGAGTTCTACCAGGATCACGCTGGTTTGCATCTCAAGGCTGGTCGAGCCCTGCTGTACATTGTATCCATTGGGAATCTCCCTCAAGGGTAAAAGGTCCTGCGCCGAGTCTTCAGTCAATGAAGCGGTCAGGCGGGGAGAGAGATAGCGTATTCCATCGGCGGGGTTTGAGGGGTAAGCCTCAAGGAAAAACAGCACCACCTCTTCCGGTGATGCCGGGTAAGGCGCTTCAGTTGATTGGGCAAGCGTCTTTGCAGGAAACGTCGCATCCCCTGGCGGAGGGGTGAGAATACCACACCCGGCCGGGAGGATCAGCCCGGCCAGGAGGATAAAGATGAAACTAAGTTTTATTTTCCGCTTCAAATGGGAATCAGTTGTTGTAGAACCAGTTGTAGGCGTAATAGTAGCCGCTGGCAGAATCCATGCGGATGGCGATTTTTGCGCTTCCAGCCAGTGCGGCAGGAATGTCGTAGGTGGCGGTAAAGTTACCGCCTGCGCCCGAATCCACAGCAGTGGTTACCACAGTGCCGCCAATCCCCAGGGTGCCGAATTCACCCATGCGCACCGTAAAGTCCTGCCCCGCAGGGAAGTTGTACGCCTGGATAGAAACACTGTCATCCTTGGCAACTGACAGGATCATGAAGGTGGGGATGCCGGTGTATCCCGGAACAGCCGGGGATGCAGGAGTACTCACTGGCGCCGGGGCGGTAGTTCCGGTGGAGTTGTTGTAGAACCAATTATAACCGTAATGCCCTGATGGAAAATCCACGCGGATGGCGATGCGGCTGAGGTCAGCCAGGGCTGCAGGAATGGTATAGGTAGCGCTCATCGATCCCCCGCTGCCGGAGGCTGTGGTTGCCACCACGGTCCCGCCGATCCCCATTGTGCCGAATTCGCCCATCCTCACCGTAAAGTCCTGCCCGGCAGGGAAATTACTGGTCAGCACGGTCACTGAGGTGTTCTTTACCACTGAACTGATGCTGAACGTGGGGACTCCGGTGTAACCGGGGATGGGGGTGCTGGCAGGGGCCGCTGGAGTGGCCGGAGTGGCTGGCGGAGGCGGCACATTTACGAACCAGTTGTAGGAATAATATCCCTCGGGACTTTCCAGCCTGATGGCGATCTTCGATGCGCCGGACAGAGACCCGGGAATGTTGTAGGTTGCGGTGAAAGCGCTGCCGGCAGCCGGACCCTTGGTACCCACAACGGTCCCACCGATGCCCAGGGTGCCATAGGCGCCCATGCGCACTGTGAAGGTCTGGTCAGCCGGGAAGTTGGTTCCCGAGATGGTGACGCTCACATCTTTTACTACCGATTGAATAAAGATGAGGGGAATCCCGGATGCCTGGCTCGGGTTGAAGATCCCGAGGATCAGTGCGAGAACAAATACCACAGCTACCGAGGTTTTTAACAGATTCTTACGTAAGTTTTCCATTTTTACCTCCCAAATCCACTCTCCGTGAGTGTTTTATGAGTATAACGCTTTTCAATGGTGAAAAACAACCCCCCCGCCTGGTGGACGGAGGGGTTGTTTTAGTTGATCTATGGATGAGTGATGCGCACTGCCATCCACTGAGCAAAGTCATTGGTGGAATCACCTTTGCTCAAAACTTTCAGGAAGAAGATGATCTCCTTACCATCAAGGGCAGATAAATCCACGCTGACCGGCATGGGGGTGCCGTCGTAAACCTTGTTCCATGAGTTCAGAACCGTGAGCGTATCGCTGCCTTTTACCTTGTAAGACAATTCAAAGGTGATGGAACAGGCCGTCATTTTATCCGAGCAAATCAGGGTGGAGGCAAACTTGTCGCCGCTGTGGATCAATATCGCCGGGTACTGCCCCTGGATCATACCATCGCCGCCGGTGGCAGGAACGGTTTGCAGGGCAGGTTCATCATCCACTGCGCCGCCTTCAAGGACAGGAGCGTAAGTACGGGTGATGGAACCGTTTTTAAAGTCAATCCCGTTGCTTGGGCAGGAGATGATCCCCGCGTTCGTGCGCCATTGTGCCGAGCAGTAGTTCTTGATGAAATCATACACAATGTTGGGATCCTTGGAGACAGGGACTGAAGTGACCTTGATCACTACAGTGAGGGCTGCGTTGGCGCCCGTGCCGACACCGAAGATCGTCCCGTTGGCTGCCTTCAACATCCAGTTGCCGGTATAGTCACCGGTGGAACTGGGCGCGGTCATTGCTACAGATAGGTCCACTGTACCGCCGGGATTCACTGCTGCGGGGAAAGCTGTGGATGCCACAGCGCTCATTGAATTTCCACTGTGGAAATAGATCGCAAAGTCTTTTGTCCACGCGCAGGTACCGGTGTTCTTAACACGCCACGTTTTGGTAAATGGCGTGCCGGCAATGAATGAGGTGCCGTCAGCGACCGTCACGTCCTCCACGTAGGATGCCCGGTAACACGGGATGGGAATGGAAGTGGATGTTGGGGGTATCGGTGTGTTAGGGGGAATATACTGCGTCGCCGTTGGCTGCGGCGTATTGGTGGCCGAGGGTGTTGGGGTCACCAGGGCTTGCTGGGTCATTTGTGCCACCAGCGCATCGAATGCGATCTGCGTCAGGCGCGCAGAAACCGTTGCATCCAGTGCCGCCTGGGTTTGTGTGGCGCTGCCCTCTGAAATGCCGCCTACCGGAAAATTACACGCGGTCAGGGCAATCGCCAGGATCGATGTTGCTACTAGAATTTTTAAAGAGAATTTTTTCATATTCGACTCCTTTTCATCAACCCTATAGACGTTTTAATTTCAAAATTTGTTCCAAACAAAAACCGGAATTTCTCCGGTTAATTTACGTTGAATTTTGCCATTCGTCTCATTTATCGGGGTCGTCAATTCCCTTCAGGTCATTTTCTTCCAGTTTTTCCCGCAGGTGTTTTAAGCGCACACTCAAAACGATCAAATAGACCGCTACAGCCAGGAAAACCAGGCTGAACAAGGCAATAACGATTATGACGGAAGCTGGCAGCATGTTAGCCCCTTACTTCTTGCGATTCAAGATGGTATCGATGCCCTCGATGGAGAGGATCAGGTGGTCGTCTTCGACCTTGTACGTCATGCGTTGTTCAGGGGTCTGACCGTCAGTACTGCCTTTGAATAAAAGGATGTCAGGCTCTTGTTTCTCAAAATCCGTCGAATAGGATAGTCCCCCGCGGCTGATGACCACGCTGCCATCCTCCATAAAATTGAACATGATCCCGGAAGAAGGTTCTTCCCAGGTGCCCAGGAGTGGGTCTTTGTCGCCGCAGCCCACCAGCAAAACGCTGAAGAGTAGGATCGAAATAACGCTTAAAATTTTTATTCGCATTGCATCTCCCCGGTACAGGGCTCCTGAATCTTTTGTCTGCTGAAAATTATAATCCACCAGCCGTTAATTGCTGACCGGTCTCAACCCGTCACCATGCCGGCGGCTCTCGCGGGGGAGGGGGGTTTGAGGATTCACCTGAGGCATCCAGTGCCTTCCCCTCAGGCGGTTTACTCTTTTCATCCACTTCATTGATCAGGTCGGTCACCGCGCCAGACACCTGGCTGGAAACCCCCTTGGTGTCGAGTTCGAGTTCGCGCAGCGTCTCCTTGAGGTTGGCTTCCTTCGCGAGCATTCTTGGAATTTCCTCCAGGTCGCGCCGGGTAGCCCATACTTCCTGCCAGTAGGGGCTCTTGGTCACTTTTCGCAGGAATGCGCCCATTTCGCGCGCGGATTTAACCAGGTTCTCGGGTCCGAAAATGATCACCGCCAGGATGATAATGAAGAGGATTTCGCCTACACCGATATTAAACACTTTCATGGCGTTCTCCTTGTGCTTTCGTGCGCTGCCTGCCGGCAAAGACCGCGAACAAAATACTCAGCAAGTACAACCCCAGCAGGGGGATCATCATCAAGCCCATGTTGACCGGGTCTGGTGTGGGGGTGATCAACGCCGAGAGCACAGCCGAGGCAATGACCGCCACGCGCCACTGCTTGAGCAATCCTCTTACATTAACAATTCCCAACCGCGCGAGCACGAATACCACCAGCGGCATTTCAAAACTGACGCCCACCCAGAACATCAGGTTTAGCACAAAACCAAAGTAATTCCCCGGTCGCGGGGAAGTTTCGATCCCCATGAAACTCAGCAGGAAGGGTAAAGCCGTCGGCAGCATCACAAAATAGGCAAAAGCCACCCCGCCGGCAAAAAAGAGCGTCGCTGTCGGGATCACCAGCCAGATCCATTTGCGTTCGCGGGGTTTCAACCCCGGCATGATGAACGCCAGCACCTCGTAAACGATGAACGGCATCGCCAGCACCAGGCCTGAGAGCAGCGAGATGCGCATGAACGCGGAAACGTTTTCGGTTACCTCGATGGCCGACATGGCATCCAGACCGCCGATGGGTAACGCCAGCCATTCCGCCAATTTCTGGCTGATTGCGAAGGAGGCGCTGGTGGTCACCAGGAGAGCCGCAATCACCACCAGGAGCCGCTTGCGCAGTTCGGTGAAGTGCCCCAGCACGCTCATATTTCCTTTTTCACTTGCAGCCGCTTTCATATCCAACCATCCATTTCGTTGAGATGTATTATAACTTTCATTCCGGGTGTTCAGCATGCGTTCATCACGCATGAGAAAGTTTGTTTTTTTTGCGGAACCCCGAGAATTATGACAAATTACCTATTAATTAAGAGATAAGGATTGTTATACTTTAGAAGTTATTTTGATGAGGAGTGTGGAAATGAAAAAAGTTACCATAGTCACCGATTCAACCGCATACCTTCCCCAGGAACTGCTGGATTCCCTTGAGATCTCTGTGGTTACCCTGTCAGTCAACTGGGACGGGAAAACGTACCGGGACGGTATCGACATCAAGCCGGATGAGTTTTACGCGCGCCTCGCCAAAAGCGAAACACTGCCCACCACCAGCCAGTCTACGGTGCACGATTATTCCGAAGTGTACAAGAAGTTACTGGCTGAAGGCAGAGAGATCCTTGTCCTCCCCATCAGCTCAGGCATCTCCGGCTCGATCAACTCCGCCATCCAGGCAAAAGAGTTGTACAAGGACGCCCCCATCGAGATCCTCGACACAAAACTGGTCTCAATGGCTTTAGGCTTCATGGTGCTGGCGGCTGCCCGCGCGGCTGCTGATGGCGCCAGCCTGCAGGAATGCAAAAAAGTTGCCGTTGAATCCTATTCCCATATCGGCGTCTACTTTGTGGTGGATACCTTGAAATATCTGCACGCCGGCGGACGCATCGGCGGTGCCAAGCGCTTTGTAGGCACGGCTCTGCGTATCAAACCCGTCCTCGAGATTCGTGATGGCAAGATCGAAGCCGTCAAGAGTGTCATCTCCATGAGCAAGGCGGTGGCTGCCATGGTTGACCTGGTGGAAAAGGATATTGCCGGACGTACCCCCGTGCGCATCTCCGTCTTCCATGCCCTGGCGGAGAAAGAAGCCCGGGAACTGCTGGAATACACGGTCAAGAAGTTCAACGCGGTCGAGGGTATTCTCAGTTACGTCAGCCCGGTGGTCGGCTCTCATGTTGGTCCGGGTACCTTGAGTATCGCTTATATGGCTGGCATGTAAATTCCCCCATGCCATCACCAGAGGCTTTGGAGAGATCCAGAGCCTCTTTTTGTTCAGCGTATAATTAACAGAAGAATTGAAACAAGGAGCAGCGCATGCCGCAAGCCAGGTTCACCTTTCCGCGCGGATTCCTGTGGGGATCCGCCACCGCCTCCCACCAGGTGGAGGGCGGCAATACCAATAACAACTGGTCCCGCTGGGAAGATACACCCGGCAAGATTGTCGCAGGTCAGCGCTCCGGCCTGGCGTGCGACTGGTGGGGCGGGCGCTGGAAGGAAGATCTGAAGCGCGCCCTTGAAAGCGGGCAGAACGCCCACCGCTTATCCATTGAGTGGAGCCGCATCCAGCCGTCGGCCAACACCTGGGATGACAAAGCCTTCGACAAGTATGTGGAAATCATGCGCTGGATGGTTGACCATAAGATGACCCCCATGGTCACCCTGCATCACTTCACAGACCCGTTGTGGCTGGTGGACCAGGGCGGCTGGGAAAGCGAAGAGACTCCTGCCTTGTTCGCGCGCTATGTGCGCCGCGTAGTCACTGCCCTCAAGGAGTACACGAGCTTGTGGATCACAATAAATGAACCCAATGTGTTCATCATGAGCGGCTGGGTGGATGGCGGTTTTCCGCCGGGTAAGAGAGATTTGAAACTGGCTGCCAGGGTGACCGTTAATGTCCTGCGCGGGCATGCCGCCGCCTACCGCGTGCTGCACGAACTGCAGCCCGAAGCCCAGGTGGGCGTTGCCACCAATTACCGCAGCCTGGTTCCCGCGCATTCCTGGTCGCCTTTCGACAAACTTCCGGCGCGCATCCAGGATCAGCTCTTCAACCGCGCCTTCAATGATGCGCTCGCCACCGGCAAACTCAACCTGGTATTCAAAAAGATTACCCTGCCTGAAGTAGCCGGAACCCAGGACTTCATCGGTCTGAATTATTACTCCCGCGACATTGTAGCGTTTGACATCACCAAAGCCGCCGAGATGTTCGGCAGGCGCTATTATCCCAAAGACGCCCTCATCAGCCCGACCGGGTTTATTGCCAATGTACCCGCCGGCATGTGGGACGGCTTCAAGTGGGCGCATAAGTTTGACCTGCCCATCATCGTCACCGAGAACGGTGTGGAAGACCACCTCGACACCATGCGTCCGCGTTATCTGGTGGAGCATCTGCATCAGGTTTGGCGCGCCGCCAACTTTAACTGGCGCGTCAAGGGTTACTTCCACTGGTCGCTGGTGGACAACTTCGAGTGGGAGCGCGGCTGGACACAGCGCTTTGGCTTGTGGGGGCTGGATGTGGATACCCAGGAACGCACCCGGCGCAAGAGTGTGGACGTGTACGAATCCATCTGTAAGGAGAACGCCATCGACAGCGAGATGGTGCGCAAACAAGTGCCGGAAATTTTTGACACCTTGTTCCCCTCGCAATAAAGAAATCCTCTTTCCACGATCATTTTCACCAGGAGAGTCCGATGGCAGCCACCAAATACCTCAGCCCTGATTGGACAGCCGAAGCCAACAAACGCCTGCGCGAACAGCTCAGCGCAGTGGAGATGAAATTCCTCACCTCCTCCATGCTCACCTTGTACCACCACTGCCCGGACGGTAAAGACCGCGCTCTTTATTTTAGGATCGAAAAGGGCGTCTTCACTGAAATTTCCGTGAAAGAAGCCCCCCTGCCGCAGGCGGAGTTTGTTATCAGCGGAGATTACGAGACTTTCGCCAAACTCACCCGCGCGCAGCTGGGTTCGCGTGCTGCCCTGTTGAACGGCAAGCTTCGTCTGAGCGGCAATATGATAAAGGCGTTAATTCTCACGCCAATAGTCGATCGCTTCAATAAGATCCTATCCGAGATCCCCTGCGAGTATTAATTGTGCTCAAGTTGTTGTCGGGCGTTTTCTGATATAATTCCGCTCGACATTATCCCCTGGACACCACAGCTGAATATCATCCTTCTGTCCAAGGGCGAAATGTGTCACTAAACTACAAGTCATCTTTGCTTCAAAGAGAGATTTATGACAACCATTATCCGTGAATATCCCAACTCTTTTAGTCTTCCCAGGCGCGTACAGGGGCTCAGCCGCTTAGCCCACAACTTATGGTGGTGCTGGAATCCCAGCGGTCAGCGCCTGTTCCAATACATCGATCCGCTGCTGTGGGACGCGGTCAGTCACAATCCGGTGGCTTTTTTACGCCGCGTGGACCGCACCCGCCTCAACGCCGCCATCGATCAACCCTCTTACCTTGAGTTTTACGATAAAGCCATCGCCGAACTGGATGCCTACCTTTCGCGCAAGGACACCTGGTTTGCGGTTACCTACCCCAAGCTGCTCGACAAGCACATCGCTTATTTTTCCTTTGAATTTGGCTTGCACGAATCCCTGCCGGTTTACGCCGGGGGGCTCGGCATCCTTTCCGGTGACCACCTCAAGGAAGCTTCTGACCTCGGCATGCCCCTGACGGGAATTGGATTCGTCTACAACCAGGGTTACTTCGTCCAGCACCTCAGCGAAGATGGCTGGCAGGAAACCCGTTCCGCATTGATCGATTACAACGAACTCCCGCTGGTTGCCCTGTACGACGAGAACCACCAGCCGCTCACGGTCAGTGTTGATCTTCCCGGCCGCCAGGTGACCGCGCGCGTTTGGGAGCTTGAGGTCGGGCGCGTTCACCTCTACCTCCTGGATTCCAACCTGGAACAAAATGATCCCATGGACCGCCTGCTGACTGAGAAACTTTACAGCAGCGACCTTGAAGTTCGAATTTCCCAGGAGGTGCTTTTGGGAGTGGGCGGCGCTCGCGCGCTGGCGCTGCTCGGCATCACCCCTTCCGCCTGGCATATGAATGAGGGTCATTCTGCCTTTCTGGCGGTTGAGCGCCTGCGCCAGCTGGTGAAGGCGGGGCAAAGTTACACCAGGGCAAAAGAGATTGTGCGCTTAAACAATATCTTCACCACCCACACCCCGGTGCCAGCCGGCAACGACCAGTTCCCCGTGTGGATGATTGATAAGTATTTCAGCCAGGTTTTTGCGGAGTTAGGCTTGACCCGCGACGAATTCATTGACCTTGGCAGGCAAAACCAGCCGTGGGGTGACATGTTCGTTATGCCTGTGTTAGCGCTCAAACTTTCGGAGCGCGCCAATGCTGTTTCCGAATTGCACGGCAGCGTTTCACGCCGCATGTGGAGTTTTCTTTACCCCGGCAAAAAGGTGGAAAATGTACCCATCGGTTATGTGACTAATGGGGTGCACACCCGCACCTGGATTGCCCGCCGCATGAGCGTGCTCTACGAGAAATATTTAGGTGCCGACTGGCTTGACCGCCTGGATGACCCCGCCATGTGGGAAAAAGTAGCCGCCATCCCGGATGAGGAATTGTGGGCGGTACGCCGCCACCTCAAGAATAAACTGGTGAATTACGCCAATGAGCGCACCCGTCAGCAGTGGCAGAACGGTACCTTTACCCCTGCCCAGGTGCTGGCTGGGGGTGTTTTCCTCGAACCCTACTCACTCACCATCGGATTCGCCCGCCGCTTTGCCACTTACAAGCGCGCCAATTTGATGTTCCGCGATTTTGACCGCCTGATGCGATTGATCAACAATCCCCACATGCCGGTGCAGATCATCTTTGCCGGCAAGGCGCACCCCGCTGACGAACCCGGAAAACTGCTCATCCAGCAGGTTTACCGCGCGGTAAAAGACACTCGTTCCGGCGGCCGCCTGATTTTCCTTGAGGATTACGATATCAACCTGGCGCGCTACCTCGTCCAGGGGGTGGATGTGTGGATGAATACTCCGCGCCGCCCCAACGAAGCCTCCGGTACCTCCGGGATGAAGGCTGCAGCCAACGGCGCCTTAAATTTCAGTGTTCTCGATGGCTGGTGGCGTGAAGGCTACAACGGCAAAAATGGCTGGGCAATTGGTTCTGAAACTGAATTTGCTGATTACGAAGCCCAGGACGCCGCGGATGCCCAGAGTATTTATGAGACACTCGAGAAACAGCTCATCCCCCTGTTCTACGAACGCGACATCAACAAGATCCCGCTTGGCTGGATCAAGATGGTCAAGGAAGACCTGCGAACTTTAACCCCGCAGTTCAGCCTGCGCCGCATGCTTAAGGAATACATGACCGACTACTACCTTCCCGCCATCGAAGGAAAGCGCTCCAAATAGGGATTAAGGCAGGAATAAATGGAATACTTACAAGATCCGCACGCCTGGTTATTTGCCCTCCTGATTTTTGTCCTCAGGGTCGGCGACATGGCCCTCGATACCATTCGCGTTCTCTTCGTGGTACGCGGAAAGAAGCTCATCGTCTGGATTCTGGGTTTCTTTCAGTCGTTGATCTTCGTCGTGGCTATCAGTTCCGTGTTAACAGAGTTGGATAACATTCTCAACGTTATCGGTTATGCCACCGGCTTTGCCACCGGCAACCTGGTAGGCATGCTCATCGAGCAGCGCCTGGCCATCGGTCACATCCTGGTTACCATCATCAGCTCCAACCGCGGCGTCTCCATCGCTGAAAAACTGCGCTCCTCCGGTTACGCCGTCACAGAGATCGCCGGGCACGGCAAGAACGGCACCGTTTTTGAGCTGCATGCCTCGGTGCTGCGCAAGGATGTGCCTAACATCGAGACCATCGCGCTTGAGGCTGACCCGCAGGCCTTCATCACCGCTGAGGATGTGCGCCCGGTGCGCCGCGGTTTCTGGCGCTCCTAACTCTAAAACAAAACCCCGGAATCTTGCAGGCTCCGGGGTTTTTTATTTTCTATTCGCTTATGTTTCGCAGATGCGGGAAGAGCAGCACCTCGCGGATGGTACGCCGGTCGGTGAGGATCATCGTCAGCCGGTCCACCCCCATGCCGAACCCTCCCTGCGGCGGCATTCCGTAAGACATGGCGCGCAGGTAGTCCTCGTCCATCGGGTGGCGTTCCTCATCCTCAGCCTTGTAATCCCGCCCCATTTCCTCAAAGCGCGCTTCCTGCTCGAGGGGATCGTTC
>CAZHMD010000012.1:0-73694 GCA_964533735.1 uncultured Anaerolinea sp. | reverse complement strand
GTTACAAGATCGAAGATGGCGGCGAGTGGATCAAGAAGGAAGTGGATGTGCTCATCCCGGCAGCGCTTGAAGGCCAGATCAATGCCGACACAATCAAATTGATCTCCCCGAAAGTGAAGATCGTTGCTGAAGGCGCCAATGGTCCCACCACCCCCGAGGCCGATGAGATCCTGAAATCAAAGGGCGTGTTCGTCATCCCCGATTTCCTGTGCAACGCCGGCGGAGTGACCGTTTCCTACTTCGAAAGCGTCCAGAATGACATGAATTATTACTGGACCAAGGAAGAAGTACTGGAAAAACTCGACACCAAGATGACCCAGGCTTTTGCCTCGGTGTTGGAAATGAGTTTGAATCGCAAGGTCTTCACCCGTGATGCGGCCTACATGGTAGCGATTGACCGCGTGGTGAAGGCCATGCAATTACGCGGCTGGGTGTAAATTTTAAAATAATGGGAAAACAAGAAGGGGCGATTCATGAATCGCCCCTTCTTGTTGATTAATTCACGAAATAATTACCATTTGGCGTTATGCTCTTCCGCCCAGCCGATGACGTCCGTGATGGAGATTTTTTCACCGGAATCACTCACCAGGGAACCGTTATACCTGCCGAACATCTGGTGCACTTCACTGCGCAGGACCTTGAGGTCGGTTTTGGCAACCCGTTCGAAGAATGGCGTGAACACCAGGTCGAGTCGTCCGTTCTCCCCCAGCATTTTCCAGGGCGCCTTGAAATCCTTGTTGTTGTAGGTGAACTCTACCTCCCCGAGCTTGTGAACCCTGCCCTCCAGGATAAAGCAGTTTTCCGTCGCGGCGCTGGTGTCTCCAAAGCCGTATCCCAGGTTAAGACCGATCCTGCGCCCATCCTTGAGGAAACCGGAGGCACTTGCCCACACCCAGAAGGATTCATATTCCCACACCCCGCGACCCCAATCCAGGTTCGCCAGGCACTTATCAGGGGTGATGCTAAAGGTCTCCCCATTGTACATAACCCATCCGGAAGCCGGCATGCAGTTGATCTTGCGATTGTAATAAAAACGTTTGCCTTTGATGGGAATGATGATATTCATGGATTCATGTTGCGGGGTATGCGTAAACTCCAGTTCAGCCTCCAGATCGGTATCCCCAAAACCAGGCCAGCGCACCGAAACGAGGCGGCTTTCCGGAGTGACGGTGAACTTGAGGGTTTTCCCCGAGGCATTGCTGAGCGTCTCCCCTGCGTAACTATTGCGCGGCAACTGCACGCTTCCACCAAACGGGAGGGTCAGGGTTTGTTCCTGGTACTTGCCGCTGGCAAAGTCAATTACGTAAGCGAATACCATTCCGAGATAGCCGATATCGCTGATGGTGAAGGAGAAGAAATGTGTGGGCGTGGTGAGCGCGTAATAATCCCAACGCTTGATCCGCAGCGCCTGCATAAACTTCAGGCGGTAGAAATGCGCGTTCTCGAGGTTGCAGTCCAATTCCTGTTGGGGTGCCCAACCTGCCTGTGTGAGGTTTCCTTGCGCGTCCAGTAATTTACCAGGTCCTTTGAACAGTTGTTGAGGTTTCATGATTGACTCCCGTGATTGAGATGAGTTAATTGTACTCATAATAAAAACACCCCCACAGGGGTGTTGTATTTATTGGTAGAAAAAATTACACGGTTTCCAGTGCGTCGGGCAGCGAGCGATTGGTGCGGATCCAGCGCTGTTCACTTTCGTAAGCCAGGCGCATGATCTTGAGCATTACCTTTTGAGATACATCCCGCACCAGGTCATGGTCTTCCACGTTGCCGCTGAAACGCAAGGGTTTGCCAACGGTCACATTATAGGGTCCGCGAACATACCAGTACCCCATTTCATCTTTACCTTCCACTTTTGATTTTTTCGACCAGATGCGGTCTTTGCGCAGGTAGATGCCAACCGGGAACACCGGCGCTCCACTGGCTAATGCCAGCCGGGCTACCCCGGTACGCGGTTTGTGATACCCTCCGCTGAGCGGCGAAATCAACCCTTCAGGGAAGATCATGATGGTATGCCCTTTTTTTAGATGCTCAAGTGCAGCGTCAATGGCTTCCTGCCCCCGGCCTTTAATCACCGGGATGTGCCCGGAGCGGCGCAGGTATTCACCCAGTACGGGTACCTGAAAGAGAACATTGTTGATCATGATGAAGGATTGATGCCCCAGCATGGCAGCTATAAAGAAGGGGTCGGTGGTACTAGGGTGATTTGGTGCGATGATCTTTGCGCCGACCGGGAAGGGTGATTTTTGACGTATATCCATATTCAGCATGGTGTTGGTATACGTTTTGACCACGGGTTTTGAAGCCCCGTATAAAACTCTTTCCAATAATTTACTCATCTTCATTCAAAGCTCTCCAGCCCAACCAGTAATCTTCCTAACAGGCACCAGTAAGGATACCTTGTAGATGCACGAAATGTACCATCGCCAGGACATATTCCCGGCACCTTTTAAGGCATATCTTTTGATTGAAAAAACAACCGGAAATATGACAAAGCAGGTACTGCTTACAACCCCCAGCTAAGACTCGGGTTGCTCGATATTGTTTACAGAAATGCAAATGAATCCCGGGTCAGGAGTCAGTTTTTGCCAATATCCTGCAGGTAAGGGGTTAGAATCTCCACCCATTTCTTATATCCGGGGGACAAGAGGTGCAGGTGGTCATTGGTGAAATGAGATTTCATTGCCCCTTCTTTATCCACAAAACGTGGATACAGGTCGATGTATTCATCCCCATACTTTTTTGCCAATGCCTGCAGCCTTTTGTTTAGGCTGATGATATGTTTTGAAAATCTTTTTTTGCGAGGAAGGATGGATTGGACAAATACTTTAGTGGCGGGAGAGACCATCATGCAGTTCTGCAGAATCTTTTCGTAGGTTTCCAGGATCTCATCATCATGGCGGTAAGCCCACCAGTTGAGATCGTTTGTGCCGATGAGCAGAAATATGGCTGCCGGCGAGCGGTAAAGGATCGTTCCCAGGCGGTTGAGGACGCCCTCTGTAGTATCAGCGTTAATGCCGCGGTTCTTTACCGGCAACCCAGGGAAGAACTCCTCCCAGCAGCCGCCGTCGGTGATACTGTCGCCCATGAAGACGATATCGCCTTCCTTGATAGGAGTAAAGCGGTAGAGGTCAGCACGCTGTTCGTAATGATTTTTTTCAATACGCTCCACTGCTGCCCGGCTCAAGAAAAAGAGCACAATAAGAACCACGAGCATGGCAAGTAAAAAGGGAATTTCCATGCCGGGATTATATCATCCCGGCACGTTATATGACGCGCAGACTGGTGACAGCTTACGGCTCGAGGCAGTAAGGCAGCGAACTCATGTTGGAATCAGGATCCAGGTTGCTGTCGTTCTCGTCGTAGATCTTGACGGCAGTGATCTGCGGGAATTGGCTTAGATTTTTGCTGATCAGGTTGGCGACTGAATAGGCTGCGCCATTGTTGCTGCAAACCCCGCCCAGGTACACGCGGGCAATGCCATTAATAAGGGTCAAGTTACGCAATTGGGTAAATCCGCTGTCCACCCGGATCAGACCCTTGGCGGATTCTTCGGCGGTGGGTCCAAGGAAGAATTGATCCAGCACGGCGAACATGGGGTCGGCATGCGCCGGGACTTCGCGAGTGACCGCATCTTCATACGGCTCAGTTCCCACTTCAAAGCGGGCCTGGTTGGTAAAGTAAACTGTGATGGTTTGCATCGGCACCACCGTTGGGAGAGCTGCTGTGGCAACCGGGGTGGTGGGTTCGGGGGTATTGAAAAGGTCAACTGAGATATTGCAGGCTGGCAGGAAAAGTACGACCAACAATAAAATAAGAACTCGCTTTATTTTCATTTTTCCCTCCGCTATGGGTCAATTATAATCAACTTCAATAATCCATCCCCGCAGAAAGAGGATCGGTGACGATGATCGAACAGCAGCAAGTATTAGACGCATTATCCAAAGTAAAAGATCCGGAACTGGACCGCAACCTGGTCGAGTTAGGCATGGTGAAAGACCTCGTGATCTCACCCGATGGGGGAGTGAGCTTTACCCTGGCGCTGACCATCCCCAGCTGCCCGATGAAGAACCAGATGGAACGTGATGCCCGGGCGGCAGTCTCAGCGATTCCGGGGGTCAATTCTGTCAGCATCACCTTTGGGGCGATGAGCGACGAAGAGCGCAAAAAGATTTTCGCCAGCGGCAAACCGCAGCTGCCCAGGC
The DNA here is from genome assembly GCA_964533735.1 of uncultured Anaerolinea sp. Lineage (GTDB taxonomy): Bacteria > Chloroflexota > Anaerolineae > Anaerolineales > Anaerolineaceae > UBA6107. The sequence continues at coordinate 69,489 of CAZHMD010000012.1, read as the reverse complement.
TCAACAGTTTCAACCAGGTCAAACGCGTCATTGCGGTGATGAGCGGAAAGGGGGGCGTTGGCAAGTCTTCGGTCACCGCACTGCTAGCTTGTGAATTGGCGCGGGCATGCAAGAAAGTCGGCATCCTCGACGCCGATATCACCGGTCCGAGCATCCCCAAATTCTTTGGCCTGCCCGCGGGCGGCTTGCGCGGGAGCAAGCAGGGTATCCTGCCTGCAGTTACTGGATTGGGCATCAAGGTGGTTTCCACCAACCTGATGGTCCCCACCGAGGATGCGGCAGTCATCTGGCGCGGACCGATGATCGCAGGCATGATCCAGCAGTTTTGGAGTGATGTGCTGTGGGGCAGCCTGGATGTGCTGCTGGTGGATCTCCCGCCGGGTACCTCAGATGCCTCACTGACGGTGATGCAGTCCCTGCCGGTGAACGGCGTGGTGCTGGTGACCTCCCCGCAGCAACTGGCCGGAATGGTGGTGAAAAAAGCATCCGCTATGCTCAAGCAGCTGAACGTCCCCGTGCTGGCAGTAGTGGAAAACATGAGTTATTTCATTTGCCCGGGTTGCGGCGAAAAACATGAAATTTTCGGACCCAGCCACCTGGAAGACCTGATGCGTAGCGTTGGCGGGCAAACCACTGCCAGGCTGCCGTTGGACCAAGTGCTTACCACCCTGGCAGACGCCGGCAGGATCGAAGATTATGATGCTGCCAAAATCACCGTTCTGGAACATGTCGTGCAGCAACTGGATTAATCAATTTCTCATTATTTCGCGCCATAATGGCATCGTTTCTTCAACAATGGAGGGAAACGATGGAAAAATTGAACTTGATCGGCGCGCTGACCGCAGTCGCCTTCTTTATCTCTGCAATCCTGGTATTCACATTTCGCCTGCTTGGCAAACCCCAGATCGGACACTGGATCGGCTATTTCGAATTTGCCTTAGCCATTCCTTTGGTATACCTGCTCATCAACGCCCCGAAATACAATCGTCCAACCATTTATTACATCCAGATCGGGGCAATGCTGCTGTGGCTGGTGGTTGAGCTCCTGCTGGATTATGTTCTTAAAATGGATTTCAGGAATACCCGCTGGATGGTAATCACTTATGTGGTCTTGTTCTTCGCGGGTTCCGGGGGATTACTGGGCATTGCTTCACACGCCGGTAAAGGCTGGTCTGTTGCGTCGATCGTGCTCTTCCTCATTATGGCGGTACTGACATTCGTGCAGCGCGCCGTGACCGGCATGTAACGCAATAGAGATTCTTGAAACCAAACGCTAGAGAAGCATCAACCAAGCTGCCAAACCGATGATAGCGATACACCCCAACCCGATGGGAAGGGTTATGCGCAGGATCTCGCCCTCGCTGCCCTTGATGGCACTGGTGCTTGTACCCACTGCCAGTTTCGCGGGCGCAATCATACTTCCCAAAGCACCGCCCACCGTTTGAGCCGCCAGGATGACGAGCGGCGAGAGTTTCAACAGCGCGGCAACTTCCTTTTGCATGATGCCCAACACCACGTTGGAATTGGTATTGCTGCCAGTGATAAATGTACCAGTGATGCCGACAAGTGCTGCAAAAAGCGGGTAAATGGAACCTGCCAGCTGACTGATGCCTTCCGCAAGGCGCAGGGTCATGCCAGTGTGCTCCATTAAAGTGGCAATACAGATCATGAAGAGGGTTCCAAGAGTGGCCGGAACGCCAGATTTCACCATCCTGGTGAAAGCGACCCCGGCTTTGCCGATCTGATACCCCTTGAACCGCGGGAAGACAACCAGCGCGACGAGAGAAGTCAACAGGATGAACGTACCCGGGTGGGTGAGATACCGGAAGAGGTAACCATTGCCTGCAGCGGTGGCATGCCCAAAGGTGGTGGTCACCGCAGGGAACGCCAGCGTCCAGGTATATTGAGACAGGAAGGTATTCAAAGGTTTCACCAGGGTGGCGACCATGATCACCGCGATCAAAAATCCGTAGGTCAACACCCCGCCCAAAAGGTGCTTATCCTTTTCCATGTTCGGTTTCCAATCGGCAGGTTTTTTGCCGAGCAGGATACCTGCCAGGATTCCGATGATGGAAGCGATGAACGAACCGAGGGTGATTAGCCCCAACAAACCGGATAGGGCGTGTACAGCACTGACGATCACTGCCAACAGGATAACCTTGCGCCAGTGTTTCATCTGCTTGAGGATCCATGCTGTTGAGAGCCCTGTGAGCAGGATGGCGATACTGCCCAGTACCGCCGTGGGCGGGAAGAGGGCTGCCGGATCGGTGCCGGTGATATCGGTGAGCGTGCGGAATGCCAGCGCCATACCGCTGGTGATGACTGACCATGAGTGCCCGATGGCTGTGGACGCCACCGCTATGACCGGAGATACCCCCAACGCGGTGAGCATGGGTGCGCCAATGGTGATGGGAAGCCCAAAACCTGCCACGTTCTCGATTAACCCGGTGAACATCCATGCCAGCACCAGGATCAACCAACCCGTATCCGGGATGACGCGCTGCAGCGATTGAGCAATGGCGCGAATGCCGCCGGACTGATCCACCAGGTGATAGAGGAACAGGGCTGTCCAGAGGAGGTAAAACACGTTCAGGGTCAGCAGAAAACCCTTGGCCTGGGAAACCCAGAATACCTGCCAGGTAAGCCCGAAGGCGAGCACTCCCACGAGTATGGCTGCTGCCCAGCCCGCCAGTGCGGCGAAATGACTTCCGAGGCGGAAGACGAGCATCAGGAGCAAAACCACAAGGATGGGAATGAGGGCTAGTAAGGCAAGCATAGGTCTCGATTGGTGGGGTTAGATTATTTCAAGATTAGCCAGCGAGGCCAGTACGCGCTTGAAACCAACAGACTCAAAATGCACGTCCACGGTTTCCTCGCCGTCGGTATCAATTTTGCTTTCCAGCACCACGCCATCTCCCCAGGAATTGGTGCGCACGCGCATGCCGGGTTTGTAGCGGGACTCTTTGGGTGTTTCCACTTTGTACTGCCTGGGTGTGGAAACCCCGGTGGTGCTCCAGCGGAAATCACTTTCATAAGTTTCGCGGCGCGAGGTGGCGTGCCGACCCTGGTTGAGCACCAGGTCAGTGTTGATGTCTGCCAGAAAACGCGATGGTTCGCCGTAATCCCACATGTTGAATGTGCGCCGCCTTTCAGCGCGCAACAGGTAGAGTTGATTTTTCGCCCTGGTCATCCCTACGTAAAACAGGCGGCGTTCCTCTGCCATCTCTTCAGGATCATCACGCGAACGGCTGTGCGGCAGCAGTCCTTCATCCAGACCGATGATGAATACGTGGCTGTACTCGAGCCCCTTTGCTGTGTGCAGGGTCAGCAGGGTCACCGCTCCGCGCGGCTGCTCTGGGTCTTCGACGTCAGCGGAGGGAATGGTGTCCTGGTCAGAGACAAGCGCCAGATTCTGCAGGAATTCGGTCAACCCTTTCTCCTGGTAATCCAACGCCAGGCGGCGCAGTTCCTGCACGTTATCCCAGCGGTCGTTGCCATCCTCGGTCTGATCGTTGATGAATGCCTCGTAACGGGTATCTTCAATAATGCGGTCGAACAGTGAGAGCAGCGAGATCTTGTCTTTCAGTGACTGCCATTCTGCCAGCATCGCGCCAACATCCACCGCTTTTTCAGCCGGTCTGCCAACCGCCATCCAGTACGGAGAGGAATCCTGGTGTTTCCCCAGATCGAGCACCAGCGCGCCCAGGCTGAGACCGACCTGGCTGGCAGCCGACTGCAGGGTGGACACGGTCTTGTCGCCGATATTGCGCGGAGGGACGTTGATCACGCGCAGCAAACTGACCTCGTCGTCGGGGTTTTCCACCAGGCGCAGGAAAGAGATGATGTCCTTGACCTCGCGCCGGCCGTAGAATTTCTGTGCACCCACCAGGCGGTAGGGGATGCCCGCATGCATGAGGGTTTCCTCGATGATGCGGGACTGGGCGTTGGTGCGGTACATCACGGCAAAATCGTTGGCGCTGGCTTTGCCAGTTTTAAGGTACTGCTGGATGGTATCCACCACGAAGGCGCTTTCCGCCACATCATCCACCGCCACGTACTGGATGATCTTGCTGCCGCTACCGCGTTCGGTGAAGAGGCGCTTGGGGGTACGGTTGCGGTTGCGGTCGATCACCTGGCGGGCGGCATCCAGCACATTCTGGGTGGAGCGGTAATTCTGCTCCAGCAGGATGGTCTCACATTTGGGGTAGTCCTTCTCGAAGCGCAGCACATTGCGGTAATCCGCTCCGCGCCAGCGGTAAATGGACTGATCTTCATCCCCCACCACGAAGATGTTGTGATGATAGGACGCGAGCTGTTTGAGCATGACATATTGCGCCAGGTTGGTGTCCTGGAATTCGTCCACGAGCACGTGCCGGAAGCGGCGCGCGTATTTCTCGGCAACGTTCGGATTATTTTGAAGTAAATTGGCTGTGTAGAGCAACAGGTCATCAAAATCAACCGCGTTGTTGAGCTGCAGCATCTCCTGGTACTTCTCGTAGACACGGGCAACCACTTCATCACGGTAACTGCCGCGTGGTACATCTTTAGGGAGCTGCAGGTCGTTCTTGGCGGCGGAGATGGCGGCGTGCACACCGGCAGGGCGATGCGTTTTGTCGTCGATATTCAGTTCACGCAGGGCGCGTTTGATGAGTGTTTCCTGGTCACTGGCGTCGAAGATGACGAAATTGGCGCTGAAGGGGAGCTGGGCGGATTCACGCCGCAGCAGGCGGGCGCACATGGCGTGAAAGGTTCCCAGCCAGATGCCTTCGAGGCTCTGGTTGACCATGTTGACCACGCGGCTTTCCATTTCGCGTGCGGCTTTGTTGGTGAAGGTGACGGCGATGATGTCATAAGCCGGGATGCCTTTGCGGTCGATGAGATAAGCCAGGCGGCGTGTGAGAACACGCGTCTTGCCCGAACCGGGGCCGGCAAGCACGAGCACCTGCCCGTCACCAGCGGTAACAGCCTGGCGCTGCGGCGGGTTGAGATCATCCAGCAGATGGTCGGGCATGGATCAGTTCACCCCGGCGGGAGGATCGAGGCGGAAATCGTAGATGCCATTGAGCATCGGGTATTCATGCTGGCAGCGGCTGCAGCGCAGCAGGGGGGGCGTATCCTCCAGCGGAGTGCCGCAGGCCGGGCAGGCAAAGAAGGCGCTTTCAGGAGCGGAGGTGCCCTCCAGGCTGGTGTGGGTGAGCAGGAAAACGCTCGGGCTGAGCTGCCACCAGTTGCCGGTGAGCGCTGCCAGGCTGTCCAGCCAGGTCAAAAAGCGTACGGGGAAGAGGCGCTTGAGCAGCCCCATGCGGAAGTGGCTGACGGTAAGGGTGCGGATGATACTGAACCCCAGGTCGTCCATCCATTTGCGGATGGAGGTGGGGTGAAAGTCAAAATTAAGCGGGATGTATTCCACAGGTTCGCGGGTGAACGGCGACCAGGGCTGCTTGCGGAAGAGATAACGCAGAATGCTTTTGATGTTGCGCTTGTTGGCGTATTCAAGGATGAAAGCGGCTCCCGGCTGCAGGGCGCTTTCCACCTGCGCCAGCGCGAGCGGGGCATCTGCCATGTGGTGCAGGGTACGGATCATGGTGGCGCCGTCAAAAACGCCCGGTACGAATGGCAGGTGATAGATGTCGGCGGCGATATAGCGGTAACGCGGGGAATCGCCCAGTTTCTCGCGGGCTTGTTCCAACTGCGTGCGCGAGTAATCCAGCAGGGTGATGCGCTTATAACCGTGGTAGCGCGGGGTGTTTCGCCCGGCGCCGGCACCCAGTTCAAGCAGGTGCTCGCCCTGGGGGGGGAGCAGGCGTTTGAGGGCGCTGGCTTCACAGGCGTCCTCGTAAGCGCGTCCGCCCTTCTCCCAGAAGGAGGTTTGATAGTCGGAACCTTCGTAACTGCATACCGGGGGTGTTGTCATGGATTTATGCCTTGAGGTTAAAAGTGCGTCCGGACAGGTTTGCCGGCGGCGCCCAGAGGATCCTCCTTACCGCTGCTTCCTCTCGGACCTGACGGGGTTCGCAGGGCTCTGCCGCGCCGGTCCCATCCGGGCGCGGGGTTAAGGATACCATAAATTTTTTAACCACGGAATACACAGAATACACTGAAGAGAAAATACCGAGAACCGTAAACGCTGTCTAAAGAAAACACTGAAAATGAAAGGCAAAAACCTCGACCACAAATTAAGCGAAACTGGATTTATCATTCTGCTATACTGTAGAAATTACATATTCATTAAACCCGTAGTATTCCCTGGAGCTATTGTTGACCTTATTCAAATCACTCACCCACCGTCCTTTTGCCCTTCTTTTGGGTGGGCAGACCACCTCGCGACTGGGGGACAGCCTTTTTCGCATCACACTGGCGTGGTGGGTGCTGGAAAAAACGCATTCCGCCACTGCTATGGGAACGGTACTGATTTTCTCTTCAGTTCCCATGCTGATCTTCCTGCTCATTGGCGGCGTAGCCACTGACCGCTTCCCCCGCCTGCGCATTATGCTGTTCTCAGACGTGTTCAACGGTATCGTGGTTGCGGTCATCACGCTTTTAGCATTCCTGGGATGGCTGGAGGTGTGGCATATCTACATCGCCAGTGTGGTATTTGGGCTGGTGAGTGCCTTTTTCCATCCGGCGTATACTGCCACCGTCCCTGAGATTACACCCAGGGAACTGCTGCCGAGCGCCAACTCATTGACCAGCCTCTTCCAACGCGGTACAAGTATCATTGGACCAGCTATTGGTGCGTCGATCGTTGCTTTTGGCGGTACGCCCCTGGCCTTTGGACTGGACGCGCTGTCTTTCGTAATCTCGGCAGTGTGCATCCTTCTCATCCTGCGGTCAAACCCCGAATTGAACGTGGCTCCCAAGCCAGCGATTACCGCTGAAGGGCTGGCTTCCACTTCTCCGGCAAAAGCCGGGATGCGATCAGCCCTCAAGGACCTGCGAGAGGGCTACCTGGCAGTGATCGCTTCGCCCTGGCTGTGGATCACCATCGTCATTTTCGGTTTTGTCAACGCCACCAGCAGTCCGATGTCGGTATCCTTACCCTTTTTGATTAAAGACAATTTGCATGCCAATGTGGAAGTTTTGGGTCTATTTACCTCCATGAGTGCGGTCGGATTTGTGGTGGGGGCGGTGTTTATCGGCAGTTTTAAGGTGATCAGGCGCCGTGGACCATTGGCTTACATCTCCACGATCGCATTTGGGGCGGCCATTGGAATTTTTGGAATTTCGGTTTCTATCCCTTTACTGGCTGCCGCTGCCTTCGTGGAAGGATTCTTTGTTTCCATCTTCGGCTTGATCTGGACCAACTCACTGCAGGAACTTGTGCCGCGCGAGTTGTTGGGCCGGGTTTCCTCCATCGATGCGCTTGGGTCTTTCGTCCTGCTGCCGATAGGGTACGGCATCTCCGGCTGGGCAACGGACCTGATTGGTGCACCGCTGGTGTTTATCATCGGGGGAGGGCTCACGGTAATCCTTGCCCTGGTCGGCTTAGCCAACCGTTCTGTGCGGAATTTGGATTAATTCCCTCAACCGGGTCACAATGCAATTTAATTATTACTTCCCATTGGAGATGGTATGATTCGCGTGTCTTCCCTAAGCACACAACCCTGGATGCCTTTCCAGGAATCATGGATATTGTTTTACAATAAACTCAATGGAACCAATAAAAAAACCATGAGAAAAACCGCGATTATTAAAGTCTTTCTCCTGCTCGGCTGCATGCTTTTCCTCACTTCCTGTGGTAGTGGAAGTGAACCAGTTATCATGCCCGCGCCTTATGCGCCGATTGATTCTGGCAGCCTGCCGCCTGTTCTGCAGGGGTTCCTTGCCCGGTACGAAACCTACGAAGACATGAACGCCAACATTCAAAGAGACTATACATTCATTGCCCGCGAGGTGAACAACCGTCCGGCGGGCACATTGGATTCCTCGCCGCTGGTGGCGTTATCCAAAGGCATATCGGATTGTTACGAGTCGGCTGTCATCAGCGCTCTCTTCGGGGAGAAACTGGGCGCCAAACCTTATATGCTCATATTGGAATATGGTTTATTCTCGAAAAAACAGCCTCACTCAATCCACGTTTTCTACGATGAGTTATCCGGAAAATGGGGGTACAACGATTACCTGATCGAGCTGGTGCAGCCTTCATTTTTCTCGGTAAAGGACCTGGCAGAATACTACATCGCAGCGCATCCGGTGGATTCACATTATTACCGGCGCTGGTCCCTGGTGGATCTCACTTTGATTGATGAGGAATATGGCCTGGACTGGCGAACCACGACCAGGAGCATCCGCATCCGGGATAAGATCATTGTCGAAGAGGAACGGTATAGACCTTAAGAAGCAAATCTGGCAAGAAACACAAACTTTATTAGGGGAAAATCAACTTGCAAGGGGACGCATAAATCGCGGAATTCACCCGTAAGAATAAGTTAGTTGGGAATTGCCGCTCCCTAAAGATCGCTCTCCCCTCTCACAACGATCGTTCGTGCAAAGCACTCGCACGAACTACCCGGGATGCAAAGATCGCTATGAATCACCCTACATTCGTTTTTCGTGCATAAGGTTTTTGGGGATCGCCGCGGGCTTCGCCCTCGCGATGACAATGACGCTTTAACTCAAAACGAGCGGGGACCAGTCCGCTCGTTTTGATCTGATTGCTCAGCACGATCATAATCCATAAAGGAGGAAAACCATCAGAATCGAGCCAAATATAATCGCTCTACATTAAAACAAGAAAAGATTCAGCTAAGAGTTTTCTCATAATCGGGCAATATTTATCATTTAATGAAAATGGCGGTCAAGGCAAAACCAGAAGCGATGATGATGACGATCGAAGCGATGATGGCAAACCACTTGTTGAACGCGGTATTGGCATGCTTTCCCATGAGCGTTTTATTGCTGGTGAGGCGGATGAGGTAATAAAAGACCAGCGGCAGGGCAACGGCGTTGAGAGTCTGGGTGACGATGGCCAGCTTGAAAAGAGAGATGCCAGGGATGAAAGCCAGCACCAGCGCGATGAGGATCTGGGAGATGTAGATCCCATAGAAGAGCCGGCTCTGCTTGAAGTTTGAATCCAGGCTGCCGGAGGTGCCGAAGAACTCGGAGAAGGCGTAAGCGGTGGAGAGGGAAACGATCACCAGGCCGATAAAGCCGGCGTTGAGCAGTCCGACGGCGAAGAGGATGCTGGCAAACTGACCCGTGAAGGGTTCGATGGCGAGGGCAGCTTCTTCTCCCGAGGTGAGGGTGATCCCGTGCACAAAAAGTGTGGCGGCGGTAGCCACCACCAGGAAGAAAGCCACAAAGTGGGTGATGAACGACCCCACGTAAGTTTCGATCTGCGAGAATTTGATCTTGGCGGCATCAATGTTCTTGTCGAAGGCGAAGCTGCTGATGAAGAACTGCCCCCATGGGGTGATCATGGTGCCGACCACGCCCATGCCGATGAGCAGGTAACTGCGCAGGTACTCGGGGGTGAATTCCACGCCGTGCGGGAAGACCAGGTTTGAAAACGCCAGTCCCCAATCCGGTTTGGCTTTGACGGCGGAAACCACGTAGGTGAGGTAGAAGAGGCTTACCAATAGCATGATGGCCTGGGTGATCTTGTAGCTGCCGCGCGTGACGATGAGGAACGAGATGACGACGATGCCGAGCACAAAGGGGATTGCGGGAATGTTGAGCATGGTGCTGGTGGTCTTGATGGCTGACAGTTCTACAGTCACTGTGCCGAGGTTGGCCACCACCAGGGCGGCGAAAATGAGCAGGGAGGCTTTGACGCCGAATTTCTCACGGATGAGGTCTGCCAGCCCGCGGCGTGTGACCAGCGCCAGGCGCATACCCATCTCCTGGGTGATGGCGAGCAGGGGGGTGGTGATGAGGAAGAGGAAGAGGATGGGGTAGCCCAGGGTGGCGCCGGCAACTGCCAGGGTGGCCACACCGCTGGCGTCATTATCCGCCATGGCGGTAATGGTGGCAGGGCCAAAGACCGAGCCGAAGATCGCCAGGCGGTGCACCCAGCGGGATCTGACAATGCGCCTGATGAGCGGATTGGTTGAACTTCTCATTGGTTAATCCACTGCTGCTCTAATAGAAGCGCGGCAGGCGTTTCTTCCAGGCGGTGGGCAGGATCTTGTCCAGCGCGTCATCAGCGGTGACGATGCCGAGGAGGTGGTTCTTGTCATCCACCACGGGGACGGCGGGCAGGTTGTACTTGGCGACCACCTGCGCCAGCTCATCCTGCTTGTCGAGCGCGTTGACGGAGATGAACTTGGTGTGCATGAAATCCTTGACGCGCGTGCGCGGCTGGGCAAAAATAAGCTCGCTGAGGGAGAAGGTGCCAGTGAGGCGCTTGTGCTCGTCCACCACATAGACATACAGGACGGCATCCACTTCACTTTCCTGCGCGCGGATGGATTCGATGGCCTGGGCGGCGGTGAGGGCGGGGCTGACGATGACGACGTCGGTGGTCATCAAACCGCCGGCGGTATCCTCGGGGTAAGACAGGAGGAGTTTGACCTCTTCGCGTTCCTCGGTCTCCATCATCTCCAGCAGGTCTTCACTGCGCTCCTGGGGGAGTTCAGCCAGTAAGTCGGCGGCTTCATCCGGAGACATTTCCTCGAGGACATCGGCGATCTTTTCATCGGACATGTGCTTGACGAGCGACGCCTGGAACTCAGGCTCGACCTCCTCAAGGGCGTCCGCGAGGTGTTCGATATCGAGGGAGTTGAGCAGTTCACCGCTTTCGTTGTGATTCATGTCGCTGATCAATTCGGCGATGTCGGCCGGGTGCAGGTCTTTGATCTTTTCAACCGGTACCTTGAGGCGCATGAATTCATCCTGGCGCAGCGGCTCCACAAAGGTCCACGAGATGGTGTTCTCCGGCTTCTTGACGGTGAGGCGGGTGAGCAGGTTTTCGGCGAAGCGCGGCAGACCGGAACGGCGTAATAAACCGAGGCTGCTGATATCCACATTGGAGACCACATAATCCCCGTTGACGCGGGCAATCTGCAGGTCGTTGACGCGCACCACACGGATGCCGTTGGTATCGAGGATCTGCTTGTCGAGAATGTCCTGGATGAGGGGCAGTTCGTCACCGCGGAGTTCGTAGGCGGTGAGCTGATCGGCGGCGTGTGCCAGGGGGATGACCGGCGAGAAGAGCACGGTGACCTCGGAGATGGGGTAACAGGCGCGGGAGGTCTTGCTGCGCACGGCAAGGGCAGTGATCACCGGATGGGCGCGGTCTTCACGCTGAATGGCGTAGATCTCTTCCACTTTGCCCAGGGATTCGCCTTCGGCATCGACAACTGGTTTATTGATGATGTGGCTGATGAACGGCATAGGTCCTCCTCGCTTAAATAAAAAACCGGCAAGCACACTGTACCAGCCGGCAGACCCACACCGCAACGTGATCAGGTGATTCTGATCAGGCTGGTACCTCTTTGAATGTATTGATTCCCTGCGCGGCAGCGGACTGCCAGCGCGCTAAGAAAGGTAGAGCATTATGAACGTGCGTGGATACGCCAGGAGTTCCCCTTTGTCTAAGAGGGGGTACGTCTTGAGCGTTATCCGAGTCTTCCAAAAACATCGCGAAACCTTTCTTCCGAAATTCAGGATTTGTCCTTACGGCAAGCCTATTTTATTGAGTAAGGGAGTAACTGTCAAGGTGCAGATTTGGGGCGGTAATCGATGTGATATACAATTAACCCGTGGCGGATATCCGAGGTGCGAGAGGTGGTGGGTTTGCTACCGGCTACTTTCGAATATTTCTCCCTTGATGATTTGTTTTTGTTCCCATTTAAAAATGGGAACGAATGGGGAACGAATGTTTTTGTATTCAAAAAGCTGAAAAACAGGTCGAATTGTTTCAAGGAAACAAAGAGAATCAATTCGAATAACTCGCGATTGTTAGAGATGGTCTGGAAATATTTTGATAGATGATTATAGCACGTTTGTTCTATATTTGTCAAGGGGTTTTGGAAATTTTAAGGTAATTCATCTTTCTGTAGCCAGTAAGGTGGGCGTTGTCCCGCTATTTTGAAGAACCTTAAAAACTAAATAGGATCGCCATGCTTGCCCCACTCACGCGACCTGTTCGGGGGTGCTACGCAAAGAACGGGACAATCACCTGGTTACTCTCTGACAACCTGGGCAGCACCAGCACCACCGCGGCTGCAGATGGCAGCCTGCTTGACACTGTGAAGTACACCGCATCGCGAATTGTGCGCCCCGGAGCGAAGCGGATGGGGTGGCGAAATCCGAGACGGCGCGACCGCCACCGATTACCGCTACACCGGACAGCGTGACGAGTTCGAGATCGGACTGTATTACTACGTGGCAAGATACTACGACCCGGTAGTTGGCAGGTTCATCAGTGCGGATACTCTGATTCCGCAGCCCGGGAGCAGCCAGGCGTATGACAGGTACGCTTACACGAACAACAATCCGATTAACTTCAATGATCCGAGTGGGAATATGATGGATGATGACGATCAAGGTGGGTGCGATCTCCCAGGTTGTTCATCGGGCAATGGAAGTAACAATAGTAGTAGTGAAGAAGTAACATCAGGGCAAGTATCCTCCCCAGTATGTTCAGTTTCTGATGTACCTGATGACGTAGAGGAAATATGGTTTAGTCTTCTTCCATCAGAAAATCCGACTGACAAAGCCGCTAATGCTTATTCCAACTTGGTAGATCCTACAAGTCGATTTGCGGATGGTTTTTCAGTAGGCGTTGACGCATTCACCTACGTTAGTGTAAATTTTGGGTCTAGAGGTTGGTTTCAAAAGAATATACTCCAATGGGGGCCTGACGCGTATTCAGAAATTTATTATGACATTTATATTTCTGGAATTTCCCGAAATGCTGAACGACGAGTAGACCTCACAAAAATAATCGTCGAAAACAGGTTTATTGAACCGATAAGAGCGATAAAATTGGACTATTATCTTTACACTACCGGTTCAAATTATCCGGTGAGTAAATACAAAGATTTTAAATATGTAAATATTGCAACAAATTCGAGTTTTACGATACCTATTAATCAATCTATCGTAAGAGACCCCCTAAATCAATATGCAATTTTGGGTATTACTGTTTGGACTTCAGGTTTTTGGGGTAATGTAACACATATTATTCAACCGTGAGGAAAAATGAAAAGAAAAGGCGTCAATTTACTTTTTACACTCTACTTTGTTATTCTTATTATCACATCATGCAAAACTCAAGTAGAAGGAGAAAAATTTTCAGAAATTGATATGCCAGGTGATATCAATAAATCATTGAGAATCTGGTTGACTGATGATAATTCATCATATCGTGAAGGGATGCCAATTTCCTATCTTATTGAAAATACAAGTGAATATTCTATTGTAGCTCCTGTAGATTTTGAGGTCTCATGTTTTGTTTTTGATGAAGAAAAAAGCCAATGGATGGAACTTCCGAAGCTCTTCCCCCAGGAAGAAGAACTGATAATACTAAGTCCACAAAATAGGATCTATGCAGATAGCGTTATTCCGAATATTTCTGGTGTTGGAACTTCCACAAAAGTCGTTATTTTAATTCGTGGATTAATGGAGACGGGAAATGGAGAATCAAGCGTTGATGTTGGTGCATATGTGGAGGTTTTAGTAAAGAAGAATTAGCATGTACATACTGTCTTGAAAATTAAGAGCAAGTAGGGTGCGGTCAAACCGCACCACCATTGATCCGATATACAATTAATCCATGCCAGTATATCGACGCTCAAAAGTAGAGGGGGGAACCTACTTTTTCACGGTAGTCACGTATCATCGGATTCCGATCCTGACGGAGGAAAAAGCGCGGGGAATTCTGCATGATGCCTGGCAAAATACGAATCAAAGATTCCCGTTCGAAACTTTAGCTGTTTGCCTGCTTCCAGACCATATTCACAGTATTTGGAAACTGCCTGAGAGGGATGCCAACTATTCCGTACGTTGGGGAGAAATAAAACGGCTTTTCACCAAGGGATATTTGAAGGAAGTCGGACCAGGAGAAGAACGCAATGCTTCACGGATAAAACGGGGTGAGGCTGCCATCTGGCAGCGACGTTTTTGGGAACACGCGCTGGAAAGCGAAGAAGATATAGAAACGCACTTGGATTACATTCATTACAACCCTGTCAAGCATGGGTATGTCTCACGTGCGGCTGATTGGGCTTATTCAAGTTTTCACCGGTATGTGGAAGAGGGTATTTACGACATTGATTGGAATGGCGGGGAAGAGGGGCGGATCCAGCGGTGGTTGTGGGAATAACGAAAATGGTGCGGCGGAGCCGCACCCTACGCGCTAAAATAAAAGGATGTAAATATCATGAAAAATAGACCATTTGTTTTTATTACAACGTCCTTTGGAGTTGTAATGCTCTTCACTTTACTATTCAGTGGTTGCAATGTTGTAGAGAATCAAGTCATGACAAAACTTCCAATCAGGAGCGAGTGGGTTGAGAACATATTTACTGAGAAGAAATGTGCACTCCCTTGTTGGGAAGGAATCACACCTGGAGAAACGACAATACATGAAGCCGCAGAGCTATTAGCATCAAACTCCTTATTTGATTTACTGTATGGACCAAAGCTCATATTCGAGGATCCGACTCAATATGAAATTGTTTGGAAAACCAAACAACAAAAAACAGAAGGTGGTCAAGCCAGATCATTAGGCACAGGAGATTTAGTTTGGTTTCTCAACTTAGGATTCACGGGGGAGAGCCCAACGATTACATTAGAAGATATAGTAACGAATTTTGGTGAACCTGACTCATTGATTATTGAAGAAGATCGAGGTCTTTGTATTGGGAAATTATTTTATGGAAATAAGTCCATGGTAATAAATTTCCAGCACAGGTGTGGTACGAAAATGTCAGTAAATAAGAAGGAGCAAGTGGAAACCATTTGGTTATTTCCAGCAGGAATATCAGGTTTTCCAGAAATTGAATATTTCCAAACAGATATTTTGGAATACTTGCTTGAGTGGAATGGCTACGGAAGATATCCGATAACAAAAAAATCAAACGCGGGTAATAGCTAACAAAAAAGGTAGCAATGTAGATGCTGCCTTGAAAATTACGAGAAAGTTTGGTACGGTTCAAGATAATTGATGTTACCCCGGTAAATCCAACCTGAAGGAAATCCCCTTTTCAACCTGCCCGGTTTCGACGAAGCCGTTCTTGAGGAGCACTTTTTGCGAGGCGAGGTTATGCAGTAACACGTTGGTATGTGAAAAGGGTATTTACGACATCGCTTGGAATGGCGGTGAAGAGGGGCGAATTCAGCGGTTGTTGTGGGAATAACAAAAATGGTGCGGCACGGCCGCACCCTACGCGCTGCTTGAGGAGCACTTTTTGCGAGGCGAGGTTATGCAGTAACACATTGGTATGTGAAAAGGGTATTTACGACATCGCTTGGAATGGCGGTGAAGAGGGGCGAATTCAGCAGCTGGACCCGGGGATACGACCTGGGATGAGGATGATGTACCTTTTTGGTGGGTTTCCAACCCACCCTACGGGTTGGAATAATAGCAAAAGAATAGTAAGTATGTAAATGCTGTCTTGAAAATCAATGGAGAACTTGCATCGGTTTGGGTGATTAAAGTTAAACAGGTTTTTCCAGCCTGAAGGAAATCCCTTTTTCGTCCTGCCCGGTTTCGACGAAGCCGTTCTTGAGGAGCACTTTTTGCGAGGCGAGGTTATCCAATAGCACGGCGGTGGCGGTGATGGCTTTGCATTCAGGGTGGGTGAATGCCCAATCGATGAGCGCCGTAACGGCTTCACTCATGTAGCCCCGCCGCTGGAAAACAGGGTCAATGCCGTAGCCGATCTCCACCTCACCCTGCTCATTGGGGATGCCCTTGAAGCCCACCATGCCGGCAGCGGTGTTTTCTTCATTGAGCACGACCAACCAGTAGGTGAACCAGGGGTGCTGGGCGGGGGGCACCTTGCCCATCTTTTCGATCTTCATCTTCACGGCGCGCTTAACCACGCCATCCAACAGGCTGCTGACGATGGGGACGCCCACGCTGGCGGAGAGGTCGTTGAGCGACACCAGGCCAAGCTTTAACTGCTCGAGGGTGAGGGGGACGAGGGCGAGACGCAGGGCGTATATGGTTTCCATAAGGTGCTCCAGGAACGGTTTGATATAATCAAATCCTATTATCTCATTATTCACAATAAAGGTGTCCCATGACTTCTACAGTGTATTACGGTTCCCCACGTCAATCCAGGCTGGAAGCAAGCGAAACGCTGCCGGCAAAGCTCGACCTGATCCTCGAGAAGCTGCAGCTGCGCGATCGCGTGAAGGGCGAGTCGGTATGCCTCAAGCTGCACGTGGGCAACGACATCGGCTACTCGGTGGTGCATCCGATATTCGTGCGCAAGGTGGTGCAAGCCATCAAGGACGGCGGGGGCAAACCCTTCATCGTAGATGTGGACTGGGATGTGGCGGGCTGCGAAACGCGCGGTTACACCAATGAAGTTCTCGGCTGCCCGGTTTACCCGGCGGCGGGTCCCCGGAATGGGTACTTTAAGGAACACGATTGGGAATACAAGAACATCAAGACCTGGCGGGTGGCGGGGATGGTGGAAGAAGCCTCCTTCCTGGTGAATTTTGCGCATGTGAAGGGGCACCCGGCCAGCGCGTTCGGCGCGGCGTTCAAGAACCTGGCGCTCGGCTGCATGGTCGGGAAAACGCGCGGTCAACTGCATGACACCTTCCATTTTGACAAATACTGGTTCAAGGAAAACCGCCCGGATAAAGCTGTGATGCAGCAGATCGTGGATTCCTGCCCGGTGCGCGCGATCGTCTTTGACAAACATGACCCGGATGAGCTGCACGTGCATTTTGAGCCATGCAACCAGTGCATGCGCTGCCAGCAGGCGGCGCCGGCGGGCAGCCTGAAGATCGAGCCGGTCAACTTTGCCAGTTTCCAGGAAGCCATGGCGGTTTCCACCGCGGTGGTGCTCTCGACGTTTGAGAAGAGCAAGGCGGTTCACCTGGCGCTGGCGACGCACATGACGCCGGTGTGCGATTGTTTCGGCTTCACCAGCATGCCGATCCTGAACGACGAAGGCATCTTCGGCTCGGATGACATCGTGGCGCTGGATAAAGCGGTGCTGGATAAGACCGCCGGGCTGCCGCTGCTGGTCGAGAACCTGCCGACTTCGATGGAGGCGCAGAATAACGGCGGACATCCCTTCGCGCAGTTGCACGGCATCTACAAGGATCCCTACATCGTGGTGCGCTACGCCGAAAAGCTGGGGCTGGGCAGCCAGGAGTACGAGCTGGTGGATGTGCTGCCGGTGCAGGAACGCGGTCCGCAGCCAAACTCGTATTACATCTCCGCGAGTTAAGCCTGTCCGGTGTAAAGCCGGGATTAGATTTTTATGCAACATTTTCGATTCTCCCTGCGTATATTGTGTATCAATTGGCAGATATTCAAGGAGAACGCTATGTTTAAGAAATTGGCAGTGATTTTTACAGTTGTGGCAGTTTTAGGCTTAAGCCTGACAGCCTGCATCCCAAACGGCTTTTATAACCCGGTAACCACTAAAACCATCAGCGGTTCGGGTGAGGTTGTTACTGAGAGAAGGGATGTGAGCAATTTTGAGCGGGTTGACCTGCGCGGAATTGGAAATCTTGAAATCGTGCAAGGTGATGAAGAGTCTTTGACGATCACCGCCGACGATAACCTGATGCAGTACATCACCAGTGAGATGGAAAATGACACCCTCGTCATTGGCATGAAACCCAACCTCTCGCTTGACCCATCGCGGACGATCGAGTACAAGCTGGTGTTGAAAAATGTATCCAGTGTCGTGTTATCCGGATTTGGCAATATTGACTCCGAAGGATTGACCGGCGAGGATCTCGAGGTCAAGCTGCACGGCTCAGGTGACATCAGACTGGGCAGCCTGGAGAGCGAGACGCTGCTGGTGCGCATTTCAGGGTTCGGTGATTTTGAAGCGCAGACGATCACCGCGGACAAACCAACTCTTGAGATCACCGGCTCGGGTGATATCAATGTGGAGCAGATCGAGGCTGTCAGCCTGGCGGTAAAGATCAGCGGGTTCGGAGACGCCAACCTGAGCGGGACAACCGTTGACCAGGATGTGATGCTCACCGGCTCCGGCAATTACAATGCGGATGACCTGGAATCTGAGGACGCGGCGGTGAAGATCACCGGATTCGGCAAAGCCACGGTATGGGCAAAGGAAAACCTGGATATCACCATCACCGGCAGCGGCGATGTGAATTACTACGGGGCTCCAAGGATTACCCAGACCATGACGGGGTTCGGCAAAGTCAATTCGCTGGGCGAACACAAGTAAAAAATAATACGGATATCAAAACAACCCTGATGCGCTCAGGGTTGTTTTATTTTCGCGAGCCAACGATCAAATGGGCATCTCGTAAACGCGGTAGCGACGCAGGGGTTTGACGCCCAGTTTCATGAGGGCGTTGTTCATGCGGTCGTTGTCTTCCAGCACATAATTGATCTCCAGGCGGAGCTTATCGGTAAAGATAGCTTCGTAGGTAGCGCGGTAGAGCAGGGTGTCGATGGCTTTGCCCTGGTACTCGGGGATGACGCCGAGCGCCCACATGCGGTAGTGGTTAAGGCTGGGAAGCTGCATGAGCATCTTGAGCCAGCCGAATGGCAGCAGTGAACCATTCAATCCCTTGAGGATGATATTGACATCCGGCAGGGTCATGGCGAATCCAATCGGCTTGCCCTCGGCAGTTTCGGCGATGAGGACAGCCCTGGGGTTGATAATCCGGCGCAGGTCGTGGGCCAGCGCGCGCGCTTCCTCTTCGGTGACCGGATAAAAACCCCAGTTGTCTGAAATGGACTCATTGGCTAAATTGAGGATGGTGACGACATCATTTTCGAGATTACGCATGTTCACCGGGCGCACACGCACGTTGTAGCGCTTTGCCACCTTGCTGGTGAGTTCGAGGATGCGGGGGGGTATCTGGTAGCCCTCGCGGGCGTTGATGACATACACAAGCAGGTCTTTGGCTTTAGCGAGACCAAAATGGTCGAGGTAGTCGTTGTAGTAAGGAGGGTTGTAAGGCGCGAGGATGACCGGGGAGGGGGTGAAGCCTTCCACCACCAGCCCCCATTCCTGCGAGGCAAAACTCCACGGACCGCGCATGCTGGTCATGCCTTTGGCGCGCAGCCAATCACGGGCGGCGTTAAGGAGCCCGGCGGCAACCGCGATATCCTCCACGCATTCAAAGGAACCGAAGAGTCCGATAGGCTGCTTCCAGTGGTCGAGCGCGAGGTGATCGATAAAAGCGGAGATCCTGCCGACACACTGCCCGGATTCCACGGCGAGGAAGAGCGCATAAGTGCAGTGGTTGAGCATGGGATTTTTCGAGGGTATAAATTGGGCTTGCTGCTCTGAACGCAAGGGCGGCACCCACACCGGGTCATGGCGGTAAAGCTGGTAAGGCAGGTCGATGAAATCCTGCAGCTGCTGCGGGGTGGTCACCTGGACGATGTGCATAATGGCTCCTCATTAAAGGATGACCTAATTATGCATCGTATTGCAGGAAGTGCAAAAAGGAATCAGGCTTTGGTGGCGGTGAGCACCAGGTTGCCGCTGCTTAAGGGAACAAAGGCATCCCCGGAGAGGCTGCCGTAGGATTGGATAGCGGTGAAACCAGCGGCAGCGAGAGCTTCGGCGAGCTCCTGTTGTTTCTGCGGGCGCAGGTGCGTGGCGGTGACGGTGGACTGCCAATCTTTACCAGCCTGGCGGGTGAGGGTGACGATGTTGAAGCGGATGAGGTCATCAGCTTCGAAATCATAAAAGCGCTGGAATAGCCATTCGCGGTCACCTTCAACGTGGGTTTCGGGTTCCATCCAGCGGCTGAGGGAGGAGAGGACGGCGTCAAAGTTGCGGTTCTGGAGGATGAGGATGCCGCCCGGGGTGAGGCAGTTGGCAAAATCCTGCAAGGCATGCGCGAGGTCGGCGGGAGTGAGCAGGTGGGGCAGAGAGTTCCCCAGGCAGAGAAGGGTACTGAAGGATCCGGCACCAAATGTATGCGAAAGACTGCCAAACCCAACCGGCTCGAAGCGCAGGTCAAGACCCGCGGTGCTGGCATTGGCTCGGGCGACGGTGATCATCTCAATGCTCAAGTCAGCCCCGGTGACGTCCAATCCCTTTTTGGCGAGGGCGATAACGTGCTGCCCGGTGCCGCAGGCGGCATCCAGCACGCGGAGAGGCACACCCGGCTGCGGGGTAACACTGCCTATTTGCGCGAGAAGGAAGGGTAATTCAAATGCCAGGCGGTTGTGCCAGTTAACGAAGCGGTCATAATCCTGCGAAAATTTATTGTACATTGCGGTTCCTTCCACTGGCGTATAATCCCTGGTGAGGGGTAAAATTTTCATTACGGGTTGGGTATAAAAAGGATAGTGTCTGCATGAAAGCCTTCATACTGCAAGTGTACCCTTATTTGACCTGGGTTGGCACACTCTTCATCCTGGCGGGCAGCCTGGCGGCTGGCTTTGCATACCGCGGCAGGGACGGCGGGCGTTATAAGATTCGCAATCATTTCATTTCCGAGCTGGGCGAGGTGGGCGTTTCGCGGCTGGCGTGGACATTCAACACCGGGATGATCCTCGGCGGCATGCTTTTCCTCCCGCTGATGATCGGGCTGGGGCTGCGGCTGGGGTCCGTATGGGGGTGGCTGGGGACGGCATTCGGGATCATCGCCGCCATTTGCGCGAGCCTGGTGGGGGTATTCCCCATGGAACGGCTCACCCCTCACCGCCGTGCAGCCATGACCTTCTTCCGCAGCGGCCTGCTGACCGTGCTTTTTTATACCATTGCCATCTTCACCCAATCCGGCGAGCAAAGGCTGATCCCACTGGGATTGAACATCGTGGGATTATTAGCCCTGGCAAGTTACAGCGCGTTCCTGTTCACCGTGCGCTCCAAAATGGATAAAGACGAGAACCCCAATTACATCCTCGACCCGCAAGAGCAGCCCGAACGACCGCGCGTGTGGCGTTCGGCCGTACTTGAATGGAGCATCTTCTTTACCACCATTGCGTGGTTCGTGATGGCCGGCGTTTTTTCGATGCTTTAATAATCACAAACGGAAAAGCTTCGGCAAATAATTACCGGGTCTGGCATCAGACCCGGTTTTGGTTTAATCGATTTTCTGTCCGGTGAGTTCAGCATGTTTCTTGCGGGTGATGGGGTACCAGATGAGCAGCGGCAGCGCGATGAGGAAGGCGATGACCGGCACGATGGCGAAGAAGAAACGGATGCCAAAGAGTGTGTGGGTCGTCTGGACGGCCGCATCTGCATTGAAGCCGTAGAGCTTTAACGCCCAGCCCATAACGAACGCCCCAACACCGCCTGAGATCTTGCCCAGCAGCGAGTTAGCGCCAAAATAGATGCCCTCGTGGCGTTCACCGGTTCTTGCCTGGTCCACCTCGACCACGTCCGGGATCATGCTCCACGGGAAGACATACTGCGCGGAGAAACCCACGCCGGCGACGAATGCCACCACATAGATCAAGGGGGTGGGGTGATTGGGCAGGAAAAACGCGCCAATGATAGCGACACAGGCAATTCCGAGCCCGAGAGCATAAGCGGGACCTTTATTGAGCTTCTTCGAAACCAACTGCCAGGGGATGAGGAAGAGTCCGACCGTGCCGAGCATCACCAGCATGACCAGGAAGAACTGGTCCCCCATGCCAAGTTGAAAAGTTACAAAATAGGTCAGCAGCCCGGTAAGCAGGGTGAAACTGATGCTGATGATGGTGCTCATGATCATATATTGAACAAATGGACGATTCTTAAAGATCTGGACGATCTGCTTCCAGGGCGGCATGGTGGCAGGCACCAGGTCAGGATTGGGTTTTTCCTTCACAAACAAGGTAGTGACCATTACCGTGAAAATGGCCACAACACCGTAAATGGCTCCAGTGTAGCTGTAAGCCGCCGGTTCAGAGGCGCCCATTCCGATGAACATGTTTGCCAGCATGGAAGTGGCGCCCGCGCCGAGGATGTAGCCGAGTACAGTGAAGATCATGCGGATGGAGATGAGCGACGTACGTTCGTTGTAATCATAGGTCAGTTCCGCTGACATGGCGTAATACGGTACGCTTACCAAAGTTTGGGTGGTATCCACCAGCAGGAAGGAACCCAGCACGACCAGGAAGGCAGCAGCGCCAGTCAACCCGGCGGGGAGCGAGAACAACAGCCAAACCGTGAGACCAAAGGGGATGGCGCCAAACAACATGAACGGTTTGCGGCGCCCCCAGCGGGTACGGGTGCGGTCAGAGAGGTAGCCCACGAGGGGGTCGTTGATGGCGTCCCAGGTGAATTTTCCGACCAGCAGCGCCGTGCCAATTAACGCCGGATCCATCCCCAGGACTTTGTTGTAATAAAAGAAGAGCACGAACTGGATGGCAGCGGTAACCATGGCAATCCCCAGGTCGGCTGTGCCATAAGCAAACTTGGTCCCCAGGCTTAACCTGGCGGCTTTCAATGTATTTTCCATTTCACATCCTCCTCATAGATTCTCGTGCAAGTGTCAAGAACTCGTCTCCACGGACGACGTGAAGATGGGGGTACTCCAATTTGCTGATAAAACCCGCTACATCGGCAATAGTTGTGCGATAGGCAAAGAGGTGAACACCGATGAAGCGCGGCGTGCTGCCCGGCGAGAGGACGCGCTGCCTGACCGTTTCAAGCAGGTCGTCGGCATTGAGATGAATTTCGCTTACCAGCGGGGACACGTTGGCGACGATGGGAATGTCATCAATCAGGGTGATGGGGGAGCGGTTAACCACGGCATAACCGCAGAGATAGCCCAGGAGGTTTCCGTGATGGCGTGCCAACTGGCGCAGAACGCGCCCAGGCGGGTCTGCCACGTAAGACGTGACCAGATTTATCCCGGCGAGGCCGCAGATGCGGGTACTCTCGCGCAGGTAGGCGGGCAGGTTGGGCATGAGCGGAGGCACCACGTACCCCGCACCGGACGGGCCGGCGATGAGGCAGTCCTGCGGGCTGGCGGTGCGCTGGTAGCGTTCAAGCAGGGCGGGCGCCAGTTCCACCAGCAGGGGCTGGACTTCCCAGTTGAAAGGAACACTGCCGCGCGCGGGGCTGTTCCAGTTACCCAATTCGGTGGTGTTCATCATCATCAACTGGTCGCCATCGGAGAGGGTAAAGGTGAGGTAAATCCCATCGGGGTCGAGGTGAGGGGGAGGAGGCGGCGCGTGAGGGGTGAAACCGAGGGGTGTGACCCGGCTGTGGAACGAATAATTGGCGGCAATGTGGGAGGGGACGAGGCGCAAGCCGTTGGCGGAGAGCTGCAGCATGAACGAGAGTTCATCATCACGGCGGGTGTGCCAGCCGAAGATGGTGGGGAAAGCAGTTGATCTTAACGAGCGCTGGATCCTGTTGGACAGGGCTACCTCAGCGTCCTGCCAACCCATGAGGGCGAGAGCAAATTTGCGCAATAAACCGTCGAATCTGAACGCGAAAAGCACTTCGCGCAGCCAGGCAGGGCCGAAAGCCAGCAGCATAAGGAGTGTACTGCCCAGTCCCTTGCGGCCGCTGTTGAGATTGGTGATGAAAATCTTATTCTGCACCAGATAATCCACGAATTCAGGGCGCTGCCAGGCAGGCTCAATATTCGCCATTTTCCCCGGAGCGCAAAAGGGAGCAAGGTTTTCATGTGCCCACTGGTACAACTCCACGCGGTCCTGCCAGCACCCGGTCAGGTCATCCATGCGGTGGAGGCCGAGCTGTTGTGCCCAGGGTTCCATCTCTAGTGTGACGGGAAGGATATCCTGCTGCGCGCATAACATCAGAGCGATGTTGGCGGTGTCGTCAAAATCGGTATCCCAGATGATGTAGCCATTCAGGGAAGCCAGGTTACCTGTAATTAACTGGTCAAGGGTGACGTTTTGGAATTGGAGCTTGTGGGTTTCGCGGTAATACGCCATGTTGCGGCGGTCCTGGTAGCCCAGCAGGTCGCGGTATTTGGAGACCCACAAAGCGTCATCGAGGAAAATTTCGTTGGTGCGCCGGGCTGCCGGATCATCATAGATGCCATAATCGAGGAAGACGCGCGTGCCGGTGCGGTTGAGCAGTCCCTGCAGGACAGCCGCGCAGATGCGAGTGGGGTAATCCATGGCGCTCACATCAAGCACCGTAATGAATTGTTCAGGGGGCATGGTTTGATTATAGAGGGCTTTGTGGCAAAGTCAATAATTGAAAGCCGAGGCGGATCTGGTTTGGGGTTACGGGTACTTCCAGACCCAGTCAGGAAAATGAATATCTTCAAAGGATCAATTATTTGGAAAATATAAGGCACTTGAAAAGAAATTAAAAAAAAGCAGAGAGGTTATCTCTCTGCTTATGAAAAGGGGAACTTATTGATTATGGCTGGCTAATCTCCAGCCAGTTGAGGTAGACATTGACCGGGAAATTTTCGTAGGAAGAGACACTCACACCAACTTGACCTTCTTTCAGGTCTTTATGCTCAACGGTACGCGTTTTTACCCCATTGATGAAAAGGGTGAGGTCCTGACCCTGGCAAACGGCGGAATACACATTTGTATCGCGCCCCATCTTTATGGCAGTAGAGCCGCCATTATACAGGGTGATGTAACCCTTTGCCACCATCGCGTCATAATATGCAATGTACCAGGTGCCATCATTGGCAATATTAAATTCGTACCATCCCAAATCCTCATCATAGCGGCAGACCAGGGTGACCGAATTCTGATTGACGCCCCAGTTTTCAGCTTCCACATCAATGCGCACGTCAGTATAGGTATAGGGATCGTACATCACATAAGGCCAAAGGTTGTAATCGTTGAGTTCGAACTTGAGCTGACCTTCTTCGTAGACCAAATTCATTTTGTCTTCTTCATCACCACTGCCCATATCGAACCAACTGTAATTATCCATATTGTCATCAAATTCATCGATAAAAAAGTCCTTTGGTTCGGAAGAAGTTACCGGGGCTTCTGTGACAGCTTCGGTGGCAACAACCGGCGCTTCTGTTGGTGCCTGCCTTTCGGGCGTTGCTGTTACCACGATGACCTGGGGTTTATCGGTGGGGTCGTTGTTATTACCAAGTGAAAAACCGCAGGCGGTACTGACGATAAGAACGAAAAGTAGAAGTGCTAAAAAAGGAAGCCGGTGTGATTTTTTCATGATTCTCCTTTAGAAATAAGACGGTACTTGCATGACAATATAATACATGAATTCTACGCTAAAGCAAAAAATCCGTCACTTCCTTATCGCGATTTTTACGATTAATTCACACGGAAAAGCGTATTGGGTATGGTGGACAGACCTTGCCAAACACCCCGAAGCCAACAGCCCAAAAATTCAATATCCATTCTCAGGATAAGCAGTCTCCACACACAACTTTATGCGGAAGTGAGATCTGCCTTGTGGGTGAGGTTGATAAAAATGTCTTCGAGGGTGATCTCGCCAGGTTCAACGTGGGCGTCCTGAATGCCCTGTGCGGTCAGGGCAGCAACAATTTGTGCTTCATCGACCCTTCCGCGCCCGGTGAGGAGGTGCACGCGGTCACCCAGGAGGCTCACCTGGATGCATTCGGTGAGTTCTTCAAGCACTGAAAGAACAGCAGTGGTTGAAGCGGAGGTGATATTCCAGGCGTCGGCACGTAAAGTGGCAGTCTTTAAATGAGCGGGGGTGTCAAATGCCAGCAGTTTGCCGGAGCGCATCAGCCCCACGCGGTGGCAGTACTCGGCTTCATCCATGTAATGGGTGGTGGTGAAGACGGTGACCCCGCCCGCTGCCAGCTGATAGATGAGCTCCCAGAACTCGCGCCGCGCCACCGGATCCACCCCGGAGGTGGGCTCGTCCAGGAAGAGCAGTTTGGGTTCATGCACCAGGGCGATCCCCAGCGCCAGGCGCTGCCGCCAGCCCGCAGAGAGGGAGCGGGTGAGGGTGGACGGATGTTCACTTAACCCCACCAGGGCGAGCGTTCTCTCGATCGCGCTTTTCTCCCTGACCCCGTAGACGCCAGCGTAGAAAGCCAGGTTCTGCTGCACGGTGAGGTCATCATACAGGGCGAACTTTTGTGACATGTACCCGCAGCGCGAGCGCACTTCTTCTGTTTGAGAGAAGGCATCAAAGCCCAACACGTGGGCAGAGCCGCTGGTGGGCTGCAGTAACCCGAGCAGCATGCGGATGGTGGTGGTTTTGCCGCAGCCATTTGGTCCGAGGTAGCCGACGATCTCCCCCGGCTGCACCGCAAAACTTACGTCATCCACGGCCAAAAAGCTTCCGAAGGCGCGCGTGAGGTGTTCCACAAGGATGATCGGTTCAGGCGTCACTCTTGTGCCTCAGTTTCAGTGATATAGGAAAGGAAAACATCCTCCAGCGTGGGGGGAATCAGGCGGGCTGGATGAGTCAGCGGTTTGGCGAGGGGCAACCGCGCCACTGCAAGAATGACCTTCTCCGCACTGCCGGCTGCAGTGCGCACATGCAGCCGGTCGCCAAAGGGGCGGGCATCTTCCACGCCCGGGATGGCAAGCAGGGGAGAACGCAGTTGAAGTGGTTCGCTGGTTTGAACTTCCAGGATACGGCCGGCTAATTTCGAGCATAAAGCCGCCGGGGAACCCTCGGCAATGATCCTGCCACTGCGCATGAAACCCAGGCGATGGCAGCGGCTGGCTTCGTCCATGTAAGGGGTGGTGAGCATCACAGCCACTCCCTCATTCTGGACCACGCGGATGATCAACTGCCAGAAATCCTGGCGGGTGGCGGGATCCACGCCGGTGGTGGGTTCATCCAGAAGCAGCACCTGCGGACGAGTGACCAGGGCGGAAGCGAGCCCCAGTTTTTGTTTCATGCCGCCGGAAAGCGCCCCGGCACGGCGCGAGGAGAACTCAGAGAGCCCCACAAATTCGAGCAATTCCAGGCAGCGCGGCTTCCACCGGGTGGAGGATAACCCGCGTACCTCGGCGAAAAAGCGGATGTTTTCGAGCACGGAGAGGTCTTCGTAGAGGGAGAACCGCTGCGAAAGATAGCCAACACGGCTGCGCACCTCTTCAGGCTTCTCAGCCACATCGAAGCCGCATACGGTGGCAGTGCCTGCATCAGCACGCAGGGCGCCGATGAGCAGGCGCAGGGTGGTGGTCTTGCCGGCGCCATCCGAGCCGACCAGGCCATAGATCTCTCCGGCATTCACAGCAAAACTTACACCATCAACCGCATGGGTTGAGCCATAAGATTTGGTGAGGGAGTGCGCCTGGATGACGGGCATGTGGTTCCTTTGGCTGAATTACGCAAACCTCAGGGCAGGAAGACGATATCAGCGGGCATGCCGGCTTTCAGCAATCCGTCAGGGTCCTCGACCTCGAGTTTGACGGCAAATACGGTGGTCTTGCGCCCTTCGGAGGTGGAAGTATTGCGCGGGGTGAACTCGGCTTCGTTGGCAATGTGGATGACACGGGCGCTGAAAAGCGTATCCGGGAAGGAATCCACACTCAGGGTTGCCTCTTGATCCATTTTGACAGAACCGATGTGTTCCTCGGGTACAAAAATGACGATGGTGAGTGAATCCGGCTTGGAAAGGGTGACTGCCGGCGCGCCAATGGTGATGACCTCACCTGGTTGTACGATGAGGTCAGCAACCAGACCGTCAACGGGCGCGTAAACAGTGAATTTGGCGATCTGGGTATCGATCAACGCGAGCTGGGCATTGGCCTGCTCCACCGCGGCATGCGCCTGTTCCAGGGCAGCGCTGGCAGCTTTCAACTTTGGCGAGTCATTTCCAAACTGCAATTTAAGCCAGGAATCGCGGGCTAATTGAGCGCGTTCGGTTAACAAAAGGACTTGCACGCGGTCAGCGATGATCTCCACTGCCGCATCGGAATCCGCCTGGGCGTCGTAAGCAGATTGGGCAATGTCGAGGTTTTCGCGGGAATCATCCAACTGCTGTTGAGCTGCATCGATGAGGTCCTGGTTCTGGGAGAGGCGCGCCTTGTTGAAAGCCTCCTGGGCAACAAGGGCTGCGGCGCGTTCGCGCACCAGGGCAATTTCGGCGGCTTTGAAATCGGTGGAACCCTCTTTTGCCAGTTTAAGACGCAGGGTGTTTTGCGCTTTTTCCAGAGCAGCTTCCGCGTTGTGCAATTCGGTTTCAGCGGCTAAAAGCAGCTCTGCCTGGCTGTAATAGGCATCCGGCAGGGTATAGCCGGCCGGGTCCGGGGCTGTTAACAGCGCGGAGCGGGCAGGCATGGACTCCAGCTGCACAGCACTGTCCACCAGGTCAAACTGGGCAAAGGCGGAGGCCAGCGCGCTGCTTGAGAGAGCCACACCTGCGCTGGCAGCGGTACGCTGAGCTTGCAGCAATGTATCATCCAGGCGGAAGAGAGGAGCGCCAGCCTTCACGGTTTGCCCTTCTGCCACGAAGACCTCGACCACTTTACCGGAACTCTCCGCCGAGACGCTGGTCTGCTCTCCTTCGATGGTGCCGGAGAGAGCCAGCCCGGAAGACTCTTTTTGAGTGAGGGCGCGGATGCCAAAATAGGCGGCAACGAAAATGGCGATGACGACCAGGATGATCACGGGAACAGGGGGACGTTTGTGTGACATGAGAACTCCTTTACGAAACTCAATCCAGGCGCTTGCGGAAGCGCAGGGAAGCGGCAACAAAAATAATCACGCCGAAAGCCAACAACGCCAGGCATTCCACCCAGATGGCGCTCAGCCCGGAACCTTTCAACATCACCGCGCGCAGGATCACCAGGTAATAACGCAGCGGGATGACATTGGAGACCCAGCGCAGGATAAGCGGCATGGCTTCAAGCGGAAAGAAGAAACCGGAGAGAAAAATGGCGGGGAGCAGGGTCATCCAGACGGTGAGCATGGCTTCCTGCTGGGTGTTGGCAACAGTGGAAGCGAACAGTCCGATGCCGAGACCGGAGAGCAGCAGCAAGCCGGAGGAACCGATGATAAGCCAGATGGATCCGCGGATGGGTACACCAAACACCCAATAGCCGATGGCGAGGACTTCGAAGGTGTCGATGAAAGCCAGGATGACATACGGGAGGATCTTGCCGAGCACCAGTTCCCACGGCCGGATGGGGGTGACAATGAGCTGCTCGATGGTGCCGCGTTCGCGTTCACGCACCACAGAGGTGGCGGTAAGGATAGAGGTGATGGCAAAGAGGATCATGCCGATGACACCGGGGATCATGAAGTAACTGCTCACCAGGTCGGGGTTGTACCACACCTGCGGGCGTACTTGAAGCGGCGGGGTGAGTCTATCCACGTTAACGCCGGAGCGGGAAAGTTTCTCGACCATTAAGGTTGTGGCATGGGCCTGCCCGATGAGGATGGCGGCGGAATAAGCGGTGGATGCCGTGGTGGGGTTGGAACCATCCATGATGAAGGCCACCTGGGCATTGCCGCGAGCCAGGCTGGTGTTGTAATCCGGCGGGATGATGATGGCGGCGTTGGCGCTGCCCGCCTGGATGAGCTCACGGATCTGGTCTTCGGAGCTGACATACACGGTGAGTTTGAAGTAATCGGCAGCGTTGTAGGCATTGAGCAGGGCGCGTGATTCCGCGCAGCGGCACTGGTCGTAGACCGCCAGGGGGATGTTGCGGATGTCGTTGGTGGCGGCGTACCCCAGCAGGAAAAGCTGCATGATGGGAATGAAGAGAATGATCACCAGGGCGCGCTTGTCGCGGAAAATTTGGATGAATTCCTTGCGGATGATGGAGCGCAGACGAATGTTCATGCATTGTCCTTTAGGTGAAGCATGGCGAGTGCGATTGCATAATCATTATATGACGCGATGGTTAAATTCATGCAGAGAGGTAAAAAAGGATTGAAATCTGATTATGACGGCAATTACGTTAAATCCACATCAAGGATATGCATATAATAGTCATTAATGGTTGGAAGGTAAATAGAAATTATTAAAGCAAGACTGTTATCTCCCAAATCGAATTTTTGGATCCTTATCTATCGAGGTCTGAGGAAAATATGGGCAAATTTCTTGAAAGCGAAAAACCGATTCAAACACAGTTTAAGTTAAATTCCGGGTTTTTTTCAAAAAATGCAAAAGATGCTGGTTTTTATTCAAAAAAATACCGTCCATTTTGCATCCCAGAAGTATATGCAGAGGAAAACCTGATTCCTGAGATCCGAGAGACCGTGCTTAACCATTTTTCCAAGAACAAAATCAAGTGGCATAACGGAAAAAACGAAAAACCAAGTAATCATATGTGCGACTCCCAGGTTTGTTGTGTGAATTTCCTTTTTCCCTTTGCAGATAAACCCGATGCGTTAGTCTCATTACTCCGACCATTATTTCCACAAATTGAACGCATGCTTCCGGTTGAGAACGGGCAGTATGTTAGTTTCGAATGGATAGGTGAAAAGAATTATCTACTTGAGGTTACCAGAAACGAGAACCGCTCGCGAGGAGCACTTTTCACTAGTGCTGACGCCATTGTTATGTTTGAACGCAGCGATAAAAAACGACATATCGTATTAATTGAGTGGAAATATACAGAATCCTACAGTCGCACATTTTTGAAATACTCTGATAGTGGAAGAGATCGGACGAGCGTTTATAGACATCTTTTTGGAAAACCAGATTGCCCCATTGAAAAGAAATTGTTGCCGGATTTCGAAGATCTTTTTTATGAGCCCTTTTACCAATTCATGCGGCAACAGTTCCTGGCACATGAAATGGAAAAAGCACATGAAATGGGTGCAGATATTGTCAGTGTTTTGCATATCGCCCCTGCACATAATAATGATTTCTGTAAAGTTACTTCGCAAAAGTTGATAGGGATTGGGGATTCCGCCACACACGTATGGGAGAAATTAGTGAAACCTGAAGGGAGATTCATCAGCATCAGTACTGAGAAATTATTTGGACAGATATCAGAAAAACAATTTCCAGAAATTAAATCCTGGAAAGACTACATCTTCGCAAGATATAAATGGCTCAACATGTAACAAAAATGGTTAACACGAATAACAAAAGACCGCTCAAGCGGTCTTTTTGTACACTTGCGGGGAGGGAGAGATTCGAACTCTCGGTCGAGTTTAAAGCCCGACAATCACTTAGCAGGCGATCCCGTTCGGCCACTCCGGCACCTCCCCGGGTATTCAATTGTTTATGCGGCAGATCTGGCGGAAGGGGAGGGATTCGAACCCACGTTGGCTTTCACCAAACCTGTTTTCAAGACAGGCGCCTTAAACCGCTCGGCCACCCTTCCATTCTTCATGCAGGGAGTGTCATTTTATCACGGTTGAAGATGACGGTAAAGATTAGTAGATTCAAGAACATGAACCACGAAATACACGAAATTTACGAAAAACAGGAAAACCAAACCCATTAATTAGCACTATTTAGGGAAGGTTCGGATGAAGAACTATCAGGAACGAATAACTCTGAGCAATCCCCTGTATCACGGTCCAGCACGTCAGCAGGAGCGCCCAGTACTGCCCAAACAATCCACAAGTCGCCTACCGTGCCAGTGGTGTTTAGGATGAGCAGCAACACCAGTGCTTCGTCAGCCCAGCCAGGCAGCAGCGCCAGACCGATGACACTTAACAAGGTTATCCCTGCCAGGGGTGCCAGCGCGGTGATCAGGTATTCCTTTTTGGGCATGTACCAGTCCGGCATGGCGGCGTAAGCATAGAAGCCTTTGAAGGCGAATTTCGGTCTTTCGCGGGTGAAGAGCCAGAAGAATACCCCGTGCAATCCTTCATGCACGACGAGCATCACCAGGATGACCCCCAGGAGTAACCCTATAAAGGATACAATCTCCACCCAACCACTCAACTTCAGGATCTTTACTGGCTGATCACCTGCCGCGCTCAACCAGCTGGCCAGCAGCGGGAAGAAGACGGAAGCGCCGACGAAAATCCCGATGCCCCAAATGTTCAATAGAATCATATTCTTACGGTCGTTGATGGTGAGACGGCGGTGGAGACGGTAATTTTCAGGTAGTGTTTTTGTGGGAGTTAGGCTCATGCGAGAATTATAGCATTTCACTGCCGGGATTACAATTAACCTAAAGTGGAGGAGCCATGAGATCACGCAGAGCCCTTTTATACGTTCCCGGAAGTGATTTGCATAAGATCGAAAAAGCAGCCGCCCTGGATGTGGACGGGGTGATCCTTGATCTTGAGGACAGCGTTTCTGCCAACCGCAAGGACGACGCGCGCGGGATCGTTGGACAAGCGCTGAATTCACTGAACTTTGGACGCTCTGAACGCCTGGTGCGCATCAATCCGTTTTCCAGCGGGCTGGCGCAGACTGACCTGGAGGCCGCGCTCCCCGGTAAACCGGATGCCATCGTGGTACCCAAGGTGGATTCTCCAGATATCCTGGCGGAAGTGGACGAGATCATCACCCTCGCGGAAGCGGCTGCGCATCTTGCCAAAGGCAGTATCGAGGTCATTGCAACCATCGAGAGCGCACACGCGTTTGTGAACCTGCCCGCCATCTGCGCGGCTACTGACCGCCTGACCGGTCTCATTTTTGGCGCTGAGGACTTCACGGCTGACGCAGGAATGACGCGCACCCCGTCCGGCACGGAACTGCTCTACGCCCGCAGCGCGCTGGCCTTGCATGCCGCGGCGTTCAACCTGCAGGCGATCGACATGGTGCAGACCAACTTCAGCGACATCGAGCGCCTGACCAGCGAGGCACGCCAGGCGGCGGATTTAGGATACGCCGGCAAGCAGGTCATTCATCCGGCGCAGGTCGAGGCGGTGCAGAGGATCTTCACGCCAGACCAGGCAGCCATCGAACACGCCCAGCGCATCATCGCCGGTGCTGCGGAAGCTGCCGAGGGCGGACGCGGAGCCTTTTCTTTGGATGGAGAGATGGTGGACCTGCCGGTGATCAAGCGCGCCCAGACCATTTTGGTACGGGCAAGGGCAGCAGGACTGATCGACTGAGTCATTATTTCTAGAAATAATTCGGACTGGCTTATTCTTCGTCTGGCAAACGCACGACGCGCAGTCTCTTCGTTTCCACTCCCAACTGTTCAAAGCGAAAACTGGCGCGGCCAAACTGGAGCACATCCCCGTGTTCCAGATGGGCACCTCGGCTGCTGACCGGGGCATAGTTCAACCAGGTGCCGGCAGCGGAGTTCAAATCTGCAACGCGGAATTTCTTTTCTTCGTCCAGGTAGATGCGCGCATGCAGCGGGCTGACGAGCGGGTAATTGAGGAGCACCTTCGCTTTGGTAGAATCGCTGCCGAGGGTGATCTCAAATTCACTGATAGGTATCTCGTGCTTTTCAGGTGTACCGGGTTTTCCGCTGGCAAGCAGCAGCAGGCGGGCAAGAGCAGGTCCATCCCCTGGGATGCGCGGCCAGGCGTCAGGAGAATCGGCTTTGCTGGCCAATATCACGGATTCTCCGCTGATCTCAACCGGCTGAGTCACTGGATCCTGCAAACGATGCGAGCGGGCGGAGCGGAAGGCAAGATTCTTCCTGACGGTTTTCCAACCGATGAGCAGGATGAGAACCGTGGAGCCGGCTACCAGGGCGATCGGAATGAAGGTGAGCCAGGAAAACTTTGCAGTAAGGCGTTGAAACCAGGTGAGCGGTTTTTCAGCGACGACAATATCCACCGGCACTTCTATGGTTTCCCCTTTCAATCCCACAACATCCTGTACAACCACTTTCAACTGGTAAGAGCCGGATGCCTGGATCTCGCTGATATCCCAGGTGAGAGAGTCGAAGGGGAGTGAATTATCCTCGGCAGCCAGTTTGCCGTCCACGAGCAAGCGCGCATATTCAAGATCACGGTCAAATCCATCGGGAAATTCGAGCAGATAGGGAATCTCCACCACATCTGGTGTAAGAATGTACTCGCGGCGCTTCTCAGTTTCCACCCAGGTGCGCGTGAGGGTGGCAGGCGGCGAAAGGAAGATCGGTTTTGGAGATGCCACCGTCAGCTGGAAGGGTATATCAGAAGAATCCAGAGCAACAGACTGCCTGCGAACCTGCAGTTTGAGGGTATGGCGGCCGCTGGTTTTTATGCCGGATCGATAGGTCACATGATAGACGTATCTTAACGGATCCAGGTAGCTGGATATCTCAGGCAGGTCTTCAGCTGCGGATAGAATAAAGAAATCGCCATTGGTATCTTCAGCTGCCTGCATCAACAGAGTTCCGGTTTTCGTGGTGGCGTAATCCTGCGGACCAACGACCCAGATGAAAAGGCGCACACCCGAGGTAACCGCGCGTGAAGTAAGTTCGCGCAATCCATCCTCCTGGTTGTCTTCAGGCACGGCGGTGATGTAAAGGATGGCGGGAGTCTTGCGAGTGGGTCCACTGGAGGAAATCGCCTGGTCAAGTGCGGAAGATAGCCCCGCCAATCCCGGAGTGGCTTTTCTCAAATTCGGCAGGTAATTGGTGATGGTTTCTTCCCAGTCCGCCGGATTGGACTGGTTGTAAACGATCGCGCCCTGATTGTTGACGAGGCTGAAGTCATCCATCGACGTGGCAGGCTGCGCCTGAGCCCACGCTAAAAGGGCTTCTTTGAACTTATCGATGCGCACCACCATGGAATAGCGGTTGGCGAGGGTTGGACCCTCATTGACGACCGTGATGAAACGCACGCCAGGCTCCAGCATCTCAATTGTAGAGGCGGGCATAACCGTCCCGTTCTCGTGAATGCGAAGTTCACTGCCCTGAATGTTTTTGACAAAGGAGCCGGTGCCATCAAATGCCCAGAAGTAAAGACTTATATCCGGAAAATGGGATGTATCCAGGTTGGCGATGGTCAGTTGGTTGCGGGTAACGGCGCTGGCAGGATCTACTGCCAATCCCATAATTGCTCCAACTAGCAGGAGAAAAGAAACAACCTTGTATAGCATCCTAGGGGTATGTATCATCGCACCATCAATTGTAAGGCAAAACGATTCGCAAAACCGAAAATTTCACCCGTATCCAAATTCTAGTTCCTCATAGCGATTCCAAACATGGGGAAACTTCTCGCGGACGAATTTGGCATAAGAACAATCAGGCGTGTCAATCATCTTTTTTTCACTGATGTATTCTAAGATTAGCATATCCCAACCTAGAAGTTCACGATCAGTTTTATTCTCGTACCTTGAAATAACAAGTTTCCCGTTTCTTTCACACTCCAGAAACCATGAATATGGGTCTGAGATTTCTTTTTTGCGGACAACCTCAAGCGAAACGGTAGATAACCAGGCACCTGGGATATTCTTAAACGGAACAAGTTTTTCCAAGGTTGTATCTACGGTATAGATGAAACTGATTTTCCCATTACATGCTTCATGTAATGCATCTGGGTAGGTCTCGTCGTACTTAGGAATGTGCTCGCGGGTAAACCCATAAGGGAACCAGTAAAAGGGGCGGTCAACGCAATTGATAGTGTAAAAACTTGCTACCACCTCGTTTTCTGTGAGGTAAATATAAGGGCGATCATGGTCAGCTTGCATGGGAATAAGCTTATCAATATTGCCGTTATTTGTTCCGTGATAAAGGATCATTTCTGCTATTCCAATTACGCTATTCCCATTCCACGGTGGCGGGGGGTTT
This sequence comes from uncultured Anaerolinea sp., assembly GCA_964533735.1. Taxonomy (GTDB): domain Bacteria; phylum Chloroflexota; class Anaerolineae; order Anaerolineales; family Anaerolineaceae; genus UBA6107. The sequence continues at coordinate 33,914 of CAZHMD010000012.1, read as the reverse complement.
GCTGGTGATGTCGTACACCACGCGGTTAACCCCGCTCACCTCGTTGACAATGCGGTTGGAGATGCGCGCAAGCAATGCTGGCGGCAGAACCGCCCAATCAGCGGTCATAAAATCCTCAGTCGTCACCGCGCGCAGCGCCACCACTTCGGCATAGGTGCGTTTGTCGCCCATCACGCCGACGGCGCGCACAGGCAGCAAGGCGGCAAAAGCCTGGGAGATGAGGGTATTGTCAGTTGATGTTTTTCGATTGATCAAACCAGCCGCGGTGAGTTCGGAGATGAAAATATGGTCGGCCTGGCGCAAGCGCTCCACGCGTTCGGCGGTCACTTCTCCAAGGCAGCGCACTCCCAACCCCGGTCCAGGGAAAGGCTGACGCCACACCAGCTCGGGTGCCACCCCCATGGCTTCTCCGATCTTGCGGACTTCATCCTTGAAAAGATTCCGCAAGGGTTCAACGAGTTTGAAGCGCATTTGTTCCGGCAAGCCGCCGACATTGTGATGGGATTTGATGCGCTCCGCTTTTCCCTGCGTGGTGGCGGAGGATTCGACGACATCCGGATAGATCGTGCCCTGCACCAGGTATGGGGGATTCCCAAGTTTGGCGGCCTGCTGTTCGAATAGATGAATAAAGAGGGAACCGATCACCTTGCGTTTGCGCTCCGGCTCAGTGATGCCGCTCAGGGCGGAAATGAATTCGCTGGAAGCGTCAACGGGGTGAAGGCGCACTCCCATTTTCTCGCGGAAGGAGGTTACCACCTGCTGCGGTTCTCCCTGGCGCATGAGGCCGGTATCCACAAAGACAGCATCCAGGCGATCTCCCACAGCCTGGTGGACAAGCGCGGTGGCGACCGTGGAATCCACACCGCCGCTGGTGGCAGAGATGACGCGCTCCTCGCCCACCTGCGTGCGGATGCTGCTGACCGCCTGATGGATGATATTTTCCGCTGTCCAATCTGCTTTGGCTTTGCAGATGGTTAGAACGAAATTTGACACGATTTCCTGCCCGCGGGGTGTGTGGCGCACCTCGGGATGGAATTGCAGCCCAAAGATGCGCTGACTGGAATGTGCAATGGCTGCAACAGGGCTGTTGGAGGAACTGGCAATCGAACTGAATCCGGCGGGAAGAGATTCCACCCGGTCACCGTGAGACATCCACACGGAACAACTCCCCGAAGGGAGAAGCGGATTAGCAGTGGGGACATCAATTTCCGCCTGGCCGTACTCCCGTGTGGTGGAGGAGGCAACAGTCCCGCCGAGGGCATGCACCAGCGCCTGCATGCCGTAGCAGATGCCGAGGATGGGCAACCCGCTATTTAGAATTGCTGGAGAAATGACCGGGGCACCCGGGTCGTACACGGAAGACGGTCCGCCGGAGAGGATGTAACCAAGGGGTGAAAGGCGATTGAAATCCTCAGGCGGAGCATCCCAGGGGTAGATCTCACAGTACACCTGCAATTCCCTCACACGCCTGGCGATGAGCTGGGTGTACTGGGATCCAAAATCAAGGATGGCGATGGCGTCAGTCATTTAGCGGCTCAATCAGCTATTTCGATCTTTCCATCATCCATGTTGGTGATCTGAACAAGGGCAACTATGGGTACATTAAGGTAGGTAAGCGCTTCACGTCCGCCCTCAAAAGTCTTTTCGATGAGGGTGCCGATGCCGCAGACTTCCGCGCCAGCAGCCTGGGTGAGGCGCACCAATCCCTGGATGGTGGCACCGGTTGCGAGGAAGTCATCGATGATGAGCACCTTTTCAAGCGGTTTAAGATATTCCGGCGAGACGATCAATTCCACGGTGCGTCCCTTGGTGTGGGAGGGTGCCACGGTGAGGTAGACCGTGTCTGGCATGGTGATGGGGCGTGTCTTGCGGGCATAAACCACCGGGATTCCAAGGTAGCGGGCGGTCATCAGGGCGGGGGCGATACCAGAAATCTCAGCAGTGAGAATACGGGTGGCACCCGTGCTGGCAAAACGCTGTGCCAGTTCCTTGCCGCATTCGTCCATGATGAGCGGGTCAACCTGGTGGTTGATGATGCTATCCACCTTGAGGATACCTCCACCGAGGTTGCGACCTTCCTGCCTAATGCGTGTTTTAAGTAAACTCATACGTGCCTCCCGGATAAAAGGTTACCTTATTCTACACAATATTTGGCTGCGGTGAACCCTTCCGGGGAATCAGATGTGCGTTGTGTTAGAATTATCAACATGGTCTTTCCTGATATCGTCCTTGCTTCAAATTCTCCCCGCCGGAAGGAAATCCTCGGCTGGACGGGGCTGCGTTTTAGCACACACGCTGCCGATGTTGACGAGACCCCCAAGCCAGATGAAGCTCCCCTGGATTATGTTCAGCGCCTGGCGGAAACCAAAGCGAGGGTGTGTGCCAATTTTGCGCCCTTTAACGGGGTTGTACTGGCAGCCGATACGGTGGTGGTGGATAATACAGAGATCATGGGCAAACCTGCTGATATGGAGGATGCCCGCCGCATGCTCAAACAACTGCGCGGCAGGATGCATTACGTTCATACTGCGATCACAATCATGGTCCCAGCCAAAGGGATCATGCAGTCAACCACTTGCTCCACGCCGGTGCATCTGCGCCGCTACAGCGATGACGAACTTGAGGCTTACCTGGCGACCAACGATCCGTTGGACAAAGCTGGAGCTTACGCCATCCAGCACCCGGAATTTCGCCCGGTGGTCAAGTTTGCCGGATGTTATGCCAGTGTGATGGGTCTGCCGCTGTGCCATGTGGAACGAACCTTCAGAAAAATGGGATTCGGCGAACACCGCGAAATCCCATTCCAATGTCAGAATGCCCTCTCTTATGCCTGCCCGATCTATAAACTTGTCCTGGCAGGAGAAGAAGTAGGTTAACCCGGTACCCCGGGAGGACTTTATGAAAAAAACACTGATCCTGTGGATCCTGATCCTTTTCCTGATCACATCCTGTACAAATGGCACTCCCCAACCGACCAGTATTCCTAATGGCGAACTGCCCACGCCGGTTGTAAAAACAACCAGTGTGCCGGATGCCACCGCTGCGGCAGAGGACTTCCTCACCAAATGGGAAGAAAACGATTACGCAGGTATGTATGCCATGCTGGCACCCACCAGCCGTGATGCCATTACGGAAGAAGATTTTATTAAGAAATACCAGGATGCAGCGCAAAGCCTGACCCTGAAAAGCCTTGGTTCAGGAATCCTATCCTCCCTGATTCAACCCAATTCTGCCAAGATCAGCTACCAGGCGAATTACGCCACAACGCTCTTTGGGGATCTGAACCGCCAAATGGAAATGAACCTGATCATCGACCAGGGAAACTGGAAGATCCAATGGGACGACGGATTGATCCTGCCCGAGTTGAGCGGCGGCAACAAACTGATGCTCTATATTGAACAGCCGGCGCGCGGCGACATCAATGATAGAAATGGCGAAACACTTGCCACCCAGACGGAAGCCGTGGCGTTGGGCGTTTGGCCTGGCCAGATCGACGGTAAGCAGGAAGGCACATTGCTGGATATGCTCTCGTCGATGACCAATAAACCCAAGAATGTGATCAAGGACCTTTACCGTTTTGCGGGAGCCGATTGGTATGTACCGGTAGGCGAGGTTTCCAAGCAGGGATATGATGACCGGGCTGGAACCCTGGACAAAATCAGCGGACTTGTGACCAACCCTTATACCGGGCGCTATTACTTTAACGGCGGAGCGGCTCCCCAGGTATTGGGTTACATGCTCAGTATTACCCCCGAACAACTGGACGAATACAAACGCATGGGTTACGCCGGCGACGAGAAGATCGGAGCAGCCGGGCTCGAGAAAACGAGCGAGCAATACCTGGCAGGGAAACCGAGCGCTGATCTGTACGTGGTGCAGCCGGATGGCACCAACTCCACCCTGCTGGCGCATACCGATCCACAGGCAGCCTATACCCTGACGACGACACTCGATAAAGACTTCCAATTATTAGTGCAAAAAGCGCTGTTGGGTTTTACTGGCGCCGTGGTGGTGATGGAGATTGACACCGGGCGAATTTTGGCGATGGCGTCATCACCCAGTTTTGACCCCAATGTTTTCCAGACAGATAATTACAACAGCCAGTTCATTTTGGGTGACCTGGTGAATGACGCCGAGGCACCGCTGGTAAACCGGGCGGCGCAATCCTCTTACCCGCTGGGATCAGTGTTCAAGCTGGTCACGGCGGCCGCAGCGCTGGAATCTGGTTTATATGAAACAACGACAACCTATGAATGCACCAGCCAGTTCACGGAACTGGATGGTTTTGTGGGGGATGACTGGACGTATACCAAGGAATTACCCCCCTCCGGGACGCTCACCCTGCTGGGCGGACTGATGCGCTCGTGCAACCCCTGGTTCTATCACCTCGGGTTGGACCTTTACCGCCAGATGGGCGCCAATTACCTGGCTGACATGGCGCGCGGATTCGGTTTGGGTTCAGCAACTGGTATTGAAGCAATTGCTGAAACCGAAGGAAGCATCATAGACCCCACGACCGAAGGCGCCGCCGTGCAGATGGGCATTGGACAGGGAGATATGCTGGTCACCCCGCTGCAGGTAGTCGATTTCGTGGCTGCCATCGGGAACGGCGGCACTCTGTATAAACCTCAAATCATCGAGAGCATTACCGATATCAATGGAAACGAGATTTCCTCGTTTACTCCCCAGGTGCGGGGAACATTACCCGTTAGCGCTGAAACACTGGCAGCGTTGAAAGAGGGGATGCGCATGGTGGTGAGGGAGGACCGGGGGACTGCGGTGAGAACTTTCAGGAGCATGCAAACTACCATTTATGGTAAAACCGGCACCGCCACCACCTCGGTTGAAGATCCGCACGCCTGGTTCGCCGGATTTACCGGTGCCGGGCGTACTGACAAGCCGGATATTGCCATTGTAGTGATCGCAGAAAACAGCGGCGATGGTTCAGAATTTGCCGCGCCTATTTTCCGGCGCGTGGTTGAAGTTTACTTTACCGGCGAAGTGCAAACCTGGTACCCGTGGGAGTATGATTACTATATTACCCGGACACCCTCACCGACAGAAACCGCTGAATAAACAATGAGTCAGGAGACTGTTCCGGGGTGGGTAACCCGCTTTCAATCCGGTTTTTACACGATCCAGACAGAGAATGGAAAGATAACCTGCTCATTACGCGGCAGGTTAAAACGGCGTTCCTTCCAGGGAGATATCATCAGCGTTGGTGACCGCGTGCAGATCAGTTTGCAGTCGGATGGTACGGGTGCGATTGAGGAGATTGAAGCGCGCCACAGCGAGCTGGTGAGGCTGGACCCCACCCCCAAAGGGATGTTCCGGCAGATATTACTCTCCAACCCCGACCAGGTGGTGGCGGTGTTTGCCTGCGCGCAACCGGAGCCGCATTTACGCATGCTTGACCGCTTTTTGGTAATCGCGGAAAAGCAGAACCTTAAGGCGGTCATTGTGGCCAACAAGGTGGACCTGGTGGGGATGAAGGCCGCCAAAAAGATCTTCTCCATTTATCCCCAAATTGGTTACCCGGTATTGTATACCTCTGTAGTGAAGGGCGAAGGTTTGAAAGCCTTGCAAGATACCCTGCAGGACAGAATCTCAGCGCTCACCGGACCCTCCGGAGTGGGCAAGTCGAGCCTCTTGAATACGCTGCAGCCGGGGCTGGGGCTGGCGGTGCGTGAAGTGAGCGGGTTTAACGACCGCGGTCGCCATACCACTGCCGTGCGTGAGATGTTCCCGCTGGATTGCGGCGGGTATGTGGCAGATCTGCCCGGATTACGCAGGCTCTCCCTCTGGGATACGCAGCCCGAGGAACTGGACGGTTATTTTCCGGAATTGCGCGACCTGGTCTCCCAATGCCAGTTTAACGATTGCGCCCATATGGATGACCCGGGGTGCGCGGTGGTGAAAGCAGTGGAAGAGGGAACAGTGAGCCCGGAACGCTATGAATCCTATATCCGCATGCGCCTTGGTGACGCATAGAAAAGAGTTAATATTGCTGCCTAGATTAACCTGGGAACGCATCACGCTGAAGTTACGCAATCCTTTTCGACTATCCTACGGCACAAGCGAGGAAAGACAGGCTTACTGGCTGCGCCTGGAAAACGATGAAGGATGGGGTGAAGGAACCATCCCGCCTTATTACCACGTGGATCAATCTGAAACTGAAAAAGTTTGGCAGGCTGCTTCGGAATCCACGCTTGCCTTCCCGGAGCGGATTGAAGATATTGGTCAATGGGTGGGTACTACGGGTCCTGCACCAGCGCGCTGCGCGCTCGATTTGGCATTGCACGACCGTATTGGCCGCAAGACAAGCGTACCTCTCTATAAACTTTTAGGTTTACCAACACCCATGATGATGAAAAGTTCGTTCACAATCGCCATCGACACTCCCGCAGAAATGGCACGGATGGCGCAGCAATTTGCGTCCTATGCGATTCTCAAAATCAAGCTGGGCGGGGATGGGGAAGACCTGGAACGACTGGCAGCTATCCGCAGCGCCCGCCCGGAAGTGAGCCTGCGTATCGACGCCAATGCCGGCTGGAAAGTGGAAGATGCCCTGCGCATGGTGCGCGAGTTGGAGCGCTTTAACCTGGAGATGATCGAGCAGCCGGTGGCAAAAGAGGATATTGAGGGGATGGGCGCGGTGCAGGCTGCCACGCGTATTCCGATCGTGGCAGATGAATCGGTGCAGAGCATGGAGAACATTGAGGCGCTGGGCAGAGCCGGGGTAAGAGGTATCAATTTAAAGTTGATGAAAATCGGCGGGCTCACGCCTGCTGTGGCGATGCTTAAGAGGGCAAGGGAATTAGGCTTAAAGGTGATGTTGGGCTGCATGATCGAAACCTCCATTGGCACCACCGCCATGGCGCATCTTGCCGGATTGGCTGATTGGCTGGACCTGGACGCCCCGGTGTTGATCTCCAACGATCCCTTTGATGGAATGACTTTTGATGAATCCGCCAATGTGAGCATCAGTGACCGTTCGGGAATTGGCGTTGTTCTGAAGAATTCTTAGGTTTAATGGAGGCGCAATGGAAACAAAATTAGCCAGAGTGATGAACAAAATAATTCTCCAGAACAGTGACCAGCGCACGCAATTATTTAACGTACAGGCGGAAAGCATCGACGAACACCAGCTTGTTCTGTCCGGAGAGGTGCTGGACGGAGCAACGCTGGAAAAAGCAAAGCAAATGCTTGTGAGTGAATTTCCGGAGATTAAGCTGGATACTACGGCTGTTAAAACCTTGCGAAGCGGGTCTATCCTGTGGTGCGCGACAAACTTCACCAGCATGCATGCCGATCCTTCATGGCTGGCAGAGCAAGTGACCCAGTGCGCTTACGGTGTGAGGCTTGAAGTGCTCAAGAACGAGGAAAACTGGAGTTTTGTGCGCCAGGACGACGGTTACCTGGCATGGATCTACCGACCTTATTGCTCGATGGTGCGTCCTCAAACGCCAACTCACATTGTGGCTGCGCTGGTGGGCGGATTATTTGAATACCCATCCAAAGACTCGCGGCATCTCTCGCGGCTGTACACGGGTACATGGGTGGCGGTGGAGAAATGGCAGGGAGATTGGGCGCATATTGCACCTCATGGGCAGCAGGAACCCAACGCAATGACCGGAGGCTGGATACACGGAGAGAGATTACTGGCTATCGCGGATTTCCCCAAAACCGAAGACAAGAAACGGCAGGCAATTCTCGACGAGGCATTCCGCATGGTGGGGGTGCCTTACCTGTGGGGCGGAACCAGCACCAACGGCATCGATTGCTCAGGCCTGGCGCAATTATGCCACCGCATGGCAGGATTAAATATCTTGCGTGACGCGGATATGCAAAAAAACACCGGACGCAAAGTGGAACCGCCGTTTAAAGCAGGGGACCTGGTTTTCTTTGGCGACGAGGGAAACCTTGATCGCATCACGCATGTGGGCATCAGCCTGGGCGGTTGGGAGATCATCCATTCCTCGCGCAGCCGCAATGGTGTGAACACGGATAATATACAGGAAGTGCCGCACCTGAGGGACACCTTTGCTGGAGGCTGCACATACCTATAGCCCGCCTTTACGAACGTGGTGGCCTAGGCTTCCGGCATCAGGCAGGCTTGTCCAAGTTCTCCAAACACCTCAAACACTGCTGGTTCATTGGTCCCTTTTTGGGTGAGGAGGAATAACTGGCAGTCACCAGTGAAACCCCAATCATGCAGCACGCCATTCATTGATCCCGTTTTATGGAAAAAATCGATGGTGTCGCGGGGAATGGAACGCAACAAAAGGGCGCTATCGGTATTGGCAAGCAGTAGAGTGCGCACCCATTTTTGGTCACCGGGGTCAAGATTGCTGATGAGTTCATAAAAGCGGATGCATTCACTGGCATGAATGTAATTATCCAGACCGCGTTCCCGGGCAGCATAATCCATCAACTTGCGCTCACAGCGCGTGTACTGCAACCCGAGGGCTGTGGTCATAACCATCTGTAACCGTTCCAGACCGATCTCCCTGATGACCAAATTCGTGCAGAAGTTGTCGGAAGTTGCGATCATCATCAGCAAAACATCGGCAAAGGCAAGGCTGCGCGTGGCAAACTGCTCTGCAAAACCGGCGCCACCCACGGGGGCTTCATTATCAAGGTCGCACAGGTTATATCGGCTGACCGCGCCAGATTTTTCCAGTTCGATCCAGGCGAGCAGAATGGGAATCTTAATGATCGAGGCAGAGCGGAAGAGGGTTTGGTTCGCTGTGAAGACCGGCTCGGCCTGCCTGGTGGAATAATAGAAGGCATACTCAATTCCCAGTGCGTTTAATTTTGCGAGACCATCGGTAATTTTCATTTTATCCTGACCCATAACTTAAGAATTCTGTTAGATTATAAAATTTTAATATTGTTTGACACTCATAGTTTATCAGTGTATACTCGTGATTACCAAATTACACCATGTGTACTTTTATTTTAAGTTTTAAGAAGTCATCTCAACTTCACCAAAGGTAGATAAATGCATGCCTGATTTATTAAATGTGCAGGACCTAGAAACGCATTTTCGTACTAGAGAAGGGACGGTTCACGCTGTGAATGGCGTCTCTTTTCATCTTAAAGAGGGCGAAACCCTGGGCATTGTAGGCGAGAGTGGTTGCGGAAAAAGCGTGACCGTAATGTCGATGCTGCGCCTCATCCCCTCTCCTCCTGGCAAAGTTGTCGCGGGTAAAGCCTTCTATCAAGGCAAGGACCTGCTGCAGGCTTCTGACGAAGAGATCCGCAACATCCGCGGAGCCCAGATCTCGATGATCTTCCAGGACCCCATGACCTCATTCAATCCTGTGTTAACCATTGGACGACAGCTTGCCGAGCCTTTGGAAACGCATATGAATATGAACAAAACACAGGCACTCGAACGAGCAGCTGAGATGTTAAAGATGGTTGGCATCCCCAACCCCAAAGACCGCCTGAATGATTACCCGCATCAATTTTCGGGTGGTATGCGACAGCGCGCGATGATCGCCATGGCGCTGACCTGCAACCCACAAATCCTGATCGCAGACGAACCCACCACCGCACTGGATGTCACCATCCAGGCGCAAATCGTTGAACTGGCTAAACGCATCCGCGATGAACTTGGCATGGCGATGATCTGGATCACGCATGACCTTGGCATTATCGCCGGACTGGCTGACCGCGTGGCAGTGATGTACGCGGGTTATATTATCGAAGAAGCCGAAGTGAAAAGTCTGTACTCCAGTCCGCAGCATCCCTACACCCTGGGATTGCTGGGCAGCCTGCCCCGCATGGATGATAACAATCCGCGCAGGCTGGTTTCTATCGAGGGTCTTCCCCCGGTGTTATACGAAAAATCGGTCGGATGTCCGTTTGCTCCACGCTGCTCTTATAAAGTGGATCACTGCTTAACGGAAAATCCAAAATTAATGCGAATTGCCCCAGAACATAATGTGGCATGTTGGGTGAATCCATCCACCGGGAGAGAACGTAAATGACAGATAAAGAAATCATCTTAAAGGTTGACAATCTTGTCAAACACTTCCCGATCTATAAGGGCGGCTTCTTTAAGCGTCAGATAGGCGCCGTGCGTGCAGTAGATGGCGTTTCCTTTGACATCCATCGCGGTGAAACACTAGGACTGGTTGGAGAATCCGGCTGTGGAAAATCCACCACCGGGCGCAACATTTTACAATTGCAGGTCCCAACCGCCGGGCATGTGTACTTTGAAGGCGCAGACCTGGTAACCATGAAACACGAACAACTGCGAAAAATGCGCCGCAAGATGCAGATGATCTTTCAGGATCCGTATGCCTCGTTAAATCCCCGCATGACAGTTGGGCAAATCATCAGCGAACCCCTGGTGGTGCATGGTATTACGGACGCAAAAGGTGCTGAAAAAGAAGTAAAAAACCTGCTAGGAATTGTTGGTCTAAATCCTTCTTATGCAGACCGCTACCCGCACGAATTTTCAGGCGGACAACGCCAGCGTGTTGGCGTGGCACGCGCCCTGGCTTTAAAGCCTTCCCTGATCGTTTGCGATGAGCCCATCTCCGCGCTGGATGTTTCCATCCAGGCTCAGGTGGTTAACTTGTTGGAAGATCTGCAGAAACAATTCAACCTCACCTACCTGTTTATCGCCCACGACCTGTCGATGGTCAAGCACATCAGCAACCGCGTGGCGGTGATGTACCTAGGTGTAATTGTTGAGCTGGCTTCGCGTGAAGAACTGTACAACAATCCGCTGCATCCCTATACCCAGGCGCTGCTTTCAGCAGTTCCCATCCCTGACCCAACGGTTGAGGGAAAAAGGCAGCGCAAGATCCTCCAGGGAGATGTCCCTTCTCCCGCCAATCCGCCCTCAGGCTGCCGTTTCCGCACCCGCTGCCCGCTCGCAATTGATATATGCGCGCAGCAGAAGCCTGAATTCCGTGAGGTGACCCCAGGTCATTTTGTGGCCTGTCACTTGGTGAAGTAAGCTGCAAGGATAAGGTTCTTCAGGAGAGAACCAAAATCCTTTCGTTGTAAGCAGCAACACCAAAAATCTTGTTCATTCTAACAAAGGAGGAGAATCAAGATGCGTTCTAAGTGGTTAGTTTTAGTTGTTGTGCTGGTCATCGCCAGCATGGTTTTGGGCGCCTGCAAGAAAGCTCCAGAAGCCCCAAGCCAGACGTTGCGGATCAACCTGGGATCCTATCCTGATATCATCGACCCGCAAAAATCATCCTTCGTAAATGAAATCTCACACCTGGAATTGATGTACGAAGGCTTGACCAGTTTGAATACCGCGCTCGAAACAGTCCCTGGCGCCGCTGAAAAGTGGGAATATAACGCCGATGCGACTGAAGTGACCTTCACCCTGCGCAAGAACCTCAAATACAGCGACGGCAGCCTCCTGAATGCCAAACGGTTTGAGTATTCACTCCTGCGCAACATCAACCCCGCCACCGCGGGCGAATATGCTGCCATCACCGATGATATCGCCGGTGCCGCAGCCTGGCGTGGTGCCGACCTGACTACAGCCACCGAAGCCCAACTGGCAGACCTCAAAGCCGCTGTTGCAGTAAAAGCCCTCGATACTGACGGCAACCCCTGCACCGACTACGAACAGAAAGACTGCCTAATCCTCAAGGTTGGAACCACCAACCCGGCTCCTTACATCCACACAGTCCTTTCCCTGTGGGTGGTCTTCCCGGCTAAAGAAGAAATCATCGCGACCGACCCCGACACCTGGTGGACAGTTGCCGCCAATCACATTGGTAATGGCCCCTTCATCCTGAGCAACCTGGAAGCGAACAATGTTGCCAACTTTACACCCAACCCCAATTACTGGGGCGGGTTTGCTAAAGTGAACCTTGAATATCGCTACATTACCGATTCTGCAGTGGCTTTCGAAGCCTACAAGAACGGCGAGTTCGATATCGTTGCTTTGGCTGCTGAAGACCTGGCGACCGTTCAGGCTGATGAAGTACTGAGCAAAGAAGCCAAGATCTATGCCGGCTCCTGCACCTACGGTTTGATGATGCATCAGTTGAAGGAACCCTTCACCGATCAGAAAGTTCGCGAAGCATTTGCCACAGCTCTCGATCGAGAAGCCTGGGTAGCCGATGTCCTCAAAGGACTTGGCAAACCCGCATTAACCTGGATTCCCCCCGGATTCCCTGGGTTCGATGCTGAAGAAGCCCGCTTTGCTTATGATCCCGAAGCAGCAAAAGCACTCCTCGCCGAATCATCCTACGGTTCAGCCGAGAATCTGCCAGAAGTCGTCCTGACCTTCTCTGACAGCCCACGTAACCGCACCCGCTACGAATGGTTGTCCGCGAAATACAAGGAAGTCTTCGGTATTGAAATTCCGCTAAACCCGATCGAATCCACCACCTACACCGCACTGACAAAAGATGTCAACACCAACCCGCAGATGTACATCCTCGGATGGTGCGCAGACTATCCCGATCCTCAGAACTGGCTTTCCGTTTACTGGAAGACCGGTGCCTTTGCTGAACGCGCTGGCTTTGGCAATGCGGAACTGGATGAAATGCTGAATGCGGCTGACAAGGAATTGGATCCTGCCAAGCGTATGACCATGTACGCCGATGCACAGAGATTCCTAACCTCCCTGAGCCCAGTTGCCTGGTTCTGGAACAACGTTAACACCTACATGGTGAAACCGTATGTGAAGAACCTCACCACCACCCCAATGGACTCCGGTTGGGCTGGTATCAAATCTGCAATCGACATCACCATCGAGAAGTAAAGCAAGTGCAAGTTTAACAAAATAGTTCGACTGGCCGGCTCGGGTAAGACCGGGCCGGCCAAAAGTCTAAAAGTTGAGGTGTTTTTATGAGATCATTTATCCTAAAACGTGTATTGTGGTTGTTCCCGGTGATCCTGATCGTTGCTGGGCTCACCTTCATCCTCATGCACAATGCCCCCGGTGGACCATGGGATCGTGACCCCAGCTCGCGCCAGGTGGACCCGACAGCACAAAAACTCCTCAACGCGTACTATGGATTGGACAAACCCCTGTTTCTCCAATTCACATCCTACCTGATCGGCGGAAGAAATACTGTCACCCAGGAATGGTCCTGCGGTCTTATCTGCGGAAATCTTGGACCTTCCTACCGCATCCGCGGCATGTCTGTTCAAACATACTTGTTCAAACCACCGGCAGGAAAGAGTTTTCTTTACAGTAAAGCCGGTTACTCTCTGCGCTTAGGTCTTCTGTCATTATCATTAGCCATTATCATTGGCATCCCCGTGGGGGTGATCTCAGCACTCAAGCAGAATACCTGGATCGATTACATCAGCCTATTCATCGCAACGATTGGGATATCCGTTCCCAATTTTGTGATTGGTATTTTCCTTATCATTATTTTTGCTTCCACACTTCACTGGGTGTCTGTTATTCCAATCAGTTGGAATGAATTCTCCGTTTGGGTGTTACCCGGTGTGGTGTTGGGATTTGGCACACTGGCACGCACCGCGCGCCTCACGCGCGCCTCCATGCTTGAAGTTATGCGCATGGATTACATCCGCACGGCGCGCGCCAAGGGTTTGACAGAGCGGCTGGTCATCGCCCGGCATATGATCAAGAACGCCATGATCCCTGTTATCACTTTTCTTGGACCGGCACTTGCAGGTCTTGTTACCGGTTCCTTTATTATCGAAACCATGTTCAGTTTTCCCGGCATGGGGCGAGCCTACGTGACGGCCATCACCCAGCGTGACTACTCCATGATCATGGGTACTACCATCATATTTGCTGTCATCGTGGCAGTGATGAATTTATTTGTTGATGTAATTTACGTATTCCTTGATCCCCGCATCAAGTTAGCAGACTGAGGAGTTCTTCAATGGCCGAAACCAAACAGACCAATACCGAAATTGCAAGCCTAAACGAACTGACTTCACCACCCCGCAGCCTGTTCAAAGATGCCTGGTCGCGCCTGAGCCGCAACAAAGGCGCTGTGGTAGCCATGGTAATTATCACGATATTCTTTGTCGTTGCCTTGTTTGCCAACAAAATTGTTCCTCACAATCCTCTACAGATGAACTCCGGCAAAGGTTTCCTCCCCCCGATGTGGGTGGAAAGAGGACCAACCGGAGCCGCGGGAGACCCATCCTTTATATTTGGTACTGACACGCTGGGCAGGGATGTCTTGAGCCGAACGATCTACGGCGCACGCGTTTCCATGATCGTCGGTCTTGTTCCAACCGCCATCATCCTGCTGATCGGCACTATTGTGGGTTTGTATTCCGGTTATGTAGGCGGACGCGTTGATAATCTGCTGATGCGCCTCACCGATGTGATCTATGCATTCCCCGACCTGCTCTTCTTTATCATTGTAATGATCTCTCTGCGTGACACTGCCCTGGGACAAATGTTGAATGGACTCCTGTTGTTATTCAGCGCGCTGGCATTCGTCAACTGGGTTGGCGTGGCGCGTATCGTTCGCGGACAGGTGCTCTCGCTTAAAGAGAAGGAATTCGTGGAAGCCGCGCGCGCCATTGGCGCCAGGGACAGCCGGATTATGTTCCGCCACCTTCTTCCCAACAGCCTGGGTCCGGTCATCATCATCGCCGCCACCACCATCCCCGGTATGATCATCACCGAAGCCATTTTGGGTTACCTTGGTCTGGGCTTGCGCCCTTCGACCAACCAGGCGGATTTCTTCCTGACCTCGTGGGGTGCGCTGCTTCTCGACGGACAAACAGCCATCAATGCGCAGCCCTGGGCTCTGCTGACCCCAGCCATATTTGTGGCGATCATTGTGCTCTCATTCACCTTCCTTGGCGATGGACTGCGCGATGCGTTTGACCCCCGCCTGCAGGGAACGCAGTAATCCAAACCTAACCACACTAAAGACCTTGAGAAACCCTCAAGGTCTTTTTTTATCTATGCAGCGGTCGATGCTTTATAATAATGCCTAGATGTACAGGAATAAGAGAAGGGAAATAATTGTGAAACCAATGCGTCACAAACTTTACGCAATCAGTATGATTGCTGTCATTCTGATGTTAATGATGGCCTCGTGCGGAAAACAGCCTGCCACGAGCCAGGGGAGCCCAACGCCTGCAATTACCTCCACTCCAACAGCCACGGCTGTACCTCCCAAAACATTGGTGGTGTGCCTTGGAGAAGAGCCTTCGTCTCTTTATATGTATGAAACGTCTTCGCGCGCCATGTGGAGTGTTTTAGAAGCCATTTATGATGGACCGATTGATACGGTTGACTACCTGCCAGAACCGGTTATTTTGGAAAACCTGCCAACCCTTGAAAATAATGGCGTGCAGCTTTCCGCGGTCTCCGTGACCGCCGGTGATGAAGTGGCCAATGTTGAAGGAGATCTGGTAGCGCTTGCCAAAGGGGTTAAGGTTTTCCCGGAAGGCTGCACTTCGCCGGATTGCGCGGTGGAATGGGATGGTCAATCAGATTTGTCCTTAGTGCAAATGTCAGCGCGGTTCACCATCAAACCGGGGGTGACCTGGTCTGACGGGCAGGCATTGACAGCCGAAGACTCAATCTTCTCCTACACAGTATCTGTTGACCCTGCCACGATTGTCACCAAAAACCTGATCAAGCGCACCGCCAGTTACACCGCAGTTGATGCACAGAGCGTGGAATGGAAGGGCATCCCCGGTTACCTGACGATGAACCCTGGAGCATTCTTCTGGATTCCACTGCCCAAGCATATTCTTGGTGAGATGAGCGCTGCGCAACTGAACGATGCAGATGAAACCAACAAAACCCCCCTCGGCTGGGGTCCTTATGTCATCGATGAGTGGGTGGCGGGTGATCATATTCGCCTGGTGAAGAATGATACGTACTTCCGTGCTGGTGAGGGGCTGCCGGCATTTGATGTGCTGGTTTACCGTTTTATTCCTGCAATGGCGGTGACGGATCTATCCCCGCTGGCGACTGGCGAATGTGACATTATGGAAACATCAACCGGGCTGGAATCACAGATCCAGCCATTGCGCGAATTGGAAATCGCGGGAGATACCAAACTTTACTTCGGCCAGGGTCCGGAATGGGAGCTAATCAATTTCGGCATCAACCCCGCCTCGTTTGATGATGTCTACAACCCTTACGTTGACCGGGCGGATTTCTTTGGCGATCTGCGGGTGAGACAGGCTTTTGCTGCCTGTATTGACCGCGAGAAGATCATCAAGGACGTCTTATTCAGCCAGTCTGAAATACCCGCAACCTACCTGCCCGCCAACCATCCCTATGCCGTGGACGGACTAACGACAATCGCGCATGATACTGCCAGGGGGATCAGCCTGCTTGAGGAAGCCGGCTGGATGGATAAAGATGGAGACCCTGCCACCCCGCGGGAATCATCTGGAATTAGCGGCGTTTTGAATGGGACCCCGTTCTCCATCACATACTATGTAACGGAAAGTCCGCTGCACGCCAGTGTTACCGACATTGTGGTTTCATCGCTAGGGGAATGCGGTATTGCTGTGACACCTCAGTACCTGCCAGTGGCGGATATGTTCGCTTCAGGACCGGATGGAGTGGTGTTCGGAAGGGCATTTGACCTGGCGGAATTGGCGTGGTCTACAGGGCGCCAGCCGCCGTGCTTCCTGTATTCCTCGGCGGAGATACCAAGCTTATCCAATAGCTGGTTGGGAAAGAAGTTCGGCGGAGTCAATATCACCGGTTACGAAAACGAGGAATATAATAACGCTTGTAACCGATTGTTTTCGACCGGGCTGGATGCGGCGGCGTTTTCAACAGATAATGAAACAACGCAACGCCTGATCGCTGAAGAATTGCCTGTGCTGCCACTCTTCTATCATCTCAAGGTGATGGCTGCCCGCGTGGACTTGTGCGGTATTTCGCTGGATGTTAGCGCGCGCAGCGGTATCAACCGCCTGGAGACATACGACCTCACCATAGGGACTTGCCCGTAACAGAGGGGCAGCAAAGCCACTGAGATTTTTCACAAAAGATTTTGATTTGTGTTAAAATCTACCC
Organism: uncultured Anaerolinea sp.; assembly: GCA_964533735.1. Classification (GTDB taxonomy): domain Bacteria; phylum Chloroflexota; class Anaerolineae; order Anaerolineales; family Anaerolineaceae; genus UBA6107. The sequence goes on along the minus strand of CAZHMD010000012.1, from coordinate 16,930 downwards.
CACGGCAATGCAATCCCCCTTGGGGCGTGGTGCAACGGCAGCACACCAGACTTTGGATCTGTGAATCTTGGTTCGAATCCAGGCGCCCCAGCCTGATAGGACTCGACAATTTAAAAGGCAACCAATACGAGCGTCAGGCTGATTCAGCAGTGAACGCTCGTATGCTTATTGCGTGATAATATTAATACCGAGGACTAACCCATGAAACTATCAACCATCATACTGGCTGCCGGCCAGGGAACACGCATGGTCTCTGACCTGCCAAAAGTGCTGCATGAAGTGAACGGAAAACCGCTCATCCTCTATGCGGTGGATACCGCCCTCGCGCTTGGTTCCAATAGACCCGTGGTCGTGGTGGGAAACGGCGCAGAAAAGGTGCGCCAGGCAGTGGGAGATCGCGCAATCTTCACTCTGCAGGAGAAACGCATGGGTACTGCTCATGCAGTGCTGGCGGCGGAAACAGCGTTGAAGGATTTCGATGGTTTGATCGCGGTTGTGGCCGCGGATATGCCATTGCTAACAGTTGAGACCTTAAAACGAATGATAATGGATCAAAAAGAGCATGATGCTCCGATGACGATGCTGACGGTGAATACCAAAGATCCTCACGGCTTTGGGCGGGTGCTGCGCGGAATGAATGGAGAAGTTCGCGCCATCATCGAAGAAGCCCAGGCGAGCGACGACGAATTACGAATTGACGAACTGAATGTGGGCGCTTACTGCTTCAAATCCGCGTGGTTGTGGACCGCTTTGAAGAAAATCAAGCTCTCCCCCAAAGGTGAATATTACCTGACTGACCTGGTGAGCGTGGCTGTAAATGAAGGAAAAATGGTGCGCTCGATCCTGCTCAACGATGAGGAAGAAGCGCTGGGAATTAATAACCGTGTGCACCTGTCGGAAGCGCAAGCCATTATACGAAAAAGGATAAATCGCACACACATGCTGGCAGGGGTATCCATGATCGACCCGCAGCAGGTAACCATCGAGGATGGCGTAAAGATCGGCAAGGATACTGTACTGCATCCGGGTACACGCCTGACGGGAACTACATTGATCGGTGAAGGCTGTGACATTGGACCAAACACGCTCATCCACAATTCCACCATCGGGGATCACTGCCACCTGCTGGCGTCAGTGATCGAAGGGGCTATTGTCGAGGACAACGTGGGTATGGGTCCATACTGCCACCTGCGCAAGGGAGCGCACCTAGGTAAAGGCGTGCACATGGGTAACTTTGGCGAGGTCAAGGACTCACACCTGGCAGCCGGGGTGAAGATGGGACACTTCTCGTACATCGGCAATGCCGAGATTGGCGAGGATGTGAATATTGGCGCCGGCACCATCACCTGTAATTTTGATGGCGTGCACAAACACCCCACGGTTATCGGAGAGGGTGCTTTCATTGGCAGCGACACCATGCTGGTGGCTCCAGTGAAGATCGGCAAGGGAGCTCACACTGGTGCAGGATCGGTGGTAACCCACGATGTACCGGACGGAGAGACTGTGGTTGGTGTGCCGGCGCGAAAATTGAAAGGCAAGTGAAATGGGGTTAATGATCGGATTGCTGATACTTTTTGTTTTGGTGGATATCTTCCTGGCCATCCTGCGAGCGGCGCTGGTAAACGTGCGCGTACCTCAACTGATGGACCCGGGTTCTCATGAATCCCAACAAATTGAACGAACGATCAATCTACTGGAAAAGCCGCGCCTGCGGGCTACGCTGCGCGTGTTGGTCGGTCTTTCGCATTTACTAGTTGCAGCAACCGTACTGGCAATCCTGGAAAAATCAGAAATATTACTAACGCTGGCTGGAAAACTGAGTGTGTTTGCCCTCGTGCTGCTGGTACTTTTAGCACTTGAGTTCATTTTCGAAAGGCTCGCTCTGGTCAACCCAGAAGAATATGCTTTGGCATTGACGCCAATAGCGCGAGTCCTGGATTGGATCATCAGTCCGATCAGCGGCTCACTGGTGCGGCTACAGGGACGGGATGCTAATTTACCCAGGCGGTTGGGATCGGTCAGTGAGGATGAGTTAAAAACCTGGGTTGAAGTGGGTCAACCTGAAGGAGGATTGGAAGAGGACGAACGGCGGATGATCTATTCCATCTTCCAATTTGGTGATACCCTGTGCCGCGAGATCATGGTGCCGCGAATTGACGTGCTGGCCGTGGAAGTAAAGACACCTCTCTCCCAGGCAATCAACTCATTAATCGAATCGGGGCATTCGCGCGTACCGGTTTATGACGATTCCATCGATAATGTCATTGGCTTGCTTTACGCCAAGGACCTACTGCGCCTCCAGGCGAATCCCGGAGAAAAGAACTCCATCCGCAAGTTCCTGCGACCAGCGTATTTTGTACCGGAATCGAAGAAAGTGGATGAGCTTCTGGCAGAAATGCAAGCCAAGGGCATCCATATTGCCGTGGTGGTGGATGAATACGGCGGCATGGCGGGACTGGTGACATTGGAAGATATTGTTGAAGAGATCGTGGGCGAGATCCGGGATGAATACGACCAGAAGGAAGAACTGCTGGTACAAAAGATCAGCGAGGATGAATTCCTCTTCAAAGCGCGTGTCTCGCTGGATGATTTCAATGACGCACTGGGTACCGCAGTGGAATCAGACAAGACTGATACCCTTGGGGGAATACTGTATGGAGAATTAGGCAGAGTTCCCGCAGAAGGCGATTCGATGCGCATTGAGAATTGGGAATTAATTGTTGAAGAGGTTCGCGGACGGCGCATCGGCAAGATCCATGCATGCAGGATAGACCCAAATGAACACAAGGAGGCAAGTGATGCCCCTGAAAGCTGAACAAAAAAAGGAACTAATCGAGAGCGCCATCCATGCCCGCGAATGGGCATACGCGCCTTACTCGCATTATGCCGTTGGCGCAGCGTTGTTGACCGCAAGCGGCAAGGTTTATGAAGGCGTGAATATTGAGAACGCCGCCTTCCCCACCACCATGTGTGCGGAGCGCGTGGCAGTGTACAAAGCCGTATCCGAAGGTGAACGCGAGTTCACCGCAATCGCCGTAGCCACAGAAAATGGCGGCTCGCCATGCGGTTCCTGCAGGCAAGTGCTGGCTGAATTCGGTTTACAAACATTGATCATTATTGCGGATGTGACAGGAAAGATCCATCTCGAAGGCACTGTTGAAAAACTGCTGCCCACTGCCTTTACCCCTGAAGACCTGATCTAATTCAAAAATGCCGCGAGCCGAACGCACCATCCGGGTGGAAGCGATCATTCTGCAGCACTCCGACTGGGGTGAAGCGGACCGCCTGCTGCGCCTGTTCACGCGCGAGAACGGTAAACTGCGAGCGATTGCCAAGGGAGCGCGCAAGATGCAATCCCGCAAAGCCGGCCACCTGGAACCTTTCATGCGCTCCAGCCTGATGCTGGCAAAAGGTCACGACATGTGGATCGTTACTCAGGCGGAAGTCATTGATCCCTACAGTGCGCTGCGGGAAAACCTGGAGTTGACCGCCAAGGCAGCTTATGTGATCGAACTGCTTGACCGACTGACTTATGAAGAAGGACAGAACTGGCAGTTGTTTGACCTGGTCTCAAAAACGCTCACGCGACTGGTGGAGCAGGCTGATCCCTTTGTCCCCATCCATTACTATGAAATGCGCATCCTTGACCTGACTGGTTACCGACCGTTGTTGTTCGAGTGCGCCTCGTGCCGCAAGGAGATCAAAGCCGAAGATCAGTTCTTCGCGGCGGAAGTAGGCGGCGTGTTGTGCCCCAACTGCGGCGCACGCACAGAGGGTTCGCGCATGATCAGCATGGACGCGCTGCGCTTTCTGCGCCACTTTCAGCGTTCCACGTACAATGAATCCTTAAGGGCATCTCCCACTACGAAAACCCGCGCGGAGGTGGAATCCATCCTGAATTACTACCTGACCTACCTGCTGGAACGCGGGCTGAATAGCACTGAATTCCTGAAACAAATACAGAGTTAATATCCTGCGGCCGGTGGGAGTGAGCAATAGGGCAGGTTATAATAGGGGCACTTCAAAACTCGTCTTAAAATCCGGGAGGATGCATGACTGAACCGCTTGATTTCCAATCTGTGATCATGACCCTGCAAAAGTACTGGGCCAGCCAGGGATGCCTCATCTGGCAGCCTTACTACAGCCAGATCGGCGCAGGCACCATGAACCCCGGAACATTTTTGCGCGTCCTCGGACCGGAACCGTGGAACGTGGCGTACGTGGAACCTTCCGTACGCCCGGATGACGGCCGTTACGGCGAGAACCCCAACCGTTTCCAGCAGCATTACCAATTCCAGGTCATCCTCAAACCTGACCCGGGCAACCCGCAGGGTCTGTATTTGAAATCATTAGAAGCGCTGGGAATTAACCCGCGTGAACACGATATCCGCTTTGTGGAAGACAACTGGCAGCAGCCCGCTCTGGGGGCGTGGGGGCTGGGATGGGAAGTATGGCTGGACGGACAGGAAATCACCCAGTTCACATATTTCCAACAGGCAGGCGGGTTAACCCTCGACCCTGTTTCAGTGGAAATCACGTACGGGCTGGAGCGCATCACAATGCCGCTGCAGCGCGCCACGCATTTCCGCAACATGCGCTGGAATCCAACCCACACCTACGGTGAGATCAACTACCAGGGTGAAGTGGAGCACAGCAAGTATTACTTTGAGATCGCTGATGTTGAGCGTATGCGCCAGTTATACAAGCTGTATGAAGCGGAAGCGGAATCTGCGCTTGATCACGGACTGGTGCTGCCGGCACATGATTACATTTTGAAATGTTCGCATACCTTTAACATCCTGGATACCCGCGGGGCTGTGGGTGTGACAGAACGGCAGGCATTGTTCGGGCGCATGCGTGAACTTGCCCGGCGCACCTCTGAAGCTTACGTGGAACAGCGCACCACCATGGAATATCCCTGGATGGCGGAGTCAAAACAATCCCCGCAGGAAGCTGCCGCGATTGGCAAACCGGGTAACTTACCGGTTGGTCCTGCGCCGTTCCTGCTTGAAATTGGTACCGAAGAACTGCCGGGAGGAGACTTCACCGCGGCTGTGGAGCAATTGAAAGCGCGCGTACCTGCCCTGCTGGACGAATTACGCCTGGCGCACGGTGAGGTCAGCGTGATAGGAACCCCCAGGCGTTTGCTGGTGAAGGTGAAAGACCTGGCTGACCAGCAGCAGCCGCGCACTTCAGTGGTCAAGGGACCGCCGAAAAGCCGCGCTTTTGATGAAACCGGGCAGGCAACCCGCGCCCTGGAAGGATTCGCCCAGAGCAAGGGTGTGAGCGTGTCTGAACTTGAAGCGCGCGAGATTGACGGCGGGGTTTACATGGTGGCGCTGGTTAAGGAAACCACCCGCAGCGCATACGAAGTGCTGCTGGATACGCTGCCGGGACTACTGGCAGGCATTAAATTTGATAAATCGATGCGCTGGAACCATACCAATGTGGCATTTTCGCGACCGGTGCGCTGGCTGCTGGCTCTGTTAGGCGGGGCAGTCATCCCGTTTGAATTTGCGGGTTTACGCGCGCAAGCTGTGACCCAGGGTTTGAGATTCATTGAACCGCAAACCATGGCGGTGAAGGATCCGGCTGACCATGAATCCCAATTGGCAAAGCAGGGTATCATCCTGGACCCGGTGAAACGCAAGGAGGTCATCCGCGAACAGGTGCTGGCGATCTGCAAGAAGGTCGGCGGTTCCACAATACTGGATGAAGGGCTGCTGGATGAAGTCAATTTCCTTGTGGAAGCACCCTATGCGTTTTTGGGAACATTTGAAGAAAGCCATCTTCAACTCCCACCGGAGGTGTTGGTTTCGGTGATGAAGAAACACCAACGTTACTTCCCGGTGCAAACCGAGGACGGCACGTTACTCCCGCACTTTATTGCAGTGCGCAACGGGGATGCCGAAGGCATCGCGTTGGTGACCGACGGCAACGAACAGGTGGTGCGCGCCCGTTTTGCGGACGCCAATTTCTTCATCCGCGAGGATCTCAAGCACCCCCTGGCGGAAATGCTTGCCAAACTCGGGACATTAACTTTCCAGCACAAGCTCGGATCCATGCTGGATAAATCACAGCGCATTACGGCATTGGTGAAACAACTTGGACCTGCGCTGGGTTTGAGTGCAGACGAAATGAAAATCGCAGAACGGGCCGCCACATTGTGCAAGGCTGACCTGGTGACCCACATGGTGGTGGAAATGACCTCGCTGCAGGGGGTAATGGGACGATATTACGCGCGCTATTCAGGCGAACCGGCCGAGGTTGCCCAGGCAATCTATGACCATTACCTGCCGCGCTTTGCCGGGGATGCAATGCCCTCTACCAAAGTGGGGCTGGTCATCGGCCTGGCAGACCGCCTGGACTCACTGACCGGCTTGTTCGCTGCGGGCCTGGCACCCACCGGCACCAAGGATCCCTTCGCGCAGCGGCGCTCGGCGCTTGGCCTCGTACAAAGCCTGGGCGCATTTGATCTCAATTTTGACCTGGGGAGTGCACTGAAATTATCCGCTGCCACCTACCCATTCACTATCGACCAAAAGAGCCTTGATGCCACGCTGGAGTTCATCGTCGGACGTTTGAAGAACAGCCTGACAGACCAGGGATTCCGTTTCGACGCAGTGGACGCCGTCCTCGCAGAACAGCAGCACAATCCGGCAGGCGTTTATCGCGCGGTGAAACAGCTATCTGCCTGGATCGCGCGCAAAGACTGGACGACCATCCTGCCGGGATATGCGCGCTGCGTGCGCATCACCCGCGACCAAAAACCCACCTTCCAGGTGGACCCCGCGGCATTCATTGAGCCCTCTGAAAAGGATTTGTTCAAGGCTGTGGAAACGATAGAAAAAGCACCGCGCCAACCAGGTTCAGTGGATGACCTGCTGAACGCTTTCCTGCCAATGATCCCGGCCGTGAACCGCTTCTTCGACGAAGTACTGGTGATGGCGGAGGATGAGAAGGTGCGCAGTAACCGCCTGGGACTGCTACAGCGTATCGCCAACCTCACCAAAGGTGTGGTTGACCTTTCCTTCCTCGAGGGATTCTAAACGGCGCAAGATCAAAAATGATTGAGGGTACAATTAACCCAACCCATGACCGCGATTGATGATATTAAGGCCCGGCTGGATATCGTAGACCTCGTTTCGGAGACGGTGAAACTGCGCCGCTCCGGAAAGAGCTATACGGGTTTCTGCCCATTCCACCCCAACAGCAAGACGCCTGCCTTCGCGGTCTTCCCGGATTCGGGTACCTGGCGCTGTTTCGGGCAGTGCAATGAGGGCGGCGATATCTTCAAGTTCGTGATGAAGAAGGAAGGCTGGGATTTCCCGGAGACCCTGCGCCATCTGGCAGAACGCGCCGGGGTTGTGCTGGAACCATTGACGCCGGAACGCAAGGCAGCTGAAGACCAGTATGACCGCCTGCGTGACCTGCTTGAAAGCGCTGTCAAACTCTATCAATATCACCTGCTGGAAACGCCCGCTGGTAAACCAGCGCTAGACTTTATATCCAGGCGCGGCGTAAAACCGGAGACGATCAAGACCTTTGAATTGGGTTATGCCCCGCCGGGGTATGAGACCGTGCTGGAACACTTCCGCGCCCACGGGTTCGCCACTGAGGACCTGGTGGATGTGGGATTGGTAAATGAACGCGAAGGCGGGGGGTTTTACGACAAGTTCCGCAACCGCGTTATATTCCCCATCCGCGATGTTACCGGCAGAATGACCGGTTTTGGTGCGCGCATACTTGATCCGGATGACGTCCCCAAGTTCATGAATTCTCCGCAGACACCTCTCTTCGACAAGAGCCACCTGCTTTACGGACTTAACCTGGCGCGAAAAGCCATCCGCGAACAAAACCAGGTGGTCATCGTGGAGGGTTACCTTGATGTCATTCTGCTGCACCAGGCAGGGTTTACCAACGCGGTTTCTCCCATGGGAACAGCGCTGAACGAAGATCAATTACGATTATTAAACAAAATCTCCCACCGCATTGTGCTGGCGCTGGATGCGGACGCTGCCGGCGAAAAGGCCACTCTGCGCGGGCTGGAACTGGCACGCAATGCACTGGAGCATTCGGATGAACTGGCGTTCGATGCCCACGGGTTGCTGCGGCACGAAGCACGCCTGCAGGCAGATGTGCGTGTGACCACACTCCCCGCCGGGATGGACCCGGATGAAGTGGTCCTGCGTGACCCGGAGGAATGGAAGAAGATCGTTGAATCAGCCCGTCCGATCGTGGTGCATGTGATGGAGACACTGGCAAGGAACCAGGATTTGAACGACGCCAAGGTGAAAACCGCCATTGCTGCCCAGATCACTCCGTTGATCGAAGACGTGCCCTCCTCGATCGAGCGTGACACATACCGCCAACAACTGGCACGCCTGCTGAAAGTGGATGAACGCACCCTGTTGGGCAGCCAGCGTGTCACTCAAAGACCCCGCCGCCGGAATGAGCGCGTGGAAGACCCCGTAAGAATGGGGGTATCCACGAGGTTTGAAAAAGGGGTGGACCAGCGCGCTCAAAGCCTTGAGGGTCATTGCCTGACACTGTTACTTTTCCGTCCTGAAGGTGTTTATGATCTTGACAGGGTATTAAAAACCTTTGGACTTGAGAAATTCTCTCCCAATGATTTTGACAGTGTTGAGAATCAACTCGTCAGCCGGTTACTGTTGGAGGGATTGGACCAGGACGCGCAAGACACTTTGCCGTACGTGAAGGAGCGGCTTCCAGTTGAGCTTGAAGAGCGTTACCAAAGCCTCATCAAGGCTGACACACTGGAAAAGAAGACGGGTGAAAAAGTTCACCAGGACCTGGTGCGAGCGGTGATCAACCTGAGGCTGATTCGCATTAACGCTACATTAAGCCAGTTACGCTTTCTGCAGGAGGACCCAGAATTGCCAGAAGAAGAAAAGAATGAATTGGGAGAACAAATGCTTCAATTAACACTTGCCCGCGGAAAACTTGACAAGGCAAGTATAAAACCGCTGCAATAATTGACCCTTGACATTATGGTATAGTTAACCCATGCCTTCATCCCCAAAATGCGAAGATCCTCACAAGTGACATCAACCCCCAAAAAAACCCCAACCGGTAAGCCAAAAACCAGGAAAAGCGCCGCGGCAAAAGTGGTGGTGAAAAGCCGCCCAGTCGGGACCAAGAAACCTGTTTTGATGGCTGGTTTTGATGATGACCTGCTCACGAAACAGGATCCGGATGACGCGGCACTGGCTCAAAACCGCGCCGAGTGGGGAGAGGTTGTAGCGGAGGATCCTCTTGAAATCCTGGAAGATCCCACTGTTGCGCTTGAATTATCCGAAGACCCTGTGCGTTTATACCTTAAGGAAATCGGGCAGATCCACCTGTTGGACGCAGATTCTGAGTTCAGGCTGGCTGCGCGTATAGAAGCCAAAGTGCGCGTGGACACCCTGGTCAACCATGCCGTACCCGTGCGTACAGCGGATGGTCATTTCCGTTCGATCTTCGGCAACATTGTCAACGACATGCTCACCTCCTGGGAGAGACTGCAGGAGGATGCGCAGCGCATTGGCAAGACCGAATGCCCCGACCTGGCATTAACCCTGGCAGAGGCACAATTATTGCGCCGAAGCTGGCAGGCAGATGTTCCCTCTTATTTACGCACCTACCTGGATAACGGGCGCTGGGGCAAGGATGCCATTTGGGAAGAATTGGTGCGCCACGCTTACGCGTTATTCCTGGGGCTGTATTTACTGCCAGATCCCCTTTCAATACCACTCCTCAAAAAACTAACCGAGACTCCAGTCATGCCGGATGCGGCATGGTTTAAGCGCAGATTACCGGAAGAAAATATTCTCAAGGATGAATTAAGCGCCATCAACCGCCGGGCGGAAGAAGCCAACCAGACACTGATCCGTGCCAACCTGCGCCTTGTGGTAAGTATTGCCAAACGCTACCTGGGACGGGGCATTTCATTCCTGGACTTGATCCAGGAAGGGAATTTGGGCTTGCTGCGGGCGGTTACAAAGTTTGACTCAACGCGCGGTTTCAAGTTCAGCACTTACGCCACATGGTGGATCCGACAGTCGATTAGCCGCTATATCGCCGAGCATGCCCGCACCATCCGCATTCCCGTGCATCTCTTTGAAGCCATCACCCGCCTGCTGCGCATTCAGCGCTCGCTGGTACAGGTGCTTGGACGCGAACCCACCCAGGAGGAATTAGCGCTGGAAAGTGACCTGCTCTCCAGTGAAGACGCAGCTGCCATCAAACGGGCAAAAGAGACCAATCAGCCCATCGATGGTGAACTTCAAAAACGCTGGACATGGGCGACAGTTAAGGTTCAGCGCATCCTGCAATCTGCTGAAGAGCCAATCTCACTGGAACGCCCGGTGGGGGATGAAGAGAGCAGCCAATTAGGCGATTTTATCGAGGATGATGATGCCCTCGAACCGATGGATGCCGCTGCCCGCGAAATGCTGCGCGAACAGGTGCAGAGCGCGCTGGCTGCCCTTTCGGAAAGGGAACGCCAGGTATTGGAGCTGCGCTTTGGATTGATTGACGGCAAGGACCATACCCTTGAAGAAGTCAGCCGCTATTTCAATGTTACCCGCGAAAGGATCCGACAGATCGAAGCCAAGGCATTACGAAAACTACGCCATCCAACCCGCAGCAGGCACCTGCGCGAGTACCTGGGGTGAGCGATATTTAATTAATTAGTGGTAAAGAATTCGAGTTTGCTTGCTTGCAACCCAATTTCATTCATGATATACTCTCAACATCAAAGGAAATAAGATTCATTGCTTATGTAATGACCTGGACCTCAAAAAGGTGCAGGCAACCCACAAATCCCAATCCCTTTAATTAAAAGCAATCTTTCCCCTGCCACGCAGGAGAAGTGTCAAAATTCTCAACCTATTAACGAAACACGGATGAAAACAATATGAATATAGTTGAAATGGAAAACGCCCCCCTTGCTGCATTGCGCAAAATTGCAGAAGAACTTCGAGTACCCAACGCCCACCGATTAAAGAAGGAAAACCTCATCATCAATATCCGCAAGGCAGAAGCCGCAGCGGAAGGCATCGAGGTGAAAGGCGGTGTGCTCGAGATCACTCCCGAAGGAGTGGGATTCCTGCGCAATAATTACTCCATTGGCCCGGATGATGTTTATGTTTCGCAGGCACAATTACGCCGGTATGACCTGCGTATGGGAGATTTCGTTATTGGTGTGGTGCGCCCTCCACGGGATGCCGAACGCCATTACGGGCTGCTCAAGGTGGAGAGCATCAACGCGTTGACCCCTGAAGAAATGAAGACACGGACAACCTTTGAATCCCTTACACCAATTTTCCCGGATAAGCGATTTGACCTGGAAACCGATCCCTCGATCCTTTCCTCCCGCCTGATCAACCTGATCGCTCCCATTGGACGCGGTCAGCGCGGCATGATCGTTTCACCGCCGAAGGCAGGCAAGACCACCATCCTCAAACAATTGGCTAATTCCATTGCCACCAATAACCCGGAGATCCATTTGATCGTGGCGCTCATCGGTGAACGCCCTGAGGAAGTGACCGATATGGACCGTTCGGTTGACGCGGAAGTGGTAGCCTCCACCTTCGATGAACCCGTGAGTTCACACGTGCGCACCGCAGAGATCACGCTGGAGCGCGCCAAGCGCCTGGTGGAAATTGGGCGGGATGTAGTCATCCTGATGGACTCGCTGACGCGACTGGCGCGAGCGTACAACCTGGTGGTCAACCCATCCGGGCGTACCCTCTCCGGTGGTATGGATCCCTCAGCACTCTACCCTCCCAAGAAATTCTTCGGCGCTGCCCGCAATATCGAAGAGGGCGGGTCGCTGACTATTATGGCTACCGCGCTGGTGGATACCGGTTCACGCCTTGATGATGTGGTCTATGAAGAATTCAAAGGAACTGGTAACATGGAGTTGCACCTCTCACGCCGCCTGCAGGAACGCAGGATCTTCCCGGCGATCGATATTGAACGGTCGTCCACACGGCGTGAAGATTTGCTCCTCGGTCCGGATATTTTGCCGAGAGTGTGGTTGATGCGGCGCATGTACCTGCAGATGATCGCCACCCCGCCGCAGGGCGCTGGAATGGATCCATCTGTTGCAACGGAAGCCATTTTACAGCGCATGGCAAAAACCAAGAATAACCTGGAGTTCCTGGAGAACTTAACGGAGGTTTAGTGAGTCCAAAAAAAATCGCTCAGGAGGTTCAGGCAGAGGAACCCAAGACGACCCCTGCCAGAACCATCAAATGGATACCCATCCTCTCCTGGGGAGTAACAGCCTTACTGGTAGCAAGCCTGGTGTTGGTACTGCTCAAGATAAATCCGTTTGAAAAAGAGGTAGTTGCTGCACCTTTGGCTAACCCCCAGGGGCAGGTTGATGTATCCCTGCCGGAATACCAGAACACCACCACAAATTACTCGGTGGTGCGCCTGGCAGATTTCGACACCGCCATTCCAAATGGCATTCGGCAATATCCCATCAAATACTCAGTCGAGGAAGGTGATTCGATTTTCGCGATTGCGAAAAAGTTTAACCTTGAACCGGAATCCATCCTTTGGGCAAATTACGACCTGCTCAATGATGATCCGACATTCCTCTCCCCGGGATGGCGCCTAACCATTCCCCCCACCGATGGCATTTATTACAAGTGGAAAGAAGGAGATGACCTAAATAAGGTGGCGGAAAAATATTACGCCGATGTTGAAGACATCATCAGCTGGCCATCCAACCGTATGGATATCACCAACCCCAGCACGGAGGGACTCGAGTATGTGATGATCCCTGACGGCTGGCGGGAACTGGTGGCGTGGATCGTCCCGTTTGAATTTGCCCCCCGTTCAGGCGTTACACGTGTGGTCAGCGGACCGGGCGGCTGCCAGGCTCCTGCTTTTGGACCCTGGGGTACCGGAGCATTCAGCTGGCCGGTATCAGCAAGGTACCTGACTGGCTTTGACTTTACCAGTTATCACCTGGGAATCGACATCGCTGCATCCACAGGAACACCAATTTCGGCATCGGATTCAGGAACCGTTATCTATGCCGGTTGGAACGACACGGGATACGGCTATATGGTGGAGATCGACCACAACAACGGCTACCAGACGCTCTATGGACATATGTCCTCAGTGGGGGTACGGTGTGGTGATAATGTAGGAGCAGGACAATACATCGGCTCAGCTGGTTCTACAGGCAGATCCACTGGTGCCCATCTTCATTATGAGGTGCGCTACAACGGCGGATTTGTTAATCCATGGCAAGTATTGGGTTATTAAGTTTCTCAAGAAACTGAAAATAACAGGCGCCCCAGGGCGCCTGTTTTCTTATAATAAAGTGGTCGGATCTACAGTGACCTGCAGGGTGACGTCCCCAAGGGTCCAATCTGATGGGGGATGAAGTTCCAAAAGTTTACCGGGGTTGATTCCGCGAATTAGTATTTGCCAGCGGTATTGTCCGGCGCGCTTTTCGTAGTAACACGGAGCAGGACCAATCAGTTCAGCTTGCCGGAGGTCAGCTTCTTCAATCCAAGAGTTGAGTTGATCCTTTTGCTGCACCACCTGTTTTTGGAGCACCGCCGGGTTTGAATGGCGGAATTCAAGCTTCAACATGCGGCTGAATGGAGGGTAACGCAACTTTTTGCGGTAATCGAGTTCAGCGGATTTAAAGCCCTCGAAATCATAGGCCGCGGCGTACTGGATGGCATAATGTTCCGGCGAAAAAGTTTGCAGCACGACCCTGCCTCCGAGTGAACTGCGCCCTGCGCGCCCTGATACCTGGGTGAGCAACTGAAAGGTGCGTTCAGCCGCGCGGAAGTCAGGCAGGTGTAAACTGATATCCGCCAGCACCACTCCTACCAGGGTGACGAGAGGCAAATCCAGCCCCTTGGCGAGCATTTGTGTACCGATGAGAATATCCGCACGGTGCTGGGTGAAATGGTCGAGTATCAGGTCGTGCGCACCTTTAAAGCGTGAAGTATCCGCATCCCAACGCAGGGTTCGTGCAGACGGAAAATGTTCGAGGACCAGTTTTTCAAGGCTTTCAGTGCCCATGCCGAATTGGCGGATATTGGGTCCCTGGCACGTCGGGCAGGTTTTGGGCATCTGGCGCTGATGATTGCAGGAATGGCAAACCAGCATCGCGTTGGCGGCATGCCAGGTGTACTGGGTATTACAACGGCTGCAGCGCAGGACCGTACCGCAATCCCGGCAAAAAACATAAGAGGCGCTGCCCCTTCGGTTGAGGAAGAGGATAGCTTGTTCCTGACGCTCGAGCACCTGCTGCAATTCAAGGGTTAACGCCTTACTGAGGGCAGTGCGGTTGCCGCTGCGCAATTCCTCGCGCATATCCACCACCTCAATGATCGGCATCGGCGGCGGAGCGGATGCAGGTGTGGTTGCGGGGTGATCCCCGGGCAGGCTGGTGGCCACACGATTGGGAAGGCTGAGGATCGGCCAATTGCGTTGTTCAAATTGCGCCATCATTTCGATCCCCGGAGTGGCTGATCCGAGAAGCAACGGTGCGCCGGTTTGTTCAGCGTAGGCCAGCGCAGCTGCCACGGTGTGATAACGCGGCGGAGTGTCTTCCTGGTGATAGGAATGGTCATGGCATTCATCGATGACAATGAGACCCACGTCTGGGAGAGGTGCGAACAGGGCGCTGCGTGGTCCGACCACGATGGAAAGCTGCCCAGCCCTCACACGGCGCCAGGTGTCGTAGCGCTCCCCAGCGGAGAGTTTGGAATGGATCAACCCCACTTTGCCGGGGAAGCGCGCAAAAAAGCGTTTGGCGGTTTGCGGCGTGAGGGAGATCTCCGGTACAAGGATGATGGCTTGCTTCCCACTTGCAAGGGTTTCCTCTACAGCTTTCAGGTAAATTTCCGTCTTACCGGATCCGGTAATACCATGAAGCAGGATCGGTTGGGGTCTGGAATCGCCATGAATTTGAGCGCTGATCACCGCCATGACCTTCTCCTGTGCGGCTGTTAAGACCGGGGAGGCAGTGAGCACAGGTTGTAAATGCGCCAGTGGATCACGCCACACTTCAGTTTCGCTCAACAGGATCAAGCCCAGTTCCGATAACCTCTCGAGGTCGGCGATATTGGCGCCGGTTTCGGCATATACCCATGTCACCTGTACCGGTATGGCTTCGGCTTTAAGGAAATCCAGGACACGCTTGCGCCTTTCACGAAGGTTAGCGGTGTTACGACCCAGGAGGGCAAGTCCATCCTCGTTGTCAGGCACACTGGCAAGGAAGAGCGCGGTGCGGACTACCTTGGGGCGCACGTTAGGAGGAGGTAAAAAGGGCTGGCTCGTGAGCACACCCTGTTTCACCAGCCCGGGAAGGCTGGCGCGCCATTCGATGTTGGGCAGAGCTGAGTCCAACTGGCTACCGCGCAGATCACCCCGTTTGGCAAGGAGGGAAGTAATGCGCGCTGCAAGAGGGGTGAGATTATGCGGCAGTTGCCCTGTCAGCAGGTGCAGGCGAACATCGGCATGCTGGCTCAAGCCCGGCGGCACCATTAGATCAAGGAAGGAAGAGAGGGTTGAAAAATTGACGCGGGCTAGTTCCGACGCCAGCTGGATTTGGGCAGGGGTGACCACAGGCTCGCTCTCGATCACAGCAGTGACCGGTTTCGTTTCAGATACAGCGGCTTCGTCAAGCAACTCGATGACGATCCCCTGCACGACCTGCCTACCAAAGGGGACCTCCACCAGGGAGCCAACCGTCACCTGCGAACGCATTTCAGGTGGGAGGGAATAATCAAAGACACCCGAGACCTGGGCGATATTGACGGAAATGCGCGCGAAATTTGGCATAAGGTAGTTTACCCGGTGACGGCGGCTGCAGCGTAGCCAACCACGCGTGAGGTATCTCCGGAGGCATCAGCCGAGGTGCTGTGGTGCAGCAGGGTGACGCGCGTTGCGCCCATCAATTGCGTTGTCCAAAGCGCCAGTGCGACCGCGCCGGCTCCACAGGCAAACCCTTCCTGGTGTGCTTCGGCTTCCAGCACTCCTGCCGGATCGAATGCCGTGAAGCGCCCGGTCATCACCCGGTCCAGTTTGACGGCGGTGGCTTTCGGATAAAAATGAGAGAGGTCAGTGCTGGCGATGACCAGGGTACGTTTGCCCTCCAGCACCTTGTGGATGCAGCGCGCCGCGGCTTGCAGATTGCCGGCATTGAGCGTGCGCACCATGATCGGCACGAGTTGGAAGGCATCCTTGAGCACCACTTGCAGGAAAGGCAGCTGAATCTCGAGAGAGTGCTCGCGGTCATTTCCGATACGCTGCAGTTGCAACCCGGCACTTGCCTGCAGATCGCGGTCAATCTCATCGACCAGGTCGGCGGCGATGGGGATCTCTCCCAGCGGGGTGGCGTAAGCCGCGTGGCTGCTGGTGAGCAGATCAGCGGGCTGGTAATCGTGCAGTGGGGAAAGGACCACGCAAATGTCAAATGACAACCCCTGCACACAGCGGTAGGCATACCCGGTGGTGGCACCGGAATAGAAGTATCCAGCGTGGGGGACGATTAGCCCGTAGATATTTCCCTCTACACCCGGCGGCGAAGCCTGATCAATGTATCCCTGGATGGCTTTCTGCAGTGAAGGTTTATCCCCCGGGTACCAGGAGCCGGCAATTGGGGAAGGGCGGACGGGAGAGATCGTTTTCATGATTCACCTCTTGATCAATTCAATTATACCGACGGAAAAGGGAAAATCAAAAAGCAGCCCGCGGGCTGCTTTTTTAGGATGATCATTGACCCAGTAAATCGTGTGGGTTCACCTTGCCGTAGTTGGCAGTACGAATTTCAAAATGCAGGTGGGGACCGGAGCTGTTGCCAGTGCTTCCCATTGCACCAATTTGATCCCATTGGAAGGCGTAATCTCCGCAACCCACGGCAAGTGAATCCAGGTGGGCA
>CAZHMD010000011.1:0-102549 GCA_964533735.1 uncultured Anaerolinea sp. | reverse complement strand
ATGGGAATCGGGCTCCATCCGCCGAAGAAGGTGAGGGCAATGGCGATCCATCCGCGGCCCTTGGTCATGAGATCAGTAAAGGTACCTGTGTATACCATGGGCAAATAGGCACCCGCCAAACCCATGAACATGCCACCGATGATGCTGGTAATATAGCGATTTCTGACCACGTTAATTCCCAGCGCATCAGCCGCCTTGGGATTTTCACCCACCGAACGGAGCCGCAGACCCATGTTGGTGTGAAAGAGTGCATACCAAAGCGCGATCGACGCCAGCACGGAGATATAAACCAGGATATTCTGGTTGAAAAGGATCGGACCGATAAACGGGATCTTGCTTAAAAGTGGGACTGCAAGATCCGGCAGGGTTGGGATTACCGGCGGGGTAAGGGTGATACCGATTGCCAGTTTGGGCAGCAGCGAAGAAAGTCCCATCCCGATAAAGAACAAGGCCAATCCAACCACAAATTGATCCATTTTCAGGGTTGTCGTGAAATACGCAAGTAACAGACCGAAAAACCCGCCTACAGCCATGGCTACAAGCGCGCCGAGCAAATTACTGCCTGTCATGTAGCTAACGAGGAAACCGACTGAGGCTCCTACAAGCATAATCCCTTCCTGGGCTACATTGAAAACGCCGGTGCGTCCGCCGAGCATAGTCCCCTGGCTGGCAAGTACAAAAGGTACCATGGATAGAAAGGTGAGTTTGAGGAAGCCAGTGATTGTTTCTTCTAAACCGGTCATTTCTGCCTCCTTTTAATGATGTCTGCGAGAAGGATGAAGATCAGGATCAAAGCCTCCATGATGAGGACGATCTGAACCGGAACCATGATGGTACGCTGCATGGCGCTTCCGCCCACCTCTAGAATGGCAATGAAAAACGCCACAAATGGAACTGCCTGGTTCTTGCCGCGCGCCATCAGACCGATGATCAGCCCTAAGGTCGGGAAGTTGGAGTGCAGTCCTTCGATCAACCGATGGTGAACGCCGGAGACTTCAATTGCTCCAGCTAAACCAGCAGCAGCAGCGCCAATCACCATTGAAAAGAGGAACATTTTGCGGATGTCGATGCCGTGTACTTTGGATGCCCTCGGATTGGCTCCGGTAACTACCAGTTCATACCCGGCGCTCGTTTTGCTGGTGAAAAAGTAAATGGCAACTGCCACCAGGATAGCAATGATTAGCCCGGAGTGCAGCGGGGGATTCTTCACTAGCATTGGCAAAAAGCCGCCTGCGCCAATAGGCACGGTCGTCGGGTGCCCGGCAGCGGGATCACGCCAGGGACCGGTGGCGACATAGTCGATCAATGCGAAGGAGATGAAATTCAGCAGGACGGTTGACAGGATTTCATTGATATTGAACTGATAAAGCAGCCAGGCGGCGATTAATCCCCAGAACGCACCGGCAAGTATGCCTGCAAGGATCACAAGCGGGAGTAAAAGCGCGGGCGGGAGGTCTTTTCCGAGAATCCCAACGGCTGCGGCGCCAATGGCCCCCACCAGCATTTGTCCTTCAGCACCGATGTTGAATTTTCCGGAGGAGAGGGGAACTGTAAATGCCAGGGCAACTAGCGTCAGCGGAATCCATTTTAAAAGTGTTTGGATAAACCCGTTGGGTGTGCGGAAGGAAGTAAAAAGTAATGTCTGGTATGCCTTGAGAGGATTGAATTTCAACACCCAGAGTGCGATTCCCAAAATCAGGAAGGCGGCGAGTACCGCGATCAGGTAAGGAAAGAATTTCTTTAATTGTGTCATCGGTTTAGCTCTCTCCTCGATCATTTACTTTCCAGATCGTAACCGCTCATCAAGCGTCCGATCTCGTATTTTTCAAATTTTTCTTTCGGGAGAATTCCCACGATCTTTCCGCGGTACATGACGGCGATGCGGTCCGAGATGAGCAGAAGTTCATCGAGGTCTTCAGACAGGAGTAAGGTTGAGGCTCCGGTTGCGGCGTGTTCCAGCATTTTCTTGTAGACAAAATCCATGGAGGGTATATCCAGCCCGCGCGTAGGATTATGTGCCACCATTAATTTGGATGGCTGCGAAAATGCCCGCGCGATCATCACACGCTGGATGTTCCCACCCGACAGGTTGCCGCCAATTTCATCAGGACCGGTGGTCTTGATCTGGTATTCGGATATCATTGCCCTGGAGCTATCTTTTACATGCTTCCAGCTGATAATTCCGTTCTTGCTGTAGGGTGGAAGATGGTGATAACCCAGGATCAGGTTGTGAGCAATACTGGCTTTATTTAAGAATCCGTCAGCAAGGCGATCTTCCGGTATGTACACAAATCCACGGGCAATACGCTCTTTAGTGGAAAGCAAAGTGATATCCTCGCCATTGAATTGTAAAGCGCCACTGCTGACCGCTTGAATGCCCATTACAACCTCGGCAAGTTCGCGCTGACCGTTGCCAGCAACGCCTGCCACTCCGAAGATTTCACCTGATCTGACTGCCAGCGAAACATCCGTGAGTTCCTGAATCTTATCTTTGTTGACCTTATTGACGCCTTCAAGTTTGATCACATCAGATTCGGTGCCCGTGCCGGTTCTTGCTCCACGGTCGGTAAACATGATGCTCTTATTGAGATCCATTCCTTCACCAACCATGGCGCGCACGAGCATATCGTCACTGGCGTCTTTACGGGTAAGGCTGATCACGTTCTTGCCCTCGCGCAATACGGTGATGCGGTCGCATATCGAAAGAACTTCACGGAGTTTATGAGTGATAAAGACAATGCTCAGCCCTTCAGTAACCATGATTTTTAAAGTCTGGAAAAGGGAATCAACTTCTTGTGGAATCAAGTTCGTGGTGGGTTCATCAAGGATTAAAATCTTTGCCCCGCGGTACAGGGCTTTCAGAATCTCAACTTTCTGGCGCGTTCCCATCGGAAGTTCTTCAACGCGGGAAGAAAGGTTAATTTCAAGGCCAAATCGTTCACAAAGCTTCTTGATGGTGATTGTTTCATCTTTGTAATTCGAGCTAAGTGGATGTGAAACCTTTGATCCCAAAACGATATTTTCAAGGACTGTGTAATTATTGATCTGAAGGAAATGTTGATGTACCATACCGATACCCTGGCGAATGGCATCTTTTGGGGATAAGATGACAATCGGTTTATCATCCATGATGACTTTACCTGAATCCATCTTATAGAGACCGTAAAGAATATTCATAAGCGTGGTTTTTCCCGCGCCATTACCCCCTAATAATCCCAGGATTTCGTTGTGCTTTAATTCAAAGTCCACATTGCTTAAGGCTTGCACCTTATCGAAAGTCTTATTGACCTTTTGCATTTGCAGAATGATGTCTTTTTCCATTTATACATCCTGTTCGCTGGATTTTTAAGACTTCCGAGGTTATCGCAAGAAGTACATATCCTGTTTAACCCCGGAAGCCTTATTAGTATTCAGTTGTACAGAGATTATCGTACTAAATTACTTGACCTCTGTGGAGTCTTTCACAACGACGATAGTGCCATCCATAACTTTGGTGATGATCTCTTCAATTTGGGCGGCAACAGCAGGGTCAACATTCTGGAGCGGGGTCTGCAGTTTTACACCGGTGTCAAAACCTAACGGATAATAACCACCGGTTTCGCCAGCCTGGATCTTGGTAACAATATCAACCAGGGGTTTGGAGAAATCGTAAAGCAGGGAGGTGACGAAATTGTCTGGACCAAAGCTGGTCTTGTCAGTGTATTTTGCTGTTACTAGGATTTTCGTGTCGGTGACAGCTTTTGCGGCTTCGAAAACGCCAACCATACCAAGGTTCACGGAGCTCATGATCACATCATTGCCATCGGCAATGAGGGCATCTGTAAGCTGGCGGGCTTTGGCAGGATCGTTGAAGTCGCTGCTCCAAACAGGGGTAAATACAACGGTTGATCCAAGGTCTGCGATTGCCTGTTGAATGGCATGCACTTCCTGGTAAGAGAACGGAAGGCTCTGACCGCCGATATAAGCGATTTTGCCTGTTTTGGAGGCCAGGGCAGCGGTGGCGCCGATAGCGTAATAACCCACATTGAAGTTACGGTCAATGAACCAGAGATTTGCAGGAGCATCTGCAACTGCAGCATCACCTTCAGCGATGAAGACAACATCGGGGAAAGACTTTGCGAGTTCGACTGTCTGGGTAATGAATTGACCACCGTGCGTCCAGATGATGTTGTAGCCGGCATCAACGTATTCGCGCATCACGCGGTCAACATCAGGAACTGCAACGCTTTCGGAGTAGACAGCTTCAATCCCCAGGGTTTTCTGAGCTTCAGTCATGCCAACATAGGCCAGGGTGTTGTAGTCGTTATCAGTAATGACACCCGGGAAGATTGCGGCCAGTTTGAAGACTTTGGCGGGTTCAGTGGGGGCTTCGGTTACGACAGGCGCTTCGGTTACAACGGGGGCTTCAGTTGCTACCGGTGCGGCTGTGGGTTGAGCACAGGCAGCGAGCACCATACTCAATACTAAAAACAATGGGACGAGCTGGAACAGTTTCTTTTTCATCTTTTCTCTCCTTCTATTGATATATGAGAAAATACAGGGTGAGTTAATATTTTCTCAGTGCTATTGTAACGAAATAAATCACCTTTTCAATCATGGATTTTGTCCATGTTCACATATTACAAAAACGTTAAATAGGTGATAAACATAACCCGGTAATGACTGGAAAGTTACCACCTGCAAGTGATGTGTACTGTGAGTATTAACACCAAATTACACATATCAAGGGATAACAAAACTGCATAAAACGCGGTATAATGTTATCTGCTTGTTGCGCGCGAGTATTGCAAAATCAATGAAATGAAGAGGTGATTGGAAGAAATCTGGATCGCCAAAAGGTTTTCTTGATGGATCGAAATCTCAACCGCGCAGCTACGCGGTTATTTTATTCCCCTCGCGAAGGGAGGTGAGAAACCAATGGCTACTGTTGTTCTAAGACCCAATGAATCACAGGATTCACTGCTGAAGCGGTTCCGCAAAAAGGTAGTGAAGAGCGGCGTATTAAGCACCATCCGCCGTAAGCGATGGTTTGTTTCCAAGAGCGAAACCCGCCGAGTGGAAAAGAAAAAGGCGATTCGCCGCATTAAACGGAAGGCTTATCCCCCGAAGTTTGGTGAATAGTAATGGTTAGGTTTTTAGCCGAATAGGCTGGTTAGGAGTAAAATGGCCAAAGAAGAGGATAAGATCCAAGTAGAAGGCGAGATCATCGAAGCCTTGCCCGGAACCCAGTTCCGTGTTCGTCTCGAGAATGGCCATGTAGTACTCGCTTATTTATCAGGCCGTATGCGCAGGTATTACATCCGCATTCTGCTTGGCGACCACGTGAAAGTGGAAATGAGCCCGTACGATCTTTCTCGCGGACGCATCGTCTACCGACAAAAGAAAAATGAACCGATGATGGACGAACCAACGCGATAAATTTCTACAACTTAAAAATCGGGTTTCTCAAAAAGAAACCCGGTTTTTGTTTTTAATCAAAGTAAGGGCGATTCATGAATCGCCCTTACGATTATTGATTTGTTATTCTTTCGGTTCTTCTTCTCCAGGTTTGGTATAGGCCATGGCAGCCATTTGTTTATAGAGTTCCCACTTGCGCGCGGCAAACTCGCCGGCTTCAATCATCAATTTCTCTGCGCGGGCTTCGTCATTCTGCACCAGCACGCGGTAACGTGTCTCGTTGTAGGCGTAATCTTTCACAGCTACCGAGGGTTCACGGCTGTCGAGAACGAGCGGATTCTTGCCCTCATCCACCAGGTTAGGATTGTAGCGATACAGAGGCCATAGACCGGTCTGGGTGAGCAGTTTCTGCTGTTCCATTCCCTTGGACATTTCGATACCGTGGGAAATACAATGGCTGTATGCGATGATCAAGGATGGTCCATCATAAGCCTCGGCCTCGAGGATGGCTTTGAGGGTCTGCTGGTCGTTTGCGCCCATGGCAACATTTGCCACGTAAACATATCCGTAAGACATGGCCATCAGGCCCAGGTCCTTTTTACCCAACCCTTTGCCTTTGGCAGAGAACCTGGCAACCGCTCCTAAAGGTGTAGCCTTGGAGGATTGCCCGCCGGTGTTGGAATATACTTCGGTATCCAGCACGAGGATATTAACATTGCGCCCGGTGGAGATAACGTGGTCAAGACCACCGTAGCCAATATCATAAGCCCAGCCGTCACCGCCGATGATCCAGACGCTCTTCTTGACGAGGGCATCTGCCACACCCAAAAGCATACGGGCACTCGGGTGCTTACTCTTCACCAGTTTTTCCTTGAGCGTTTCCACACGTTTTCTCTGTGCGCGGATGACTGACTCGATGGTTTGATCAGCTTCAAGGATCTCTTTCACCAGGGAATCACCCAACTCGGCACCCATGCCAGCCAGTAATTCGCGGGCAAACTCATTTTGCTTGTCCAGCGTCAGGCGCATCCCCAAACCAAACTCGGCGTTATCTTCAAAAAGTGAGTTTGCCCAGGCGGGACCGCGTCCCTGGTTGTTGATCGCCCACGGGGTGGTGGGAAGGTTGCCGCCATAGATCGAGGAGCAGCCGGTAGCGTTGGCGATGACCGCCCGGTCACCGAACAACTGGGACACCAGTTTAATGTAAGGGGTTTCACCACAACCGGCGCAGGCACCGGAGAACTCAAACAGCGGCTCGATCAATTGACTGTTCTTAACCGAGGTGGGCAGGAAGAGATCCGGGTCAGGTGCAGGAAGCGAAAGGAAGAACTCCCAATTGATTTTTTCCTGTTCGCGCAGTGGGGGCTGGGGGGTCATGTTAATGGCTTTGCGCAGCGGATTGGCTTTATCGCGTGCCGGGCAGGCTTCCACACACAGGCTGCAGCCGGTGCAGTCTTCAGGGGATACCTGGATGGTGAATTTCATGCCAGGAAGTTCTTTGAACTTGGCATCAATGGATTTGAATGCTGCCGGAGCGTCTTTCAACCGCGCGGGGTCATACACTTTTTCGCGAATAACAGCGTGCGGGCAGACAAAAGCGCATTTGGCGCATTGGATACACAGGTCAGATTCCCACACCGGGATCTCAAGCGCGATGTTGCGTTTTTCCCACTGAGTGGTGGCGGTGGGGAAGGTGCCATCCACCGGGAAGGCGCTAACGGGCAGGCTGTCGCCTTCAAAGATGACGATGGGACCGAGCACGTCGGTCACAAAATCGGGAGCTTCAGCGGGGACGGGTAAGCGGCGCACTGTTTTGCTGGTGACGGCAGTGGGGACCTTGACCTCAAAGAGATTGGCAAGTGTCTGGTCAACTGCGTCAAAATTCTGTTTGACAACAGCCTCACCGCGTTTGCTGTAGGTTTTTTCGATCGAATGTTTGATCTGTTTGATGGCTTCATCACGCGGAAGAATGCCGCTGATGGCAAAGAAGGCGGTCTGCATAATGGTGTTAATGCGCCCGCCCATGCCTGTCTTGTGGGCTACTTCGTTGGCATTGATGATGTAGAATTTCAGTTTCTTTTCGAGGATGTCCTTTTGCACTTCCTGCGGCAGCTTGTCCCAGATCTCATCCTTTTCGTACATGCTGTTGAGGAGGAAAACCGCACCGGGAGCAGCGTACTTGAGCATGTTCAACCATTCAAGGAAGGTGAAGTTATGACAGGCGACAAATTGCGCGTCATTGCGCCCGATCAGGTAAGGTGCGCGGATGGCGTTGGGACCAAAACGCAGGTGGGAAATGGTGAGTGACCCGGACTTCTTCGAGTCATACACAAAGTAGCCCTGGGCGTCATTGGGGGTATCTTCCCCGATGATTTTGATCGAGTTCTTATTAGCGCCAACGGTACCGTCGGAACCGAGCCCGAAGAAAATACAGCGCACGGTTTTCTCATCCAGGATCATGAAGGATTCATCATAAGTCAGGCTGGTATTGGTTACGTCATCGTTAATACCGATGGTGAAATGATTCTTGGGCTCTTTTTTGACCATTTCGTCAAAGATGCCTTTGACCATGGCGGGGGTGAATTCCTTGCTGGAGAGACCATAGCGACCGCCAATAACACGCGGGGAGACCTTAAAGGGGGAATCGCCAGAGGTAAGACCTTCGCTGAGGGCAGTGATCACATCCTGGTAGAGCGGTTCACCAATAGAGCCGGGTTCCTTGGTGCGATCGAGGACTGCAATGGTTTTTGTTGTTGCGGGCAGAGCCTTAAGGAAGTGCTCCACTGAGAAGGGACGGAAGAGGCGCACATTGAGAACACCTACTTTACCCCCCCGCCTGGTGAGATACTTCACAGTCTCTTCGGCGGTTTCAGCACCGGAGCCCATGATGATGATGACTTCAGTGGCATCTGCAGCGCCAACATAATCAAAGAGGTGATAAGCCCGGCCGGTTAACTTGGCGAATTGGTCCATGGCTTTCTGAACGATAGCGGGCGTGTTTATGTAGAAAGTATTACCGGTTTCACGCGCCTGGAAGAAAACGTCAGGATTTTGCGCGGTGCCGCGGATAACGGGGCGTTCCGGGTTGAGGGCGCGGTTGCGGATTTCAATGATGCGGTCTTCGTTGATCATGGCACGCAACACGTCGTCACCCAGGTTTTCGATTTTGTTCACTTCAGCCGAGGTGCGGAAACCATCAAAGAAATGTACGAAAGGAATACGGCTTTCGAGGGTGGCTGCGTTGGCGATGAGAGCATTATCCTGTGCAACCTGCACGGAATCTGATGCCAGCAGCGCAAAGCCGGTCTGGCGGGCAGCCATCACATCAGAATGGTCACCGAAGATGGAAAGGGCATGCGTGGCGAGGGTACGCGCAGCCACATGGAAGACGGTGGGGGTTAATTCGCCGGCGATCTTGTACATGTTGGGGATCATCAACAGTAATCCCTGGGAGGCAGTGAAAGTGGTGGTCAATGAGCCGGTTTGAAGTGCACCGTGAACTGCTCCTGCCGCGCCGCCTTCAGATTGCATCTCGACCACCGAGGGGACTGTGCCCCAGAGGTTCTTGCGGCCGATAGCCATCCAGGCATCCGCGTGTTCTCCCATGCTGGAAGAGGGTGTGATGGGGTAGATGGCGACTACTTCCGCGAGACGGTACGCCACGCTGGCGACAGCCTCGTTTGCATCAATGGTGATCAATTCTTTTTTCATTGTTCACTCCATTAAAATATACAGGGGCAAAAAAAACCCCTGATTTGATTTCCAGTTGTTCATACAATTATAACGCAAAAAAATAATCTCGAATGGAAGAGGCAATAAAACCCGGTTAATAGAATCCTAAGAATCCCGCGAGAACGAATAAATCAATCTAAAAATACTAAAAACCAGGTTTTGATTGGATCAGTCTTTACCTGGTTTTTGGCCTTTTAATGAGATTAAAACCTCCTCGAGTTGTGGAGGTTGGTTTAATCCCTTGAAGCCTTTCAGGCGAGTGTAAATCTCGGCTGCGGCCTGGTGAAACCCGCCCGGTTGCCCAGCGCCCTCAAAAGTGGAGGCGATCTCTTCCATCTCCCCTGCAAAACGCCACGCTTTAGCCGTCACACGCCGCACCCGCTGGATGCTGCGCTCAGCCTCCCCTGATTCATCACGCTCCCACTGCCGCAGCAAGGGTTCAAGAACACCCAGTTCATCAGCTGCACCCATTACCGCGCACAGGAGCGCGCTGCTGCCTTTGGTTAGAGCGGCATAGCACATCTTGAGGGCAGAGGCTTCACCCACCTCCGCGCCCAGGATTGCCGTTTTCAGGAGACCTTTTTGGAAACAATCGGCAACGCGCTGTGCCTCATCACCAGAGAGATACAACCAGGTGGATTCGGGTTCCCAGGCTGGACCGCCGATGATACCGCCATCCACAAAGGAGATCCCCGCATTGCGCATCTTTTCACAGATCTGCATTGCTTTCTGAGGAGAGATGGCGTTTACATCCACATACAATCCTTTAAAAGAATATCCCAGCACCTGGTCTGCGACTTCAGCGGCTGCGTGCGGCGGGCAAACGCTGATGAGAATGGAACAGGAACGGCACAGGTTTTCAATGCTCCCGGCGTCCACCAGCACATGTTCAGCGGCGCGGGTTCGCGTTTGCGGGCTGCGCCCCTGCGACACCCACATCACGGTACTTCCGCCAGATTGCGCGGAGGCGGCAACAGAAATTCCCATTTCCCCTGGATGGATAATGCCAATGGTTTCACTCATAGGAATTTACCCGATCTCTAACGATAGTTTAAGTCTACTGGGCTTTTTTCTCATTTTAGTATGGCGCGAGCCAGAGAAAAAGCTGCCAGGGTCTTACTGTCTTCAATCTCACCCCGGCTGATCATTTCGAAGACAACGGAGAGTGGAATTTTTTGCACCTTTATAAACTCATCCGCATCCGGTGCAAGGGGAGCAGCATATAAATCACTTGCAAGGTAGCAGTACATGGTTTCAGTTGAATAGCCGGGACTCATGTAGAATTTGCCAATCAGTTTTAGATCATAGGCAGACATACCGGTTTCCTCACGCAACTCCCGCAGTGCAGTGGATACCGGGTCTTCCTGGGGTTCGATCTTGCCGGCAGGGAGTTCAAGCAGGCTGCGCTTTGCGCCAATCCTGAATTGTTCAACAAAATAGACGTCGCTCTCTGTATCAATGGGCAGGAGCATGACCGCATTGCAGATATCGACCATTTCATATGACCTTGACTTACCGTCCGCGAGCGTTACACGCACGTCTTTCACATCAAATAAACGGGCTTTAAACTTTACAACTTCCGGGAATTCGGGTTTGGCCATTTTCAGGATCTCCTGCCTTAAATTATACTGGCGGGAATAAATCCCGCCAGGTCGATATTGTATGGAGAATTGGTTATGGAATCTGCAGCACTTGCCCGGCCGTCAGGGCAGTACCCACGGCAATGCCGTTTGCAGCATAAATGATATTGGGATCAACATCGCCAAAGTAACAGGCGACCATGCCAATAGTCTCACCGGCCTTCACCGTATAGGTGGTGGGGTGGGCTTTGAGGGCGCGTTCACCGGGGAAGCTGCCGCTTGTGGGAATATTCAAAGTGGCACCGGTTACCGGGAATGAATCCATGCTCAAGCCGTTCATGCTCAACAGGTCAACAGGGTTCACATTAAACCTGCGCGCAATACAGTATGGGAACTCACCATGGAGTAAAGTGTAGCTGGCAGGTTTACCGGGCGTGGAGGCAGGATAGGGGGTGTTTTCCACTACCGGCGCGGAAGTGGCTGCAGCGGCAGTGCCGGCTGCAGGGGTGCTATAAGCAAATGAAGGTGTGCCCGTGGCAGTAATTCCACCGCCAGTTTGCGGCGTTAATGCTGCAGCGGTTTGGGTTCCCTTGAGAATATCCACCATGATCTGAGGCTGGGTGGCTACCGGGAATGGGATCTCGCTGGTGGGCGTGGCAGCGCCGCCTGGTGCCCTGGTGGCAGGTCTTTCACAGGCACTGAGGGCGAGCGAGGCTATCAAAAGTATCATTATCAGGCCGATCATTTTTTTATTCATTTCAACTCTCCTGTTCAACTGGTTCAGATTCGAGGCTGCGGCGTTGAACCCTGGTTCTGTGATACGATAAAATGTTCTCAACAATGGTAGCATAATGTCAATGCCACGCCAGGCAAGCCTAAGTAGTAATATAGTTGCACGAGACGTGCCAAACTATACTTATTGGAGAGAAGCATGAACGTCTATTTTTCGTGTTCGATCACCGGCGGTAGAAATGAAGAAAAGGTTTACCAGGCAATGGTAG
Organism: uncultured Anaerolinea sp.; assembly: GCA_964533735.1. Lineage (GTDB taxonomy): Bacteria > Chloroflexota > Anaerolineae > Anaerolineales > Anaerolineaceae > UBA6107. Next base: position 90,839 of record CAZHMD010000011.1, on the reverse strand, counting down.
CTGCCATACTCGCCGCCGGGCATGAGGTTCCTACAGCTCACCTCTCCACGCCGGAGGTAACCGAGCTTGAAAAGGTCGCGGAACCAGTTGAGATTTTTACGCGCGATATGCGCTGGCTGCAGCAGTGCGATGTGGTGGTGGCAGAGGTTTCAACCCCTTCGCACGGCGTCGGTTATGAAGTCGCGCTGGGTTTGACCTTGCAAAAGCCTGTTCTGTGCTGCTACCAGCGGGGGAAAAGGGTTTCAAAGATCATCACCGGTAATACCAACCCGACGCTCAGGGTGGTCGAATACAGCAGCGAAGAGGAAGCTGTTCAGGCAGTCTTGCAATTCCTGGGGCATTCATTCTGAAAACCAGAAGATCATCAAAATATTAATGTTTTATATGAGTATCTCCACAAATCCTCGATTATTAATCTATTGACGCTATAATTTAATCGGGAATAGAATAACGTTATGGAATACAAGGACTATTACAAAGTACTTGGTGTGGAGCGTAAAGCCACCCAGGATGAAATCAAGAAAACATACCGTAAACTGGCGATGAAGTATCATCCTGACCAGAACCCGGGGAACAAAACTTCAGAAGAAAAATTCAAAGACATCAACGAAGCCTATGAGGTTTTAAGCGATCCCAAAAAGCGGGCTCATTATGACCAATTAGGTGACTCTTACAATCAGTGGCAGTCGCGCGGCGGGAACCCCGGCAACTTCAACTGGAATGATTGGACCAACCAGCAGCCTCGCGGTCGTACCAGCCCGGTGGACATGGGAGATTATGATGATGTGTTTGGCGGCTTCTCGGACTTCTTCAGTGCCATATTCGGTGGCGTTCCGGGCGGCGCGCGATCAGCATCCCGCCAGCCAGCCAGAGCCCAGGTAATTGAACAAAAAGTTGAGATTACTCTCGAAGAAGCCTACCGCGGGACCGAACGATTATTTCAAATAGGCGACAAGCGCATCGAAGTAAAAATCCCCGCTGGCGCAACCACGGGCACCAAGGTGCGTATGGCAGGCGCGGTTCCCTCCAGTATGGGCGGGCAAAGGGGTGACCTGCACCTGGTCGTGGCGGTAATGCCTCACTCCCGTTACAAGGTGGACGGCGCAAACCTGAGTACTGAGGTGAAAATCGATCTCTTCACTGCTGTTCTAGGCGGAACGACCAATGTATCCACTCTTTCGGGCGAGGTACGGCTAACGATCCCTGCCGGAACGCAGGCGGGACAAAAAATTCGCTTAACTGGCCGCGGACTGCCGAAGTTGAAGGAACCAAAAGTCTTTGGAGATCTTTTTGTACTGGTAAAAGTGGATCTCCCGAAAAAGTTGAGTGATAAACAACGCAAACTGTTTGAACAGCTGCGCGATTTATAAATAGTGACTTAAGTAAGTGGAGTAAAAATGAAAAACAAAATCACCATCCTTATTGGTACCCTGTTTGTTCTTGGTTTAATGTCCTGTTCGTTTCTGCCAAGTATAGACCTGGTTTCCCCCACGAAACTCCCCGAAATTGTTAACCTTCCCGGATTGATCTCGAAAACGGATATTCCATCCGTACTCCCGGTGGGGGCGGAATTGACATCTGACCAGGTGCTGACCACCTTGTATGAACAGGTAAACCCGGGGGTTGTGGCAATCATCACCACCACCGCCACCGGCATGGGATCCGGCTCCGGATTCGTGTTCGACAAGGAAGGGCACATTCTCACCAATTTCCATGTCGTGGATGGCGCTACTGAAGTTGAGGTGGATTTCCCGAACGGGCAAAAAGTGATGGGAGAAGTGCTTGCCACCGACCCGGATTCAGATGTTGCTGTCGTTAAGGTTACGGTTTCTAAAGATATTCTCTTCCCGCTGCGCCTTGGTGATTCAGACCAACTTAAGGTTGGTCAGATGGTGGTCGCCATCGGCAATCCATTCAGGCTCTCCAATACCATGACCCTCGGTATTGTCAGCGCCAAGGGCAGGGTGCTCGATTCCATCCGCACCACCTCTGACCAGAGTACTTATTCTGCAGGCGACCTCATTCAAACGGACGCCTCCATCAACCCGGGTAATTCTGGTGGTCCGCTGCTAAATCTGAATGGCGAAGTAGTAGGCATCAACCGCGCCATCCAGACCACGGGTACAACCCTTCAGGGGGAAGCTGTAAATACAGGTATCGGCTTTGCTGTTTCGATTAATATTGTCAAGCGTGTTGTCCCTTACCTCATCCAGAATGGCAAGTACGATTATCCTTACATGGGCATTTCCAGTTCACGTGAGGATCTCACGCTGGCAGAGTGGCAGGAACTTGGGTTTACACAGACTTCAGGATCCTACGTTATGTCTGTCACTCCCGGTGGACCAGCTGCACTTGCCGGGTTAAGGGGCGGAACCAATCCTTCCAACATACAGGGGCTGTACTCCGGCGGTGATTTGATCATTGCCGTGGATGACAGACCCGTCCAGGTTTACGGGGATGTGATCAGCTACATATTCCTGAACAAATCGCCAGGTGACAAAATTGTGTTAACTGTCATCCGCGATGGAACACAACAGGAGGTGACCCTTACGCTTGGTAAACGTCCTTAAGGACAGTCTCGCACATTCAAAATAGAGGAGGTTCCATGTTTTCGGAAACAGGCCTGCGAAAGATCGAGGGTTTTTCAGCCAGCGATCCGGTTGTCAGTCTTTATTTGAACACTGAACCAACCGGAGGGAATGCCGAAACCCACCGACTGCGTTTGCGCAACATGTTGAAATCGTTAACCCTCGAAAGTGATGTAGAGAGAATTACAGAGTTTTTTGACCATGAATACGATTGGTCGGGGCGCGCTGTGGCTGTGTTTTCCTGCGCTCCGGCCGGTTTTTTTGAATATATCCCGGTAGCCATCTCCATCAGGGATTTTATCCAGGTGGGAAAACAACCTGTCCTGGAACCATTAATGGACCAGCTCGAAGAATACCGCAATATTGGTGTGGCTTTGGTGGATAAACAGGGGGCGCGTTTCTTCTGTTTTCATCTGGGAGAATTGGTTGACCAGGAAGGAATTCTTGGCAAGCATATCAAGCACGTGAAAACTGGATCAGCAATTTCCACCCGCGGGCTCCGCGGAGGATCGATTGCCGGGATCCGGCAAACTGAAGAAACAGTTGACAGGAACATGCGTAAAACGATGAGTTTTGGCGAAAAATTCTTCGCCAAACACCACGTCAAAAGAATTGTAATTGGCGGAAACGATGAGAATATCGCGCACTTTAAATCAAACTTAAGTAAAGGACTTCAGAGTATTGTGGCGGGTACCTTTGCCATGGATATGACTGCCAACCATACAGAAGTATGGAACAAGATGATCCAATCCTTAAGGTAATGTGTTCTTAAAAAAAGTGGCCGCAGTTTTTGCGGCCACTTTTAAATTAATGAGGGGGTTTACTTATTTAGATTGCTGATCAGGAATACCAGGTTGTTGTAGAGGGTATCCAGCGCGGCAAGCGACTTGGCAGGATCATTCTCAAGGTTGGTTTCCGCTTCAGTGATGCGTTCCTTGAATCCGGCAATGGCGTTAGGATCGAGGTCTGTTGTTTCAAGTTCAGCCAGGTCGGTTTTGATGAAATTGAGCGCCTGCAGCGAAGAGGCCGGGTCCAATTTCAACAAAGCCACACGGGCAGCATTGACATCTGCCTGGAATTTGTAAATGGAACCAAATAGATCCGCAGCAAGCAATTGGTCAGTAAGATCAGTGACTGTAGTGTCGGCAGTTTCGCGGTTGGTTTCTGACACTGCCAGATCTGTTTCGGCTTTGGCGAGTTTGTCAGTCACGCTGGTCAATTGAGTTTCGGAGGCTTGCAAATCCGCTTTCAGAGTGGCAACTTTTGGTTGATAGAGCGTGAAATAGATTAATGCCATTCCGCCAATAAAAAAGATCAGCGCCACGATCAACCATGTGAGCAGCCTGGCACCAAAACTTTTCGTTGATTTTACCTCTTCTTTTGGGGCAATCACTTCCTGTTTTGGTTCTACCACTGCGTGGGTGTCTTCGGATTGAACTTCCTGATTTGGGTCCATAGCTATCCTTTCCATTTACGTTTTGTTTCAAACAAAGTATACCTGAAAAACAGGCTCGCAGCGATTGAAAAAAGCGTTTGCGCGAGCGCTCAGGTTATAATCCTATTATGGAATCTCCATTGATGGAAGAAAAAACAGCCAACCAGCAGATCGCCAGAGCCACTGGAACCGTGATGTTCGCCTTCATCATCGGGCAGGTGTTCAGCCTGCTTTCGCAGATCCTTATTGCCCGCCAATTTGGCACCGGAGCAGAGATTGACGCGTTCAATGCCGCCAACAAGCTGCCGGATATCCTCTATCAATTGATCGCAGGAGGTGCGCTGGCGTCGGCGTTCATACCGATGTTTTCCACTCTCCTGGCGCGGGGTGAACGGCAAAAGAGCTGGCTGCTGGCGTCTTCTGTAGCCAACCTGATCACGCTTATCCTCATCGTTGTAGGCGCGTTAACCGCTGTGTTTGCCCCATGGGTGCTGCGCAACGTGCTGGCACCGGGGTTCACTGATCCCATTCAAGTACAGCTTGCAGTAAATCTCATGCGCATCCAACTGGTAGCGCCCATTTTTTTCGGTGTGAGCGGACTGGTGATGGGTATCCTCAATTCACACCAGAGCTTCTTATGGCCGGCGTTGGCGCCTGCTATGTATTCCATCGGCAAGATCATCGGCGTGCTTTTCCTGGCTCCTTCGATGGGTATTTACGGTTTGGCAATCGGGGTTATTAGCGGCGCGCTGATGCATGGTCTGGTACAGCTGCCTGCTCTGCTGAAACTGCCCGAACGCCGCTACGCCTTTACTCTCGGGATGCGTATGGCGGAAGTGCGCGAGGTGGCGCGCTTAATGGGTCCGCGCTTGTTGGGGGTAGCCTTTGTTCAACTCAATTTCCTCATTAATATCCGCCTGGCTTCCGGGCAGGGAGAGGGGGCGGTCACGGCGGTCCAGAGTGCATTTGGCCTTATGCTCATCCCAGAGATCGCCATTGCCCAGTCCATTGCCATTGCGGCGCTGCCGACTTTCTCAGCGCAGGTGGCCAGAGGGAAGTTGAATGAAATGCGCTCTTCACTGGCGGCTCTGCTGCGCGGCGAACTGCTGCTGGCGGTGCCAGCCTCGCTGGGGTTGATGCTGCTGGCAAAACCGGTGGTAGGCTTCATTTTTCAGCGCGGCGCCTTTGACCTGAATTCGACTGAACTGGTGGCATGGGCGTTGGTATGGTACTCCGCCGGGCTGGTGGGGCACTCCATCGTTGAAATTGTTTCACGCGCTTTTTATGCCCTCCACGACACCAAAACGCCTGTCTTTGTGGGCGTGGCAGCCATGTCTCTCAACATTGCCTTAAGCATCCTTTTTTCTCGCTGGTTTGTCAGCATTGGCTGGATGCCGCACGGCGGATTAGCCCTGGCCAATTCACTGGCAACCTTCCTTGAATCTTTTGTGCTGTTGTTTTTCATGCGGCGTAAGCTCTCTGGGCTTGAGGGTGGAAGGGTTTTGAACGGATTATGGAAAACCATTGCCGCGGGCGGCGTGATGACAGCATCCTTGTGGGGATGGGTGCTTGTCACTTCAGAAGCCGGCAGTTGGCTGATCACCCTGGGCGGGATCGCGATAGGGGCGATCGTGTATGGATTGGTATTGATCCTGCTGCGGACTCCTGAAATCCGCAAGGCAATCGAGTTTCTCAAACAGAAATTAATCCACGCTCCAAAAGCGGGTTAACACAGGCATGACCTTAACCATCTCTCCCGGCAGAATTGAGGACGCGCCAACCGCTGCGAGGTTACTGGCAGACACCATGGCGGGTTTTGGTGTGGCCGTTTTGGGTCTCGGTGATGAGCAAATGGAACTGAAAGCGCTGCTGCGTTGGTTTGGCGAGAAGGACAATCGCTTCAGTCACCAATTTTCGCATATGGCACGCCTGGACGGCGAGATGGCAGGATTACTGCTGTGTTTTCCGGGAAGGGAAGCACCTGGATTAACCAAAGGGTGCGCGCGGTCAATCTTCTCTATCTATAGCGTTGGTCAGTTGGCGCAATTAATCTGGCGCGGATTGGTGCTGGGACGCGCGAAAGAGGCGGAAAAGGACGAGTATCTCATTTCACACTTGGCTGTTTTTGAAGCCTTCAGACGAAAGGGGATTGCCCGTGCGCTGTTGGATAAAGCGATCCTTTGTGCCAGGGAGGCAAGCCTCTCTCGCGTTGTGCTTGAAGTAGAGATCGGGAACACGCCTGCGATCCAGCTTTACGAAGGAGTTGGATTTAAAACACAATTTACAACCGAGTTTGGCAGGAATGCCCGGGTGTTGAAGTGCCCCGGTTACCATAAAATGGTATTGGAGATCTAAAGGAGAAACCATGAAGGATTCCGGTCACGAATTCATGCATAAAACACGTTACCCCAATGTCACGCATCCGACCCCCCAGGAATCAGGGACGGTTCCGCAGCCCCCGCTGGAACTCCCGCTGCCGCAAGGCGCAGTACTCATCCCACTGGTGAGCAGGGAGGAGATGCAGGTTGCGCCTATGGACGTGAGAACAGCCGTTGAGGCGCGCCGCTCGCTGCGGAAATATGCTGAAGTCCCCTTAACACTCAATGAACTCAGTTACCTATTATGGGTCTCCCAGGGTGTCAAGCACGTTTCCAACCGGCCCGCCACCGCCAGGACTGTACCCTCTGCCGGTGCGCGCCATGCTTTTGAAACTTACGTGCTGGTCAACAGGGTCGAAGGATTAATGCCCGGATTGTATCGCTATATGGCGATTGAAAACGGGTTGATCAAACTGGATTTCCCTGATGATATTTCCCAAAAAGTGGCGCATGCCTGCCTGGAACAATCCCAGATCACCAACAGCGCTGCCACGTTCATCTGGGTGGCGGTGGTGGAGCGTATGTTCTGGCGTTATGTCGAACGCGGTTACCGCTACCTGCACCTGGACGCCGGACATGTCTGCCAGAATCTGGCGCTAGGCGCAGAACAGATTGCCAGCGGCATCTGCCCGATCGCGGCTTTCGACGATGAGGCATTGAACACACTGCTGGGTCTGGATGGCGAGGACTTATTCGTGGTCTACCTGGCGTCAGTCGGGAAGAAATCGGCCTGAAGTGGGGCATACCGTGGAAAACGGCGTGGCTCTCGCTCGTAAGGGTGAACACCCGGGGTTGATTTGCCGCATGCCTTCCGGGTGGGCCGTATTGGCGGACATGCAATACCTGAGGGGATACTGCATCCTCCTGGCGGATCCTGTGGTTCCCTCATTGAATGACCTCAACCGGGAACAACGCGCCGATTTTCTGCTGGATATGGTGACCATCGGAGATGCGCTCATGCAGGTGACAGGTGCATACCGCATCAATTACGCCGTGATGGGGAACAGCGATCCCTATTTGCACGCCCATGTTGCTCCGCGTTTTGGTGATGAACCCGAAGTGTATCTACACGATCATCCGTGGTCCTATCCCAGGGAGATCCAAATGGGTCGAATGTTTGACAAGAAAAGAGATCAGGAATTAATCCGCCAATTGCGAAAAGCGATCACAGGGTAAAGTAATCCAAAATTAATGATTATCGAATAAAGATCGATTAATTAGCGTTATTCAGTTACCCGGGTGTATACATTGAATTTCGGGGGATTATCGATGGTCTGTTTGACCTTGCATTGTTCCGCGGAACGTACCAATGCCTGGTAATATTTCTCTGGGAAATCCGGAGGAACCTGGATCTCCAGGTCCAACTGTTCCAACTTACCGGTCGTGCGGTCGGTTTCCATGCGCTGAATGATCCTGATACCTTTTGTTGGCAGCTGGCGCTGATTGCAAAAGCCCAATACGTAAATTCCGGCGCAGGTGCCTATAGACGCAAGGAACAAAGAGAAGGGAGCCGGGGCGGATGCATTTCCGCCGCCTGCAGGGGGCTGGTCAGTCATCACGGTATAAGGGCCAAAATGGGCGTCCACGCGCGAACCGCCGGGAAAATCGATTACCATTTCCATGTTTTCATCTCCTGTGAAGTTTTAACTGATAATCAAGTGTCTCTACAACCCGTATTTCCAGACTACATAAATTAATATTAACCAACTATGGTATGATTTTTATTAGAGTTATCCATTAATCGTTGAACGAAAGATCTGAGGATGCTGTTATGACAGATAAAACCCCTTCTTTTTCAGAGATTGAGCAATTGCGCGGTTTGATCGAACAATTGAATTCCTATATTTCCAATTATCACGGCGGTGAAGTGGAGTTTGTCTCTTTTGACGGCAAGGTCGTCAAGGTTAAACTGGGCGGAGCCTGCCTGGGCTGCCCGCTCTCGCCGGTTACCGTAAAGGGCTGGGTGGAAGGAACGGTGAAGCAGTTCTTCCCCGAGATCGAAAAGGTGGAATCAGTCAATTAAGAAAAAGGCAGTCGCGATGACTGCCTTTTAGTTTTATAGGTAGTTGCTCTCCAGAACGGCTGTGATAAGATAGTTGATAATCTTTCCGAGGCTCCCTTGTCCGTTTTCTCTTTCCTCATCGGGTTTGGCGCATCCATTGCACTGCTCAGGCTGGCTCTGACAGTGGAGGCAGGTCGGCGCCTTCGTTTGTTAATTAACGGCTTGATCGTGCTCGCGGCAGCGCTGCTAGGCGCACGCCTGGCGTTTGTGCTGCTGCACAGCAACTACTATTCAACCCGCAGCAGCGAAGTCTTCAACATAGGCGCAGGCGGACTGTGGTGGCCGGGAGCGCTGTCAGCCGGACTACTTGCAGCCCTGGTGATCGCCTTGACCCATCGAGGGGCTTTCGGCAGTTCATTGGACAAGTTTGGCGTCATGCTGCTGCCGTTGGCGGTCTCATTCTGGCTGGCCAGTTGGAGCGCGGGCGTGGCTTACGGAGGGCGCCTGGATCCATCCATCTGGTGGGGTGTGCCCATGCTGGATATCACGGGCGTCACTGCCAACCGGGTTCCGGTGCAGCCGGCCGCAGCGTTAACCCTGCTTCTCCTCCTCGGCGGAGTGGAATGGTTATACAGGAAAGAATTTAAACCCGGCAGACGGATGGCACTCCTGCTGCTGCTTCTCCTGGTGCAAACGCTGGTGTTTTCGTTCATGCGCACTGACCCTATTTTTCACTGGTTGGGGCTGCGACTGGATATTTGGGCATGTCTTTTAGTGATGTTTGTTACCTTATTCTGGTTTGTCCTCTCCTTTGCAGTAAAATCAAAAGCAGATGACAACCTTTTCACAACCATTTAGGAGGTCTAAATGACTGACCTGACGATCGATACAACTGTGGTGCGCAAGACTTTAACGGATTTTATTCATAACGAGATCACACGAGCAGGATTTTCCCACGCGGTCCTGGGGATTTCCGGCGGACTGGATTCTGCGCTTGCCTGTTACCTGTCCGCAGAAGCACTTGGCGCGGACAACGTATTGGCAATCCGCATGCCCTACCGCACATCCTCGCAGGGTTCCCTGGATGACGCTCAACTGGTGATAGATGCTCTGGGGGTGAAGACACTCACCATCCCGATCACGGAAATGGTCGATCCTTTGATCAATCGCTTCCCCAACATGGATAAACGCCGTAAAGGTAATATCATGGCGCGGCAGCGCATGATCATTCTTTTTGATCAATCCGAGGATTTTAAGGGGCTTGTGGTGGGCACGGGTAACAAAACGGAAATCCTTTTGGGTTACTCCACCCTTTTTGGAGATTCAGCGTGTGCTTTCAACCCGGTGGGCGATCTCTACAAGACCCAGGTGCGCCAGTTAGCCGCAGTCATGGGCATCCCCAAAGCGCTCATTGATAAAGCACCTTCTGCGGATCTTTGGGAAGGGCAAACGGACGAAGGCGAACTGGGATTCACTTACGAAGAGGTGGATAGGCTGCTTGACCTCCTGGTGGACCAGCGCTGCTCACCGGAAGAGTGTGTTGAAGCAGGTTTTGCTGAGGAATTTGTGCGCACAGTTTTGACGCGTGTGCGCAAGAATCAGTTCAAACGCGTGCTTCCGCCAATCGCCAAATTAAGCAACCGCGCCATTGGCTACGATTTTCTCTACCTCAGGGATTGGGGGACATAAAATCCCATATGAAATGGAGTGAGTTATTCCGAATCCCACCCGCGTTGCGCCATCGAAAATTCTTCCTGCTCTGGGTGGGATTATTAGTGTCGCTGGCCGGAAGCCAGATGCAAGCCTGGGCGATCTACTGGCATTTGCGCACACTTTCCGACCAGCCGATCGTGGTAAGTGGTGTCGGCCTGGCACGGTTCATCCCCATTATCCTTTTCGCGTTGGTCGGCGGATTGGTGGCAGACACTTTTAACCGCCGCCGGGTACTTTTCATTACCCAAACTATGGTGATGGGTACAGCCATACTCCTCGGGCTGCTCACCTATTCCGACCGGATCAGTATTTGGTGGATCTACGCCATATCTGCAATTAACGGTATTGCAATCTCCTTCGACAGCCCATCGCGCCAGTCCCTCATTGCCAACATCGTTCCGCGCAAGGACCTGCAAAGCGCTTTTGGGCTGCAATCCATCGCCTCGAACACCGGTGCGATCATCGGGCCAGCCTTAAGCGGGCTGGTGATCGCCACCCTGGGGCAGGAATGGACGTACTGGATCAACGCGATCACGTTCCTGGCGGTAATACTGGCATTGATCATGATGGGAAAAGTGGAACGTGAAAATGCAACACCGGTGGTGCGCCAGCAGCCTAGTGCCTTCAAGAAACTCGATTTTTCCGGTATCCCAGTGGGAATCCGCTTTATCCTCGGGCAGCCGATCATCCTCTCCAGCATGATCCTGGATTTCTTTGCCACCTTCTTCTCCTCAGCCAACAGCTTGCTGCCGTTCGTGGCGCGCGATATTCTGCATGTTGGTGCCATCGGATACGGCTGGCTTTCTGCAGCGCAATCCGGGGGCTCGGTGGCAGTGGCAATCTACCTCGCACAAAAGGTAAATTTGCGCAGCCAGGGCAAATTGTTGATCTCTGGTGTTACCTTTTTTGGCATTGCCACCATTGTTTTCGGTTTATCCCGCAGTTTTCCGCTGACATTTGCAGCCCTGGTATTAATTGGAGCAGGAGATGCCATCAGCACGATATTGCGCAACACTATCCGTCAGTTGCAGACCCCTGATGAATTGCGCGGACGCATGATCAGCATCAACCAGATATTTTTTGCCGGGGGACCGCGCCTGGGAGAGGTGGAAGCCGGTGCCGTGGCACAGGCTTTTGGAACCCCCATGGCCATCATCACTGGCGGGATCGGCTGCCTCATCTCCGTGCTGGTAATCGCTTTAAAATGGCCGCAGTTGAGAAAGTATAACGGGGATGAACCCATGAGGACTTCGCTGGCAGATGGTGTGGATTAGTCTTCCAGTTCCTGGTGCCCGATCGACCATGCCTGCATGAGGTCCTCAAGTTTTCGTTCGACATCTGAATACGCTGATCCTAATTGGAGCACTTTTGCGCCGTCGGCAGGGGGATTCGCCAGGGCGTTTTCGAGTGACTTTAATTCAGATTCTAGTTCAGCAATCTCAAGCTCAATTTTCTTGATACGGTTCTCGATGCGCTGTCGTTCACCTTTGCTCATCCCTTCGGCTCTATTTGGCCTTACTGCGGGCGCTTTGGCAGGAGCATTTCGGGTGGATGCGCTGGACTGCTGCTTGAAGAGACGGTACTCGCTGTAGGTGCCGTCGAACTGGACGAGCGTCCGTTGCGCCGGGATTACCTCCCAAATTTGAGTGGCAAGCGCGTCGATCAGGTAACGGTCGTGCGAGACCAGCAGGATCGTACCGGGGTAATCTGACAGTACGGATTGCAGGATTTCCTGGGATTGCAGGTCGAGGTGGTTGGTGGGCTCATCCAGCAGGAGCAGGTTGGAACCATCCAGCGCCAGGCAGGCTAATGCCAGGCGTCCGCGCTCGCCACCGGAGAGCACCTCCACCAGTTTGAAAACATCATCCCCGGTAAAGAGGAATTTGGCGAGGTAATCTCTTACTTCAGCCGGCAGCATTTTTGGCCGGATCCCCTGGATCTCTTCCATCAGCGTCCAGTGTGGATGTAATTTCTCATGCGCCTGGGCAAAGTAGCCGATGGAAAGCGAAGCCCCCAAAACGGTTTCTCCAGCCAGGGGAGGGATCACCTCCAGCACAGTCTTGAGGAATGTGGTTTTTCCGGCACCGTTGGGGCCGATGATGGCAGCACATTCACCCCTTACAAGCGTGAGGTTGGGGACCACAAAAAGCGGCTTGCCTTCATCGGCGTAACCCACGCTCAATGAACGCGTGCGCAGTACCAAATCACCCGAGCGGGCTGCCGTTGCCAGTCTCAGGTGGAGGCTGCGTTTTTTCGTCGGACGTATAAAAAGGGAGTCTGCCAGCATGCGTTCCAGGCGCTTGCGCCTTCCCTGTGCCTGGCGCGTATTCTGCCCGGCAATGTTGCGGCGGATGTAGTCTTCTTCTTTTTCAATGAATTCCTGCTGCGCCTGGTATTCCGATAGCACACGTTCATACCTTTCCTGGCGCTGCATGAGGTATGCGCTGTAATTGCCGCGGTATTCTTCGATTGCCGGAGTCATTTCCCAAATGGCGCTTACCACCTGGTCGAGGAAGTAGCGGTCATGCGAAACGATCAGTACCCCGCCAGGCCAATCCTTAAAGAAATCCTCCAACCACTCAACGGCTTCAATATCCAGGTGGTTGGTGGGTTCATCCAACAGGAGCAGGTCTGGCTGCGAGAGTAGCAGTTTTGCCAGCAGGGCGCGGGTGCGCTGACCCCCCGAGAGTTGCGATACTGGTCGTTTGAAATCCGATTTTGTAAAGCCAAGACCGGTTAACGTCATGCGCAGTTGATTTTCAAAGGTATAACCGCCGGCGTGGTCGAATGCTTCCTGCAGGCGGCCGTATTCCTCCAGCAGCCCATCTGATTGCGCTTCAGTGGAGAGGCGAGCCTCCAGGGCATGTAATTCGTTTTGCATTTCGATCAGGGGAGAGAAAACAGTCAGTTCCTCTTCCCAAAGGGTCAGGCTGGAATCCAGCACAGCTTCCTGGGGGAGGTAACCGATGCGCGCGCTGCGGGCATGGTTGACCACACCGCCAGAGGATTCCTCCTCACCCGCGAGGATGCGCAGCAGGGTGGTCTTGCCGATACCGTTAGCACCCACCAGCCCAATACGGGCACGGTGGGGAATGGAAAGGGAAACGGAGGTGAAGAGATCCACAGGTCCGAAGGATTTTGAGAGGTTTTGGGCTGAAAGGAGAGGCATGCTTGGTCACCAGTGGTAGAAACCGCACAAAAAGTATACCATAGGGAATTAATTCAAGAAAAAACCCCGGCAGCTGCCGGGGTTTTTGCATTGGTTACTGCAGGACTTGCCAGAGATACAGCTGGTTATCAAACCCGGCGGTGATGATTGATTTTCCGTCAGGTGAAAACTTAACCAGGGCGACAGTGGCCATATGCCCGGGGAAAGTTCCGAGTAAAACGCCATCTGAAACGCGCCAGAGCTGCAGGGTATCTTCCACGCCAACGGCGAGCAGGCGACCATTAGGTGAAAACGAGAGCGCGGATGCGCTGGAAGGCAGGATAATTGTCCGTAATTCCAAACCCTGGGTGGCATCCCAAAGAATAACAACCGGGGAGAAGGTTCCATTGACTGTTTTCCCGGCAGCGGTGGCGAGCAGGGTGCTGTCCGAAGACAATGTGTAGGCTGAGAGGAAATCTTCATGGTTGAACGCAGCGCTGAGCGCGCCGCTTTCCACGTCCTGTAGCTGAGCTGTCGCACGGGCATGCCACAACATCCATACCGGGCTGGCGGAAAACCCAGCATCAAATACCGGGGCGGCAGTTTCAAACCCGTTTAACCGGCGGACCTCTGAATTATCAAGAATGCTGTAGAGTACAACTTCCCAGGCTTCAGCCTGCGTGACGGCGGTGTACTTCAGATCAGGTGAAAAAGTAACATTGGCAATGCGGAACCCCGGGGTTCCGGCAGCAACCACAGCGTTTCCAGCCCGCAAATCAACCAGCGAATAGGATAACCAGTCTCCAGAGATAACCGCTACGGTGTGCCCATCAGGGGCAACAGCCGAAATGCGCCCATCATTGACGCTGTAAACATAGCGCGTGGCGAGTGAAGGAACATCCAGCGTGGTTACCCCAAATAATTCTGCGCCGCCGGAGTCGGTTGTTTGCGTGACCACAGAGAACGAAAGGCTGTCGTTTGACCAATCCAGGCGCTGCGGGTTGGATATGGGCACTTTTTGAACAATGACCAGGTTGCTGGCATTGCTATCAGAAATCGTGACCGCGGTGGTTTGCGGAGTGGATGGTGCTGTAATTGAAGCCTCCGGTGAAGTGATGAAGGAGGTTGTTGGCGATGCTGTATCCTCCACCGGCGGGGTAACTTCCGGAAGATCACAGGCAGAAATCATCAGGATAAAGAGGATGCAGAGAACTCTTACTGTTGTTTTAGCAAACATGAGCACTTCCTTTCGATAATGCTGCCAGTCGTCATTATACTGCGGTTAGTTCAGCAGTTCGTCAATCTGTTCCTCGCCCCATTCCACGGCTTTGTCCTTTGCCTGGTTAAAGAGCTCTTCAAGCATGTCCATGAAGGCAGCCTTGGCATTGTTCAATCCGCGGCGGATCAACTCGCCGATTTGCATCTGCCATATTTCCAATTGGTCTGTAATGGCACTCTGCGCCTGGGCTGCGAGATCACCAACTTTTCCGGTGAGTAAGAGGGGCCGCTCGTTCAAACCGAGAACAGCCGTCCCGGAAGCGTCAACCGCTACAGGAATACCCGTGTGATTGTTAAGCACGATCATATCAACGCCGTATGCCAGGAAGTTCCCCGGATGGAGATTGGAGACGCTTATCGGCACACCGGTGTCGCCGTCCTGTGTGCGCCAGAGGAAAACCTTGAGGTTGGCTCCCTTTTGAAAACGGAATTCCTGCACAGACCCGGTTGTCCCCTGGACCTGCCCGATGGACTTGGCGGTATCAAGAGCGTCTGATAAATTGCGCAGGGCATTGGCGGTAGAGGTCTGCGGGGGTAGTTCGGTATTCCAGAAAATGAGTTGGATTAGATCCGCGCCCATCAGGCTGATGCTGGCGCGCGTCAGCATATCGGCTTCCACCTGGGCGTACTGGATGCTGCGGTTCCCCGCAAGAAAAGCCAGGTCAGCAGTATTCCAACCCAGGCTGGTGATGTAAACAGGCATGCCGCCCAGCTGGCGCGCGAGTTCCTGCACAGAACGGATATCCCCTATCATGGATGAGGCATTGGTGGTTACTGTTGATGCACAGGCGGGGGAGATTCCCGGAGCGTTGAACTCTGGAGCGGCGCCGCCCCAGGCGGGTTGGTACGAGATGGCGTCAGCGGAATTCCACCCGCGCGCGCCATGAATTTCCAATAAGTATGTAAGCGGATTCACCGCGCAATTTCCGGCAGAGGGGCTCACGAGCCCGCCTATCCACACGTCATCATTGGGGTCTGCCCGCGTGATGATCTTGGCAGCAGAGCGCAGTAACTTGGTGTAAAACACAGGATCAGGTTGAAGTGCTGCTCCGGGAGTGGAGGGCATGAGCATGCCAGCCTGGCTTGAGGGAGTGTTAATGTCCTCGCCAATCTCCCACGTATTGATCATCTCGCCGTAATGACCCACTGCCGCCCCAACGAATTTCTCCCAGCGGTCTCCAAAGACCACCCGGTCAACAGTACCCCCGGAGGCTGCGAGGTAGGTTGGTCCGCCGCTGAGAACAGCCACAATGGTCAATTCTTTTTCAAAAGCTGAAGCCACGAGTTGATCGAGAGGTCTGACCGCATTCCAGTCATAGGTGTCCTGGGTGTATTCGATCTCACTCCAATTTAACGCTATCCTCACGTAGGATGCGCCGGACCTTTGAATATTGACCAGCGCGGATTCGGCATTTTCAACGCTGGTGGGCATGCGCCCTGCCAGATCCACCCCGAAACCCTTAACGCGGAATCGTTCTGCCTGACCAAAAGCTGAAAAAGAGGTCAGCCCGATGCCGGCGATAAGACCAATTGGAATAAGACCCTGGATTAAACGCGCAAGAAGATGCATGGTTAGTTCTCCCATGTTAGGGTTGCAAGTTTGAAGCCAGCGGTATCGCGTAGAAATCTATTGAATTGATGGACCGGGATTGGACCTTTTCGTTTTGATGAATTCCACCAGCGCCCATGAGGAGATGAGGAACGCTGCCACCAGTATCGCGATGGTGAGGTGGACTGTATCCACCAACCCCGCCACCTGGTTGGCAGCAGGCGCAAATGTTGCGCCGGACTCAAGGAAACTGCCGTTATAAAAAGCGACGCGATTCTCCCAAAAAGCACTCAGGATGGCGATGCCGGCTGTCTGTCCAACCGTCCGTGTGAGGGAGAGCAAACCTGAGGCCACTCCGAGATGCTCGCGTGTCACAGATCCCATCACAGCGCTGTTATTTGGAGATTGAAATAACCCGATGCCGATACCTACGGGGATAAAACGCAGCAGGTAGCCCCAGGTTGAGGTTGTTTCAGTAAGAGTGCTGACAGCAATAAACCCGATGATCACGATCAATAATCCCAGGGTGGTGATGGGGCGTGAACCCGTCCGATCTGAGAGTGCACCTGAAAGAGGCGCGACGATGGAAACGCAAATTGGTGTGACCGCCAGCATTAACCCGGTGTGTTGAGAGTTGTAATGAAGGATATTTTGGAGGTAAAGGGGAAAAAGCAGCGCTGTTCCGGCAGTGCACAGGAAGATCATAAATCCGGTGATGAGATTGATCGAAAATTGCCTGTTGCGAAACATTGTTAAATCGATCATGGGAGAGGCTGATTTTTTCTCGATCACGATAAACGCGATCAACGAGCCTATTGCCAGCGCCAGCAGGGCAAACACCAGCGGATTGTTAAAACCGCTGTGCTGGCTGACCGATAAGGCAAAAAGCAGCGAAGCCATGAAGACAAACATTACCCCGGCGCCGGCGAAATCGAATTTCTGTTGAGAGCGCGTCTTATCGTTGGGGATAAACCTGATCACCATGAAGACCCCGATCAGACCGACCGGAAGGTTAACAAAGAACAACCAGTGCCAGGTGAGTGATTGCAGGATCAGTCCGCCGAGGGTGGGACCAGTGATGATCCCGAGAGACACCATGGTGCCCATCACTCCAAGAGCCTTTCCGCGTTCCTGCGGCGGGAAATTTTCAGTGACAATTGCCATGCCGATGGCCATCACCAGCACGGCACCGACAGCCTGCAGCACACGAAAAGCGATCAACCAATACACTGAGGGGGCGATACCGCACAACCCGGAACCGATGGTGAAAATGATGATACCCGCCAGGTAGAGCTTTTTCTTTCCGATCATATCGGATAGCCGGCCAACGGTGAGCATGAGCGTGGCAATGGTGAGCATGTAAGCCAGCACCACCCATTCCACCAGTGCCAGGGGCTGATGAAGTTCGTTGACCAGGGTATTCAATCCAATATTGACGATACTGCCGTCAATGGTGGCCAGGAAAACGCCCATAGCCACTGAGATCAACACCATCCATTTGTTTACAGGTTTTGCAGCGCTTTGCATCATACCGGAATAACCTCAATAAAAACTGATTATAGCATTCGAAGCGTTAAGGCTTGACAAAAGCGCCTTCACAACTCACAATAAATTTACAAAAAAAGGGAGCCTGCCATGACCGAACAACCGATTTTCAAGATACTCACTTTGCTGGCGCGCCCGGCTGCCGGGAAGAGCGAGGTGATGGATTACCTCAAGCGCACTCCGCTCGAGGAACGCATCCGGCGTTTCCATGTTGGCGAGATCAACGAGCTGGATGATTTTCCAATGCTGTGGACGTGGTTCGAGGAAGATGCCTTACTGGAAAGGATGGGAAAGCCCAGGCTGCACACCGATAGCGAAGGTTATTTCCTCCACCAGTACCAGTGGGATTTGCTGGTCGAGCGCATCTGCCTGGATTACCAGAAGTTGCTGCGGGACACGCAGGATTTTCATCATACGCATACCGCGCTGGTTGAATTTTCACGCGGCTCAGAACACGGCGGTTACAGATCTGCCTTCCAGCATATCAGCCACGAGGTGGCTGAACGCATGGCAGTGCTTTACCTGGATGTCTCGTGGGAGGAATCCCTGCGGAAAAATCGAAAGCGCTTTAACCCCAACAAGCCAGACAGCATCCTGGAGCACGGACTGGAAGACGCCAAGCTGGAGCGATTGTACAGGGAAGTGGATTGGCAGGAGGTCAGTGCTGCCGATTCACAACGAGTGGTGATAGCTGAAAAAAAGGTGCCCTATGTGGTCTTTGACAACCACGATGACGTCACAACTGAGCGCGGTGAGGAATTAGGCGCAAGATTAGAAGTCTGCCTGAAGCGGTTGTGGGCGAACTATCTCAAGCGTTAATTAGCTGGATAATTAACGGGTACGATCACTTTAACAGAGCGGGGTAAAACCGTAAGGTTGATCGGTGTTTTGCCAAGTAACTCACCATCTGCCTGCACAAACATGGGTGGAGAGGTTTGTATGCTCAATTTGCTCACTGCCGAGAGGTGGTGGTATTTTGGCGTGCGTTTTTTGTGCTGGACGAAAGCCTGCCAGAATACGCCCGGCAGGTCAAGCATGGTGCGGGCTTTAAAGATGAACACATCAATTTTGCCGTCGTCCGGGCAGATGTTCAGCGTGTTTTCGATGAAATTCAGCCCCACGATGCCATAATTGGCTACCATGATCTCTGTGGCACGCCCGCGAAAGACCCTTCCATCTGCCTCGATCATATACTTCTTAAGTTTCAATCCGAACAACTGTTTGAATAAATTTGAAAAATACGCCAGGTTGCCAAGGCGGCGTTTTTCACTTCGGCGGGTATGGGCGACCATGGTGCTGCTGAAACCTACTCCGAGGTTCATGGCATGCAGGTGGTCTCCCACTTCCATCAGGTCCATACGGCGCATCTTGTGGGCACCAGTTATGGTAGAGATAGCGCGCACGGGGTTGGTTGAGATACGGAAGTGGCGCCCAATGGCGTTCCAGGTACCGCACGGAATGATGCCGAGAGGAATGCTGCTGTGCGCCAATCCGCCTGCTACCGCCGCAATCGTCCCGTCCCCGCCGGCTGCCACCACCAAATCAATTCCTTTGGCGGTTTCTTCCTGGATGAGGGTGCAGTAATCCTCATCAGGTTTGGTGAGGTGCACATGTGTAGTCCAGCCGGCTGCGTGAAACCGATTCTCGATCAGCCGGCGCATGATCTTCTCATTCACCAACCCGGCTACCGGGTTGAGGATGACAAGCGCCGTAGAGGATTTAACCATATAAATATTATAACCAAATGTACTTCCAATCCTGCGGAGAACTCCCCTTATACTGGTATATTTAACGAAAAGAAAATAGTCCAAATCAAGAGCGCAAATGTTGTTAATGGCAAACTCTGCAAATGAGTAACGAGGTGAAAAATGAGCGATGAAAATGTTTTACTGACGATATTTTTCCGGCACGACCAATCAAAGAACCTGGATGAAATCCAGGCGTACCTGCGCGAATCCGGATTCTGGAAGGAATTCCCGCCTGCGGGGATCGAAATTGTTACCTGGGTTGTGATGATGGGCATCGGGCACGTGGTCACGATCAGTGTTCCTCCCTCCAGGTTACGAGAAGTCAACATGGCAATAGAGAAACACGCCTGGCCGGCTTTCCGCACGGAGATCTACACTACGTATGATTTCCTGCCATTCAGGCAGGGATTCCTCGATAAGTAACTCGGAGCAAACGACAGCGAAGGACATGAGATGGGCAGCCGTGAAGATTTTTGCCAATTGATCATAGACACTGCCAGGGAATTGTGCGCTAAAGGCTTCCTGAGTGCCACGGGTGGGAACCTGTCAGTACGACTCCCTGAAGAAGATGCATTTGCCATCACACCAAGTAACTACGATTACCTTAAAATGGTAAATGCGGATATTTGTATCCTCGGTTACAACCTGGAAGTTTTAGAAGGAACGCGCATACCATCAGTGGAAAGCGGCATGCACGCCGCCATCTACCGGGCAAGGTCGGACGTGAACGCCATCCTCCACACCCACCAGGTCTACTCCAGTACGCTGGCGCTCATCGGTAAACCCATCCCGGCGTTGTTTGATGAACAGGTGCGCTTTCTTGGCCGCTCCGTGGAGGTCATCCCTTATGCTCCCTCGGGAACCGGAGAGCTGGCAAAGACTGTGGCGATCCATGTAAAGGGCGGGGATAATGCCTTCATCATGGCAAATCACGGGGCATTATTATTTGGCACTGATATGGAACGGGCTGTGCATAATGCGGCGGTGCTGGAAAAATGTGCCCTGGCTTACCTGTTAACCCTGTGCACCGGGGAAGAGGCCAGCACGATCCCCGCGGCAGCCCGCGAAGTTGCTTTCGCCAGGCTGCGCGAAGACCAGCAAAAATTCGAAAAGTAAATCAATTCCCTGGTATTAATAAAACGGGATAAAGCCTACCAGTAGTGATGCACCAGGTCGCGAATGTATTTATCGTAAATTTTCCGTACCTGAACCATGATAACGGAAGGAATTGACGGCAGGTCGGCAGCGCGGGTATTATCATCTGCCTGTCTGGCAGTTTTTGCTCCCG
This sequence comes from uncultured Anaerolinea sp., assembly GCA_964533735.1. GTDB lineage: Bacteria > Chloroflexota > Anaerolineae > Anaerolineales > Anaerolineaceae > UBA6107. The sequence goes on along the minus strand of CAZHMD010000011.1, from coordinate 70,167 downwards.
GGATGGCACACGTGACGGCTTCAAACATCAGGATCCAGCGCAGGGCAAATTGGGGCATGCTCCATCCGTCAGGGAGAAGCGCGCGCAGTTCCTCGACAGCCTTCAAACCGGTTTCGTAATCCACCCCGGAAAAGGTTTCCCCGCGGTCGAAGTATTCACCATGCCTGTTGTTCGCGCGGTGGTCGTCGGCTTCAAAAGTGGAACCTGAGGATAATTTGCCGGTCAACATGCCGCTTGCCAGAGGCACCCGCGCGAGGATGCCCACTTGTCGCCGCGTGGCTTCAGCGAAGAACAACTCGCAAGGCCGCTGCCGGAAAATATTAAATATAATTTGCACCGTTTGAACATTGGGGTACTCAATAGCCTTAAGGGCTTCCTCCACCTTTTCAACGCTCACCCCGTAGTACCGCAGTTTGCCCGCACTTACCAGGTCGTCAAGCACCCCGAAGGTTTCCGGCATGTAATACACCTGAACAGGCGGGCAGTGCAGTTGAAGCAGGTCAATCGTATCGGTGTTGAGGTTTTTCAGGCTGCGCTCCACGAAAGCGGTCAGGTTCTGGCGGTTATATCCCCCGGCAATATGCGGATCCAGTCTCCGCCCGGCTTTGGTAGCCACATAAATGGTTTCACTGCGTTCCTTACGCAGTTGTGCCACCAGTCGTTCTGATCGCCCGTCGCCGTAAACATCAGCAGTATCTACAAAATTGACGCCGTTGTCAATCGCCCGGTGCAGCGCAGCCAGGGAGTCTTTGTCATCAACGTTTCCCCACGCCCCGCCAATTGCCCAGGCACCAAAAGAGATCGCTGAAACATTCCAACCGGTTCGTCCTAATTTTCGATACTGCATGGCATCCACCTCCGGAATTAATCGAAAACTGTTACTAAAAGAATTTATTAACCTGATTCTATCCGATTGCGGGTAATGAAGTTAATGCAATTTTTTTGTCTTACGATGATACATGTACTCAAGAAGAGTACTGCCGCGGCGCTACGCCAACGAAAAGGCCACGGCAGCTTCAGCATGAATCCTTGCGGTATCAAAGACTGGAACTGGACAATCAGATTGTTTGACCAGCAATCCGATTTCCGTGCAGCCCAGGATGATTCCTTCGGCACCTTCTCCAACCATACGCATGATGATCTTCAAATACTGTTCCCTGGATTGTGGTTGAATCTTTCCAACGACCAATTCGTTGTAAATCACGTTATGAATGATCTCGCGCTCCTCACGCTCGGGGACGAGCACTTCCAGGTTGTGTTTCTGCACAAGTCTGCCCTTGTAAAAATCTTCTTCCATGGTAAAACGTGTGCCCAGTAATGCAACCTTGTGAATGCCTGAGTCAATCACTCTTTGCGCGGTTGAATCCGCGATGTGCAACAGCGGAATATGGATATGAGCCTGAATTTCCTCTGCAACCTTATGCATGGTATTGGTGCATAACACTATGAAATCCGCGCCGGAATTTTCAAGGATTATCGCAGACTTGCTGAGGATTTCCCCGGTTTCCTCCCATTTGCCCAGGTGTTGCAGGCGTTCGATCTCTGCGAAATCCACCGAAATCATCACACATTTGGCTGAATGAACCCCGCCGAGTTGTTCCCTGACCGATTGATTGATGATCCGGTAATACTCGATGGAAGATTCCCAACTCATGCCCCCGATGAGGCCGATTATTTTCATTGTCACTCCTACCCGAAAGTTGGGTGAATCCTCAGGGTTTTTGCAGGATGCTAGAACGGGGACGTAACTCCAGCGCGTCAAATGGGCAAACGGATACACACAATCCGCAAGCGGTGCAATTGTTAACATTCACCTTCGCGATCTGTTTGAGCGGTGCTTCGAGTGCATCAAATTGACATACCTTCTCGCACAACGAGCACGCCTTGCATTTTAATTCGTCCACCCGGACGGTCTGCTCTACAGTGGTGACCACAGTCTGCCCCTGGCGGTATTTTTCCAGGTACATGCCTTTAACGTCTTCGATACCCTTATATCCGTGGTCGTCCAACCACTGCGCGGTTTCAGCGGCGATTTTTCCGTAGATATCCGTTCCCTTGAGGATGGCGGCAGTGCACACTTCAACCAGTGAGGCGCCAGCCATGAGGAACTCAATCACATCCTCGCCTTTTGTTACCCCGCCCACCCCGAAGACGGGTTTTTGGGTAACGCGTGCCACTTCAAATACCGAGCGCACCGCGATCGGTTTGATGGCAGGACCGCTGAGCCAGCCATAGCCGTATTGCGAACCAAGCGGGGTGGTGCCGCGTTCGATATCAATGGTCAGTGTTGGACCGAAACTGTTAATACACGTGTAACCATCCACAAATGGATCCAGTAAAAGCGCGATATTGCCCAGGTCGCCGGCATGCTGGCTGAGCTTGGCAATGATGGGGATGGATACCGCGTTCCGCAAGGCGCGAGCGGTTTCGGTCAGCCTTTCGGGGTCGAGATAATGGATGGAAAATTCGATGATGTCGATGCCCTTTTTCTCCAGGCGCGGACCCAATTTGCTGAGGTCTTCGGGGGTGTAGCCCACGCTGGCGATTAAGGGCAGGGCATATTCGCGGGCAGCAGCCAGCGCAATATCATATTCATGGTCAAACCAGGCTTCGGGGGAAAGCTCACTCCACAATTCTGTGTTGAGCAGGTTGTCCTTGCCGATTCGCACCATGTTAGGGTGGGGAACGGGCGCCGCGATACCCGAAATGGTTTTCGCAAGTAAACCACCCGCACCGCCTTCCGCCGCGCGGCGGATCATCTCACCCGAGCCCACATTCGGTCCGGCAGCCGGAATGACCGGATTTTTAAAAGTATGTCCCCAAATTTTTACAGAAAGATTGGCTGATGCCATTATTCACCTGTTCCAATAATAAAATGTGACCGGTTGTTCACTTGATGGTCAATTATGCCATAAATACCCAAAAGCCTTTTGGTTTATCACTCACTCCCTCTTATTTTCTACCGGGCACCCCCGGAAAAAAGAATGGCGTTGAGGTTTTGTAGTCCAGGTACTCCTGCCCGAACCGTAATTCGAGTTCTTTCTCCTCGAGAGTTTTTATATAAATAATTATCAGAAGGGTGAACAGAATCACGGCTGCCATTGCTGAAATTGACCCGACCATTATAGCAACACCGAAATATGCGCAAAAGGTGCCGAATATCATCGGGTTGCGCGAATACTTGAAAACGCCGACGGTGAGGATTTTTTGCGTAGCCATCATCGGGAGGGGTGTGCCCTGCGCCTGTGTCAACTGCTGGTAGATGGAGAAGAATCCAAAGATGCCCCCCAAGGTAACCAGTAAACCTCCGATGATGAGGTTAATCGCGCCAAAAAATAAACCGGGCAGCAATAGGGCGGCATCGAGCCGGGGCATTAGGATTACCAGGATATATGGAAAAAGAACCAAAAATACCAGCCCGGCAGGGATTAGTGCCAGCAGGCGTGTGCGCAGGGAATACGCTTGTTTCGACCAATCTAAAAGGTGTTTCATAGTTTGCCTCTTCTAAAAGGAAACAAATTGTTGATCAACTTTCCTTCTGGCATTCCGGGCAAAAGTAAATGCTGCCGCCCATGTAAGCCTGCTTGATAACCGTACTTCCACAGGCATGGCAGGGATGCCCCACTGTATTTTTACTCATGCGGGTCTGGTAGCCGCCCGGATTCCCAAACATGTCCTTTTCAGTGTCCCGGCCGCCCTGGGTGGTCATTTCTTTCAATGTAAGGATGGTGGCATTAAAAAGCGATTCTTTTTCCTGTGGTGTGAGTGAGCTCACTTTTCTTTTTGGGTGGAGCTTCGCCTTGTAAAGGATATCCTGCAGCACGCCATTGCCAAGACCGGGGATGCGTTGTTCTGTAGCGAGAAATGCTTTAAGTGAATATTTCTCCGAGCCCGGCATGAATAAGCTAAAAAAATAATCCCGGGTAAATGTCTCTGCCAATGGAGAGGTTTTTTGCCTGGCAGTCAGGTAATAGGGATTGTCATTGGCTCCCTGCGGGAAGCAGGACAAACCGCCGTACATGGCCACTGTTGCGCTCATTGACGTGCTGTCCTCGAAAGTGATCAGCAATTGGTGTTTGAGCGGTTGTTCACTCGAGTTCCGGTGAAAGCGCAGATTGATGCCATCGGAAAAAAGCAGCCGAACATCCTGCACCTCGATCTCCACCATGCCGCCCGGGTTAACCGCCTTGCCCATCTTTTTGCCGGCAAGCAAGGCGGCATACCCTGCCGGGTCGCCAAAATACCAGGCAAAACCGTGCGGATTCTGCGCCGCGATGACCTGGCTGATCTGCTTTCCCGATAGGGTTTGATTGATTTGACCGGCTAATACCGCAGCTTCTGGTATCTCTAACATAAAAACTCTCCTCCCGTGGTTGTAAAGTTGCCCCACATGCGATGATGAAGGGATTTGTATTGGATTTGCGTTATCGTTGCATAAAAAAATTCAGAGCTTTGAATTCCTGATCACAGGTGGGAGAACCGCGATCTTAATCCAGCAGGAATGGTTTCATTGGCGCCCACTTTTCTTTCCATTCTCCCGGGATGAGTTCTTCAATCACCGTCTTCGGCATCAATGCAGCCATTTTGGCGCGGTCTTCAGTAGACAGGTTGAACAAGACAAATGGCAGGGCAAAGAAAGGCGGACCGACGTGCTCCTGGGCATGTTTACCGAACAACGCAGATAATTCCGCCTGCTCCTCCCGGGTCATGGCTTCCGCGATGGCAGTTGCGCTGAAGGCAGACTCCTCAACTAGTATATGAGGCGTCCAGACCGTAAGAATTTGCTGGAGGTTTTCCACTACCTTTCCCAGTGAGGCAATCGGAGCCTCCGCGCCGAGTTCAGGAAGAGCGCCTTTAACCAGGTTCAAAGCTGACTCGATCCTCACATGATCGGCTGCCAGGCTTGCGTATGGAACGGCGGGCAGTTTCAGTTTGAGCGCGGGAAAAGCCACTTCGTCTTCTCCCAGGTGATGCGCGGATAAAACGGCTGTTAACGCCTGGAGATAAAGCGCAAACCCCTGTTGGAGGGCACGGTCCGGGAAACCTTCCTTGACGAAAACCGATCCGCGGGTGACTGCCACGAAGAGTCCGCGCGTGATCGCCCGATGGATGCGAAGAAAATCTTCCGCAAGGTTCGGCGGGTTACTTGTATCCGTCATATAAACCTCCTTAGGTCTAGTAAAAGGAAATACCGAAACCCGAATCAAATTGTCGTCTGACGATCTGGTTCATCCAATACCTGATTGATAACCGTATTGTACAATTAAAGTAGCTGCAACGAATTGAAGACGCCCGATATTTGGAGGCGATGATGGTGGTTATTTCCACCCGTCTGCACCAATTTTGGAGTTTTATCAAACTCTCCCGCGTTGTTTTCCTGCTGGGAGGCATTTTACTTTACGCGCTTGGAGCCGCGCTGGCTGTGCAATCAGGCAGGGAGATTGACTGGGCAGCGTACCTCCTTGGTCAATTAGTGATCACCTCCATTCAACTCATGGGTCAGTACCTGAATGAACATTACGACATGGAGGTCGACAGCCTGGTTGAAAACAACCGCACATGGTTCTCGGGGGGTTCGGGAATTCTATCTGAGGGAGGTATTTCGCAAAATGCAGTCCTGGCAGCTGCGCGCATTTGCGCAGGGATTGCGCTGATCGCCGGAACTGTCGCGTCTTTACTCTCACCGTGGATGATTCCGATTTTTATCTTGTGCTTCCTGGGCTCCTGGTATTACTCATCGCCGCCTCTTTCACTGATGTCGTCCGGCTGGGGCGAGAGTTCCACGTCGGTTGTCGTGGCTTTGCTGGTGCCCATGGCAGGGTATGGTATGCAGGCGGGGTTGCCGCCAGGCGAGCTTTGGTTGATCTGTATCCCTTTGGTATTGGTGCATGCCGCCATGCTGCTCTCTTTTCAAATCCCCGATCATGACGCTGACCAGGCGGTTGGCAAAAAAACATTAACGGTTCGCCTGGGTCAAAGGGGCGCAGCCTGGTTGGTAGATACTTTTATTGGAACATCTTTTGTGTTTATATCCGTTCTCGTGTTATTTTCCCAATACCCCGGGCAGTGGATGTTGTGGGCGTTTCCACTGGCGCTGTGGCAAATAGGGATGGGTCATTGGGCTGTCCTCTCGGCTGTGCGTGTGCGTTATTACCTGCTGACCACCGGTGGTGTGGCGTTATTTGTTCTCATGGTAATCCTGGCATTACTTGGAGTTTTTCGTGGAGTGTAGATTTAGGGATTTCTTCTACCCGTTTCATGAAAATAGCCCGCAGTGTCTTTTCCGACATGCAGGCTAAATTTACTCTACCGGCATAGTAAAAAACTTATGGGGTACTGTAGTGGATGTTAAATTCCTACGGTCACACTCCTGTCATTCGCTGGAATGTGTACCCCCAGAAGGGAATCTTGCAACCACAACTTATATCGTTATTCAGTCGTTTTACCGTCGAAGTGTTCGTTATCCTTCTCTGCATCAGCGCGGGTATGGTGGACGGTACCATCCTTGTGATTGGGTGGTGCGTAAAGTGTATAGAGTTTCAGCGGGGCTTTGCCAGTGTTGACGAAATTGTGATGCGTCCCGGCAGGAACGAGGATCGCATAGCCGGCAGTGATCTTGGTATGCACACCATCCAAAATAGCCTCACCCATCCCTTCCTCAACCCTGAAGAACTGATCGAGATGATGTAATTCCATGCCGATTTCCTCCCCGGGATTTAAGGACATGACCACCAGTTGGCAATTCTTGGCGGTGTAAAGCACCTGCCGAAAATCTGTATTTTTGGTTGCGATGTGCTCGATATTTTTAACAAAGCCTTTCATTTTGACCCTCCTTTAAGTAAATGTAAGTAAATGAGTACCCTTGATTATCCGAGGTTCTGAACGGCAAATTCCCAATTGATCAGTTTATCCAGTACTGCGGCTGCGTAGTCGGCGCGGCGGTTCTGATAATCCAGGTAGTAGGCGTGTTCCCATACATCAATGGTCAGCAGGGGTTTCAGGTCGGCGGTGAGTGGATTATCGGCATTGGCGGTTTTTACCACCTTGAGTTTGCCGTTATCGAGAACCAGCCATGCCCAACCGCTGCCGAATTGAGCAACAGCGGCACCGGCGAATTCCTTTTTCAAGGCATCCAGGCTGCTGAAAGAATCATCGATCAACTTTTTGAGCGCTGCAGGTGGTTCACCCCCGCCATTGGCTTTAAGACTGTTCCAATAGAATGTGTGATTCCAAACCTGGGCAGCGTTATTAAAGATGGCGGCTCTTTCCACACGCCCTACCGTTCCGGTGATGATCTCTTCCAGTTTCATCTCGGAATAATCCGTTCCTGAAATCAGTTTATTCAGGTTGTCCACGTATGTTCTGTGATGTTTACCGTAATGAAAACTGAGGGTATTGGCGCTGATGACAGGTTCGAGCGCATTTTCTGCAAATGGAAGTGGGGAGAGTACATTGAACGCGTTTGCCCGAAGTATGTCTGAGGTGTTGCTTGGGTCCATCATGGTCATCTTAATCTCCTTTTGGTTTACTGTTTTTTTCTGGCTCTTCATAAGACGGGTCTTAAGCCGGGAGATATTTCTCCCGGCATACAAGATATCTGGTTAATTCTCGAATACCACTCTGTTTTCAAGGTCCAACCATGCGGAGACGCTTAATCAAATTGTATCAAATAGCAAAAAAGATAACAAAAATGATGGCTCCTCATTATGTAGACGGAAAGCAGTTGCTAAAATTTATCTACGCCTTCTGCCGGCGGTTATCCCCAGCAGGAGGAAGACAATTGCCACACCCAATAGGAAGCCCAGGTTGTATTGACCGCCGTTGTTGTGCACTTCGTACATCTGGATGTTGGGATTAATAAAGGACAGCACCAGCGTGACCGGCGAGATGATGCCGTGCCATAATCCCTGCAGGATACCCGCGATGCGATTGCTTGCATCCCCGGTATTTGCCGACGGATTTGGACCGGGTGTATAGACTTGGATCTTAAATCCGGGCACATCAATTTGAGCGCCGGGAGCGGGTGTGGATAATGTAATTGGTTTTGGGGTGGTAATTTGAATGCCAGTACCGGGTGCGCAGCCCGCGATCATGAAAAGCGCAATTATCAAGATTGTGAAACCAAAAAATTTATTTTTCATCTTAATCCTCCAGAGTTGGTTTGAAAGGGTTTTGCCAAAATGACCACCGTGTGCCCTTGTGATGAAACCAATAAAAAATTGTCGGGCACACGTTGACCAGACTTACCGTTTAATAACTTACTTGGTTGACGGGCAGCTGCCGACTGCTGCGGGGATTATGTCGCCTGCATGTTTACCGTGACCATTAAGGCCATTTACGCTCACCGTGATCTCCACGTATGGTTTCTTATCACTTCCAGTGGCATGGCAGATCGTAATCTTGTTGTCCACGGTATCCAGTAAGTCGTCAGGGCAGCCGCCTTCAGTTGCCGGGATGATGTCGCCTTCATGCTGCACATGACCGTTTAAGCCATTTACGCTCACATTGATTTCTCTGTATGGATTCGTTTCACTGCTGGTGGCATGGCAAATGGACACTTTGCCGTCCACGACATCCAGAAGGATTGTCGGGCATCCGCCCACTGGAGCAGGGACGATATCTCCCACATGGTCTACGTGCCCGTCGAGGCCATTAAGGTTTACCATGACTGCTTCGTAAGGGGTTTCTTCGACGCCGGTGGCATGGCAAATGGAGATCTCGCCTTCAATTACTTCCAAAACACTGGTCGGGCACCCACCTTCAGGGGCAGGGAAGATATCCCCCGGATGTGTTCCGTGACCATTCAATCCATTAACGCTGACAATTACCTCACGATAAGGCTTGGTGGAACTGTCTGTTGCATGGCAGATCGAAACCTTCTCATTATCCACTTGCACCAGGGTGGTCGGGCATCCGCCCTCCGGCACCGGGTAAAGGTCGTTGGGGTGCGCCACGTGCTCTTCCACGTCCGCGGTGGTGGTAATCGTGATAACCTCATAGGGGGTTTCAACGTCGCCGGTTGCGTGGCAGATGTTTACCGGCAGTTGCACGGAACACCCTGCAAGCACAAAAAGGACCAAAACTTGAAACACTGCGATAATTTTAAATAGCTGCTTTTTGTTTATATTCATCTGATTCTCCGTTTTCCGATTAAAAATTCCAGACTTGAGCGTTATTAACCTTTTTGGCGAGTTGACAGTGCGTCTCCTAGTTGCCGTCTGCCTAGATACTCCGATTTTGCCGAATTCCTCATGTTCCGGTTTAACTCTCTCCCGCCAATCCGTTCAACACGGGAGGTTAGGTCGGAAACACTGCCAATAATCCATTTACATCGTAAGTCAAAGAGGCTGATAAAATCCCGAATAAGACCTGTTAAATTACTATAAGTTGCGATGACGGCGCATCAATATCATCAGTGGTTCGGTGCCTGGAAATCGAAAAGCGCCCCAATTTATGTGGGGCGCCTGGCGTATCTTCTCAATTGATTTACACATAAGGGGATTTGCCCGATCTTCCTGGGGTTACTTCACGACCTCCGAAATGCGGGCACGCAGCGCTGATAAGTTCTGGCGCAGCTCTGCTAAAACGACTTGGGTTTTTCCAATCCTCTCTTTTTCGGCGTGCACAAAGCGGGTGTACGGGGCGGTATTTTCCTTAAGGTCGGCAATGGATTCTTTTGTTTCCCTGGTGAAGGTTTCTGTTAAAGTTTCAAGGAGATTGGTGCGCATGCCCACGATTTTTTCTCTAAAATTATCCTTGGCTTGTTTCCGCTTGTAGGGGATGACGAAGAAACCCACAACTGCCAGGGTGCCGGCTGCGATAATGCCGGTAATATCCAGCGCTGAAGAAAGCAGCGCGGTTGCCACCAGTGCCCCCAAACCGACAGCGCCGGCTTCAAACAGGGCGGTTTTCGCCACAGCTGATTCAACATTGGCAGCCAGTTCGCTGGCTTCGCGCGTGCGGTCATAGCTTTCGATGATCTTTTTGACATTCGCGCCAACTTTTGCGATCAACTCGCGGCGCAGTCTGGTCTGCTTGCCGAGACCGTCGCTGACAACGCGATCAATATTTTGTGCCTGGCGCCGCTGCAGGTAAGACATCACCTGCTGCCACTCGTGCAGGTCTTTATCCACCAGCCAATCTATCAATTGTTGAACGTGTTCTTCGATCTGCTGAGGAATATCCGCCAGCACTTCTTTTTCGAAGGCGGCGCGCACCTGCTCCCCCCTGATGAGATGGCGGATGTTGGTCAGGCGCAGGGTGCGGTCGAAGAAATCCAGTCCGCGCAGTTCAAGTTTATTTAAAACATTTTCCACCTCTGCCAGCCGCGGCGCTCGTTCCAATTCAAGTTCCCGCTCGTAAGCAGCAATGGCAGTTTCAAGTGAATTGACTGTTTGTTGATCCTCATTGAGATCTTCAGATTGTGCCTGGACCAATTTGGCAGTATTCGACACCAGGTTCTCCGCCACACCCAGGGGGTTCTGAAACTTGAGCTGCAGCCTCGAAGAATCATCCAGCGTTTTGTCGATGTACTGCTCCAATTCATCCAGGTGGCTGGCGGCGCGCAATTGGCTGCGTTCTGCCTCGTCCGTGGCCAGCGAAGCCCGCTGGGCTAAACGGGCGGAAACCGGGAAGAGATCCGGTGCATCACCCAGGATGGTGATGGCGTTCTTGAGGATGAAATCCTTCACTTCCTGCAGCCCGGAAGTCTCCTCGAAAATATCAGTCTTGTTCAACACAAACACCACTTTTTTTCCCCATGCAAGGATACGCTCCAGGAATTGGCGTTCACTTTCTGTCATCGGTCGGTCAGCGGACGTGGTAAAGAGCACGAGGTCGCTGCGCGGAACATATTCTTCAGTCAGGCGCTCGTGCTGCCGGATGATGGCGTTGGTTCCGGGGGAATCAACGATGTTCAATTCCTTGAGCAGCGGCAGCGGGTGGGTAACCACGGCAAAACCTTCATCGACCACCTGCTCAGATTTTTGCTCACCCCATTTGATCAATGTGACGCGCGAGGTTGTCGGGGTCACCCCCTCAGCCAATATGCGTTCGCCAAGAACGGCGTTGATTAGCGCACTCTTGCCGGAGTTGAACTCCCCAACCACAACCAGCAGGAAGAGTTCATCCAACTGCAGGATGGCTTTTTGCAGGGTATCAAGTGCCTCCTTCGGTGTTTCAAATTCAGCCAGGCGAAGCAGGGCGCTCGTTAATACTTCTTTTTCATCATGCAGGAAACGGGATTGCTCATCTGTGAGCATGGACTGGCGCATTAGATCTCCTTCATCTTTCTGTAAACAGATCCGGATAATCAGAGATCGGTAATCTGATCAAACAGCTTTTCAGGATTCTCAATGTTGCCATCCTGATTAAATTATACCCTGTCTGCCAGTCAGGTTGTCTGGATGAGTTCAATAGGTTCTTTTATACCCCGGGGGGGTGAGGCTGAAAATCGGTTTTTGGCGTTATTCCTTAACGCGCTCCCGGATAAGCTGCGCCATGATGCGTGCACGTGATTCCGCGATACCGGTGTAGCCTTCAACCAGGAATAAGCCGCGCAGGGCATCCGGCGCGAGCCACCTGCTTACGCGTTCATCCTGCTGCAACAGCCGCGCCAGGGGATTGGAGTTGCCCTGTTGTATCTCCTGCCAGGCTGCCATACTGAGCTGACGCAGCACCTCGTGCATTTCCTGCCGGTTTGCCCCGTTTTGCACGGCTGCCAGCATCACGCGTTCAATCGCTGCGAATGGTCCGTACTTCTCCAGGTTTCCCTTGATCCTGGCGGGATTCACCATCAGCCCATCGATAACAGCGGTCAATGTCATTATTATTTCGTCGGCTGCCAAAAAACTCTCCGGGATCAACGAGCGGCGGTTGGCGCTGTCGTCCAGTGTGCGTTCCAACAGCGAGTTGGCGTAATTGTTCCACGCGGTGACCGGGGCAGTGCTGACTGCCCGCGCCAGCGAATCAATTTTCTCGGCTTCAATAGGATTACGTTTGAAAGGCATGGTGGAAGAGCCCACCTGTTCCCTGCCAAAAGGTTCTGCCATCTCGCCGATCACTTCAGATTGCAGCAGGCGCAGATCAAATGCAAATTTATAGGCGCTGGCTGCCAATCCGGCAAGGGCGCTGAGGATCTCGTAATCCTGTTTGCGCGAGTAGGTTTGCGTGCTGACGATAAAAAAGGGCAGCTTCAATGCCTGGCTGATCAGGTCTTCAAAGCGCTGCTGCCCTTCCAGTCCGTACAGCATCACGTATGAGGCAGCGTTGCCCACCGCGCCTTTGAACCCCTTGCCTTTTATCCCGCGGCGCAGCTCAACTAAATTTTCGTAATCTGCCAGCAGGTCTTGTGCGTAACTCGCAAGGCGGTAGCCCAGGGTGGTGGGTTCGGCAGGCTGCAAATGGGTGAATGCCATCACCGGTAAAGCGGCATAGGCATCCATCTTCTCTGACAGTATGCTGAGGACGCGCGCCAGTTTAGGCAGGAGGAGTTCCAGAGATTGAATGCTCTGCAGAACTTCCGCGTTGTCCTTGATATCCATCGAGGTCGCACCCAGGTGCAGGATCCCGCCGCCCAGCGGGCATTGTTCAGCAAACACTTTAATCTCTGCCATCAGGTCATGGTGAATTTCTTTTTCGATCTCAAGAGAGCGGGATACATCCACATCGCGCATGTGGTCTTTAAGATCCTGAACCTGTTCAGCAGTCACCAGGTTCCACGTGGTTTGTACTTCAGCCATCGTCACCCACAACCTGCGCCACAGCAGGCGCTTATTCTCTTCACCCCAGATGGTGCGCATCTCGGGGGAGCCGTAACGCCAGCTGAATGGACTCTGGTAACTCTCAAAGGATGTCATTGGGTCAACTCCTGCTGATCAGCGCCAGCCGTTCCGGACCGACGGAAATATTCCTCACCGGCAGATTGCATTGCGCCTCAATGAATTGGACGTACTCTTTAGCTTTTTCGGGCAGGTCCTGCCAACGGCGGCAGGCGCGCAGGTCTTCCTGCCAACCCGGCAGGGTTTCGTAAACAGGCTTGCATCCGGCTAAAAGGCGCGCATCCCCTGAGAAATCCAGTGACCGAATCGAATTGCTGCCGCGTTGATAGGCTACGCACGCCGGTATTTCCGCCAGACCCGAGAGCACGTCCAGTTTGGTCAGGAAGATTTCGCTGATGGCGTTAACCTCGCGCGCGTAATTGAGCAGCACGAGATCCAGCCAGCCGACACGCCGCGGACGCCCGGTGGTGGTGCCGTATTCATCCCACGGATTTTCACCTGTTCCCCGCAGGAATCCAGCCATCTCTCCTTCGATCTCGGTTGGAAAAGGACCCGACCCCACGCGTGTTTGAAATGCCTTGGTCACTCCCACCACCTTGCGGACAGACTGCACCCCCAACCCCAGGCCGCTGAAAACCCCGGCCGAAGTGGTGCATGAACTCGTCACGTAAGGATACGTCCCCTGCTCAAGATCCAGCAGAGTCCCCTGGGCGCCTTCTGCCAGGACTGTCTTGCCCTCCTCGAGCGCGGTTTGTACCCGCGGACCGATTCGGCGGATATATGGGCGCAACTGCTCCGCAACTTCCAGGTATTGCGTAACAAGTACATCAACGTCCAGACCGGTCTGGTGATACCAGTCAACCAGCAGGCGGTTGGCTTCAATAAAATGAGCGCGCACCCGGCCGGAAAAGTGATCTGCATCCAGAATTTCTCCTGCGCGTAAACCGCGGCGCGCGACTTTATCCACGTAAGCCGGACCAATGCCCCGCCCGGTGGTGCCGATCTGCGTCTTGCCCAAACTGCCTTCCTGGGCAGAATCCAGCAGGCGGTGGGCAGGGGTGATCAACTGGACTGCGTCTGAGATCCACAACCGTTCAGGGGTGATACTCACTGAGACCCCGCGCAGCATGCTCATCTCCTCAACAAGCGTTTGGGGATTCAACACCATGCCGTTCCCCAGTACCCCCACGGTTTTGGGGTGAATGATGCCGGACGGGATGACGTGTAATTTATAGATCTTATCACCCACGGTGACCGTGTGACCGGCGTTATCCCCGCCGTTGTAACGCGCGATCAGGTCGGAATTTTCCGAAAAAAGGTCAACGACCCTGCCCTTACCTTCGTCGCCCCACTGGGCACCGATTACAATATCCAGCGGCATGGCTTACCCTCCGTTCTTGGTCAGGTCGATCGAGGCGATATAAGGCAGGTTGCGCCCCTTTTCGTCATAATCCAGCCCGTACCCCACGACAAAATAGTCGGGGATGCTGAATCCCAGGTAATCGATGGCAATATCCACTTTGTGGCGTTCCGGTTTATCCAGCAGGGCGCAAACTTTGATGCTGTTGGGTTCGCGATCGGATAATAATTTCAGCACGGTGCGAATGGTGTAACCCGTGTCTACAATATCATCGATCAGGATCACGTCCCATCCGCGGATGTTCGTCTTGTGGTCAGCGTCAATGCGCACAAAACCGGTTGACTCTGACTGGCTGTAGGAAGAAATGGACATGAAGTCCATGGTGATCGGCCGGCGTACCTCGCGCATCAGGTCAGTAAGAAAGACCACGCTGCCGCGCAGTAAGCCTAGCAGCAGGATTTTCTCTGACTTTTGATAATCCCGCGTGATCTCTGCGCCTAATTCCTTTACACGCGTACGGATATCGGCTTCGGTGATGATCACACGGTCAATAAAACCATAGGGGAGGTGCTCGTGAGATTCCATGGTTGCCTACCTGCTTTCCTGGATGATAAGGATACTTTTTTCGGCAGTCTATTTGATTTGTGACGACAAAATAATTATAAGTGTTTAAAAGAAAAACACTCATCACCTGCAATTGTGACGAGTGTTTTTTTAGCGGCAGCCGCCTGTTGAGCATTGATTACACTTTGCGCACCAGGAGGAGGTACATATTCACGAAAGCAGAGATTATCACCAGGTAAGGCATGATCTGATGAACCTTGAGGACGAAACCTGGCATGGGCTTGGTGGTGCTTAACATGCCGCCAGTGGCCACCATGGCGATGAAGAATAACAGGGTCACTGCAACCGCTGCCATCTCCAAGGGGTTTAGCGGAGTCGCCTGGTGGATGCGGTAAATCGTGATGCCCAGGAAAATGCCCGCACCAAGCGAGATCAGTTTGTGAATGGTCAGGATGGCTGTATTAATTGGTTTGCCCGAGCGGCTTAACCAAAAGCCCGATAGAAGGATAAAAACAAAAAACAATCCGGCGAACAAGAATTTACTGCTCATTTCATCTCCTTAATAATAGTTCCAACCTGTGTTGGTTTATTTATATTTTTATTCCGTCCCAAAAGAGATCAAACCCTTTTTGGATGGTTTCGGTCAGTGTGTTTTGGTCAGGCTGCGTGCGGATGTGGTTCATCACAGCAACGATATCCTGGTAGAGGAACCCGCCGATCAGGTCGATTGGGTAGGGTTTGATGCTGCCTTCCTGAAGTCCTTTTTGAATGGCTTCATAATAAAAACTAAAGGACTTGCCTGATTCAAGGGTGGCAGCTTCAGAGATCAAGCCTGAATGCCTGACCTGCTGAGAATACTCAAAGACTTCCGGGTGCTCCTGTAACCAGCGTATGGATCCATCCCATATGGTAAAAAAAGTATCGCGTACAGACATGGAAGGGGTCAGCAGGCGGTTGATGTGCTCGGCTTCCTGCTTGCTCACCAGGATCACCAGTTCATTCACCAAATGTTGCTTGGTGGGGAAGTAAAGAAACAAGGTACCAGAGGCGACCCCGGCCTCGCTGGCGATTTCCGCGGTGGAAGTGTCTTGAACGCCGTTGGCAGCGAAAAGCTGCAGGGCAGCCATAAGAAGGCGTTCTCTTTTATCATCACTAAGTTCTCTGACCATTTTGCCCTTCCTCTTGGGTTTGGATAATGACTGACTACTCACTCATTATAGAAAAACATTATGCATTTGTCAAGGGGGAGAAATCCATTTACTCACGTCAATTAATAAATCCTAATAATCAGGCTTGAAAATCTTCCCTATAATTAACAAGTTGGGGAAGAATTCTATTAAGCATTTTGATCGCTTCCAGGTATAGCCATGGAGGAGGAATATGACACTGAACATGCGTCCCTACAAAGGCAGCGACGACTACTGGAAGATCCGGGATTTTCTGCGGCAGGTGATGCTCCTTAACGACCGCCGCGAATTCAGCTGGCCTGTTGCCCGCTGGGACTACTGGTACTGGTTTGCCAACCCGGACCTGGAGAAAATGTCTCTTGAGGAATGTATTTTTATTTGGGAAGACTCTGATGACCGCATTGCGGCAGTCCTCAACCCTGAAGGGCACGGTCAGGCGTTTCTGCAGATATCCACTCAACACCGCTCTATTAAACTGGTTGAGGAGATGCTGAGCACAGCCGAAAAACATCTTGCTCGTCTCGAGGAAAAAGGTCAGCGCTCGCTGGAGATATACATTGATTCGCAAGATGACTTATTGAAAGAAATGCTTGGTCGCCATGGCTTCCAGCGGGTAACGCGCCCGGGCGAACAGGAGTTCCAGCACCGCCGCGCATTAACCATGCCTTTGCCGGAACATATGACTGTTGATGGGTATACCCTTCGCGCCATGGGGGACGGGTTGGAACTGTTGGAGCGCTGTTATGCTTCCGGGTTGGGATTCCATGACGACGATATCCAGGTGGCGCGCAGGAACCGCGATAATCCCGTGTGGTATCACCACATTCAATCCGCGCCGCTTTACCGCCGCGACCTGGATCTTGTGGCGGTGGCGGCTGATGGCTCGGTCGCCTCGTTTTGCACTATCTGGTTTGACGACGTCACCCGCACGGCGTATTTTGAACCTGTGGCAACTGTGGCTGCGCACCGCCGGCGCGGGTTGGGCAAAGCCCTCCTCATTGAAGGCTTGCACCGGCTCAAGGAGATGGGCTGCCTGGTGGCATTCGTAGGCGGATATTCAGAGAGGGCAAACGCGTTGTACTTCTCAGTGATGGGTGAGGAGTACGATGTTTCCGAACCGTGGGAAAAACAGTTTGACTTGTAACCAGGCAGCCCTTGTTTATCAAGTTTAATAAATCGCCTGCCCCCGGATCAAGTAACCCTTACTTTGGTCTCTCTTGAAGGATTATACGAAAGAAGGCAGTATTATTCCGGTAATCCAGTCGTTTTAATAATCGCCTAATTTTGCTTTCATCAGGTCAATTTCTTCCTGCTGACCTGAAATGATCCCCTGGCACAAGGCTTTTACATCTGGGTCTTGCAGGTTGGATTTTTCACACATCAAAATAGCCGATGCGTGGTGAGGAATCATTGATCTCAAAAACTGCCTGTCTGTAACAAAACCCTGCTGCCTGATCAAGAGAAAGAAGGCAATGAGGAGAACAGAGCTTATGGCAATAAGGAATCCATTAAGTTTCTTATTCATGTACATGGATCCCATTAAAAGTAATTCAATGATTATCATGGGAAGGGTCATCAGACCTGCCATGTAGAATTGATTAATATTTGGGATTACATTATCAAATATATTCACCATGGCATACATAAGCACATACATGGATATGAAAGACAATACAGCCATGAGCGCTAGTTTCTTGTAGGAATTGCTGTGCGTTGGCATCGGCATTCTCATTTGATCCTCCGTGGTTTGAAAAGAGACAACCAGACAGAAAGAAACGGGTCTTCGGAAATTATCCGGTCAATTGCGACAAAACTGTATCAATGTCCGTCACCCAGGCAAACCCAAAGGCAAGGTTGAGCAGGCTTGCCAGGTGCATCTCCTCGGTAACGCTTCCGGTGCCATCAGCGGTGAAAAACACGCGGTAATCCCTGAAATATGCGTCCCGCGTGGTTGATTCGCAGCACATATTGGTCATTATGCCGGTCATCACCAGGTCTTCCACCTTGAGTGTGCGCAGAATGGTCTCAAGATCTGTATTGTAAAAAGCCGAGTAGCGGTGTTTGCTGATCACCTTCTCATTGCCAATGGGGGCAATATCCCGGTGAATTTCACTCTCCGGGCTGCCTTCCAGGCACATACCTTCCCACCACCAGCCCATGATTCCAGCGTCCATACCATCCGGATGGTGCACATGCCGGGAATAGATCACAGGCCGGCCGGCTTGCCGGAACGCCCGGATAATTCTTTTCAGGTTTGGGATGATCGCCTGTCCGCCGCAGGTATATGTGGGGGAGGAGGGGTCAAGGAAAAAGTACTGCATATCCACCACAAGCAGGGCGCTTTTCTCCGGCTTGAGGGTCATGCTGTGGGTATTGAATGGGGCGATCTTTTCCAGCCATTCTTTGGTTTTAGTCGAAAGGGTATCGGGGGTAACGTAGGGATTCATATTTTTCTCCTTTGTTCCTCGCCTAATTGTAAACGATGCAGACTTAATCCAAATGGAACATAGATTGTGGCATCAGCAGCAGATAAGGCTTTTCTTCTCCCTCTAAATAAGATCCTGCCTGGATTGCATTTCTAGGCGTAGTTGCTGATAATAGGTATTAATGCAACATGTTGATTGGCAGCACTGAGCCAGCTAAGGAGGCAACCATGGCATTGATCCGGCTTGACCATAAATCTGAAACCGTAAAGGTCGACCAGGCGCTGGATATCATTGTGCCCGACCCCGGGTGGATGAACGCCGTCCCGGTGAGAGACCGCAAGGTGCTCTATCTGCTGCACGGGTTGAGCGATGATGGCAGCGCCTGGCAGCGTTTTACCACCATTGAAACCCTGGCGAAGATGTACGGTCTGGTGGTGGTGATGCCCTCCGTGGGGCGCAGTTTCTACATCGATCTTCCCAATGGGCAGCAATACTTCACCTACCTGACGGAAGAATTGCCCCGCTACTTATCTGATGTGTTTAGCTTAACTCCCTCCCGCGAAAACACGCTCATCGCCGGACTCTCCATGGGAGGCTATGGCGCTTTCAAGGCTGCCCTGCTGCACCCCGAGCGTTTTTATGCTGCCGCAAGTTTCTCAGGATTCCTGTCCGTAAAATCCATGCGCTCGGACCCCAACCACCCGCTCACCAGGGAATTCACCACGGTATTCGGCGACCTGGACAACCTCTCTGGTGGGCAGCACGATCCAGCAGTCTGGCTGGCGGATGCAGTAAGGCGCAAGGTAAACCTGCCTCGCCTGTTCATGGCTTGCGGACGCCAGGATGATCTCTACCCGCTGAATCAACTCTTCCTGGCGGATTGCGCTGCCCTGGGAGTGCCTGTGGATTTCCACGAGGAAGACGCCGGGCACGAATGGCTCTTCTGGGACGCTCAATTGCGGCGCTTCCTGGCAGCGGTTCTCGCCTGATTGAACCCTTTCGAAGAAAGTGACTCCTCATGAATGAGACTCTAAAAAAAGAAATATTCATCCACTTCGATAAACAGGGTACTTATTTCACCGTAGCCTTCACCATGCCCCCCGATACTGAAGAGATGACCCTGCGCTACCTGTACGAACGCCATCATGAAACGGAGAACCACCTCGAAAAGGGGATTTTCCGCTCGCGCCAGGAAGTCAATATCATCGATCTTGGGCTCATCGCGCCGGATGGCAGCCAGGTCGGTGCATCCGGCTCAGACAAGACCGAAATATCCCTCAGTCCCACCAGTGCCACTCCGGGGTACACCCCCTGTGCGCTCACCGCCGGCGAATGGCGGATTATTATCGGGGCATATAAGGTTGCACCTGAGGGAGTAACCGTCACCTACGAGATTTCGTTCACCAAAAAGCACCTGCGCCTGCTCAAGGGGGATCTGCACACCCACACCGTGGCATCGGATGGTGTATTAACCGCTTCCGAACTTGGCTGGCACGCCGTGCGCCACGGGCTGGATTTCATCGCGGTTACCGACCACAACCAGCTTGTTGGTGCCAGCAGCCTTCCGCAAATCCCCGGGCTCACCATCATCCAGGGCGTGGAATGGACGCATTACATGGGGCACGTAAATTTCCTGGGAGTGGACGAACCCTACGACGGCGCATTCATTTCAACCAACGCTGCTGAAGTGACCGAACGTTTCAAACAGGCGCGCAGCAGGGGAGCATTGATCGTTGTCAACCATCCGCTGGATGAAGGCAGCGGCTTTAAATTCGACATGAACTCCCTGCCGTTTGACTACCTGGAGATCTGGAATGGTCCGATGCGCGAATCCAACCTTCGCGCTGTCGGGTTGTGGCAGCACCTGCTGACTCAGGGCAAAAAGATCCCCGCGGTTGGCGGCAGCGATTATCACCGCGATAATCCCTTCCAAATATTAGGCGGACCCACCACGGGTGTTTATGCCATGTCTGCTGGCACGGCGGATATCCTGGATGCACTCAAGGCGGGGCACGCCTACATCACCTTTTTCCCGCATGGTCCAAACGCGGCACTCACCAGCGGAGACGCGATCATGGGAGACAGCCTGCCCTGGTTTCAAGGTGCTCAATTAAAGATAGAGATTTCAGGTTTGCTGCGGGGAGATGTGCTGCGCGTTATCACCGGGCAGGCGAGCGAGAAGCTTTTTGAAGCGCCTGCCAATGGGAGTTACCAGGGAGAGTACAGCGTGGCAACTCCCGGCTTCGCCCGGGTGGAGGTTCTCAGAGCCTTCCTGCCTGGGCTGCCCCTGCTGCCTGCACTCATCACCAACCCGATCGATTTTGACCAATAGGTGAAACAAAACAACTAATTATTAGACGGACTAACGGGAGTTCCACTTACCGGGTTGCGACCAGCCACGATCGACAGTAGCTTTTTGGCAACGTCAGGGTGCAGTTGTGTTTTCCCCTGGTACGCATCACGGACAGCCTGCACCAGATCTTCCGGGCGGATATCTTTGAGTAAGTATCCTTGCGCGCCGGCCTGGATCGCCGGAATGATCTTGTTGTCCTCACCAAAACTGGTGAGGATGAGCACGTGTGCTTCGGGGAAAGCCATCTTGATCTTCCGCGTTGCTTCAACGC
Source organism: uncultured Anaerolinea sp. (assembly GCA_964533735.1). Taxonomy (GTDB): domain Bacteria; phylum Chloroflexota; class Anaerolineae; order Anaerolineales; family Anaerolineaceae; genus UBA6107. The sequence continues at coordinate 49,227 of CAZHMD010000011.1, read as the reverse complement.
CATCCACTTCTGGCATCACCAGGTCGAGCAGGACAACATCCGGTTTCAACGAGACTGCCAGCTCCACAGCTTCATTACCGTTAGTACCTTCACCAACCACCTGCATATCATCCTGCAGGTCAATGAACATGCGTAACCCCTGGCGCACCACGGCATGATCATCCGCAATAAGTACGCGGATGACATGAGCAGCACTCTCCGCACCATCTGCCCCGTTACCCTGTGCGTGACTCCCGGATTTACCGGCTTCCAATTCTTTCTGGATCGATTCCAGTTCCACGCCCACCTGGCGCACGCTCTCCACCCGGGCTGGGTTATCTTTACGCAGCATGCGCCGGATGAGGTTTGCCAGGGACGCTGGAATGCCGTTGCGCAGGTTCTCCAGGATGGGCAGCGGTTGGTTCTTGATTGCCCAGATCAGGTCAAAGGTTGATTCGCTTTTAAACGGCAGTTGCCCCGTGAGCATTTCAAATAGCACGATCCCGAATGACCAGATATCCGAACGTTCGTTCACCTCCCGCCCTTCGAACACCTCAGGACCAAGGTAGCATAAGGTGCCAAGGATCGAACTGGTTTCGGTCAGCCGGGGGAGTTGACCAACGCGTGCCAGACCGAAATCGGTCAACCGCGGTGTTGCATCTTCCGCCAGGAGGATGTTGGAGGGTTTAATATCCCGGTGAAGGATATTCAAGTGATGGGCGCGGCTGAGGGCATCTGATAACTCCAGCCCGATCGACACCACCCGTTCCACAGGCAGCTGGGGTTCGCGCAGCAGCAGGTCAGCCACGGACCCTCCGCCCACGTATTCCATGACAATATAGTGTTGTGAACCCTCGTCCACTGTGGCGAGCACCTTGACGATATTTGGATGGTTAAGGCGGCGCAGGGCTGCGCCTTCCCTCAGGAAACGCTCGACCATTTCGGGCATATTGGCGGTCAGTTCAACACGCAGCTGTTTGATGGCAATCGTTTCTCCGGTCAGCATGTCCTTTCCGCTGTACACCGCTCCCATGGCTCCACCGCCGATAAGGCGGTCAATCTGGTAGCGGCCATTAAGTGGAGTGCGTTCCTCAGTCATTCGTCATCCTTTTCAAAAATCTGGTGCCATCATGCCTATTATACAAACGTGAGCTGGTTTTTTCTATTTACCTTTTTACAGGTAAACCCAACGGAGTGCCTGGTTAAGGACCAGTTTGAATTCTGGATTACACAGTGTGTTGCTTCGAAAAGTCCAATAACCAGGCGGCTCCACAAGGAAAAGCAGCATTTATAAAATTGATTTCACGCCGGGTATGCGCCGTAGTGCATCAGAAACGAGGAAACACAGCACCACAACGATGGGCAGCACGATTGCGAATTTGAGCAGCGGGTCGAGGGTTATATTGCGCACAGCCACAGATAACGGTACCAGGATGAGCGGGTGGATCAGGTAAACGCCGTAGCTGTTGGGTCCGGCAAACTTCATCACACCGCTGCGGGGTTTCTGGCGGTCACGCAGTCCCAGGATCAGGGTCATGCTCATCGACACACTGAACAGTCCGACCCACAGCATGAAGACCGCGCTCTGCCAGTATAGCCCGCCAATGAAGACTTCCGTGGTACCGGAGGCCGCACCGCCAATGAAGAACAACACCGGCATCATCAGGAACAAACCAACGGATAACCAGGACCAGAATCGCAGATCCTTGCCGTTAAAACGCCGTACCCAGTCATTCCGGTATGCCAGCGTCCCCAGGATGAAGAAGAGGATGTACTGGACAAAGAAGATGGTCATCAGATTGAAGATGCCGAATACTTCAATGGTTTGGCCGATGCTGGTCTTCAGACCGACGACGAACATCAATACACCCACGACCACTCCCAGGGTGAGAATTCCCTTTTTACCCGGGACTTTCAACAGCTCTGCTTCGGCAGGTTTCTTGTCCGCGTTCGAACGCGTAACCAAGCGCCAGAGCGTGTAGCCGATCAGGAATACAAGCAGGGCGAAGATAAACCAGGTGGGGCCTTCATCCGCGCCGCTGATGAAGGTGCTGCCAAAGAATTCCCAGAAGGAAGAGGTTACATGCCCGTAGGCGCGGCCTGCGAAATACACGGGTATGCGGCTCAGCGCGAATGTATATAAGATGAGCGGAATACCCAGGTGCAGCAGGCGCTCTCCCCAAAACCGCAGCAAGCCTTTGCGATCATAGGATCCGGGGGTGAAATATCCGGATATGAAAAAGTACAACCCCATGGAAAAAGTCTGGACGCTGGCAGTCACAAGTGTGAGCAGTATCCCGCCGATTTCGCTTTGATTAGGGTCTTCGTAAGTCCAGTCGCCGTCGGCGCCGTAAGTGATGGCAGTGTGCAGCGCGATGACCAGGATGATGAGGATGACCCGCAGGCTGTCCAGGTAATCAAGCCTTGTAGCTGTCTTGGCAACGACAGCAGTATGAACTTTTGCCACTGATGAATCGATCGTACCTGATTGGATTGTCATAATTAACCTCGCAAAATTGAATGGAAATGAAAAAAATGGACGCGTTAAATAAAAGTTATCCGGTTATGCCTTTTGTCAATGATGTTTCTCCTTCCTGCCTCTCCGCTGATCTATCCGTTTTTTCATCCACCTGATTGACGAGTTGTTCAAATAGATCAAGAAGTGTGCGTACATCCGTGCCTTTTACAACAAACGCGTCTGCCCCAGCCTGCAAAGCTTTCTGTTCATGATGGGCATCGGCGTAAACGGTGAATGCAATCACTTTACGCGCCAGTTGCTGTGCTTTGATCTGGCGGGTCGCCTCAAAGCCGTCCACCCCCGGCATTTCCAAATCCATCAGTACGATATCCGGCTTGAGCGTCCCCGCTTTCAGGATGGCTTCCTGCCCGCCTGCAGCTTCACCAATGATGGTGATATTCGTGGAAAGGTCAAGCACATTCCGCAATTCTTTTCGCACCACCGCGCGGTCATCTACTATAAGGATTTGAATGGTCATTGCAGCCTCGAATGATTTCTTTTGGTTATTTCATTCGAGGTTAGGATACGTGTTTACCGCGCCTGGCGCATCCAGCCAGAGTCGGGATTAATAAAAGCAAAAAGACCGATTTTCAGATCGGTCTTTGGGTTGAGCTCTTCAGCCTTGCGGACTACGCCTGCAGGCTGAGTATGGGATTAAATTTCAGGAACCAGGTGTTTACGGATGGCATACACTGCCAGCTTGGTGCGGTCTTCCTGACCCAACTTGCCCAGGAGGCTGCTGATGTGGGATTTCACGGTTTTCTCGCTGATCACAAGTTTTACGGCGATCTCACGGTTGCTTAACCCCTGTGCCACCAGGATGAGAACTTCAGACTCCCGCTCGGTAAGTTCCGGTAAGTGGAGTTGAGGAGCGGTGGGTTGAGACACCACCTGTTTCATCAACTTGCGGATGACGTCGGGGTGCAGCCGGGCTTCTCCGTTATAAGCCGCCCGTATGGCTTCCATCAGATCGGTCGGCGAGACGTCTTTAAGCAAGAAACTCACTGCGCCAGCCTGAATGGCAGGGATCACCTTGTCATCTTCCACAAAACTGGTGAGTGCTATCACCCGTGTGGATTGTTTTAATTCGCTGATCTGACGTGTGGCGGAAATGCCATCCAGTTCCGGCATCACCAGGTCCATCAGCACCACGTCCGGCCTCAGGCGGGCAGCGAGATCAACTGCCATTTTCCCGTCTTCCGCCTCGCCAACCACATTGATGTCTTCCTGCAGGCTCAATAAAGTGCGCAGCCCCTGCCTGACGATCGGGTGATCATCGACAATTAAAACGGAAATCTTGTGTGTTTCCCCTGGCGGGGAGGTAGTTTCATCAGGCATATTCAATCTCCTGCTCCTGGACGATATCCACGCTTAGCCGCGTTCCTTTTCCGGGCTGTGAGTCGATCTTGAGAGTCCCGCCCAGCGCAGTGACCCGTTCCTGCATGCTGGTTAATCCAAGATGACCAGGAAGCAGCGGCGGGTGAGATGCGTCAAATCCAATACCGCAATCTTCAATACCAAGATGTATCTGTTTTGGGTCCTCAAGGTCAAGGGTGATCAACGCGTGCTCACATTGAGCGTGCTTAACGATATTGTTCACAGCTTCCTGGGCAACGCTCAACAATTCTGATTCCATGCGCGCAGGTAAACGGCGGTCACCTTTCAAATGCAGATCAATGGTTAACCCGCTCATCGTTTTTTGTTTGGCTGCCAGTTGGTGAAGTGCAGGCACCAATCCTTCAACCGTATCATTGTGCGGATGCAGCTCCTGGATGAGTTCGCGCATCTCTGCCAGCGCATTCTGCGCCAGCACCTGCAGGTGATCCAATTCGAGGGCGGCGCGCGGGGGATCGCGGTCAATAAGGATTCGCGCAGCCTGTGCCGATAAGGTAAGTCCAAAAATGATCTGGGTGACCGAATCGTGCAGTTCGCGCGCCAGGCGGTTGCGTTCGTTAACGGCAGCCAGCTCCTCCACCTTTTCGGCGTATTCCTGCAATTTCTGGTTGGCCACCTGGAGGTCAGCCAGTAATTTATCACTGCGATTCCGGGCTTCTTCTGCCTGTTTTGCCAGGTAACTTAACGCAGTGTAGAGGAAAATCGCCGTGGGGTAGATGATGATATAACCGATACTCTCGTCGATGGGGAAACTGATGAGCAGGGTGGCGCAAATGGCGATAATGATGCCGCCGATCCAGGCGAAAGCCGTTTTCCGCGGGAAATACAGGATGCTTTGAGTACAGGGCGGGATCACCAGGAGTGCGAAATAATCAAGGTTATCGATTACCAGCATCAGGAATAAAGCAATTCCGGTCTGCAATCCATTGATGACGTGCAGGTAAGCCAGTCTGCGAGGAACCAGAAAAGGCTCGAACACTAAAAGGACTAAATAGAAAGCCAAACACCCGATCAAAATCGGGATGTCTGCCCTCTCTTCTAATTGGAATATGGATCGCGCAGCAGCGGCTGCATAGGTAAGGATCAACGCCGTGTAAACAAAGATCATCCACCTGGGAAGAGGACGGATTTTCATGTTTCCCTCCGGAAATACCCTGTTAATATAACTCTTTTCAGCTCGGTTTTCTAGTAGGGACAATGCAGCTGTTAGTTATCTTTTGCAAAAGAGAAATGCATCTGCACGATGACCCACCTGCCGTCGCGTTTCTCCAGCGTGCCGGTCCAGCGGCAGTTATCCCATCCGCTGGGGCTGCCATTCCACTCGGCGTGATCGTCCAGCATGCAGGAATACCAGGCGGTATTGCCTAACCTTGAAAACTTCACCCGCAAATCTTTGATGGTGTAATCCGTGGCTTTAAACGCATCCTTCATCCATGAGCGCTCTCCGAGGGCTTTAAATGCGTCAAAACCGACGATCGTGCTGCCTGAATCCGGATGGAAGATGAAGAAATCCTCATCCTGCGCCATGATGGCATACAACCGATCAATGTCCTTGGTCAACGCCCAGCCAATGGCATCGTGGATGCAGCTTTCAACTTCATATTGGTCCTTCTCAATAGTCACCATTCCCTCCCTTCTCAAATAAACCCATTATTTATCCTGGTAAATTGCGCAGGAAATCCAGGATCACGCGGCAAATCTCATCCGGATCCAGCAGCCATCCGTAAGGATGATTCCAACCGCTGACCTCCGCGATTTGCGCCTGCTTTGCCAGATCCCGCAACCCCCGCATGGCTGCTTTTTCAGCCTCATCTTCGTTTTCCTGCTCTGCGATCATTAAAAGAGGGCAGGTTACCTTCGTGTAGTTATCTTCCAGGTGGCAATGAAAATAACCTTGCATGTAACTCTGGTGCGCTGCCTTTTGCATGCCATAAGTGTATTTGCCGTCACCTGCCTCGTAAGCCCCGTATCTTTCCATCGCTTCGACATGTTCATTCCACAGGCCATATTTCGTGAGGATTTCCCTCCTCGCTTCAATCAGCTCCTCAACTGAAGAATAGTAATTTACCGGTTTATCGCTCATTTTATTAAGTGTGTCTGCCACGTGTTGTTCAAATTCCTGCTTAGAGCCTTCCCAGGTGCTGTACGGACCGAATTCACTGCTCAACGCCCCATCACACACCAGTGAGATGACGTTACCAGGATAATTTGCTGCCAAACTCAAACCAGTCTCCGCGCCAAGCGAACTTCCGACGATGTGCGCTTTTTTCACTTCCATGCACTCCATCATCCCGGCGATGTCCCGCGCCATCTCATCGATTTGATGGCTGGCTTCCGGCCGGTCTGTCCTGCCGTGTCCGCGCAGATCGACCAGGATTACACGATAGTTTTCGTGAAAGAAGGGAACAACGCGCTGCCACATCATCAGGTTGGCACTGCTGAAATGGAGAAAGACGATCGCCTCCCCGTCACCCCTATAATCACGAACCTGCAGCTCGATTTGATTGGATTTAATCTTTAAATCCTGCATTCTCCCCTCCACTTTAATGGTGTGAGAATAATTATTTTCTATTGAATAATTATAGTAAACCTCGTAAAAAACCAGAAATACTACTAAAACACACCCAATACTGTCATCGTTGAGGGTGATGTCACAGTTATCCAGAACTCATTAGAGGGATTATTTTCATCATGGGAAAAGCGTTTTCATCCCCAGTCTCTCCACCTGTGCCTGCATTTCTTCCTCTGTTGGCGCGGAAGTGAAACTGTTGGCTGCGCTGACGATCCTTGGAAAAATGTGAACATCTCCGGCGGTGTTCAGGAATAATCCCGCATGCCCCAGCACCCAGTGCACCGCCAGGTCAATATCCGCCTGGTCTTCCAGAGGGCGGTACCAGGTGGCGCGCGTGCGCTCCTGGTCATCCCACGGTTGATGCACCAGCGACTTGATAGTCTGCACCGCGATGTTACGCTCCTGGCAAACAGCCAACAACTTCATAAAATCACTCAGATACTGCTTGTTTTGCGCCATCAGGTAGCTGAAGGGCAGTAAAACCGAGTCAAAATCAAAGCGCTCAAGCGCTTTGAGGTGCATCACCGGTACGGTTGTCCCGTGACCTGTAACCCCGATGAAGCGCACCAGCCCTTCCTCTCGCGCCTGAATAGCGGCTTCCAATGCGCCGCCCGCTCCCAGTGCCGTCTCCCACTCGAGCGGATCCACCAGGAAGTGCAGTTGGATTAGATCTACCTGGTCCACATGCAGGCGCTCCAGGGAACGGTGAATTTCCTCCCGCGCTTTTGCGGCGCTGCGTTCGCCGGTTTTGGTGGCGAGGAAGAAGTTCCTGCCGTGGCGTTTGATCCAGTCTCCCACGCGGAGTTCAGCTTCGCCGTAACTGGCTGCCACATCCACGTGGTTAATCCCACTGGAGAGAGCCATCTCCATTGTTGTATCTGCTTCAGCTTGGGGCACTCTGGAAAAAGCCGCCGCTCCAAGGAGAATACGCGTGCTCATATGTCCGCTGCGTCCGAATGTCAGTTTAGGGATCATGGGATTGCCTCCTGGAGGTTTCGAATTGCCGAATAGAACCTTTTTGCTCGACCATTAATTTCATCAAGCCAATATGTTAATCATATCAGGATTTGTGATCCGCTATTGACTTATAGACTATAATTAGGATAAACATTGTATGAATTATCGGGAGGGTCACCATGCGAAATCTTCTTGCCGCACTTCTTGTTCTGCTTGTCTTCGTAACAGCCTGCACCCCCGGCAACCTGCCGGATTCAACGGTAAACCAGTCGACCCTGGAAGCAGAGCAGAAGCCGACAGCCACGCTGGCAGTGAACACCCAGGTACCCGCTACCGTCACTTTACAGCCCACCGCCGTGCCAACCCTCACGCCCACGCCTCAGCCGGCACGCTTTGATCAGGTCGGGTTTCGCCAATTTGCCATTACCCGCAGCTACTTCGAGGGATTTGAGGAATGGCGCGCGGAACGATCCTATTCGACGATTTCGACCTCACTAAGCCCGGATGGCAGGAAGATGGCCATTTCTGCCTGTTGGGGGAGCCTTTCGAATGTCTGGTCTTGTGAGACCGCCAGAAGCGGATTTCTGGTGGTGATTGATGTGGACAACGGCGACTTGCTCAACGAAATTCCCCTCGAAGATGCCTGGCCAGGTCCATCGGCGTTTTCCACAGATGGTAACACTCTGGTGTTTTCCACTAACAAACGCAAGGTGAGTTTGTGGGACTTATCGACCAACAAGCTTAAGAGTACCTTTCTCGATGCCCCGGTGGCGGGTTCTGCTCAATACCCCGACGTAGCCATCGCCCCTGACTCGAGTAGTTTTGCAGCTGCCACCCGGGATACGCTTTACGTCTGGGATCCTTCCGGTAAAATACTCACGCAGACGCCAGCATACAACACCAGAACAAATGCAGTCCTGAATTTCTCGGCAGATGGATCCCGCCTGAGCGTATTTTCCGCCAACAGGACAGGTGTGGATGTTTACAACACCTCTGATTGGACTCCAATTCGCCGTGTGAGCCTGAGTGAAATATTGGATGCAGACATGACACCCGACGGACGTTTGCTGGCGGCATTTTCAGCGCAAAACAATAACGTGGTTGTCTGGGAGATTGATTCAGGAAAGCAAATTGCCGAGTTTGATCCGGGCTTGCGCTTGCTCTCACTCAAGTTTAACCCGGCTGGAGACCTGTTGATGATTTCGGGGTATGCCAATTTGGACTACCAGGATGATTACTCGATTTTCGGCGCGATATACGAAACACAAACCTGGTCACGTCTGGATTACTTCTACACATACGCCGGCGAAGGCAAATTCACATTCAATACTGATGGCAGCCGTATGGTTGCGTTTTCTGCGTTTGGCACCACGGTTTGGGAATTGCCCGACGCGGGATTAATCGCTGGGTTGGAGGTGGTCCGGCAGTTCCAGCAAGCCCTGGCAGACGGTGATTATGATACCGCCGCCTCCCTCTTCGAGGTGGCTGAAGGAGACGATACCTACCTGGTTGATCTGGGGATAGATCCCAATGACCTGGCGGGCAGTTTCAGCACATTGTGTGATGCCGGAATTATGTTTTGTCTTCCGATGAAGGAACTGGTGATGATGGGAAATGACTGGGATACCATGACCTACATGGTGCGCCTTGAAGATCCCTCGGGGGACGTATTCACTTCTCCCGAAGGTGCCACCATCATTTATTTGTATCTTGTAAAAGGGGTGGACGGGCAGCCCAGGCTTATTTTTCCGGCGATGGACTAGCCGGTCCTACCAGGTCCCACAGATTGCCGTAGAGATCTTCAAAAACCGCAACCGTACCATAGGAGGCGGTTTTTGGTTCCCTCACAAATTTTATGCCCGAAATCAACATTTCGTTGTAGTCGCGCCAGAAGTCATCCGTGTGCAAAAACAGGAACACCCTGCCGCCGCTTTGATTGCCGATGGCAGCTTCCTGCACGGGTGAATTGGCACGGGCGAGCAGCAGGGTTGAGCCGCTTGACCCCGGGGGAGCCACCGTCACCCAGCGTTTATCATGTTCGGGTTGATAAGTGTCTTCTACCAGTGTGAAATGCAGTTTGTTGCAGAAGAATGCAATGGCTTCGTCGTAATCGCGAACCACAAGCGCAACATGGATGATGGACTGCTTCATTGATGATCTCCTGTCGTGAAACGCAAAGGATTTGAGAGGACAGCGACTGTTTGTACGGTTTTCTTATTCCTTGTTGATCTTCTTAATAATTACATCCAGCCCAAACACAAACAGGGTGATCAATCCAACCACTGCGAGTCCGCCTAAAATACAGATAAACCCCAGCAGGGCTGCCCTGGACCCATAGATCCAGGCGATCAATCCCAGACCGACCACAAGTAATAAGACCAGCCCGCCGACGATTAGTTGGGCGGTGGTGTTGGAGGCATATTTGCGCAGATCACGTGGCAAGGCAACTCCGAGGCTAAAGGCGGGGCAGGTTTATACAATATACCATTTCCTTCAGAGTTCAGGAGAGGATTAATTCCCTGTTTGAGGCACGTCCCAGGAGATGTAATTGACGCAGGTGACACGCGAACGCTTCGCGGTAGGTGCTGTAAACGGTGTAGCGGATATGAAATTCCTCGCAGGTTGCCTGCACGATAGGAGCAATATGCGGGTAGTTCAAATGGCAGATGTGGGGCAGTAGGTGATGCTCGATCTGGTAGTTTAGACCCCCTATGTAAAAATTCAGCAGGCGGTTGTGCGGTGCAAAGTCAACGGTCGTCTCAACCTGGTGTACAGCCCACTCGTTCTCGATGTGCAATGGGTCACCGGTAGGTTCAGGGAAATCGGAATCACTGTTAATGTGAGCCAGTTGAAATACAATTCCCAGGATTACTCCCACGGTGAACATGATGAGCAAATAGCCAGCCAACACTTGCCACCACGGGAAAACCAGGGATGGCAGCACAAACATGATTGCGATATAAGAAAGCTTGCCTGCCCAAAAGGTGATCTTCTCCTTCATGTCCATTTTTGGATAAATGTGAGTGGCATCCGATCTGCCTAAAAATACCATCATAAAATCGCGCAGGAAGAAATCAAAAGCGATAAAGCTGTAGATGATCGGGAAGTACCAGGCTTGGGCTTTAAAGAGTGGTTTCCAGGGGAGGCGCGGCGTGAGCCGCAAAAGACCAAATGTTTCAATATCGTCATCAAAGCCGGCAACGTTGGTGTAAGTGTGATGCCAAATATTATGCTTGGTGCGCCAGCGAAAACTGCTCATTCCGAGTAACTCGGCACTCAACCCGAAGAACTTGTTGAGCCGCGGGTTATTGGAGTATCCGCTGTGGTTGGCATCATGCATCACGTTAAACCCGACCGAAGCGATCGCCATTGCCCAAACCAGGCATAAGATAACGTTGACCAGCGGCGGAAAATTGCCTAGGAGCAGCAGCAGGTAAGTCCCCAGCCACCAGCCCATGATGACCGCCGTCTTCAGATACATCGCGGGAACATCACGCGCGGGCAGATTGTTAACGCGGAGAAATTCAGTAACACGCTCGTTGAGAGTTTTCTGGAAATTCCGCCGCTGCGTGAAGGGAAGGCTCCGCGCGTGAGAAACGGGTTTTACACTCACTGCTGTTGACATTTACTAACCTCAATATTAATCTCTATGCCTATCGATGTTGTAACAATGATCGTTTCCAAATAAACCAATATATATCTTATATATCATATATAATCGGATGCTGAAGTTACTTTTGACCTATCTTCGACTGCTTTCGGGGTATATCCTGTCCGTTGCCTAAATCGGATAAATTCGGTATGATTAAGCTGTTCGTAAAAGGAGATCCTCTTCAATGGCACGTTTATTTTCCCTGGCGTTGATCCTGATGGTGTTGCTGAGCAGCTGTTCTGTGGGGACTGTTCCTTCCAGCAGCGAAGCCCCCACAATCCCCACGGCTGTCAGTGTCGCCAATACAGTGCTGCCTTCGTCGACTCCAACTATTACGCCAAGCCCGACCGCCACCTTTACCCCCACACCTGAACCTCATCCAATGGAAATCCTCGCGATGCGCGCCGGTTCCTACCCAGGCAGTGACATCGTCATCGAGGAAGAGTTGCCCTCCGGCGGCAATTATCACCGCTATTACGCTTCGTACCTCTCCGACGGATTGAAGATATACGCCTTGCTGACCATTCCATTCGGCGAGATGCCCCTTGGCGGGTGGCCGGCCATCGTTTTCAACCACGGGTATATTCCCCCGGAGCAGTACCGCACCACCGAACGCTACATCGCCTATGTGGATCAACTTGCGCTCAGCGGCTACGTGGTATTCCGCATTGATTATCGCGGGCATGACCGCTCGGAGGGCGAACCTAATGGTGCTTACGGAGACCCCGGGTATACCAACGACGTGCTCAATGCGGTGTCATCACTGCAGCGCCACCCCCAGGTGAACCCGGAGAAGATCGGCATGTGGGGGCATTCGATGGGCGGCTACCTGACCCTGCGGGTCATGGTCATATCCGATCAAATTAAGGCGGGGGTTATTTGGGCAGGGGTTGTCGGCTCATATCCCGATATGCTCTACAACTGGCGCAGGAGCAGCAGTTTTGTTGCCCCCACACCCAGACCCGGCAGCCGCAGATGGCGCGAATACTGGATTGAGTTGTACGGCACCCCTGAGGAGAATCCGGCGTTCTGGAATTCTGTGTCTGCCAACAGCTTCCTGGCGGACCTTTCCGGACCGCTTCAACTGCACCACGGAACAGCTGATGAGAGCGTGCCGATCGAGTTCTCCCAAACGTTGTACGACCAGATCCAGTCCGCTGGCGGAGTGGTGGAGTTTTACACATACGACGGTGACGATCACAATCTTGGCAATTATTTCAGCACTGCCATGTACCGCACTATCGAGTTTTACGACCGTTATTTGAAATAAAAATCGCGCTCAACCTGCGCGATCAATAGATTTCGCGCGCGTCCTTCGGCAGGGTTCTCAGGTGGCGCAAATGCGCGCTCACTCTTTCATCATCTTCATTTGGATATACAAAACCGAAATGAGCAGCTACGCGTAATGCTGCGGTTCGGAAAAGTTGGCACAACACAAATAAAGCATCCCATGTATTTCCATATTCCGCGTTGGCAAAGGTTTTCTCGAGCAGATCCCACAATTCCGGCTCGAGCACCTGCTGGAAATATTTACCATACGCTCCCAAATTCTTAGAAAAACCGGTCTTTATTCCTGCATACCAATTCAACATCTTCATCAGTTCATCACGGGTAAAATGGTCCATCACGTGCCTGGCGTAGGGGTACTGGCTTCTCCACAGACCTTTGGCAACGTAAGCGCTCACCCACCAGAATTCATTGCAGCAGTCACCAAAGGCTTTTGCGGTGGGGGGATGCGGGAGATAACCAGACTCATTGGCTTCCTTGATGGGACCGATGATATTGTCCTTATCCAGGAGCACCACGGTCAGGCTGTCCTGCAGTTGCTCCTGGAGTTTTGTCAGCGGGTAGACGCCCAGGTCGATGCGGTTGCCATCGGTAAATTGCATCAGGTAACAAAAACGGCCGTCCTTATCCGGGGGAGGATCGCCCATATCTTCGGGCATCTGCAGGATCATCAGCTCGCCAAAGCGCTCAACCCACTTGAGGTTCTTCCAGTAGGGAGTAATGTCTGTAACCATATAAACAATATCGTAATCCTGGAAGATATCCCGCGGGGCATTCGGATTCGCCCGCGAGCCGTTTAACAGCACCGCGCGGATGCGTTCATCCTTCCGGGCAGTATCGATGATCAGGTCGTACATTTCTTGTTCACTGCGCATGTTCACCTGCGATTTTCCGTTATCCACGATTTAGCTGCTTAGCGGCCATAACCTTAAGCGATGATGGAGACAGAACTTTTTGGTGCAGCACTTGTTGCTTTGCACGGATAAAATTCCGTAAATAGCCTGATGTAATCCGGGATCCTGTCAATCGTGGGATCTTGGAATTCAAAAGTATACCCGTTGCATTTTTCAATGTAACGATCATCCAGTGTGTAGGTTTTACGAAACCTGCATACCCCGTTCTTTTCGTTGTGGCAGTGCTTGCAATCCCCATAGGGTCCGGTAAAAACATCTTTAATATAGGTCGGGGTTTTTTCTACATATAATCGGTGTTCATCAACATCATTCAGAAACAGCCGCAGCACAATTCCGTCCTCCCGGATGTAAACGCGGGCATACACCTGCTTACTTTTTGCACCCAGTTTTTTGTAGATCAGCATAAATCTGCCCCAGCAGTAACCATCGCCAATCTTTCCACTGCAGCCATACCCAAGCTCTTCCAATGCTTGGTCGAACACTGCAATGAAAGCTTTGTTGCTGCTGCTGATAAAACCGAACTCTTCATTGGTCAAAAGGCTGGATATTTTAGACATGCCCGCCACTTTTCTTTTGGTTCTGTGCTTTACCGTTGGCGTAAAATGACCCGCCAGAATAACCACTATCCGTCAAGGCAAATTGTTTCCTTTCGATAAGAATTTCTCGACTTCATTGATAAAAAGCAGGGTTTCCTGCTCGATTTGATTGGTCAGCCCGTCCAGGTCATTGAAATCGGGCCTTTCGACAAGGACGTGCTCCAGGATGGAATCCGCGCCTTTCAATGTGGACACCAGGTGATATTGATTCCAGCCGCTCTCCTTGATCCGTTTCCAGTAGTTCGCCTGCACATCCTTATTCACGCCGGCCAGCCAAACCTCGAATCGGAATTCCCTGTGTAGGAAGACAATGGCAACCTTCAACCCGCGTTCCCGCAGCGCTTCAGGCACGATGGAAAAGTAGGTCATATCCATGTATCCAAAGTATATGTTTGAGGGTACGGCATATTCTGGGTGGCGATTTTTGAAATGTGTTTTAAGCGAAAGGACGTACTCCATCAACCCTTTATAGGCTTCCTGGATCGCGCCTTTCTGAAGTTGTTCGTGGTAGAGGTTCAGACTTTCTGGTAATGATCTCATGGAAACGCCTCCTTCAGGTTTTGGCATTCATTGGATTGCGTTTTTTTGCGGATATTGAATACAGATACGCGCTGAGTACACCGACGATAGTCCCGCCAGCCAACCCCACCAAAAGCCATTCAAGGAACTGGTTCACGATAACGCGCTTAAAAGGCGGCCACCAGTTTACCCAATAGGTTGCGGATAGTCGATTTTTGAACAACATAAAATCAAAATTGGGTAAACCCACAAACATAAGTAAAAAGGCATACAAGGCGTAATAGCTTATAAGTGCCATAATCCAAACAAGCACCGCGGCAAGGGCAGCCTTCCAGATTCTTCCCGAGCGCTTCATCTCAAAGATGGCGATCGGTATTGCCGGAACGAGCCAAACCCCCCAATTCAGCCCGATCAACCCCAGCACATATAACTGCCGGATTCCCTCTGAACGCCCCAGCATGTAACTATTAAGCTGCTGGGTCTGATTCAGTTCCGCCAGAAGATCAATGAAATACCAATCGATAATTCCGAACACCAGTCCAATGATGATGTAAATGATCCAGCGCTTTCGCATGCGGTTGTTACCCTCCAAATTAACCCGAAGAGGTTAATACTCTTGATACTACTAAAATTACAGACCGAAACAATTATGCCATAAAAAGAAGAAGCCCTCTTTCTAAAGGAGGGCATTCTCTTCCGCGCTGAAGAGCTCTTTTTTCTGAAAAACCCCATCCTATTATTTGAGCACTTGCCACTTGAAAACAAGGAGCGCGGCTAGGATTGCGGCATTGATCACGATGGCCACCAGCCCCTGTTCACTCAGATGCTGCAGTTGCCCGTTCCAGAACAGGGTGAAGATCAATGTGGAAAGAACCGCCGCACCAATCACCACAGGCTGCCACCAGGACTGCCTGGCAAAGAGCCCAATTCCGCCGGCAGCGAACAGCAGGGCTGCCAATGCGCAGGTGGTGCTCGCCAGCATTCTGGAGGGCTCGGCACCGAGCAGCCTTGTAAATGCCCAGTTGCCATCCGGCCAAACCATCCCGGCACCCAGTTCAAATAACCTGCGCGCCTGCCCAAAATACAACAAATGCACCATACCGTGCACCACCATAAAAACCCCGAACAATATCCTGACCATGAAACACTCTCCTTTTGAATAAGAACCAGATTTATGACAATTCTAACACAATGTAAAAAATACTTGACATAATGTATTGTATATGTTACTATTAGTTCAATAAAGATTACATATGTCATAGGAGAATAAAATGTCATACCAGGCAAAAAGAACCATCGTCAGCATCATTACCGGAGCAGCAGTTTTAACAGCATATTGCATCTATGCTTTCGGTCCAGGCCGGGCAGGCGCGCTTGTGTCAGGCGACCTGAAGTTTTGGGCAATCACCATGTTGAAATTTATCGGCATTGGTATTGCTGTCACAATCGTAACCCAGATCGTTTTTCATATTTTGCTCTCAGTTTCAGTTGCCATAAAGAAAAAGATCCAGGACCAGAATTGCGCTGACGAGGATATTGAGAAATCCATCGGCGCGGAAATGGTCGAAGATGAGATGGATAAGTTGATCGAGTTGAAATCCACCAGGGTCGGTTTTATTTTCGCCGGCGTAGGATTTGTTGCGGGGCTCTTCTCGCTGGTTTTGAATTACTCCCCCGTTGTCATGCTCAACATTGTTTTCATCTCCTTTATGGTCGGGTCAATCTTTGAAGGCTTTTCCCAACTGTATTACTACGGAAGGGGAATCAGGCATGCCTAATAAATTCGAGATCACCAATAACATCCGCAAATTGCGCTTCTTTGCCAATGAAATGACCCAGCAGGACCTGGCCGAAAAAGCCGGTGTCTCCCGGCAGACGATCATTGCCATTGAAGCCGGCAAATACTCACCCTCACTTGAACTGGCTTTCAGAATTGCTGATGTGTTCGGGGTGAAAATTGGTGAGGTTTTTGATTATGAAGTAATAAACAACGTAAAATAAGGGCGGTATTCTACAAGGTTTCGGATGCCTTAAATTCGGTATAGCGCGTGGAATCATTCCACGCGCTTTTTTGGAAGAAAAGTTAACCAACCATTTTGAGGAAGTATTCCTTCATCGGGGTGAAATAGGAATCGACCCAGCCCTGTTGGTACTGCATACCGTGCGGGGGGAGGTTGGAATGCCGGATCGTCACCCTGGTACTGCTCCCCTCTGGGGCGAACATGATCTCCACTAGTGAATCTTCTTCGGAATCCTCGAACTCGCTTGTGCGCCAGGATTGCAGGATGCGTTTCCCCGGCTCGAGCTCCAGGTTTTTGCCCTGGATATACCCACCCCAGGCTTCGAACGGCTCACCGATCACTGCCGACACGCGGGCGCTATCACCGGTCATGCGCGCGTGTTCCTCCGAATCGAGCCAGGCGTTGTACACCATTTCCGGGGAAGCCGGAATTACTTCTGAAACCTCGAAATTTATAGCCATGATCACCTCGCAAAATGCCTGCTTATTGGGGAGTTTTTTTTCTTGCTTTCCAGGCTTTTTGTTGAGCCTCGGTGGGTTTTTCACTTTCAGGGATATCCGGTCTGTCCTTGGCCTCAAAGATATCCCCTTTGACAAACGCAGGCTCAGACCCCAGGGTTTCCAGCAACTTCCTGGCGTCTTCGGTGTCAGGAATTATCTTATTGTCTACCACATGGGCATCTTCTTTGCTGATAAGCCACGCATGGGTATCCCAGGAACCGCTCTTCCTTTGTCCCGCATGGCGCAGGATGTGACCGGGGTCACCCACGTCCTGGTAGCGGAAGGTGGCAAAACCACGCTTTGGGCGTACAACGATATGGTAATACTCGCCTTTGCCTGTTGTCATCGTATTTACTCCTTTACGAGCTGACGATTAAAACAATTTGCTAATTCGCATCATAGCTGCCAATTATAAGAATTGAACAAGAATATCCGGGCGGGTAAATAGAGCAGTTTTCTCCTCAATTTTACCCACCGACCCGCGCTTATCATGGCAGTGACCGAAAAAAAGGTGTTAACGAGGAGGGGATTTTGTTTGAAAAGGCGTTTACAAGGGCAAACAACCATAACCAGTCCTGGTAGTGGTTCACTGGAACAATTCAAATGGTTATGGAATCAGTTTGTCTTTTCCGCCGTACGTCGGTAGCGCATGTAAACCACACCTGTAGGCAGGGGGGTAGACTCCACCAGCGTCAGGTTGATGCGCTTGCCGGGAGGCAGCATCTTCTTTCCGCTGCCTAAAGAAAGTGGGTAAACATGCAGCCGGTATTCATCCACCAGGTCATTTTCCGCGAGCGCCTGCGTCAACACACTGCTGCCGTCGGTGAGGATGTTTTTTCCAGGCTCTGCTTTGAGTTTTCGTATGGAGTCAATGACTTCTTTGCTGATGAGGATCGAGTTTCGCCAGGCTGAAGCGGACTTCAGGGTGGTGGAAACCACGTATTTGCGGATGGCATTCATCGCATCCCCAAATGGATCGCCAACCATCGGTTCAAAAGCGCCGCCGTGGATCTCCCAGGTCTTGCGTCCCAACAGGAGCGCATCCGCTCCAGACATCGTCTGGAAAAAGTGCTCGCCGATGGTGTCGTGCCAGTACGGGAGGGTCCAGCCCCCGTGTTTAAAGCCGCCATCTGTATCTTCAACATCACCTCCCGGTGCTTGGATGACGCCGTCAAGGGTGATGAATTCAGCAACAATTAGCTCTCGCATGTTATATCCTCCTTAATAATAATTTATCGTTATTTTACCCTTTTAGTCCAAATAATCAATAAACAAAAGGATCATTCAAAGGATCAGGTGTGGAAAAACACCTGGGCTAAACACGTATGTTTTCCCTTCCCGTTAACACTATTTTGAAAGACCTCGCATTCTTTTTACATTTTCTGCAATAAGTTCTTTTAAAACTTTTTTATCCACATCATCCAGTTTTTTGATATATAAACAGCCCGCGCTGGTTTTATGTTTGCCAAGTTTCTGAAGAAGGTCTTCAAATTTTGTAAAACCGCCCATCAGATAAAGCGTCAAGTTCTGTTTGCGGGGGGAGAAACCCGTCAGCATCCAGTCACCTTCACGCCCGCCGGCCCCTTTGTAATGGTAGCTACCAAATCCGACAATACTCGCCCCCCACATTTTAGGAGGTTCTTGTGCCACCTCCTCCATTAACCTGAGAATTTCAAAGCTATCTTTGCGTTTTGAATCATCCTCAACGGAATTGAGATAGTCCTCCACACTTGCTTCATTCACCTTCGTCTTCAGTTCAACCTGCTTAGCCATTTCATCCTCCAATTATGCTTGTCATTCGCCAATTTAATGCTGAAAAACCTGAAAGATTTCCTTGCGTTCATACCTCATTCATGGTTTTCTTTCTTATTCCGCTTTCTCAAAGAGGGTGATCTGCAAGCCGTCTGGATCCTGGAAACGCGCATTGGTATCCCCCCAGGGGGTAACCACGGGCGTGTGGACCATGGTAGCGCCATGGGCAAGCAAGCGTTCCACTGCGATCTTCAAGTCAGGCACCTGCAACGCGAAACGTACCTGCCCGCTGACGCGCCTTCCGGCTTCGATCTTGTCGATTGTGTCGGCTTGGGTTTCGTCGAAGATCTCCAGGGTGGCGTTCCCCATTTCGAGGATGACGGCACGTCCCTGGCCATTATTCCAGGTCTGCGCTGGCGGGATGCCTAACGCCTCGAAATAGAATTTTGTCATGCGTTCATAGTCGCTTGTGGTAACAGCCACCCGCATTTCAAGTACGGGTACCTCATAATTTTGTTTTGCCATCTTTGAATCACTCCTTTCTCAAGTAAGTTTTCAGCGTAACCGCTGCGTTATGCCTGGACAAATGCACCGTCCATCAAGATGGGTACGGAGTCGCTCACATTCAGTTGGCTCGCGAGCTGTACATCATCAGCATAGCCTCGCTCGATCAGTTCCTTCCCTGAACTGCATTGCCGTAAATTCTCCAAAAGGTCAGTCTTGACTTCCTTAAACGCCGCAGCGGCTGCATTGGCTTCAGGGGATTGATTGCCATTAAGGACACTGATGATCGCTCCCGCGCCGATCAAGTCTTCGTAGGCGGGCCTCAGGCTTTGATCTGCTTTCCAGCGTTCTCCAGCGGGGATAACCGCGATATTTGTCCCTAATTTCAACGCCGCCACCGCCACGGCGCGGGCATTCCTCAAACAGCCTGCCAGCACGGTTGCCGGTCTGGCTGCCAGGCTTAACGTGGCGCCGTTGGGCGACGGCAAAACAATGCGGATACCTGGCTGGATATTTAATAAGGATGCGGGAGAGAGTGAAAGCTTGCCTTTAGTTCTCTCCGCATCTGCTAACTCTGCCTTGAGCGACTCGGCAAATATTGCAGCCCTGTCATCTTTCCAGAGATATGGATAAACACTTGCACCTCGTCCAACTGCAATATCAACACTGGTTGAGAAGGAAAGAACATCAACGATGATGACCACATCGCTGATTGGCGCTAAAACAGAGACGCCTTGTTCTCCCCAATCACAACGAACGTTGTACGCTTGTTGATCAAAATACATAATCCCTCTCCTTATCCCTTAATGTCTGATTTATCCTGATCGAAGGATCATCCTGATTTTCGCGAAAGCTGCTGCAGGTGAAAATAGTAGTGGTCGATCGGGTAACGCACCAGTTTCTCCAGGGTCATGAACTCACTGAGACTGACATCCCATCGGGTCGGGTAATACATTCCCCGTTCCCATTCCTCTGGTTTAAATCTCCCAATTTTATTTATGAGGGAATTGACCGCCTTGTCCATGAGTTTGCCGATTCGTTCGTAAGTGAAAACTTTGGCTTGCATCCGCGCACCCAGTTTATTAACCCAATTAAATGGCATAGTGATGGCATTTAGGAACCGGGCAAAAAACCGTGACGATCCTTTGGGCAGCCTGCCCCAGACGCGCGCCATCGGCAGAAGCGCGTTCAAGACGATAAATCTAAAGAGCATGTGGGCAAAAATTTCGTTATTGGTCCAGCCCCGGTTAAGGCTCTGCGCTTGCCATTCACCCCTTGAAAACGAATCCAGGTTGGCATGAAACGAAGCCCGTACTTGTTCCAACTCCGCACGAGTTGTGGCAGTCATACGACCCGGGTCATTTGAAACCATGGTTAGCTCTCCATCTGCCGCATCAAGGTGCTGATGGGGCTGCAGACTCGCCCAGCGGCTCATTCATCAACTCCCTGATCACGCTCACGGTTTTCCAGTTGCGGTCTGTCATGACTACCCCCAAGACCTTTTCAACACCCGCCGCCAGCTTCGATCGTCCCACACCACCCGGGGCGTATAAATAAAATACCCCGGCGGTGAGTTGGAATCTCTCGCTCTCCGCCTTAAGACTGATCAGCTTTTCCATGTCAACGTTTACAGGGGTTGTGGCAAGGAATCCCAGGTGCAGCGTTCCACCATCGGATACGTGTTCCGGGAACGGATTCTCGGTAATTGCCTGCTCGAACTCCGCCCGGGTCAGCACCAGTACATGCGGTGAGAATCCGCAGTGTTTTCCAACCGCAAGGCTGATCTTTTCGGCCAGCCGTGAAGCATCCATGTCGGAATTTCGAAAGATGGCGTTGCCGCTCTGAATGTACGTCCTGATCTCCCGGGATCCGCAGCCGGCAAGGATCTGCACAAGTTCTTTCATCGGCAGTGAATTATGCCCGCCGACATTGATCCCGCGAAACAAGGCGATATACAGAGGCATTTACTTATCCCCGGGGAATCCTCCGCAACGCGAAGCGTATTCAATGCTCCGCCTTGAGACAATTCCCTGTTGGTTTTATTATATCAATGTAAATGTCATAAACCTGATAGAAATTGTCCAATATATCCACATTGAAACACATTATCCCTGCAAAAGCGTCTCACGAGACGCGGTAGCCTGGCTAGCCTAACGGTTCAACTTAAAAACCTGGTAGGTTTTTTAATCCGCAGAGGTTTGACTATCGGCGAAAATATCGACCAGCGTCTGGTTGATTTTCGCAACATCCGGTTCCAGGCACACCTGGACGTTCGGCTCTCCTTCTTCCATGAAGAGTGTTTGACCGTAAGTATCTCCATACTTAGTGATTACCTTGAGATTCATCGGTTCCAGTTCGCAAAGCTCCGGATGCACCATGATCCCGGCAGTCATCACATCCCACAAACCCATTTTGGAAGACTCCGAGCCGCCCAGGAGCATGTCATACATATCAGCAGCCAGGTCAGCCGGCTTACCGCCCGCGCGCCACTGGCGGGTGTCTGCCTTGGTGGCATTCACCTGGTTTGTCGCGTCCAGCGGTACCAGCACGATCGGTAAACCGGAGCTGAAAACTTCGTCAGCCGCAACTGGATCCACGTAAATGTTCCACTCCGCCGATACATTAGCCGGGTTGGTTGAAAAATCCGTAAGGTTCCCGGGAACGTTAACAGCGCCGCCCATAATGTAGACAGCCGAGATATGCTCACGAATCCCCGCGTCCAGCCGCAACGCCCGTGCCAGGTCAGTGCAGGGACCGCTTATGAAAACTGCCAGTTTGCCGGGTGCCTGGTTAAGCAATGAAACCATGAGCTCCGCGGTATCTTGGGCGGGGTAGGTTGAAGACGAGTTCGGAACGGGCATTCCCCAGAAAGTATCCGAGGCTTGCCGCAGCCACTCCGGAAAATCCTCGCCGGGCTGCAGCGCTGAGTCTAACCCCGCGCCCAGCGGAATTCCGGACAGCCCGAAGTCCTGGAGCATGCGGCCCATGTGCTGGATGTAAACCTGGGGGTGGGCTTCACCATGAGAAATGGTTACTGCCTGAACAGAAACTGCAGGATCGCTCAGAAGGTAAAGCAGCGCAGTAGTGCCGTCCGGGCTGCCGTCATCGTCAAATATGACCGGTAATTTTTCGGTGGCTGTCTCTTCCGCATCCTTGCGCGTAAGCACACCTTCATTTACACCATAATCACCGCGGCTGATGAATTTAAGAGTGCCGTCCTGCAGCAGCTGCAGGGAATCTTTTCCCGCGCCGCAATTGGCTGATTTGTTTTTGATCTCAAATTCATATATGCCGTTTTCTTCGCCAGTCAAAACATAAGAACCTGAACACGGAACGATGGGGATGTCAAATGTTCCGCAATCCTCTCCCCGGGCGCAGTTTTCGCTGATGATGAGCGCAACCTCGAATTGAACGGAACCGTTTATCACAGTGCCAGCCCAGTCCCCGGCTAGCGGGAATGGAGTGGTTGACGCTTCAGTTGGTGCAGCAGTCGTCTGCTGCGCATCGGGGATTGGTGTTTGGGCAGTCAGCGGTGGTTTTGGTGAGCAGCCCGCCGCCAGGAGGAGCAGGACTATTGAAACTAACACCAACAACAGATGGGGAAAAGAATAGTTTTTCATGGTCAGTTTATCCCGGGTCAAATTGAGATTAGTGTTCGCAACGAAAAGGTAAAAACCAGGTACCAACCTTTTTTTGGATTGATTCCGTATCAAATGATAACTTTAATCTCAAATAATCTCAAGTTTGCCTCAGATTAAACATGAACACTCCCCGAAACCGGGGAGTGCATGGATCAACTTTAAGAGTGGTTGATTGAATGAGGTTTTCTGGCCCAGAGCCGGGCAGATGAATTCCCGCTTTGTCTGTACGCAACGGTTGAAGCCCTACACCCTGAGCAAGCCGCGGAATCCCCTGGCGCCGTAGTAAGAATCTGCACCGTTGTGATATGTGAAGACATGGTCGTAACGCCTATCCCCGAAGATTGCCCCGCCGTGTTTTCTAATCGCATCGGGAGTTTTCAACCAGCTTGAGGTTTTCAGGTCGAAATTGCCAAACTCCTGCAATAGCCGGTATTGTTCTTCGGTTAAGATCTCGATACCCATGGCGGCTGCCATGTCCATGGCGGAATCTTTGGGTTTAAATTCCTTGCGTGCGTTCAGCGCTTCACGGTCGTAACACAGGTTGCGCCGGTCCTTGGGAGTTTCCGCCGAGCAATCGTAATAAAAAACTTCACCTGTCTTACCGTCATACCCAACCACATCCGGTTCGCCGCCGGTTCTTTCCATCTCATTGAGCGACCACAGCTTCTCAGGGTTGGCTGCCAGCCGGGCTTCCACTTTGGTCCACTCAAGATCTTTGTGGCGGTTCATGTTTTTCTCAAATCGGGCTTTTAATACTTTGAGCAGTTCTTCAGCTTCTCCCGGGGATAATTCTTTTTTAGGGCTATTTGGGTTACTCATATCTCTATCCTCCGCAGCTTATTAATAAGACAAATTACGTCCTAAATATTATATCAGGCAAACTCATTGCCTGAGGAGGACCAGCAGCGCTTCCTTTTATAGATTTTCGCGGGCAGGGTTCCCGAGGTTGATGATATTAGTGCTAACCGGTTTTACCTGTTTCGTTTGATTTTGTAAAGTCAAGATACTTATTGACAATACGAAAACCAATGGATTCATAAAGTCGCCTCGCTGGCACATTGGTGACAGTCGTGGAGATACACACTCTAACCATACCGTGAGCCTTCATCCGACGCATCCCTTCCAGGAGCCCGGCACGCGTTAATCCGCGTCTGCGATAAACCTCAAGCGCTCCTACCGGTCCAAAATCTCCTATCTTATTGATCGGATCGATCCATCCATTTACATACGCTGCAATAACTCCGTCAGGCGCAACCGTTACAATATCCAGGTCTGGAAGATAGCCGGGCAAGTGCATAAAGCGTATGTAATCATCGTCGCTGACGTTGCCGACCGTCCATGGGTGCCATACTTCGCGCTGGATGGATGCGCGATTTGTGATTTCGTTGACTCCGGTAAATTCTCGGACAATATAACCATCCGGTAACTGTGATTCGGCGATCGGCTCCTCCAGCGAGCGCAACATGTTCACTTCTGCAAAATCACCACAGTATTGAAAACCATTCTGCTCCAGGAAAGCTATTCTTTTGAGATCATCCTGGCGCGACCCCGAAACAAGATCACCGCCCCATCTTTTTTCATCTTGTTTTCGCAAGTCACCAACGCGCTCTTCTGCCCACATGAACGCTTCATTTTCGATACCGCACCACTCATATTGCGGCAGCACCTGCCAATCGATCGCAGGATCTTCGCCTAAAATGGCATACCCCACCAGTTTCTTGTTGTCATGCCAGACGCGGATGTGTTCCTGTGGATTGAGATGGATGGCTACCATGAAGTAATTGAAGGTTAATTCGCCAACATGGGCGTAGCGCCAATCACTGGTGAGTTGGCGCGCCTCCATCAATAATTCCTGCATCTGTTCAAAGTCATACTCGTTTTCATACATCCGGGAATTTATCATACGCGTTACTCCTTTACTGACCACTCCCAGGGCTTGGCTTGTTCAAAGGTGTTCTGCAGCAGCCCCAAAAGCCTCTCCTGGTTGGGGATTTTTTCTCCTTTTGAAAAGAGGATCTGCAAATATAGTGAGCGGATAAAATTGCGGCCGTTATTGTAGGCTATCGTCAACTCCCTGTCCTGCCATGCGCCATTCCACGGTTTACGCAGGGAAGTCAGCCAATCCTTGATTTGGTCGATACTTAGAGTATCGCGCGCGAAAATCCCGATCACCGCACGTGCCAGGCGGCTCTCCTCGTTGTATAGAAATACTTCACTGGTGGAATGCTCCATCTTTCTGGCAATGCAGCCAAGTATTTTCAGATGCTCCTCTGCACCTGTCAGTTTGCTCTCTGCTAACGCACCGAATAAATCTGAAGCATGCGCGAGTGCATGCGCATACCCTTTGATCGGAACATAGCCGCGCAGGTCTTTTTCCATGGTGAAGTATTCAAGCGCAGCGTCCAGGATTGACGCGATGTCTTTTTTATCAAGTTGTAAAACCTCATTATCACAGTCAATGATCAGTGATAGCCATAATGCGGAAAACGAGCGCAGGAAAACAGAATCCCCCTCATCTTCACCAATCCCTTTTTGCAGGTTGCCAATTAATTCCGGAATAAACCTGCGTAAATCATCCGCACTGTACAATCCCTTTTTGAGCCAATTATAAAAAACCTCCAGCCCAATTGAGTCTCTCAATTCGGAATCCGTTGAACCAATGGTGGAGAAGAGCTCATCCGTCAGCATCAGAACCGAATACCCGGCAGGAAACTCGTAATCGTTTTTCATGATTGAAATCCAGAATGGTTTATCCATGCACAATCCTTTCGTGTTCAATTCGTATTTATTTTATAATCCCCGCTCACCTTACAGGGTATGTCTGTTCTTTGCCAGAAACGCCACCAAAAAACTAAGAACCCGTTCAAGCATGGCCGAACACTCAAGCTTTTCCATCACTCTGGCAAACGATCCCCGGGGAGCCCGAACCAGTGATAGATTTCATAGACCAGCCTGCCCGCCTTGACCGCGGGGTCTTCCTCAGAAAGTCTTTTAACTTCCTCTGCGTCCGTTGTATTAAAGATGCTTATCCCTTTGAGCTTGGGGTCGTCAAGGATCGGACCGTTGATGAGCAGTTTCCCTTCAGCCCGCAGTTGAAATAAGTAGCGCAGATGCTCCATTTGGATTTTCTCCGCCTCCTCAGGCAGCTGATCCCGATTCGGCCCGGCTTTAAACAGGCGCGCACAATACTGCTTTCCTGACGCTATCGTTTTCTCAATGGACACGTCAGTGATTTCCATTTTCTCTTTCATAGGTTCAACTCCTTTCTCGATGGAGACTGCTCCTCACCCGTTACTCTCCTTATTCACAGTAGAGTCCGAACTTTCGACTGCAGCTTTCGTCAGGATGTTTTCCGGTAATCGCCTGGTAATGCCTTGGCATTTTCTAAATACCACTGAACCATCTCATTAAATTGTGTTGCATACCTCGTAATTTTTGGCTTGTCATCGACCGAGGAGAGAAATGGTTTTCCTCTTCCGACGATGAAGGTGTCTTTAACCATTCCACTGATCGGTAAGGGCTTATCCATGGTCCAAAAAGCATTGAGAACTCGCGACTCAACAGTTTCAGGTAAACGCGCCTTCAGCCAGGCGACCTGCTCAGTTGAAAACAAATTTGTTGCAAACGATAAACGCTCTAATTGCTTCAAATGGGCAAGAGGTTCTATTCTTCCGTCCTCTATCTTTTTCGCTGAGAATGAAAGGTTTTTCAGAGTCGTACAATTTTTGAGCGGATCGAGCGTGTTCAGAATGTACTTTGTCCACACCCTATTGCCGAATTGGAGTTCTTCAAGCGAGGGGGCATCAGCGATTTCAGAAATATCATGCATGCGGCTGAAATCGTCAAAACTAAATCCCTTGAGAGCCTTTGTTTTGGAAAAGTCCCATAGTTTATCCGCCCTCTGATTCCAGAAGTAGACAATATATTCAACCCGATCAAGCCGTTCCATTGCTTTTAGGGACCCGATCAGGGGGCACTTCCAGAAAATAATTGCCTTGAATTGTTGACCATAGTATTCGATGAAGTATTCAAATGAGTCCTGGGTCAATCCATACAGAACGATCTCAGTTGCACCCGGGAAATCTTTAATACCGTCGATCTCATCTTTCGTAATTTTTCCACTGGAAGTATCTCGGGGTAGCAAGGTCACGAAACTATCCTGGTCAGGTACCTGTTCGAGATTAGGTTGATAGTAAGATTCAAGGTTCTTCATCGGTTTTACCTATCCTCAGTCCGGGCATTCCAAAGCCTTGCAAAACCCGCTGGTATGCGCAGCGAAACACAGCACGTTAACTCAACCTAACCAAAAACCACATAGAATCCAGCCGGCCGCTGGAACTGGAATTGGGCATTGTACATTCATATATCAATTCACTTCCTTGTACATGAATATCACGTGGTCCGCAGTCGTATAGCCGATTTTCTCGTAAAACCCTTTCGCGGGATGGTATTTGTTGGTCAGCAGCGTTACACCTCCCAACTCTAATTCTTTTGAGAGTTTTTCAGCCTGCTCCATCAGCATTTTTCCGCAGCCCTGCTGCTGTCGATCGGGTCTGATGAATAATTCATCAATGAATATCTCATCGTTTGTCCACCATATTTTTCGGTGGGCAAACATTGCCCCGATCACCTCATCAGATTCACTGACCACGTACCCAATGAAGTTTTTACCCGCCAGGTAATCCAGCAGGTACCTTTTTCCCGTCTCCCTTGTCCAATGGTCGTTCCAGGGTGGCGGATTGTAGGCATCGATCAATAATGTTACACACGTTTCAATATCTCCGGGCAGCATTTCTCGTATTTTCATTCCGATTCTCCGTGAAAGCACAATCTGGTTTTTATGCGCCTGACGGTTATTAATTAATATCGAAAACCGAGCAGGTTCCAATAAGTTAAGAACCAAGCAAATGTCAATGCCGCAGCCGCCATCAGTGTATAGTGGACTCGCGCTGCCACTCCCCAGTAACGTTTCTTCCAGGACAAAACGGCGAAGACTAAAAGAGGTACAGCCAGAATGGCCCCAACGAGCCAGGCTGCAAGCATAACGTTTATGATCGGCATCTGGGCATAGAAAATGGCGTCTCCACTGCCCAGAAACACCACCACGAAGAACCCCAAGCCCACGAGGTCCAGTACTGCTGCCAGGAAGGCCATCCAACGTGCTGCCATAGCTAAAGGTTGTGGAATTGGCTTGCTCTTTTTGAAAAGGCGCATAATGAAACCAGTGAAAATCACCAGAACAATAGAAATGAAAATCAGTATACACGCTCCGAGCAGTCCGTAATGCAGGTAGGGGTTGGCGTGCCAGGGCATTTTCTCATAGGGCATACCTGCCGGCAGGGCATCGAACACATACCTTATGTTCTGCTGGCTATCCTCGGTAAAAACGCTGCTCAAACCGGATTGCGGTTCCACAAAAAGGCGCGGTTCACTCTCAACGATGCGGATACTATAGGAGGATAAAGCCGGCTGCCACAGCAACGCGCCATCATGCGAAGGCTTGATAGCAGCCCAGGTTTTCAGGACGTTTACCTTTTCCAGGGTCGTGTAAGCCCCCCGCATCGGTCGATAGTACCCCGTGTAGCTGTCAGCCCGCGCATCGAAATCCACTGCAGGCTGCGGGGTCATCTTGTCTTGCGGGAAGTAGTGCTCGACGAAACTCAATAGGTCCATTGTCCATAAGCCGGCAGAAGTATCCGTATTATATGCAATGAAAAATCCAAGGTTCTGCTCTGGAATGAGTACCAGCAAGCCGTGAAACGGATTAATGTCACCGCCGTGGTAGAGGATGCGCTGACCGTTGAGCACCACTTCCATAAAGCCATGAGCAAACCCATTCAAGCGCTCATCGGGGGTCCACAGGCTGGTTTGCATCTGGCTTGTGGTTGCGCTTTCCAACATCTTGCCATTCCCGCCTGGCAGCTGACCGCCGTTCAAATGGGCGATCATAAAGCGCGCCATGTCCGCAGCCGTTGAACTAACGCAGCAATCCGGCTGGGTATTTGGGATTTGGAAGCTGCCCGCTTGCAGCGTCCCCTCGATCACACTGTATCCAGTGGATAGCTGAGGAGCCAGCTCTGCGGGTAAGGGCAGCCTGGCTGTCGTGTTTTCCATGCCCAGCGGCTTGAAAATATTTGTCTCAAGATAATCCGCGTAGCGCATTCCCGAAACCCGTTCAACGATGTAACCCGCCAGATCAGCCCCATAGTTGGAATAAACGCTGGCCGCGCCAACCGGGCGAACCCGGGCAGGCATGTGGTTGGTCAGGTATTCTCCCAGTGGCTGGATCTGATCATAGCCAGCCGCTTTTGTGCCCAACGCCAGTTCTTCGAAACCGGCGCTATGCGCAAGGATGTACCTCAGAGTGATCGGTTCAGGGAAAGTATCCGGGATTTTAAAATCCAGGTAGGTGTTCACGTCTGCATCCAGGTCTAGTTTGCCCTGCTCCACCAGTTGCATCACCGCCGTCCAGGTAAAAAGCTTCGTCACCGAACCGGTGCGGAAAATGGTGTTCGCCGCGTCTACCGGGGTTTGGTTTTCCAGGTCCGCGTAACCATAACCCTTCTGGAAGAACACCTCTCCGTCCTTTACCAGTGAGAAGGTCAACCCGGCGATTCCGTAGTCTGTCATCTGCTTCTCAAAGAGGACGTCCAGGAAGGTTTCCAGCTCAGCCGGATCTTCCACGCCGTTGACGGGTGAATCCTCCGCGGGTGCCCATGCATCCGATAAAACCCGGGGTCTTTGAGATGATTGCGGTGTTAACCCAGACGGAGAAGGTAAATTTCCAGGGAATAGAATGGTGACGCAGACCAGCAAACTGAGGATGTATGGCAGTTTTTTGTTTTTCATGGATCCGCCTTTCTTCTTACCTGCAAATTGAATGGAATCTACTTGTACGTTTATTACCCGCCCGTTTGAAGCGCTTGTAAACCCATGGTTTTTCCTCCTCCTCTGCTTTGCTCTGGAGAGGGATTAGGCTGAATTTGCTTTTGAAAACACTAATTTCGATTTTAATTCACTGAGGAAGGCAGCCCGATCTGCTTCCCACCTCATTTTTCTATGCGATTATTATATTTACCCCCCCTTTTAATGCAAATCAAAAAGCGCCTTCCATTGTTGGAAAGCGCTTCCTGAGTTGATGATAATCCATACATTGGATCACTGGCCATAAGGTTGAGTTTTTACCAGTCTACTGCCGCAGGATCTTCTCCATCGCTTTTCCATTTGCCAGTTCATCGATCAGTTTGTCCAGGTAGCGTATTTTCTGCATCAGCGGGTCTTCAATTTCCTCCACGCGTATACCGCACACCACGCCTTTGATCAGTGTGCTATTCGGATTAAACGCAGGCGCCTGGGCAAAAAAAGTCTCAAAGTCATTCCCTTCTTCGATTTGGCTGAGGATTCCCGCCTGGTCGTATCCGGTCAGCCAGCGGATGATCTGGTCAACCTCATCTTTTGTGTGGTTTTTCCGTTCCACTTTTTTGATGTAGAGTGGATATACTCTACCGAATTGCATTGCAAATGCTTTTTCGTTTTGCATTGGGCTTCCTCCAACGGGTCGGAACCCGATTCAATAGTAGACTACGCTCTGTCCAGGTAAAATTTTACTTCCATGCCCAAATCATACCCGATTACGCCAAATGGTCGACCGGTCACGAGCTTTGCTCAAAAGCTTTTTGCAGCCAGTGCAGCATCTCCGCGTCCACCTCATCCGCTGATGTAAGGCTAATCCGCAGCGGTATCTTCACCCGTGCGTTCCACCAGAAGCCGGGCTGCCAATCCGAGCATAGCTCTCCAATCCCGGGTTTTAGCTGCCGTCTCTTCTCCTGCGTCGATTAATTATAGCCAATCTCCATTCCCTTCAAAAGCACCCTCCGTCATTGGAGGGCGCTTTTGAACTCAATTCTCAAACTATGGGAATGAACGGCCCAGTGCCAGCGTTTGGATGAGTTCAGGTTCAAGTTGTGTATAAATTTCATCAGGTCGTGCGTCCAGCGCGTCAAGGGTTTTACTGAAAAAACTGCGTGCTGTGGTCGCCAGTACCACATCCAGGATCTCCTCATCCGTGAGATCAAGTTTCCTCAATTCCTCAACATCCGCCTCGTTGATGTTATGCGCGTTGTGGATGATCTTCCTCGCGAAAGACATCAACGCCACCTCTTCAGCGGGAAGCCCTGCGTTGCGAAAATCTTTAACGATCTCCGTCAATTCATCCGCACTGAAGAAATTCTTGTGCAGGATTGCGCCGTGGGCAAGCATGCAATAAGTGCATTCCAGCTCCATCGCAGCCGCAAAGGTCACCAGTTCATAGCGCCGCATTCTCATAGAAGATCGGATCGCGCCGATGAGCTTTGTCCAGGCGTCATAGACTTCCGGGTGCAAACTAAAGGTCTTGGCGTAATTAGGGACATACCCCATGCTCTTTTGTGCAGTCTGGTATTGTTCCTGGACAAGATTCTCCGCCTGTTTTTCTGAAATTGTTTTTATAAAGGTCATTCTCAATCTCCTTGAACCCGCAGCTGAAAAAGCAGCACAACTAATCGGATAAATACTATCATAATTAGGTGCTGTTTACAACGCTTCAAGGATGCAAGTGTGTTTACGTAATGTCAAAGAAGTGAGAAGGTGTATTCACTTTTGGATGCACCATTTTTATATTGATACACTGAGGAAGAAATTGCTATCGTCAATCTCTCTCATTTCCCCACAATATTAATAATATCTATACCTCTCTTCAATGCAATCGAAAAATGCCTTCCACACCCTTTCTTTCACCTGGGTCATACTCTGCTCACCGGCAAAACATACCTTCCATGTACCTTGTGACACATATGAACTACAACTAAAAAGATTAGACTTGGGGAAGTCTTTATTTTTAGTGAGGTGTCATGAAAACTGCGCACAATAATTTCAAAACCTTGGCGGGAGAAGTGTTCTCTCAAATCCTGAATGTACCGGTTCTGTCGGGTCTTTTGATCACTTTTCTGTATCTAAGATTGCCTTCAGTGGAATCCAATGCGCTCATGGGTTATCTGTGGGCGATGGTTTTTGTCTGCTTGATCCCCTTAAGCAGCCTCTTTTTCTATATTCCAGTAAAAAATGAAGAGATGCAGACCACAATGCATCGGCAGCGGGTAGCCAGTTTTATTCTGATGATGGTCAGTTATCCGGCCGGGTGGTTGGTATTATCTTTAACGCATGCACCGCAAATTTTCATTGCAGTCGCTGCAACATACACTTTTGTCACCCTTGGATTGATCTTCTTTAATTTACTGCTGCATTACAAGGCCAGTGGTCACGCCGCTGGTGTTTCCGGTCCGGTGACTTCGATGATTTATATTTTTGGAGTGATCGCCACCCCGCTTTTGGCACTTTTACCATTAACCATATGGGCACGGCTGGCAGCCAAAGGGCATAACCTCAGGCAGACCGTTGTCGGCGCTGTGCTTTCGGGAGTGATCTCGGTCGGGGTGCTGTGGGCATTTGGGTTTACACCGTTTGTCGGATTGGTTTGGTAATTTAACGACCCTTTTCCTTATTGACCATTTTGGTGGCGCTTGCCCAGCAGGCGTTGGCTGGGTCTGTATTCCCCGTTTTGCCAGAGCAACCCACCAGCAGTTCATCTCATCAGTTTTGGTGGGTTCAAAAGCAAGTCCACCCCCCCAATAAGAGTATCGTTTTCGAATGTATCCAGGCTTGATCTCTATTCGCTACGTATAAATATGTCACTATTTTTTGTTTTTTACTTGGTAAAAACGGATGGAGAGCCGTCCTCGAATAGCGCTATGCAATAGTGATATACCCCCGGCTATGATTGGTAAGAGAAGAAATGCGTATAACAATCTCAACCACTCCCCTTGAAATGCAAACCAGAACTCTCTCACTGAGAGAGTCAATCCGGTTAGTATTACAAGAATTCCTAAAGTGCCAATCAAAAATCGAAAGATTGGCCCGATAGAGATCTCACGTGTCTTGAACATAGTATTTTGTCATCCCTTCCAATAGTGTGCGTTATGGCCCTCGGGGTACGTGTGGGATGGTGTGGATTATGTTTTGCCTGAGCTGAATCGCAAGCTCAAATGGGAGCAGGGCGCACAGCAGCTCGATGACACGCTTCGCGAAATGCTCGCAGCAGGTGCCGCAGATTGGGCAAGCGAACGTCAGGCTGTGCCCTTTACCGCCCACGCTCTGGCCACAATGGAAATTGACCCATTTTTGTCAATGGGTACCGAATTGTGAAGGTTATCTTCAAGTTTTTGCCGGCTTTTTTGATTCAAACTCATTACATAGCTCGGCGCAGAGCCAACCATTCCAAGAAAAGGTTGCCAATAATCATCAAAGCTTTGGAAGACAGTATTTACTTCAATGGGTGCTGCCTCAACCTGGGTCAAACCGACTTTTTGGACTAGAGCTTCAAGCTGCCCTGCTTGGCAAAGTGGGAACCTGATGCCCTCATCAAACTCAATGGCTTTGTTATCAAGTTTTACAGCGGCATCCCAAAAATAGCGCAACATTTGCATGCCATCTGCATAATCCCAAAGGAATATCCCGATTTTACCGCCAGGCTTCGTTACTCTCATCATTTCCAAAATTGCAGCTTCAGGTTGTGGAACAAAATTGAGAACAAGCCCAGATACAACGGCATCAATGGAATTCGAATCTAGTTCCAATGACTGGGCTAGTCCAACTTTAAAATGGACTAATGGATTGGTTATCAAGCGTTGTGCATGTGAAATAAAATCACGAGATGAATCAATTGAGACAACTTCTTTTGGCTGTTGTGTCTCAAGTATTAGCCTGGTAAGTGAACCGGTGCCACAACCCACATCCAACCAACTGCAGGCAGGAGCGACGGCAAGCCATTTCAAAAATTTTTGAGCAATGAGTTTGCTCCAGCGACCCATAAACCTTTCATACGCAATTCCATTTAGCCAGGAATCATTCATGGATTAAAAATTTTCCTATCCCGTTTACCATTCTACCCATTTCCTCAACAGCCTGCCGGTATGTGTTCGCATAGCACCCTTTAGGGTATCTTCTGGTGAACCGGACCTCCCCATTTAGCCGGGGCGACCCACCAGCCGTTATTAAGCCATTTTAGTGGGTCTAAATTTGATCCCGCCTGCCAACCGCAATATCATACGCAAACCCGGAGATGAAGGTGAATGGCAATATTACCAATTCGGAGGCAAGGCAAACAAGCATCACGGACATCACGGCTTCCGCATCACTAACCCCCGGTACAAATCCTGTAATGCCAATCGCTAAAACAAAAACCATGATTGTGGAACCTGTCACCAGGCTCCATGACCACGCCTTGCCAAAGCGCGATAGAAAAGTACCCGGCAGTTTCTTTCTCCACCAAACCAGGGGTTTGTTGATTCTGGACGCCACCAGGCATATCCACGGAAAGAATAATATCTGCGCCACACCTCCCCCCACCAGGAGAAGCAGCACAAAGAGGAGCAGCAGGACGATTGCCCCGTTCTTTCTGTGAATGTAGCCAATTGACCAGACGATGATGGCAAGCCCGACCAGCATGGCTGCGATTCCGGTGATCAGGAAGTTGGGAATAAGCGTGAAAGCGGGCTCGCTGCCATGCGGCCACATTCTTTGCGCCTCACCTATCGCGGATATGAACATCCCGCCAGTCGGCGTATTCCCCTGAAGTGCCTCGAAAAAGCCGTGGCTCATACCGGAGATTCCAAAGATTGTACCGAGTGTTGCTGCGATTTTTCTCGTTGCGGTATTCATCTATTTCACGGAGCTCCTTCTTGGAAATCAATATTCTGATAACGTTTCATCCTAATTCTTCAGCACATCTGCGATCAACTCACCAGGCGCAGGGCGGGTCGGACTTCCCAGTTCTACTGGGGCGACCCATCAGCGCCTCATTAATAAAATCAATTTTGGTGGATCAAATTCGAACCGACCCAATCAATAGCAATCAAATATATTCAATTTAGTTAGAATAAAAAAGTAAAGTATTTGTATAAAAATTTCTTACCACAAAGTAGATTAGCACTGTGATCACCTATTTGGACTATTTCTTACTTATCCTCCTTAACAGTTTGTGTCGCAGGCAACTGAGCGATTAAACCAATAAACGCTTCATTCACTTTATTAAGTCGTGCGTCGATTTCTCTCTCGTCAAAAGGAAACACAGTTTTTACATACTGGTTTTTGAGGGCGATTAGGGCTAAATCTTTAACATTAGCGAAAAGCCTGGTATATTTTGAAGACAGAGATTGTATATCCGTTTGGAGAACACGCGATGGGGCATCTGGCTCCGAAAGGATTCTCCTAAGAGAATCATTTCCATAGTCTTGCAAATCAGCGATTTGCGATCTCAATATTTCATCAGTAAGCTGGTCTTCTGGAAGCGTACCCAAAACAGATAAGATTAGCAAATCCTTAATTAGTTCTAACCGTATATGAATATCCATGTTATTTGCAATCAGACCGAGAACCGCTTCATTTGCAGTTTCCTTACTGGCGCCGACATCCATGAGGGCCTTGTGAACCATGACCGCTGCAGTAGCATGAAGAGTATTAACAAGGCGTTTTTTTTGTTCACGTATTAAGGAGAATTTTCCCCGGTCAGTGACCACTTTCACACCTAAATTCTCACCAGACAAGAACACTTGAGGTAACACCCCTTTTGTGTTATTTTTCTCGACGAAAGCAGTTATCTTTCCATGTTTCTCGGCTCTAATCTCGATACCATCCTCGGTGATTTCGATTTCGCTGCAAATACGGTCTACAACGGTGGGAACTAACACCTTCCTATGTTTTCTAAGAATGGTGTCTGCTTTTAAAAGTGCGCTTTCATCGTTTTCGAATCCGAGAACCACCTTGGCCTTACACTGAATAATTGCAAGATCTTCGACAATTTCTTCAATGTTTTTAGTACCAACTGAAATGCCCACTGAGTTGCCTTGTTCAACCGCGTATTTTAATGATGATTTTTCACTCATGACCAACAAGACACATCGGTTTCTGCTTATAAATTTTTGGATAGTTTTCTGCCAATCTAGTTGTCGATCTGATACTACTTTAATGTTGTATTGTTGAGGATTTTGCCACTTTGAGAATCTGATTAGCAATTGCTGTTTGAAATTATCTTTTGCTCCCAATAATTTCTGCCATTTTTCGCTGTCCCTTGCCACAATCAGGACATTGGTCTGTTTATCCAAAAGTAGCATAGGTATAACTAATCCAAAACCCAGTTTTCCAGCTCCAATAAGTACATGAATATGTTTTTTTTGTGATTTTGGTGTAGTATTCTCTGGAATAAAGGGATACAAATGACCAGCCACATTTCTTGGGTTTGGGCGGTAACGTTTTCGACGAGGAAAGGCGTTAATGGTAATGCAGGGGTGGATCACCCAAATACGAGAGGATAAGAAATCAGCTTCACTCAGGTCAGCGAAGACATCATGGTTTGAAAAATGCTGTTCCTTTTTATTAGGATGAACATTGACTACTGCACCGCAAAGGCCATTTGCGCGTAAGGAATTCCAATATTCAATACCGGTGCCTACACTGGAC
Organism: uncultured Anaerolinea sp.; assembly: GCA_964533735.1. GTDB lineage: Bacteria > Chloroflexota > Anaerolineae > Anaerolineales > Anaerolineaceae > UBA6107. Next base: position 12,869 of record CAZHMD010000011.1, on the reverse strand, counting down.
AACTCGCTAGACAAGTTGATCGCATCTTTCTGTAAGATAAAATTGGATGAAATCTTATTTGCTAAGTCGTCCAGTAATGGATCCCAAAATGGGACAGCTTCGTTTTTAGAAAAACCAAAAAACTTGGAACTTCGATCGCGCACCAACTCTCGGACACGATCAGGCGTACGTGCCTCTTGAGGAGTCATATGAAGGTCATGGCCGATGAAATCAAGTTCACGAGGTCGGCCGCGAGTATGCCGGCGGATATAATCAAAAACATCCTCAAGATATGGTTGATCGGCAGATTGAGAAACAATCTTGTGTTCAATCGTATCAAATGGAAAGAATGCCTTGATAGGATCGGGTTCTTCAGGACGCGAGAAAGACTTAGTATCAATTTCGCGCAACCGGTGCAATTTAGCCTCAAAAATACCTCGTAGCTCATTAGCATTGTATCTCAAATCAAGGACCAAGGATTGCATATTGAACGCGGTGGATGTCGGATTATCTCGTATCGCTTCTGAGCGAACTGTACCGAACAATTTCAGATGTGCATTACGGGTAGTAAGCTCACGTACCGCAAGCATGAACCCGATCTGTGCGGAAAGCCAAAGTTCATAAGAATGTGAGCCTGACTGACTCTGACGATCAATTGCGTCTCGATGTAGGTCGTATCCCGAATGTCTCGCAAAAGCCTCATCAATATTATCCACAAATAAGGCAACGGGTTGGTTGATAGCTTGAATTGCAGCATCAAGCATTTTGGAAAACAATTCCTGGAATCTTGAAGTATCTATTTCACGACTTTGGATGGCAGCCGAAAGGTGGGCGCCGATGGAAATCCCAAGGTTATCAGGGAATATTTCCAGAATTTCAGATGGAAAGGAGTGTCTAATCGCTTTCAGCACAACTACCGAAAGTACTGTTCGCCAGACATGTTTCCAACGCTCATGAGAAGACCATGATCTAGCTTTTTTATCTGAAAAGTCATAATCGATGGAATAAAGGCGTTCGGTTAGCTCTGTGGTTGGGATCAATGTCACGCCACCGAGGTGACGATACTGGTAGCTGATCATCTTCAGAAAAAGAGTTTTTCCAGTTCCTTTGAGTCCGCTTATTATGCGTTTTTTTGACCTCTCCCCTCCTAAGAACTCATCAATATCAGGAGTGCGATAGATTGGGCATGACTCTAAATCTTGACCATCGATGATTTCTGCAGCTTCAAAATTCCACACATTCATAAGATTTGACCCTCCGTTTTTCCGCAATGAATTCGATCAAGTTGATTTACCTTTTAATTACAACCTCTTTTTAAATCAAAAAGGTTTATTTGATCTGTGTAAATTTCTTCTGCTAGAATTGTGTATTCAAAGTGGATACACTAATTTCAGTCTAGGAAAATTGCCCCAATTGACTTTCCCCTCTCGATTTCCATATAATATATTATAAATAGCCCTTTTTTTGCAAACCAATAGCCCCCACTGTTCCCGGAGGGTGTTTAAAATATTTTCAACGTAATTTCCCTTGCACCAGTGGCTTATAACTATGTACAGCTCTCTGAAAAGATCTCTACATCCGAAATTGACCACACTTTGGAAGTAAGGGGAATTATTCAAAAGCACTAGTTAATGAACGCATTGAAGGAATGAATTTGCTCAGATTTCATTCCAATGAAAATGTATTATTCGTATCAATAACTTTTAGGGTGGATCTCATAATATATTTATTCTCCACAATCATAATTACCCTTGACAGAACCACTACATTATTAGATCCACTAGCTTTCCCAACTTCTTTCTGTGAATATGTATTCGAGGTACTCGTTAATGTAGCCAAATCCTTAACTAGCCAAGTCATCCTTATGTGAGGATACGTCTACTAAAGTCGCTCAGTAGGAAGGGAAGCTTAAATATTTTTTCACCTCATTTATAATCACTTTATTAAATTCTGGGTCACGCAAGATTTCATTTCTGTTGTGGTTAGTGCGTCTACCTTGATAAATACCTTGTGCTTTTGTAATAATTCGTTTTGCTTGTATAAATGCGTTTTCAATATCCTTCCCATCTAACTTAAGTTTTGTGATTATTAATTTCGCTTCATTTTCAATATCTTTTGATGAGAAATCGTAGTTGCCATACTTTCCGGCAAGAAGTTGCTTTGTAATCATAATGAAATAAAACCGTAAAGGGTAATCATTTCTTGCAAGAATTCCTTTCTCTTGAAAATTTACAAATAATGCTAATAGATAGTTGGAAATATAGTAAATCTCAGTTTTATGATCGTCTCTGAAGAGGCGTGTAAATCTTGAGCGTAATATGTTGGCAGGATTATTGTTATAAACAACATATGCATCTTGAAAATAAACACTTGTAATAGCTCGAATTACACTATGAAGATTTACAATTTGGTATTGATAATAGACTTTCTCTAAAAAATCAAATTCCCCTGATCTTCTTTCGTAGAAGATCTGAAGCGGCATTTCTTTCGAGTAAGCCCCATAAGTTTCTTGCAGTAATTTGTGGTACCTATCAAGGGCAATAAACGCTTCATCTGGAACAGGCGTTTGCCTATTTGTTGCTTTTACAATCATTGAAATCAATTCCAAATCCGTTGTATGGATTATTTTTAGAGGTATCAGTATTTCTTTGCTAAATTCTTTACCTAAAAATATTTCATTACTTGTCTGACACCCATTTACAATTTGAAAATCTCGCATTTCATATGTGTTTGAACCTAAAGATTTGAAGTGTTTGGCTACGATTGTTATTCCATTGTTTAACAAAATAAACTTATCTCGCAAACTCTTTGTGGTTATTGTTTTTGAGATTTCTTGATTTACAGAATTTCCACTCCCCTGAAAATCTCGAACATTCTCGTAAAAAAGTTTTCTTCGAAGATTCCCTTGCTTATCAGTGATAATACCTAAGAAATCCGCACCAGACACATATCCAAGATATGACTGAAGAACTTTATCAATCTTATCTAATGAAAGATTATTTTTGAAATTTAATTGTACCTCGATACGGTTTTCTAGTTCATTAAACGCATCAATAATATAGTTACTTCCTAGAATAAAAGTACTAATTTTCTTTATTTCAGGTGAATTTTTTGCAATCGATTTTTTTTCTTGCTCGCAAAGTCCAAAAACCAAATCATTTTCACAATCTTTTCCTGCAGTAATATAATAAATTAGGATTTCAGGTGACCTCGAATTAAAAAACCTGGAATATTTAAAGTCATATAGTTCATCGTATATCTCGAAAGCATTTATTATGCTTTCGTTGTTTTCTAATAATTTTCTGTCCCCAAGAAAACTCTCGATTGCTTTAAAAGTTTTTAAAATAGAGCCTGTATCGTAATTTTCTTCAATTTTTGATTGGATAAATATAATTTTCACGTCGAGAGTTTTGGATTTTGCATATAGTTCGATATCTTGTTTACTTATAACCAAGTTCTCATTAATTATAAAAGCGATACTGTCTATGCCAAATGTTGATCCCCGATCTACATCAACTTGCGCCAAATCTTGTGGATCAGAGAATGCCTCTGGATGATATTTCGAAATGACCAGGAAACTTGCAAGGTACTCGTACAACTTGCTTTCGTCTAAATATTGCAGGGATTTTTTTGAAGAAAAACTTTTCATGATGCCGGACAGAATTTTATTTAAAGCCATGTTGTTCTCCTAAGAATCTAATAAACAGAAAATTTAATGTAAATTCACATTTGATCGCTCCGAATTCAGGAAAGGTATCATGATCGTGTTATTAAAAATATAAGAAATTTCACTTAAAATAATTATACGCATTATTCATCCACTGAGAATAATTAACAATATCAAAATGTCTTTACTCGAAAAGTGCCACCATAATTCTCAAAAAAAATAACAATCCTTATCTACATCTGTACGTAACTAAATCACTTATGTCCTACCCCTTTTTTGAAATTCGGCAATCTTCTTCAAATAATTACCAACTTGGCAAGTATTTTGCTAACAATTCGTTAATTAGGCAAGCAGGTTCAGGGTGTATTCGCTTTTGAATGCACCAACTCCAGTTTCATACTCAAAGGAAAAGGTTGCAATAGGCAAGGATCTCTCATTTCCCCTCACCATTAATTATATCCATACCCCTTTTCAACGCAATCAAAAACGCCCTTGCATTTCGCATAGACTCAAAACCCCCAAAAACTTGCCAATTTGGCAGGTTTTGGGCTAAAAATTCGCCAATTGGGCAAGATACGTTTTTCGCCTTTTCGTGAGATGATGTTAATACAGGATACATCCTCAACCTTCCATCCTCAAACCTTGAAGGGAGCCTTAATTTGACCTTTGAAATATTACCTTGCTCATTCTGTAAATTATTTTCACCTCCCTTGATTCGTATCCCAATTGTTCCCACTTTTAATTTAAAACAAAAAAATGGAAACGAATCCCTGTGAATCGCAGCTCAGTTGTCAATTTAGAGTACGTTTTGGGTACGAACAATGGAGTTTTCGAGGAGGAATCGAATTGAATCTTTTTGATTCATGGAAACAATTCAAATACCGGACAAAAAGGTGCCTTCCCGCGGTTGCTAAGAAGGCACATACTGTTCACGAATTACGGGTTACAGATTACGGGTTACAGATTACGGGTTATAGATTACGAATCACGGATTACGTTTCACTACCGCTGCATCAGGGCGAACACACCCCAGCCCACGTATTCTCGCGTGTAAGCAGCGTATTGTTCGGGGTCCGAGGTCAGTTTGGCTCGAACTTCTTCCGCCAGCTCGTCGTCGGGGTTAGCGTCAAGCCATCGGCGCATGGTGAGCCATTTGGCTGCCTCGTACCTGTCCCAGCCGTCCTGGTCAGCCAGAACCATCTCAACGACGTCGTAGCCAAGCTGGTTGAATGACGCGAGAAGTTCTGGCAGCATGAGAAATTCAGAAATGGAGTGAGCTTGGCACCCCCTGGCAACCTCTTCCGTCGGCGGCAGCTGCCGCCAGTGGGGCTCGCCGATGAGGATGATTCCTCCGCTGCGCAGGCTCCGCGCCAGCAGCTCGATTGTGCCGGCAACTCCCCCGGCGATCCAGGTGGCGCCAACACAGGCTGCCACACTGACCTTCTCGTCAGAGACATAGCCTGTAGCGTCGTCATGGATGAACTTCACTTGATCAGCGACGCCCAGTTCTTCAGCCCGCAGTCTCGCTTGCTCGGTGAACAACTGGCTCATGTCGATGCCGGTGCCGGTGATCCCGTGATCCCGTGCCCAGGTGCACAGCATCTCCCCCGAACCGCTGCCGAGGTCGAGCACCCGGGCTCCCCGTTCCAGGCGCAGCGCCGCGCCGAGAGCGGCAAGCTTTTCAGGTGTGATCGGGTTGTGGATGCGGTGAGCACTCTCAGTGATGTTGAATATCCGCGGTATGTCCATGGTGGAGGATCTCCTTTGGAGTGGATAGATTCGGTCACGGCCTTTCGGCTTACGATATGTAGAAGGGTGGGATTGGTTTTGAACCCACCGCGCCAGCAAGATTATTTATATGCCTCAACAAAAAACGACCCCCAACTCTGGAAGGTGGTCTAAACTCAATAATGGAGCTACCCTTGCATCACCGGTCTGAACTAATATCCGAGATTGACCAGGAAGTTGTGATTAGAGTAGCAATTTAATGTTGTAGAACGAATTACATGCGGTTTTTCTTATATACTTAAGTAGTCACTCATAAAAAGGAAGGGCATATGTCTATTTTTCAAAGATGGGAAGAATGCAGTCTTTCATTTATGGGGGGAAAAATTACATTTCTTCCACCCAACAGTTGGGCTGAAGTGAGCGATGGCAACTATTCAGCCTATCAGAGAAGAAAATCTGAATTAGTCAACGGCGGTTGGGAAATTGTCGAGGAACATGATACACCGCCTGATTCCTTCAATCCGAATTTATTGGGTTTCGGGGATACAAAATTGAAACGGAAAAAGAAATAAAAGAATATTATTCACTAATGCAATAATCTGCCGTCCAGACATTCGGGGTTGTATAGTACTGTCCAGGACAATCAATTGATATAAGTGCGATTGCAGCTGTAATGGAAAAGACAACCCAATTGAAATCTTGTTCCAAACCCCGATTGAATATCGTAATTTACATGGGAAAAAAATCAGGAGGACTCCTATGAATGAATCCGATCTGATGAGAATGCGAGACGCCAGGGATGTTGATGGCCTTATTAAAGTGATGCAAGGGGATGATCTTGATTTAGGTGTATTTGCGGCAGGACGTTTATCCGAACTTGGAGAAGAAACAGCATTCGAACCCCTGGTTAATTTTTTTGTGAAACATGGCCGCGAAAAGTTGGTCCTCGGACAACAACTTGCGAGACTTATATCTCGGATGAGACGACATAAAGGCGTAAAACCAGACCCGAATAAAGTAGTGCCTTTGCTTACTTTGCTATATGATCCAAACCAATATGTACAAAACGCCGTCAAGAAAATTCTTTTAGAGTTGGGTGATTCCCGCTATGCTGAAGCATGTGGTATTGCCTCTGACGGGGACGGAATTAATTCCATCATCGCTGATACAAGGGACTTGGATCCCAAAAAGTGTCACAGTGCAACGATGAAGCTAGTTGAGATTGGACCTCTAGTCGCAAACCCTGATCTTAGAACTAGTATCGTGAAGAGATTCCTGGAAATCCTCAGAATGCCCGCGTAAGAAGAATTCGGCCCAGCCAGATTTATGGCGACACAAGGGTTGGGTTTGATGGGCGATACAAGCGTTATTGACGATCTCATCTTAGCCCTGCAAGATCCCGGCTGGATGATACGGGAGGAAGCAGCCATCTCGCTTTCTGAACTTAAGGATCCTAAAGCCATTCCAGCGTTGGTAAATGCTACCAGTTATCCCGATGATATTACGCCCAAAGCAGCAAACCAGGCGCTTCAAATTTTTAAACGAATAGGATTGTTTTAGTACCTATTAGGGCGTATTTGCTTATGAATTTACGATTTTCTTTAATTCCATTTCCCCATGAAATTTACAATATTCATCCTCTTCTTCGATACAACAAAAAGCGCCCTCCATCTCTGGAAAGCGCATCTAAACTCAATAATGGAGCTACCCTTGCATAACCGGTCGGAACTTATAGCCGTACACGATCATCCCCTTGCGCTCCACGTCCTCGCGGATCTTGCGGGTGACCATTTCCACCTTCATGCCAATGCTCACGGGTTGCTCACCCAGGTCGGTCAGCTGCGCCGTCACCATCGGTCCTTCATCCAATGCCACCACGGCCACGGTGTAGGGTGCTTGGGCTTCAAAACCGGTCGGGGCGTCGCGCATCACGGTATAGGAATAGATCTTACCCTTGCCGCTGAAAGCGTACTGGGTCTTGGCTTCGCCGCCGCATTCGGGGCACACGTCGCGCGGTGGGAAGATCTTCGCCTCGCAGTGCGGGCAGACCTCACCCACGAGGGCATATCTCTGTTGTTTTAAGCGCCAATGGCGGGGAATTTCCATGTTTTACTCCAGTTCAATCAATAAGGTGTTGCAAGCGTAAGTTTAGAGGCTGAATCCTATCAAATCCTATCAGGTTGACATAGAGCCGAGAGTGGAGTGGAGAGAAATGAGAATTGTAAGAACCGACGGATTTTACGATTCTCTATTCTCTATTCTCTATTCTCTGCTTTCCACCCTATCGAACACATGTGCAATTGCGGTGGAGGCGGGACCTCCAAGTGCCAGCGTCAGGGCGATGCGCGCGTCCGCCACCTGGTTCTTGCCGGCCAGACCGCGCAGTTGCTGTACAACCTCCACAGCCTGGTAGATTCCTTTGGCGCCCAGCGGATTGCCGCGGGCCTTGCAGCCGCCCATGGTGAGCACCGGCAGTTTGGCATCTGGTTTCAGCAGCCCATCCCGCGCCATCTGCCAGGCAGTCCCTTTGTCAGCATATCCGCAGGCTTCCAGCGTCAGCGCGGCGTAAACCGAGAAGGAGTCATCCAGCTCGAAGATGTCTGTGTAAATGGGCATGATGCCCGCCTGCATGCAGGCGTCGTGCACGGCGTCCTTCGCTGCTTCAAACGCCAGGGGATCCTTGCGGTCGTGCAGCGCCAGCGTGTCACTGGCAGCGCTTGAGCCCAGCAGACGCACCACCGGGAGTGTATGGTCTTTGGGTAGCAGGTCGCGTCGTATTAGGATGAGCGCGGCAGCGCCATCCGCGTACGGGGCGGCATCATACAGGTTGAGTGGATCGTTGATCTTGTCCGCTGCCGCATAGGTTTCCATGCTGATAGCCCGGCGGTACATGGCGTAGGGGTTATTCACCGCGTTGGCGTGCGCCAGCAGCGGGAACCCGCCCAGCGCGTCGCCCGGCAGGTGGTACTCGTGCAGGTAGCGCTGCATCAGCAGCCCGGCTTGCCCGGTCTCGGTGAGTCCCTGGATGCCCTCGTAATCAGAATCCAGCCCCTGCGCGGCAGCGGTTTCGGCTTCCATGTGGGTCTGGTCGGTCCATTTCTCCACACCCAGCACCGCCGCGGTATCCACGTAGCCTGAGAGGATGGCGAGGTAAGCCATGCGCAGCGCGCCCGCGCCGGAAGCACCCGCCGCTTCCACGGTATAAGACTCGATCGCGCCTAAATGGGCATAATCCGTGAAGAGCGCGCCCAGATTCGCCTGGTGGGAAACGGTGGAAGACAGCATATTGCCAATGTATAGGGCTTGCGGTTTCAGGTTCCGGCTGTCCTTGATGGCAGCCATGAGCGCTTGTACGCCCATGCTGCGTAAAGTCTGTTCGTAATGCTCTCCGACAGGCACCTGTCCGATGCCGGCAACAACCACATCTGTCATGTCGGTCTCCCCTTATCCCATGTCGATCTTGTCGCGGAAGCGTGTGTACAGGGCATAATCGATCTCGGTGCGGCGCGCGATGTACTCAAGGGTCTGGGTGGCGAGTTTCTGGCGTTCGGTGATCCGTTTGGTAACGATCAGCGAGAAGGCATCCGATCCAGCGCCGGAACCGTAAGAGACCATCAGGATGCGGTCACCGGGTTTGGCGATGTCCAGGATGGCGGTCAGGCCGATCAATGAGGAGCCGGCGTAGGTGTTGCCGATGACGGGTACCAGCAGCCCCGCTTTGATCTGCTCGGGTTTGAAGCCCAGTGTTGCGCCGGCTTTCTGCGGGAACTTGGGATTGGGCTGGTGGAAGACGGCATAAGTGAAGTCTTCCGCTTTCCGGCCGAGCTCATCCATCATCACCTGCCCGGCGGTCTCGACATGCTTGAAATAAGCCGGCTCACCAGTGAAGCGCTGCCCGTGCTCCGGGTACTTCTGTTCCGGGCGCCGCCAGAAATCGGGTGTATCGGAAACGTAGGAATACGCCGCCTCAACCTCCACCAGCGCTTCATCCGCGGGACCAAAGATGAAGGCTGCCCCGCCGCTGCTTGCAGTGTACTCCAGCGCGTCACCGGGCTTTCCCTGGGCGGTGTCCATGCCGATTGCCATGGCGTACTTGCCCATGCCGGAACCCACCAGGGCGATGGCCGCCACCATGGCCTCGCTGCCGGCTTTGCAGGCGAATTCCCAGTCGCCGGATTGAATGTTGTGAGACGCACCGATGGCTTCCGCCACGACCGTGCCGGAGGGTTTGACGGCGTAGGGGTGTGATTCTGACCCAACCCACACCGCGCGCAGTTCCTGCGGGTCAATGCGGGCGCGGGCAACGGCGTTGCGGGCTGCCTCGATGGACATGGTGATCACGTCTTCGTCCAGGCCTGCCACGGCTTTCTCTTTCACCGGGGAGCCGCCCTTGCCGCCCGTCCATACACGCGCCACCTCGCTGCCCGGCAGGCGGTATCGCGGCACATACGCCCCATAACCGACGATGCCGGTGGGGCGGTCGGTCTTCAATAATAGCTTTGATTGTTTGGCTTTCTGAGAGGATTTTTCAGCCATGTTCATTTTCTCCACTCTTTAAGGATCTCTTCCGCGCGGTCTGTGCGGATGAGTTTTTCAGTCACCAGTTGACTGGCAAGGCGTTCCACATCTTCGCCGGTCGCCCCTGCGGCAACCGCCACCTGGCGGGCGTGCAGGCTCATGTGCCCGCGCTGGATGCCTTCCGTGGCAAGTGCGCGCAGCGCAGCCAGGTTTTGCGCTAATCCGACGGAGACGATGACTTGTGCCAGTTCGGCGGAGGATTCAATCTTGAGTAACTTCAAGGCTGCCTGGGCAGCCGGGTGCACCCGGGTGGCTCCACCCACGATCCCCACTGCCATGGGCATTTCCAGGAAACCGTGCAGGTTTCCCTGGTCGTCTTCCGACCAGGTGGAAAGGCTGGTGTAACGCCCGTTGCGGGCAGCAAAGGCATGCGCGCCGGCTTCCACCGCGCGCCAGTCATTGCCGGTTGCCAGTACCACCGCGTCCACACCGTTCATGATGCCCTTGTTGTGCGTGGCAGCGCGGTAGGGATCCGCTTCAGCGAAAGCCCAGGCCTCCAGGATGCCGTCGCGCACGGTCTCTGCGGAGTAGTGTTCAAAAGCGAGATTTGCTAATGGGATGGTGCAGTCAGCCCGCGCCAGGCGCCTGTCTGCCAGGTTGGAGAGGATGCGCAGGTGCACGCGCGCACCGGTGATCTCTGTGATTCTTGGAGCCAGTTTTTCAAGCGCGGTATTGATGGCATTGGCGCCCATGGCATCGCGCACATCGTAAATCAGATGGAGCACGAGGAATGCGCCGATGGCTGAATCCTCAATGGTGCGGATGACCAGGTCACGCGGACCGCCGCCAAAGCGCGAGAGCACCGGGTCAATGCCGGCAGCCAGTTCAAGCAGCTCGGCTTTGTGCTCCTGCAGAAGTGCTCGCGTCTTATCGAAATCCTGCACATCCAGCAACTGCATCTGCCCGATCATCTCAGGCGCGTCAGACTCAGCTGTGAACCCGCCGCCTGCGCGAACCAGTTTCGCCATGAAGGAAGCCCCGGCTATGACGGATGGTTCTTCGATCGCCATGGGAATGAGGTATTCCTTGCCGTTGATGAGAAAGTTACGGGCAATCCCCAGAGGCAACCCGAAGACGCCAATGGCGTTTTCCACCATATGGTCTGCCTGTTCAGCGGTTAACCCGCCGTCCCCTGTGAGAGGTTTGAGGGTATCCAGTGGGACGCCGCTCTGACGTGCCGCATCCTCCAGGCGTTCAGGCAGGCTTAATTCATAGAACTTCTTTTGGGCTTGTTGGGGCATATCGTTCCAGTGACCCTTCTACCTGCCAAGTTTAGGCTCAGATAACTCGCAAAACCTATCAGAATTAAGAATGATTCGCAAAACGTAAATCATGAACCGGGAACCGAAAATTGCCCCTATAATTACAGGATATGGTGGAAAAAACTAAAGTTAAAGCAATGTTCGACCAGGTCCAGGCGAAGACGCATTTCTCACTTGAAGGGGATTGGCAGGAGCGAGAACTGCAATTGCTTGAGGTGGTCTATGATCATTTCACCGAGGTATGTGGTGTCAACCCGCTGACCTTTCCGGTAAAGATTAAACTGGCGCACACCGGAATGAACTGCGTACTGTCATCGGGTATGGTTTGTTACAATGCCAACGCCCTCACCACCTGGACGATCACCCACGAGCTCGCGCATGCCTGGGACAAAGCCAATGGTTGGCAATTCTCTCAGCGCATGCGCAAAGCCACCCGCAGCGGATTCCCGTGGAAGGGATTTCACCGTTTGCACCCGCAATGGAAATTCTTCTGGTACCGCGTGGGCAGCCCGCCGCCTCCTTGCGGGGTGGATAAGAACTTCAACTCCGTCGAAGATTTCGCAGAGGCAGTAACCGCTTACCTGTATCCTGATGAGGCGGCGGTCAAAGCGCAAAAACGCGGCATGCCCTATCAGAAATGGGGATACCAGCACTTCCATCAGACTCCCAGGGGAAAATTCATCCGCATGCTGATCGACGAACAACAACCGGGACAATTCAATCCACCCGATCCAAACTCGTTGACCGCTTAAGTCGTCACTTACTCCGCTTTGTCAATTAAAAGCCCCCCGGTCTTTTGACCATTTGGGGGGCTGTATACATCTTGTGATAGATTAGGTTTAAAGTTCGAGCGTTTCCGTGCAGGAAGGCGCATTGGGGCAGATGTAATATTGGCTGGCCTTGCGCAGGAAGCGCTTCTCGGTGTGCAGCATCATGGGTACCCCGCAAGCCGGGCATTCAGGTGCCTGGTTCATATTCATAAATGGTCGCTTGTCTTGTTCCTCGAAGGGCTGCTCGATCACAGCGGTTGAAGTGTCATGGGCGAAGGCAGTAGCAAATGCTGGCTGCAGTATCGGAGACTTGACAGGTGCAGCAAGAACAGGTTTCTTGCGGGCTTCAGCCGGTAGGGAACGCTTAATATTGACGGTCTGCATGATTTTGAGGAATTCCTCGCCATCGTAGAGGTGCAGAGGTTTGCCTTCTGCCCACATGCGTGCCTGCTCTGTGATCTGACCCGTGGTGACCACAGCACCGGCGTCCGCATCAGCAGCCCGCAAAGCGCCATAGAAATCACGGATGATGGGTTCACCCACCTTGCCGCGGTATTTTTTGCACTGCACAAGCCAGGTCTCTCCGCGCCGGGTATGTACTACCAGGTCAATGCCATGGTCGCCAGTAGTGCCAACATGTTCCACAGTGTGACCCTGGGCTCGGTAGGTTTCAGCCACGAGTGTTTCAAAATCATGTGAAGAAAGGGCGCGCATTTGCTCGATGGAGTCCGCCTTTACCTTGCGGTGGCGTTCCTCGAGGAAAATGGCAACCATGAACGGGAAAAGGATAATCCCGGTCAGGAAGAAGTACTTCTGATCCACTACTTCGGGCAGCAAGTGGAAGGTGTCCATCTTGAAGAAGTAGAACACCAGGTTGAGGATGCC
>CAZHMD010000010.1:0-110398 GCA_964533735.1 uncultured Anaerolinea sp. | reverse complement strand
AAAATGCCGCTGGGACCCGCGCCAATGATGATCACATCATAGGTGGAACTGGGAGATTGGGTCATTGATTCCTCGATAAATCTGCGATTAGGACCTTCCTATTATAGTTGAATATGTCTAGACATTGAAATGTGTAGGGTCACAATACCAAAAATACCGCAGGTATAATCTGGTTTCAAAGGCAGCCTTTTGGCGTTCGGGTATACTTGTCTTGAAACGTTGTCGTTTACCGAGGGCTCATGTTAATTCATTCTGCTTCTCAATTGATTACCGTGGCTGGCGGGGTTCAGCGCGGGAATGCGCTCGGGCGCCTGGGCATCATTGAAAACGGTGCCGTCCTCCTGCAGAGCGAAACGATCGTGGCGGTTGGCACCACCCGTGACCTGTTGAACAGGTATCCCCATGAAGAAACGCTAAGCGCCAAGGGCAGGGTGGTAATGCCCGGGTTCGTCGATCCGCACACTCACCTGGTATGGGCTGGTGACCGCGGGGCTGAATTCGAGATGCGCTTGCAGGGGAAGACCTACATGGAGATCATGAGCGCCGGCGGGGGCATCGCTTCAACGGTGCGCGGCACGCGAGCAGCCGCCCCTGAGGACCTGCTGGCGCAAACCCGTCTGCGTGCGCAGGGCATGTTCAGGCACGGCACCACCACCGCGGAAGCCAAGAGCGGCTACGGCTTGGATTTAACCGCTGAATTAGCCCAATTGGATGTTTTACTGAAACTGGACGAAGAAGGTCCGCTGGAGATCGCGCCGACCTTTTTGGGTGCCCACGCTGTTCCGCTGGAGTATGCCGGCAGGGTGGATGAATATACCCATTTGCTGTGCGAGCATATGCTGCCGGACCTAAAGCATTGGTGGCAGGCGCACGCGGGTTCCCGCCAGCTGCCTTTTGTGGATGTGTTTTGCGAGAAGGGTGCCTTCGACCTGGAGCAGACGCTCAGTATATTGACCGCAGCCAGGCAGCTTGGGTTTCCGCTCAAGGCGCATGTGGACGAGTTTGAAAACCTCGGCGGCGCACGCCTGGCAGCCGGGATGAGCGCCATCTCCATCGACCACGCGGTCAAAACCTCTTCCGCGGAGATCAATGCGCTTGGCAGTTCCAACACTGTGATCGTTTCGCTGCCGTGCACACCTTTCGGGTTGGCAGAGCCGCAATATTCGCCAGCAAAGGAAATGCTGGCAGCAGACTGCATTCTCGCCCTGGCAACCGACCTTAACCCCGGCACCGCCTGGTGTGAGAGCATGCAGTTCGTGTTGGCGCTGGCCAGCCGCTACCTCAAGCTCACCCCGGCGCAAGCGCTTGCCGCCGCTACCATTAACGCTGCCGCAGCCATCGGCCGCCAGGAACGCATCGGCTCCATCGAGATCGGCAAGCAGGCTGACTTGTTGATCCTTTCGGTGGACGATTACCGCCATCTGTGTTACCGCTTTGGCGGGAATTTGGTTGAGACTGTGGTCAAGAAGGGCAAGATCATTAACCACGAAAAACGCTAAAGGCTCAAAATTGAGGAAATTCTGCATAGGTTATTGAACTTCACCACAATCATCATCTCGCCGAGGCAAAAGTCCTGGTAACTTATTTTTGATGCGGAATTCAGGTACATAAAAAGGATTAGAAATGGTTCTCTATATGATCGTCATCACACTTATAGCCGTCAACATCCTTGAGAGAGTCTTGCTTAGGCTGCGCCATAGTGATCAGGCGGCTCGAACTTCGAGGGTGGCAGCGTCAATAATTGGGTTAATTGCCGGGTTCGTTGGTGCGGAACACGGGTATTATGAAATCCTCCAGCGTAATAAAACTTTGAACGGGATTCTATTTGATGCCATTTCGGGGACTTCATTTTCAAATCTGCCAACTTCCCAATGGTCAGGTTGGCCAGCCATCACGCTCATCCAAAATTTCCTCATCACCGGGATAATTGCCATCCTCGTTTCTCTGGTTGTCATGGCGTGGGCGGCTTTTTTCATACAGAGAAAGAACGGAGGCTTGACCCTGATTTTCCTGTCAATCCTCATGTTCCTTGTCGGTGGGGGTTTCATTCCACCTGCATTTGGGATAATCGCAGGGGTCATTGGTTCTCAGAGGAAAATCAAACAAGAGGTTATTTCGTGACCAATTTTCTGTCCGTATTCTTTGAACTAGGAAAATGAATATCTAAACAATTGCTAATTTATTCTTTTGGTGTTTTTCCGTGGTGAAAGATCTGTTTTTATTATTCTTTCGTCGTTTTCGTGATTTTCGTGGTTAAGGATCTAGTATGTTAAACCTTGAAAAAGCCAAAAAATGGTATTCCAACACAGATGCGGTGCACGATTTCTCGCACATCGAGCGCGTCTACCGCATGGCGGAGCGCCTCGCCAAAACAGAGGGCGCTGACCTGGAGATCGTGCGCGCCGCTGCGCTGCTGCATGACGCCGACGGCACCACCCCCGGTAGTGAAAGCCGCCTCGAGCACCACCTGCGCTCCGCTGAAATCGCGGGTTCTGTGCTGAAGGCAGAGGGTTGGCCGGAGGAGCGCATTCAAGCGGTACTGCACTGCATCCGTGCCCACCGTTTCCGCGACGACCGCGAGCCGCCCGCAACCATTGAAGCCAAATGCCTCTTCGATGCCGATAAACTGGATGTGTTAGGAGCTATCGGGGCTGTACGTGTGACGGTTTACGCCGCCCTGGCAGGCACCCCTTTTTACGCCAAACCTTCCGAGCAATTTTTACACACCGGCAGGGAAGAACCCGGCGAGCTCCACAGCGCCTACCATGAACATCTTTTCAAACTGCGTAAGATCGAAAGCCGGTTGTTCACAAACAGCGCCAAAAAGATCGCGCGCCAACGCACAGTCTATCTTGAAAAATTTTTTGAACGCCTGATAAGTGAAATTAATGGAGAGTCCTGACGGGAGGATCAAGATGAAAGCCATCCTGGTATTCATTGACGGAACCATTTGTGATGACCGTGGCCGGCATCACCTTCTCGGAACAGCGGTTTTTCAAGCGAGAGAACAGATTCTACAGGACGCCCCGGTGCCCGGCAGCGTGGAGTCTCTGCAGAGGCTTGCTGCTGAATACAAAATTGTGTATATCGGCGCTCGTCCCGTTGCCGCCTTAACCGCGACACAGGAATGGCTTCAATCGAGCGGCTTCCCGGCTGGACCGGTATCCCTTGGCGACACTCAGTCTGACCGGCTGGACATCGCGAGAAAATTGAAGAACGAGTTCGATTTTATTGCCGGCATCGGCGACCGCTGGGACGATAATGCCCTCCACGCAGAATTGGGGTGCATGAGCCTCATCCTGGAAGAATATGCGGGTGATTGGAGTGGCGTCTTCGACCAGATCTCGAGTCATCGCAGGGATCAGGTCATTGCCCGTAATATGGCTTTCGTTGGTGGCAAAGTGGAGGGGCTGGCGCGGGTTTGTCCATTGCTCCTCAAGAAACTTGGCGCGCAGATGTGGGAGCATTACCAGCAGTCCGTTAGGGAAATAGCAGAATCCTCTCGTGAAGAAAGACGCCTGGAAGATATGCAATCGTTCAAAGACCATCAACTTGACCCGGCAGATCTGCGCGATATGGCCTCCTGGTACAGGCTCCTCGACGAAGAAAACTGGGAAACGGAATCGCTCTACGGGCTGCAGGAACGCGAGTTGGTGGAAAGCACTCCCACGCGCTTCGTGGAAAAAGTGACCCGTTGTTACCTGGCGGAGCTATGGAAAAAGCATGGACTACCCGAGATTGGCTACCAGATCCACTGCCGCACTGACGCTGCCTGGTGGGACCGCCCCGCCTGGAATTCTGCCATACGCTTCGAACAGCCGCAAACCCTGATGCAGGGCGATGATCATTGTTTTTTTGTACAATACTTACCCAAAGACGGAGAAAAAATTGCCACTCACTAGCGAACCTACATTGCAGCAGGTGATTACCTGGGCTAAAGAAGCCGGGCGCATCGCGCTTGATGGTTTTCACCAGATACACCACATTCAGATGAAAAGCGCTCTTGATGTGGTCACCGAGATCGATCACGCCTGTGAACGCGCGCTGATGGATCATATCCTCAGGGATTTTCCGGCGCACGCCATCATCACCGAAGAGACCGGTGAAGTGAAAGGGGACGCCAATCACTGCTGGTACATTGATCCGCTGGATGGCACCATCAACTACAGCCACCGTCTGCCGGTCTACGCCACCTCCATCGCCTATGCCCGCAATGGCAGGATGCAGCTGGGTGTGGTTTACGATCCCTCGCGCGAAGAGTGTTTTTCCGCAGAACGCGGTAAGGGCGCTTGGCTGAATGGCGAGCCGATCAGCGTATCCGCTTGCGAATCGCTGCAGAAAAGCCTGCTCACCACCGGGCTGCCCTCGCACGATGAGAGCAACCTTGAGCGCAATCTAAAACTGATCCACCACCTCACCAAAAACACCCAGGGTGTGCGCCGCCTGGGGTCAATTGCCATCGCGTTGTGTTACACCGCCTGCGGACGCACCGACGGCCACTGGGACCTGGGCTCGACCCCGTGGGACATCGCCGCCTGCGCGTTGATCGTCGAAGAGGCTGGCGGAACGGTTACCAACCTTGAGGGGAACCCGGATTACTTTAATACTCCTTACGCTCATGTCGCGGGGTCACCGCAGATACACCGGGAATTATTGCCCCTTGTCAGAAATTTATCTCTGTAATTCAAAAATTCTAATGAAAATCAAAGGCAATTCAATTATTGTATAATGACCTCGCAGGCGATTCGAATTACGCCTGCGGTGAATACAGCACTTAAAATCCATTTCTCATAAGGAATCGTCCATGTCAACACAAAAAGGCTATACACAAAAACGCTGGAGCCTCGGAGATATTTACCCCTCCGACAAGGGTCCTGAAATTAAAGCTGATTTCAAGAAGATCGAGGAGCTGACCACCGAGTTCGAAAAATTCCGTGCTCTCCTCAAGGAAGATATCACCGAGGAGGACTTCTTAAAGATCATCCAGGCGCTGGAGCAGATTCACCGCATCGGGTCCAAACTGGGCAGTTATGCCGGCTTGTGGTTCTCCGCTGATACCCAGGATCAGGGCGCACTCTCATTGATGGCCAAGACTGAGCAGTTATCTGCCGACCTGGGTAACCGTACGCTCTTCTTTGGCTTATGGTGGAAGGAACTCCCCGAAGCCGCGGCTGCCCGCCTGATGAAGAACTCCGGCGATTACCGCTACTGGCTGGAGGAGATGCGCCATTTCAAACCGCATACCCTCACGGAAGCCGAAGAAAAGATCATCAACACCAAGAACGTCACCGGTATCAATGCCCTCACCACATTGTACGACTCCATCACCACCCGCTACGTCTTCAAGGTGGAAGTGGACGGTGTTGTAAAGGAACTGACCCGCGGCGAGTTGATGGCCCTGGTGCGCGGCTCTGACCCCGACCTGCGCGCGCGTGCATACCAGGAACTCTACCGCGTCTATGGTGATGACGGCCTGATCCTCGGGCAGATGTACCAGACGGTGGTACGCGACTGGAAGAACGAGGAAGTGACCCTGCGCCACTTCAAGACCCCCATCTCCGCCCGCAACCTCGCCAATGACCTGCCGGACGAAGTCATCGAACTGCTCCTCAAGGTGGCGAAGAAGAACATCGGCACCTTCCAGCGCTTTTTCAAATTGAAAGCCAAACTGCTCGGCATGAAAAAACTGCGCCGCTATGACGTTTACGCTCCCGTCGCCAAGGCAGATAAACCCTATCCCTATGAAAAAGCCGCCAAAAAGGTGCTCTCTTCTTTCAAGGAATTCGATCCGAGGTTCGCCAAACTGGCTGAACGCGTGTTCGCTGAAGACCACCTGGACGGCGAAGTTCGCAAGGGCAAGCGCGGCGGCGCCTTCTGTGCCACCGTCACCCCTGATCTCACCCCGTGGGTGATGCTCAACTACCAGGGAAAAGCCGATGACGTGGCCACCATGGCACACGAACTGGGGCATGCCATCCACTCCATGCTGGCCGAGAAGCATACTCTCTTCACCCAGCACGCCTGCCTGCCCCTGGCCGAGACCGCCTCGACCTTTGGTGAGATGATGCTGGTGGATCAGATGCTGGCTGAGGAAACCGACGAAGCCGTCAAACGCGACCTGCTCTTCCGCCAGGTGGACGATGCCTACGCCACCATCCAGCGCCAGGTGTTCTTTGCGCTCTTCGAGAAGGAAGCCCACCAGATGATCGTCGATGGCGCATCAGTGGACGAGCTCTCCGAAGCCTACATGAAGAACCTCAAGGCGCAGTTTGGTTCCGCGGTGGAAGTCGCCGATGAGTTCAAGTGGGAATGGGTCTCCATACCGCACATTTACCAGGTGCCTTTCTATGTCTACGCTTACTCCTTCGGGCAGCTCCTCGTACTCTCGCTTTACAAACGCTTCAAGGAAGAAGGCGAGTCGTTCAAACCCAAATACATCAACCTGTTGGCAGCCGGCGGCTCCGAAGCGCCCATGAAGGTGCTGGCGGATGCCGGCGTGGACCCGCGCAAAGCCGAGTTCTGGCAGGGCGGTTTCGATGTGCTCAGCAAGCTGGTGGACGAACTGGAAAAAGTGGCTTAGCCAATCCCCTCTAAAAAATAACTTTTCTTGTTGGCTCACGATCCGGGTTTCTTCAATTAGAAGCCCGGATTATTCATTAGTTGACTAGACCATTGAATATTGAACTATTAAATTGTATAGTGATTGCATAAATCAGCTGCTGTTCACGGGAGGGTATTATGGCGTCGAAACGCATGCGTTTTCTGACCAAACTGATTCTTTGTGCTTTCTTGATCCCTGTCCTTGCAGCCGGTCTCAGCGGTTGTGATTTGACGCCAGAATGGAGCGGTGAAGCTGTACCTGTGCTGGTGGTGATGATGAAATTTAATAAGGAACCCAACTGTCCTACACTTGCTGACTGCGCCGCCTGGTTCACTGAGCAAGACATCGCCGATATACACGAACCCAGGTTCAGCGCCTATGAGTACGTAGAAATTTTAGACTTGGCTATCAACGGGTATTACCAAAAAGCGTCATTTGGCCAGATGTATTTTGATTTTGAGTTGCTCGAAAACCCCGATAGCAAAGATGGCTGGTGGGATTCGCCTTATACTCTCGCCACAATAACCCAATATAAAATTGGCTTAAAGCAGGTCGCCATGAACATCGCCTATACTGAACTGCACGACGACCTCAATAATTATGAGAGGATTATCTTTATTTCAAACATACAGAAACGCGGCGGTCAGATGTGCTGCGTACATTATCCCACCCCCTTTTACGCTTTTCCGTGGGGTTACCGTGTGGATAATACTAAGGCGCTTCAGGTATCTTATCCCATTATTCCGATGATCGTCGCCGAAATCGCTGAGGGGGAATCAAAAGAAGCCTTGATCTCGATTACCTCCCATGAACTTGGACACATGATTGGTGCGCCAGACCTCTACTATGGAAATAATGTTGGTTTGGGGCATTGGGATATTATGCATTACGATCCCACCATGTTTCACTTCAGCGCTTGGACAAAACTGGACCGCGGATGGCTCGATTGGAGCGCCAATACCACGCGCATGCCCTGCGACAAGGGATCGTGCGAAATTACCACGGTACTCGATCCTGTTGAGAAAATGGGCAACAACGCGCTTTTAATTCCCACGAGATCGTCAGCTGCGTTTGTGGGGATCATGGCAGAATGCCGCAAACCCATTAATGGAGACGAAAATATATATGAAGAGGGTGTGCTTGTAACACTCAGCAATCCTTATGGGGATAACGTTTTCGCTGGTACTGTCTCCTCTGTTCTCACCAATGAAACATATGCTTACAGCCTTCTTCAGCCCGGTGAATCCTATTACAACGTCCCGGCCGCAGTACGCATCACCAATCTTTCAAAACCTGGAGACGCCACCTGTACAGTCCTGGCACAAAGGTCAGTCAACCCGGCGCCAGACCTTTTCATCAGACAGGGACCCATTAACGAAGATGAACCTTACGATAAATACCAGTCTCCTGATATATGGAATGATTCTATGTCGTCTTACGGGATGGATGGGTTTCCACCTTCTCAGAAAATAACCGTTGAAGAAATGAAAGCAATCGAAAGCTCATTAGTTGTAACAAAATACATCCCTTCTGGTAATGGCGACCCCATTTCGTTGGGGGGCATTGATTCTCTTGATTACATCATCCACAATGGCGGGTCGCTTCCGGGGGAGAACTTTAATGTCAACATTTACATGCGCCAGCCCATATCGTCAAAGATCGCAACTGAAAATTGCGGAGCCCCCGCAGACGAAGTGGGTATTTTGCCCCTTTCCCTGCCAAAACTCATTGATACGGCCCATGGGGATTCAATACTGCCCGGTGAATCCCAGTTTGAAAACAATCTCCTTAATTTGGATTCCCCAGAGCCGCTCGAGATCAAGGTGGAGATTGAAGCCGTTGATGGAGAATTGGATCTAACTAACAATGTCGCCTATGAGACCTTCGCGCATTTTACAGGCGGTACCTTTGGCGCCGTGGAACTTTCCTACCTTGGCGGAATGAGTATGATGGCTTCGGATAAATGCTTGGTCGGGATCCCCTTCGAAGCCATGGAGGTGCCCGATCAGGATGGCAAGACGTGCGATAGTTGGAATTTTAACATTGAGCCTGCTTCCGGGAGGATGCAGCCCGGCGAGACGGTCAACTTTAACGTCTTCGGAGCCCCCAAACCGGATGAAAAAGCGGGGACTTCTTGCCGCTCAAAGTTTTGTGTCCTCATGCCTCTCACTGGTGACCTCATGCCGGTGCAGTGCTTCAATTTCGAAGCCAGGGTGGTGGACCCCTCGAGTATTTCGTGTGCCACCCCGGGTGGACCAGGCGCGCCAAACGAACCCGTTACCATAACAGGGAAACTGGAACCCAGCTTATCCGACGTGGTGTCTCTGGTTTATACCAACCCGGCTGGTGAACAGGAGACCAAAACGGTTCTATCTGCATCCAACGGAGCCTGGCAGGACGTATTTACACCTGGTTTGACCGGCAATTGGTCTGTCGAAGCTTTCTGGTCGGGTGATGAAACCCACGCGCTTACCAGTTCCTCGCCGTGTCCCTTCACCGTGGAAAAGAAAGTGGAAGTGGTTGTTGAACCCCCGCTCTTCAAGGCGGTAAAAAGAGCCAATTGCCGCGAAGGCAATTCGGTGCTCTAGAGGACGCTCGGATTAACTCAAGTCGGAGCGGAATATCCCATCGTTGGCGCCGTCACGGGTAGTCCCTGGTTCTATGTGCAGTTGGATGCCACGCAAAAATGCTGGGTCAAGGCGGATACTGGAGAAACCTCAGGCGATCTTTCAGGGATTGAGTCGCTTACCGTGCGCGTTATCACCCCCACTCCCACGCTCGTGCCCACCTTCACCCCCACCCCTGCTGCGGTTGAGGTTGATTTTTGCGGGTCCTTCACATCACTGGAGACATGTGAAGCCTATCCCGATATGTGCATATGGAGTGCCGATAAGCATCAGTGTAACAGCATACCGTAAATGAAGAGTTTATCCACGGGTTACGCATCTTAATACTGTGATTTGCTCCGATAATTCGTGTTGGTTCTAAATCCGGGTTTCCCCAAAAGGAATCCGGATTTTCGCGTTCATCCCTCTTGACAAATGAAACTGAAATGGTAAAATCATTTCGGTATATAACGAATTGTTTCGAGGAGAAAGAAATGGACACACAACAACAAATACCTGAACTGCTGGATTTCTTCCGCGCGTTGGCGGACGAAAACCGCCTCAAGATCGTCGGTCTTTTGGCGCAGAAACCCTCCTCGGTGAGTGACCTCGCCAAAGCGCTGGGGTTGAGCGTTTCCACCACTTCCGGTCACCTTTCCAGCCTGGCTTACGCCGGCCTGGTCAAAGCGCAGCCGGATGGACATTATTTCATCTACTCGCTGCAGATGGAAACCATAAAGAATATGGCCAAACACCTGCTGCAGGAGGAAAACTTACCGCGCCTATCTGAAGGGCAAGGCGAGGATGCCTTTGAGCGCAAGGTGCTCAACACCTTCCTCAACCGCGAGGGGCGCATCAAGGTCTTCCCCGCCCAGGAGAAGAAATTCCTTGTGCTGCTGCGCCATGTGCTCAAATCCTTTGAGCCGGGCAGGCGCTACACCGAAAAGGAAGTGAACGAGATCCTCCTCGGGTTCAATGCGGATACCGCTTCCATCCGCCGCGGATTCATCGAGTACAAAATGATGGCTCGCGAGGGCGGCGGCGGTGCCTACTGGCGCATCGACGAATAATAACGAAACAATGTCACACCTGCACTTGCTGCCGGTGCAAGCGTTGCGCGCCCGTTTTTGGCGAAGCAATCTCGAATTAACTTAAACGGTGACTTGGGGTTTGCTTCGTCGTTTCGCTCCTCGCAAAGACATTCGCAATTTATGGTATATTTTAATTTCAATCATCTCCCACTTTACGGAGCGCTGCATGTACTTTGCGATCGAAGGTGTCATTGGTGTCGGCAAAACCACCCTCGCCCGGCTGCTTCAAACCTCATTCGAAGCGGAACTGGTGCTGGAAGTCTTTGAAGAGAATCCCTTTTTAAGCAACTTTTACGCCGACCGCGCGCGTTATGCTTTCCAGACGCAGATATTCTTCCTCCTCAGCCGTTATCACCAGCAGCGCCGCAACATCACCGACCGCCTGGCTGAATCCATCTCCATCATCAGTGATTACACCTTCGAAAAGGACGCTCTTTTCGCGCGCATCAACCTTCAGGGAGACGAACTGGATATGTATTACAACGTCCAGGAAGCCCTGGCCGAAAAGGTGACTCCTCCAAAATTGGTGGTGTACCTGCGCGCCTCAACCGACACGCTCATGCGCCGTATCGCCCAGCGCGACCGCCCCTACGAACGCCAGATGGAACGCGCTTACATCGACCTCCTCAACCATTCCTACGATGATTATTACCTGGATTCTTCACACGCTGCGTCGGTGCTCATCATCGACACCAACGACCTTGATTTCGTCAACCGCCCGGAAGACCTGGCGCTCGTTGAGCAGCGCATCAACCAGGCACTTTTAGGCGCCCCATTCCAACCGGAACTGCCGATCCAATAAACTGGAGAGTTATGCGCATCACCCGAGACACACTACTGAATCTTGCCCGTGAAAATTCCGCGAAGATTATCGCCAGGGACCGCGGTATAGTCTGTGTCTACATTGGCGGGTCGCTGCTCAACGAGGAACCTTTCCTGGCAGGCATCACGGATATTGACCTCTTTTGCATTCACGATCGCCCGCTGACCACCGCGCGTGAGGTGATCCGCATTAACGCCGATGTCCACCTTGACATTGCTCATTACGCCCAGGAAGCCTTTGCCCCTGCCCGTAAACTGCGCACCGATCCCTGGCTGGGCAGTCTTCTGGCTCGCGGACCAATGGTCTTGCACGATCCCTTTCATTGGCTGGATTACACCCGCTCTGCCGGCACCGCCCAGTTCAACCACCCCGAAAATGTTGCCGAACGCGTGCGTACTTTCTTGTCCCCTGCCCGCCTCACCTGGCAGGCCCTGCAGGATGGCGCCATCCCGCAGGGGGTCAAGCGCGTAAATGCGCTGCTGGAAGTGGTCCGCGACAGCGCCAATGCGGCTGCCTCAATGACCGGGGCTCCCTTACCCATTCGCCGCCTCTTTTTGGAGTTGCCCCAGCGCAGCACCTGGGCGGGCATGTCCGAATTGGCAGGCGAACTTGTGCAGTCCTTCACCAGTGAATCCGTCACTGATGACCAGTGGGCGGATTGGTTCACCGGCTGGGAAACCGCCTACGACCAGCTCAACGAATCCGGCAAGGCTCCCGTTACTCTGAACCCAACGCGCAAGAATTATTATCTCAAGGCGATCAAGGGTCTGGCCGAAGAACGCCCCGCTGCGGCTTTGTGGGTGCTGCTCTTTACCTGGACGCGCATGGCAGCCGACCTGCCAAAATCAGGCGAACCCTATAAAGCCTGGCAGAGCCTTTGCCGCCAGTTGGAGCTGGATACCCGCAACATCGCCAGCCGCCTGGAACTGCTGGATGGCGCGCTCGACCGCATTGAAGAATCCCTCGACCAGCTGCGCAGCTGATCTTTATCCCCACATTACGATCCACCGACTCCTGCATTGTGGAGAAAACCCCGTTTTCTGTGGAGAAAGCGGTTTTTATGTGGAGAAGCGGGCAGATTTTCTCATAAACTCTGTTCAATTAAGAGTAACTTATCCACATTTCTCCACAGGGTTTTGGCGGTCGGAAGAGATTCTGGAAATGAAGCCTTACTCTCCGTTTTTCTCCACACCTCTTGCGGGATAAATTGCTTTGGATTTTCCCCCATATGTGGGGGTCGAGAAGAGGTTTGACCTTAATTGACAGGTAAATTTCTTCGATCACAAATCCTTGTCCACAAATCCACACCCCCTACTGCTATTACTACATCCTTAATTAATAAACAAAGATTAAGTTAATTAACCTCAAAGTCCGTGCTTGAAACTGACCTTGATTTCTTGTATTATTTGTGTAGACAATATTGTTTGTCCCCTTGGCTTACACGATCATCGAGATCCGGAAGGGAGAACACATTATGGATGTCATTAAAGTCAAAGCCAATTCTCGCACTGCAGCAGTTGCAGGGGCCATTGCTGGCGTGATGCGCGAACATAAACACGCGGATGTCCAGGCGATTGGCGCCGGGGCGGTCAACCAGGCTGTCAAGGCACTGGTTCTGGCCAAAGGCTATCTGGCAGAGGATGGAATGAAGGTTTACTGTCTGCCCGAATTTGTGGATGTGGAGATAGATAGCAAGGTCCGCACTGCCATCAAGCTCGTTGTGGATATTTTTCCGGAGTAAAAATACTACTCGATTGGGTGTTTCTCTGCTGTTCCGGCAGGGATTAATTTTACGTGCGCTGTGCTTCTTCGCGGGTAAAGATAACTTCTTCTTTACCCGTTAATTTTTCCTGCACCTTGTTTGCGATCAGATCCAGGTGGACAGGATGTGCCACGTAGTCCAGGTCATCCGCCGGCACGGTGAGCACCGGGCAAAGCGTGAAGTGGTTGATCCAATTTTCGTAAAGATCATTCAGGCGTGAGAGGTATTTGGGATCGATCTCGCGTTCGTAATCGCGGTTGCGCAGGGCGATGCGTTGGATTAGCGTGGGCACCGACGCGCGCAGGTAGATCATCAGGTCCGGCGGGGGCAGGTACTCAGCCAGGGTGCGGTAAAGTGAACGGTAGGTGGCGTAATCCCGTTCACTGAGGGTGCCCTGCACGAAAAGGTTGTGCGCAAACACCTCGGCGTCTTCGTAGATGCTGCGGTCCTGGATGACGGATCCCGCGGCGCGTACCAGTTCCTGGTGGATGCGCAGGCGGTGGGTGAGAAAGAATATCTGGCTGTGGAAACTCCAGGTGGGCATGTCCCTGTAGAAATCAGCGATGTAAGGGTTTTCCGTCACCGGTTCATAAAATGGCTGGCAGTCCAGTTGGGAACAGATCATTTCAACCAGTGTGGATTTACCAACGCCGATGTTTCCTGCCACCGCGATAAATTTCTTCATGCTGCCCTCTTTCAGACCGGAAGTATTGTTTAAAAAATTATACAACGGGGAAAATAAAAACCCGGTTTCTTTAAGGAACCGGGCTCGTTTGATTTACTTTTCTCTGAACTATGCGGGGACGCAGGAACCGGTGGGGCAAACTTCAGCGCACGAACCGCAGTCCTGGCACTTGGCCGGGTCGATAACGTAGAGTCCATCACCTTCGGAGATGGCGTTTTCGGGGCATTCGGCTTCACACGCGCCGCAGGAAATGCAGTCAGTAGTGATCTTATAAGACATGGTTGTATCCTTTCGATATTATCGGATTAACGAGCGCAAGGATAGCACAAGCACTGTCAGCTGTCAACAACCCCGCGGTGTGTAATGTCACCTCTTCTGGATTGAAAAAGTCATTCATTTGGGTGATACGGGAATCCTCCATCAAAAATTCACACCATGTTCACGACTTCTTCACAACTGACCGATAAACTGGGGTCATAAATCAGAGGCAAACTCTGATCAACAAAAAGGAGAACAAAATGAAAAAAAGTACACTGGTTTTAATGGTCGTTGCAATAGCAGTATTAGCCGTCTTCGGAACCGTAACAGCGGTCTCCGCCCAGGGCCCCATCCAGAATGACCCGCTCACTGAAGGCTTTGGCGGACGTGGCGCTGGCATGCGCGGCATTGGCAATCGTGGCACCGAGATTGTAAACGAAGATGTCCACGCTTTGATGATGGACGCCTACGCTGAAGCGCTGGATATTCCCGCTTCCGAGATCGAATCACGCCTCGAAGCTGGCGAGACCTTCGCACAGATCGCCCTGTCCACCGGGTTGACCTTCGAAGAGTTCTGGGCACTCAAGACCCAGGTGAAAACCGATGTTGCCGCGGAAGCGCTGGCACAGGGGTTCATCACCCAGGAGCAGGCTGATCTCATGCAGCAGTCAGCCCTCAGGCAGGGTGCGCGCGGCGGCATGCGCGGCGGCGGGTTCGGAACTGGAGCTGGCACAGGTGTTTACTGCGGTGCCTATGCCCCGGCCAACTAACCCAACAGAATAATGAAAGAAGCATGAGCCCGGTGATCAACCGGGCTTTTGTTTTAATGCGGTTATGGTCACGCGCTTGACACGAGAAGAGCATGAATTATAATAATGAGCGCGTTCCTCGTTAGCTCAATTGGCAGAGCGGGCGGCTGTTAACTGCTAGGTTCGAAGTTCGAGTCTTCGACGAGGAGCCTAAAAAAAGATGTGCCCATAAGGGCACTTCTTTTTTTAAACTTACATATCGACGAGTCGCCCCGGAGCGAAGCGAAGTGGGCGGCGAGGGTTCCACCAGTGGTTTTTAGCACTCCGGCATGAAATGCTGGAGCCGACGAGGGTTCATCCAGTGGTCTTCCGACGAGTCGCCCCTCGCGTACTGCACTGTTTGTGTGCCCTGTGGGTGCACCCCGACGATTTTTTGGGGGGAGCGAAGCGAAGTGGGCGACGAGGGTTCCACCAGTGGTTTTTAGCACTCCGGCATGAAATACTGGAGCCGACGAGGGTTCATCCAGTGGTCTTCCGACGAGTCGCCCCTCGCGGGTTTTGCACCCTGATGATTTTTCAGGGGAGAGCGAAGCGAAGTGGGCGACGAGGATTCCTCCAGCGGTCTTCCGAGGAGTCGACCTGAATCCTAAGCCTTAGAAAGACACTCAAGATCGTTTAGGGTGTCTTTTGTTTTACTGTAGAATTATGTTAAATTATTGATTTTTTAGGAATTCAGAATGAAAGATTTCTATGTAGGTTTATTCATTTTAATCTTGATGATAATCTTTGTTGGTTATAAGATTTTTGAAATTTGGTATCAACCGAGAAAAACTATTCACCGGGCAAGGAAATCACTATACAAATATCCTGATTGGTATCCCTTTAAGAGGTTTTCAATTTCAGTTTTAAATGAGGAAAAAGGGATAATAATTTTTAATAAGATTTTATTGGTTTTATATGAAGTTATTTTGTTATCTCTTTTAATATATATCTTAGTCAAAAGCCTTCCTTTGTTAAATTAATCCTCGATAAAATACAATTTATTAAACACCGAATCGATGCTCGCCATTTTTACACCATCTCCAAAACGAATAAAATTGATGGATTGTTCCAGAATATTTTCCACGAAGGGACAATTTCGAATATCTCATAGCAATATTTTATTGAGGATAAAATTTAGGCGGAGGGTAAATGGAAGAAATTAATCCGTTAAAGAAAAAGATTGACACGATCAGCTTACTTGTTGGAATCGCAACTGTCCTAATTGGCTTGTTGATGATAATTGGATTTAGTCTTGGAGATGCTCCATCAGATTACGAATGGAAAAGAAGAAACATCGGAGCGCCTATTGCGTATGTCGTTTTTATATCAGGGGGGATGTATTGTTTCCTGTATGTTGTTTTCAGAATAGCATACAGAAAGAATAATAAATTTGAAAAGAGCGTTGCCTTAGTCCTTGCAGCTCTTCACATAATTATGTGTCTAATACTGCAGGGAATATTTATTTGTTCCGATATGAAAAATTATTTTTGCCCATGGATTCTCTTTCCAAGCATCGGTCTTGATGTCGCCATTATTTGGTTAGTTTTCCGTTTTCGACAAATTGAAAAAAACGTACAAATCTAACTTGCTGATTATTTTAAGCAGGTAGGGTGCGGCACCGCCGCACCAGAACTTCGCGTAGTTTAAAAAAACCCAAAAACTTGCCAATTTGGCAGGTTTTGAGCTAAAAATTCGCCAAACAGGCAAGTTGTATTTCCAGGCTTTTGTGCAACAATAGTATTAACACAAAATATTATTTCCCCGCGCCTGTTCCTCAAGTTCTGCCATTCGTTATTCGACTCGTTTCCCTTCGAAACTTTGATACGAGTCCCATTCGTTCTCACGAACTTCTATTGTCTAAAACCCCACAAGGAGTGCGAATTTACAACAACCACGAACACATTCGAATTGAATCTTTTTGAAATTGAGTAACAATTCGAATCCGTTTACCTGCTATCTTCCAACACGATTTGGATTAAAACATGCCGTTCTCGTTCGGGCTCTCCGACGGCACTTCCTGTGCCGCTTCCCACTCCTCGATGATCAGGTCGCCCTCGAAGCGCAAAATATGCATCAGTGTGAACTCCGGCATTTCCGGCTTCAGGAACACTCTTGCGTGCACCACCACCAGTTCACCCTCCTCCACCGTGCGCGCCACTTCGAACACCCGCTTCGGGAACTCCACAGCGCTTTCTTCCATGGCCGCCAAAAGAGAGTCCCGGTCGCCTTTGAAATACGGGTTGTGATGCATAAATCGCGGGTGCACAAACCGGCTGAATGCCTCCCGCGCCTTCCCCGATGCAGCCAGCTTGAGAAAGGAAACCGCGATCTCTTTTCTACTTGCCATCATAAGCAGCCATTAATGTTGCTATATCCAGTTTCTTCATCTCTAAAAGGATTTGCGACATCCGGTCGATCTTTTCGCGGTCATCGCCGGCCAGCAATTTGTCCAGCATCTTGGGGGATACCTGCCATGAAAAGCCGAATTTGTCTTTGAGCCAGCCGCAAGCTTCCGCGTCAGGCACGGCAGACAGTATTTCCCAGTAGCCGTCGATTTCCTCCTGGGTTTCGCAGTTAATAATAAAGGAAAGCGACTCGCTGAAACTGAATTTATGCTCATGCGCACTGTCCATGGCGGCAAATTCCTGCCCGAAGAGTTTGAATGAGCCAAACTTGATTGTGCCGGCCTTGTCGGGCTCCTCGCCTTTTTCATATCGCATTACGTCAATGATCTTTGAATCCGGGAATATGGAGGTCCAGAATTTGATCGCTGCTTCCGCTTTGCCGGCAACCTCGCCTGTGAACATCACCACGGGTCTGATCATTGGCTTTGCGCTGGCTTCACTGGAATACATCAGCTGCCACGAGAGGCCGTACTTATCCTCTACCCACACGTACCTTTCACTGAACGGGTACGCTCCGAGTTCCATCAGCGCCTTGCCGCCTGGCGAGAGTTTCTTCCAGTATTCATCCACCTGGTCCTTGGTGGTACAGGTCACCAGCAGCGACACGGACGGGTTTAGTTTGAATATCGGTCCCGCGCTCATCGCCCCGATCTCGTACCCCATCACCTCGAAGGTGAGGATCTCGGCAGTGTCCGCAGGGGTGTTATAGATGAAATACCGGTTGGTTATCTTGGAATTTGGGAATATAGAAACATACAAACTCGCGGCCTCGAATGCTTCTTTGTCATACCACAAGTGTGGGGTTATTTTTTGCATCTCTTTTGGCTCCTTTCTAATTTAATAATGGATGCTTGTAAAAATTGAGTTACTCCATCGGGGTGACCAGTTGAAAGTAGTTGCCATCCGGGTCAGCCAGGGTCGCGATCCATCCGCCGCCCATCTCATAAGGTTCGCGCACCACGTCAACTCCCAGTTTCTTGATACGCGCAAATTCTTCTTTGACATTGGAGGTTTCAAAATTGATCATCATCCTGCCGGGGTCTTTTGTGCGGCCGCCCATCTCGGAGTGATCCAGCAGGGAAAAATAAGCAGCGCCAACCTGCCAGCCGACGAATCCATTTTCTTCATCCGTCATCCCCGCCGGCTGACCAATAACCTTCTCATAGAATGCTGCCATCGCTTTAAGTTGCTTCGTTCCGATCATAATTGAGTTGAGATTGAGCATTTTATTTGATCCTTTCTCCAGGCAGATTAATCCCTCTAAAAGCAATTTCCTCCACGCCTGCGCCGGGCGTCCAACCCTATAATACCACCAATTTTGTCCGATTTATCTGGTGCTGCGGGGAGGAAATTCGAAACAGGAAGTGCAAAATTTGCTATACTACAAACACATTCAACCATCACCAAAGGAGTCTTCCCCCATGCAGGCCCTCGTCATCTATGATTCGGTATTTGGCAACACCGAAAAGATCGCTCAGTCCATCGCCTCCGGGTTGCGCACCGCTCACGAAACCCAGTGTCTCCGCGCCGGCTCCGTTTCCGTGGCGCAGATCCTCGCCGCTGATATCCTTGTCGTCGGCTCCCCCACCCGCAGCTTTAGAGCCACTCCCGCCACCCACAGTGTGTTGGAGGCTATTCCCTCCGCTGCGCTACAGGGGAAAAAGGTGGCCGCCTTTGATACCCGCCTATTGATGAGCGGAGTCAAGGGACTGCTCTTCCGCAAGATCATAGATAAGGGCGGTTACGCCGCACCCCTCATCGCCTGTGAACTGCAAGGCAAAGCCGGCACCCTGGCACTGCCTGCCGAAGGATTCTTCGTCAAAGGGGAAGAGGGTCCGTTGGTTTCTGGCGAACTGGAACGGGCTGTCGATTGGGGGAAGAAGCTGGTATGACCGCACCGGAACACGACCTGGCAGTCCAACTGGCACAGCTTTCACCGCGCCTCAACGCGGGTGAGTTCGTCTTCATCACCCACAAAGGTCACTTGCCTGCCAATGTACGCCCGCTTGCTTACTTTCACGAGTGGGAGGGTGAATCAGTTGTCCTGCGCGCGGAACAGGCGGAGATTATCGGTTTCAAGTATGGCGCCACCTATGCGTGGATCACCCTGGATGTCCACTCTGCGCTGGACTCGGTGGGTCTCACTGCGGTGGTCACGGAAGCTCTCGCCAAAGCCGGCATTCCGTGTAATGTCGTCGCCGCTTTCCACCACGATCACCTCTTCGTACCCTTTGCCGACCGCGAACGAACCCTCGCGGTTTTACAGCAACTGCAGCACAATTCCACATAGAATCAAAGCAGGATTTTCCATCAGATGGATTACGCCATTGACGTATCGTCCGTTATACTCAACGGATGCCAAGTATGGATTCAATTAGAAATCACGCCCGGCTCCTCAAACGCGACACGCTGGCAGTCTGGTATGCCTCCCGCGATAAGCGCACTCCCTGGGTTGCCCGCCTGCTGGCGGTGGTCGTGGCCGCCTATGCCCTCTCTCCGGTTGACCTCATTCCGGATTTCATCCCCGTTCTCGGCTACCTGGATGACCTTATTCTCATCCCCGCCGGCATCGCCCTGGCCCTGCGCCTCATCCCGCCTGAAGTGATGGCAACCGCGCGCACCAGGGCGGAGAGTTCACTCGCCAGGCCCAATCCCTGGTGGATGACGCTGCTCGTCATTCTTGTCTGGGTCGGAGTGCTGGCGTTATTGTTCCATCTCCTCCTGCTGCTGTTCCAAAACAACGGTAAAATTGAGGCTACTTTATGATTCAGGAGAATGCATGGTCGCAAACGTTGTAATCTGTATTGGGCTAATTCTTGCCGGTGCCTGGCTTTCCTGGCGCGCCTTTGCGCCAAGGTTCAAGTCCCGCGCAGCCCGGGGTTGGCCAATTGTTGAGGGTGAAGTTCTGGAAATAGACCTGGGCGAAGAATTCCTGCGCACCGCCACCGGCAAAGTTGGCACTGGATTCTTTCCTGTTGTGCGCTATGGGTATTCTGTCAACGGGCAATCCCACGAAAGCGACCGCATTACTTTTGCCAAGGGCAGTTTGGACTTCATCACCGCCAGCAACGTCCGCGACGAGTTCCAGGTAGGCGGAAAGGTGAAGGTGCATTACAACCCAATCAAACCCGCAGATAGTGTCCTTTACCCCAAATCCACTGTGGGCATGCCCTCAAGGATACCCGGCATATTTGTCCTTTCAATCGGGATTTTGCTTGCCGTCATCGTAATCATTGGGTGAGTTCCGACCGCGCCAATGACAGGTAAAAATTGCCTCCGGAATTTAACCATTTACTCGGTATACTTGCCCTTAAGAATCGGTTCAGCAGGACAATAAACCATTGCGAGGAATGTCATGAAATACTTGATCACAGGTGGAGCTGGCTACATTGGCAGTACGATCTGTTCCGCGTTGGAAGATGCCGGACACACCCCCATCATATTGGATTCGCTCATCACCGGTCGCAAGGAATTCACCCGCAACCGTATCGCCTATAAAGCCGATATTGCTGACAAAAAAGCAGTCGAGAAGATCTTCAAGGAGCATCCCGACATCCAGGCTACAGTTCATTGCGCCGCGCTCATTGTGGTGCCGGAATCCGTCACCCAGCCCTATGAGTATTACCAGGACAACGTCAGCAAATCCATCGAATTTTTCCATACCCTGCATCAATTAGGCTATGACCGCGTAGTCTTCAGTTCTTCGGCTGCCCTGTATGATATTGTCCCCGGCTTCATGGTCACTGAAGAGGCTCCCATCAAAGCCAGCAGTCCGTATTCACGCACCAAATTGATGATGGAAATGGTGCTCAAGGATTTCTGCTCCGCCTACGGGATGAAAGGCATTGCTCTGCGCTACTTCAATCCCATCGGGGCTGATCCCAGAATGCGCAGCGGTATCCATGTTAAGGAACCCACCCATGTTCTCGGTAAACTGGTAGACACAGCCCAGGGAAGGCAGCCGGTTTTCAACATCACCGGAACCCATTTCCCCACCCGTGATGGTACGGGCATCCGCGATTATGTTCATGTGTGGGACCTGGCGCGGGCGCATGTCAACGCTGTCACCCAATTCGACGATGTCTTCCAGCGCGCCGGCAACCCCACCAGCAACTACCTGGTGATCAACCTGGGCACGGGGCGCGGTGTGACCGTACGCGAACTGGTCACCGCCTTTGAAAAGGTTTACGGCCAAAAGATCAATAAGAAGGAAACCGGTCCCCGCCCCGGTGATGTGGCTGGTGCTTACACCAACGCTGACACCGCCAAACGCTTGCTGGGCTGGGAAGCTCAGTTACCCATTGAAGAGGGTATCGCCGATGCTCTAAAATGGGGCGAATTACGCAACAAGATCCTCAAATTCTAACCAACACATAACCTGGAGTTCAAAAAACTCCAGGTTTCAATTTGACCACTTAATTAAATTTCTCATATAGGCAGAAAAAATGAAAATCACCTTTCTTGGAACCTCCGCGTCCAACGCATTTCCTGAGGCGTTTTGTAGTTGCGAAAATTGTCAACAAGCCCGGATTCTGGGTGGAAAAAGCCTGAGAAAGCGCTCTGCAGCTTTGATCAACGATGATCTGCTCATTGATCTCAACCCTGATATTATGTCTTCATCCCAAATGCACCAATGTTCACTGACCAATATGCGCTACTGTTTACAGACACATCCGCACGCCGATCACCTGGATATCAATCATCTTAAATCACGCAGCCCCGGTTTCGGAGTAGTCGGTGCGCCTGTATTGAATTTTTATGCCTCAGCTCAGACCATGCAGCGAGCCTCCACTACATTCGAAAGGGATCTTTCAGATTACAGTCTCTTTTCACCTGTCGCTGAAGAACGCCTGAACTTGAGAATTCACCAGGTTGAACCATTTACCCCTTTCACATTTGGAGATTACCGCGTCATTGCTTTTCCTGCTAACCATGCACCCACCATGGGAGCAATGCTTTACTCGGTTGAATTCAAGGGTCGAACGCTTTTTTACGGTACAGACACAGCCCCCTTATTTGATGATACCTGGCAAGCTTTCCATCAGCTGGACCTTCAGTTTGACCTGGTCGTCCTTGATCACACCTACGGATTAAACAAAGTCGGGAGCGGGCATATGAACGCCGCCGATTTTATTGAACACATGCAGCGTATGCTCAGTGAGGGGTTTTTGAAACCTGAAGCACGCGTTTTTGCCACCCACATTGCCCATGATGCCAATCCCCCCCACCCGCAGTTGGAGGAATTTGCTGTAAAAAATGGATATGAGATTGCCTTTGATGGACAGGTTGTTGAGTTCTAGGAGGTTGCCCTTGTGTTACAACTCCATCACCAATAGCTCAAGGTTAGTCTTCAAATCCACCTGGATGGCGTCAACCCTGGAATCCTCGAGCCACATCTTGCTCTGTACGTCCATTTCCAGTAGTCGGTCAAAGACTTCCTTCAGTCTGACCATCGGGTAACGCCTGGCAGCCGCGGAATAATTCTCTGCCTGGTTGTAAAATATGACCTTATCCTTTACCAGGGTTTGAACGCTCCCGCCGGAATCCAGCACTTCGCGTACCTGGATGATCTGGCGGAAACGGTGCGCCACCGCGCCCAGGATCATTTCAGGCTGTGAGTCATCCAGCAGGCGGTGCATCATCGATTGGGCTTCCTTCTTCTGCCCGCCCATCAGCATGTCCAGCATCTTGAACACGTCGGCAGAGCCCTCTACCGATACACAATCGATCACGTCTTCCACGGTAACCGGCCGCTCAAAGTTTACATACATCAACACTTTGGCGATCTCCTGCCCGGCAATACCCGTATCATTGCCGGTATGCCGGCACAATTCAGCAGCAGCGTCAGTAGAGAATTGCCCGCCCTGCCGTTTGGCTTCCGTCATCACCCATTGGGGCATTGCCTTCTCGTCGGGCAGCGGAACGTCAATGATCTCAGCGTTGCTGTGTTCTTGTACCCACTTTGTCAGCCAGTGCTCCTGGTTGAGTGTTTCCCAGTATTGCTGCCATTTGCCCTGGCTGTCCTTGCGCCAGCGCGTGCGGTCTTCCACAAGCAAAACAAGATGTGTGGTTTCAGGGGCAGATTCCAATATCTTGAGGAGTTTTTCCTGCTTTGATTTGTCCACTCCAGCAATCGCATTAGCAACAACAGCCAACCGCATCGAACCGAAAAACGGCAGTGTGGATACTGCCATCTGCAGGTCATCCAGAGAAGTATTTTTACAGTCTATTTTGCTCAAGTTCAACGAGGAGTCAAAATCGCTGCCCAAGGCTGAGATGATCTTTTTTAGTTGGAGATTGATGGAAAATCCATCGTTGCCCCGCAGCAGGTGAATTGACTTGCCTGTCACACGTTCTCCTCTTCAACTGGCATCGCGTCCGCTGTAAAGATGCGGTGCATCACCGGTCCCGGGCGTTCATAGCGGACAATTTGCTTGATCACCAGGTTGCCCGGTTCGCCGGAAACGCTCACTTTTTCTTGCATTTTAAACCCGAGTGGATAGGCTAAAACAGCCGCTATTGTACTGACCATAACCAGGGTCGACCACCGGTTCACTTTTTTCTTGAAAGAATTCGCTCTGCCCAAGGTGAATAACCATGTCATACTGCCCGCCACCAGCCCGGTGGTAACAAAATTGGTTCCGCAGTTTTGATGTATTGCTAACGCTTTTTCACCAGCTTTCATCCGTTCAAGCGCCTCACGCGCTGTTGCGAGTAACAGATCGGTGGAAACGTCTCCGATGATCCAAAAACCACGGTGGTCAGAGTGACCGGTAAATACTCCGGACTGCTTTTTTACCAAAAGATTCAAGGTGGCATGTTCCAGACCGTGGTTGCGGCGGGTGAGCGATACAGGTCCCCAATTGAGGATTGACTTGTCCATATTATTCTCCTTCTAAAGGTTGAATATTTACTTCTCAGCCAGAAGCGCTAATGACAATGCTTCACGCAAAGAGCGCGCTTCCTGTAATTTGATCCCTTCAGGTAAAGGTTCGCCTGCTTTCAGCCGGCGCGGAATGATTGCGGTTTTGAATCCTAGTTTGGCAGCCTCTCGCAGGCGGGCGCTCATCTGACCAACCCAGCGTAGTTCTCCAGAGAGTCCCACCTCTCCAATCAATACCAGGTCGGCCCGAACGGGTATATCTTTCATCGAAGACGCGATGGCGACTGCTATC
Source organism: uncultured Anaerolinea sp. (assembly GCA_964533735.1). GTDB lineage: Bacteria > Chloroflexota > Anaerolineae > Anaerolineales > Anaerolineaceae > UBA6107. The sequence goes on along the minus strand of CAZHMD010000010.1, from coordinate 86,201 downwards.
GCCAGGTCGGCTGCCGGCTCACCGACTTGCAGTCCGCCTACCACATTGACAAAAACATCCTGTTCCGCAAGGCGCAGACCCAGTCGGCGCGTGAGCACCGCAGTGATGAGCAGGAGGCGGTTGAAGTCCACTCCGTTTGGGGTGCGGCGCGGATTACCCAGGTTGCTCGGACTGGTCAGCCCCTGAAGTTCAACTAGCAGCGGTCGTGTGCCTTCCATTGTCACCGCAATAGCGGAACCCGGTGCGTTCACCATTCGTTCAGCCAGGAATGCTTCGGAAGGATTAGTTACCTCCACCATACCGCTTTCGCGCATCTCAAATACACCCACTTCAGCGGTTGCACCAAAGCGGTTCTTTACTGAACGGAGCAGGCGGTAAGCCTGGAAACGGTCGCCTTCCAGGTACAGAACGGTATCGACAATATGTTCGAGAACACGGGGACCGGCAATAACGCCTTCCTTGGTAACATGCCCCACCAGGAAAACAGCCATACCGCTGGTCTTGGCCAGCTCACGCAGCCGGTTGGCGCATTCGCGTACCTGGCTCACTGAACCTGCAGTTGAGTTGAGATCCGGCAGGTAAACGGTCTGGATAGAATCAATTATCAGCAGATCAGGTTTTAACCCCTGTACCTGCTCGAGAATGATGTCTAAATTTGTTTCGGTCAGCAGGAGAAGCTCCTGGTTGAATTTTGTGGGTTCAATATTGCCGCCCAACCGGGTAAGGCGCATGGCTCGCATCTTGATCTGGCGCTCAGACTCTTCGCCGGAGACGTAGAGTACCTTAAGAGGTTTGTGCGCCTTGCCAGGTGTTGCCATCTCAAGCGCCATTTGTAATAGCAGGGTGGACTTGCCAATGCCGGGATCTCCCCCTACCAACACGATCGAGCCTGGCACCACACCTCCGCCAAGGACGCGCGCAAATTCTCCTATTGGCAGCGGGATGCGTTGTTCCGCGTCACCTTCGATATCACTCATACGTTTTGGTTGTGAACGCGCGTTCAATCCGGGAGTGGACTTTCGTGTGGTTTGGCTGGGTTCCACCAGCACTTCCTCAACCATGGTGTCCCATCCGCCGCACTGGGGGCACTTCCCCAATGAGCGAGGTGAGGTCTTGCCGCACTGCTGGCACACAAAATGGGTGATAGTTTTAGTCATAGGATTATTATAACCACAAGACCGCTTACTTGAATTCTCCCTTCAATATTCAGCCTTGACACAATGAAAAGTGTTGTATAAAATTGCCAAGTTGGAAATATACGAAAGGTGTTTTTTGTTTAATAAGGCTTCGGTTGTTACAGTCATATCATCTTCGAGGGTACTCCTTTAAGTAGAATTCACCCACTTTTTGGGTTAACGAAATTCAATCACGGGAGCGCCTTTGCCCGTGGTTTGCATTTAAAGATGATCAAGGTCTGTACACGCAAAATTTTATAGCGTAAAGCTCCCCCCTTTTTACATTCTTTAATTTCAAGTATGCATCTGATTCAGCCGCGGATAAAACCGCGGCTTTTTTGTTAGGGGTAACAATGAAAAATAACAGGAATTTATCACGCCGAAGCAGAAATGACTTTGACGAAAAATTTGAAAAGGTAGTATCCAGGAAGCGTTCTGGTAAAAATAACCGGATTGGTTATGAAATTGATAAGCAAAGGCGAGTTCTCGTGGATACGCAAGACTTCAAGTGCCGGCAGTGTGGAGGCTATGTCAGCGCTGACAGAACGCTCTCAGGCGTCAACAACCGTAATCATTGCCCGTTCTGTTTATGGTCGCGCCATGTTGACTTGAATACTCCTGGTGACAGGAGGGCGCACTGTAAAAGCCGCATGCAGCCTTTAGGGCTGACGGTCAAACATACTCTCAAACGATACGGTATGGGAAAGGGTGGAGAATTAATGTTGATCCACCGCTGTACCGGGTGCGGGAAGTACTCCATTAACCGCATTGCTGCTGATGATGATCCGCAGGCCGTGTACCAGCTCTTCCGCTGCTCTTTTGACCTGGGTGAAGAGACTGCAAGTCAACTCAATGAGAAGGGTATTTTTCTTCTCGGTTCGAGAGATCTAACCGTCGTCTACTCGCAGCTCTTCGGCTGGGAATCGATTTACGGGGAGTTCCAAATTTCTATCGAAGAAGAATCTCTGGAGATGAAGGTTGGCAGTCACGCTCACTCCGGTGTGAAATCTTAATAATCTATTTAACACGTAAAGCGCTCCCTGTTATCAGAGGGAGCGCTTTATTGAAAATTAAATTATGGTTTTACTGCAGAAATGTCTGCGCTGAAAATTGTATGTTTCAGGCTTTTAACATCATATTTCTCGTAGTGTTCCTTGCCAATCCCAAGGTCAGAAAGAGCTTCCTCTTCAAAGTACTTGGGCTCAGTTTGGGGATTTTCAAAACCGGTTTTTTTCAGCATTTCCTTAAGCTCGCTCACATCCAACGCACCAGAGAGGCAACCTGCCCACGCCTCAAGATCTTTTTTGAGTTTTTCCGGCAGTTCACCATCAGTGACGATATCGCTGACTGCAATACGCCCACCCGGTTTCAACACGCGGAAAATCTCACGAAAAACCTGGGGTTTATCCGGGCTGAGATTGATCACGCAGTTAGAAATCACGACGTCGACGCTATTGTCAGGTATCGGTAAATGCTCGATCTCTCCCAGGCGGAATTCAACGTTTTTCATGCCTAATTTAGCGAGGTTGGTACGCGCTTTATCCAGCATCTCCGGGGTCATATCTACGCCAATCACATGCCCTGAAGCGCCTACCTTTTTCGATGCCAGGAAACAATCCAGTCCGCCGCCTGAGCCAAGATCAAGCACAACCTCGCCCGGCAGGAGGGAGGCTAACGCAATTGGGTTACCGCAACCAAGTGAAAAGGAAGAAATGTCCTCCGGGATATTCTCAAAGGCTTCTTTTTCGTAGAATTCACTTCCTGAATACTTTGCCCCTTTTTCCCCACCACAACCGCATTCTGTTTTTGCGTTTCCACCGCCGCAGCAAGAAGCAGATTGTTTTGCTGCGTTTGCATAGTGCTCGCGCACAACCGGGTGAATACTTGCAGTGTTAATGTTACTGTTTGCAGTTTTCATAGTCTCCTTGTTATATAGATGTTTGTCGATATATATAATCAAAAAAAATTACTCTTTACTTACTTTAATTCGCGGTGCAAAAATGGCAGACACGCTGCAGCAGTTATCAGCCAATATTTCCTGATTAAGGGAATAATAGATTTCTTTACCGTGGCGCTCAGTTCGAACCAAGCTGGCATCACGCAGCACTTTTAAATGATGAGATACGGTTGGTTGTGAAACCCCGGTCTGTGCAACAATTTCGTTCACGCTCAGGCGTGTACAGCAGCAAATCTTCATGATCTGCTGTCTTGTCTCATCTGCGAGCGCCTTGGCAAACTCAACTGTATCCATGACATTTATTATATAGATAATCATCAATATGTCAAGAGGGGACTCAGGGTAAAAAACACTCCGTGAGGGGTGTCGTTATTCATTTGAGATGTTTGATATATACCCTGTGACGTTTATGCTGCCTTGCTTCAAAATACTTCCACTGCACCTGGACGTCGTTATTGTTTTCCAGAGTCAGGTTGGTTTCAACTTTTTTTATACCATTCTTGATATAGTTCTTAAAAAGGATATTCATCATCATGCCGTTTAATCCCTTGCCTCTGTATTCATCAATAACCCCCTCGAGATAGAGGTCAATGGTGTCGTTGAAGTACAATGCCCAAAGGAAGTGAATAAACCCAAATGGGAAGAGCTTTCCTCCGGAGCGCTGCAGCGCTTTGGAAAACGAAGGGAAAGTGATGCCAAACGCAACTGCCCGGTCATTCTTATCCAGGACCACAGTAATATACTTCAACAGGGCAAAGCCAAAATATTGGTCAATGTAAGTTTTTATTTGCTTCTTTGTCAGTGGCACGGTGCCATAAAGATTACGATATGCCTCGTTTACAACCTCAAAGATCTGAGGAGCAATTTTATACAGTTCTTTTTTACTGCCCTTGAATAGGTGCAAGTCATACCGCTTGGAGACGATTTCCGCTGCCTGCTCGACCCGGCCAATCGATTTATCAACCAGTTGGATTTCATTGGATACCCAGTCAACATCCTTGGTGTAACCATATTCTTCCAGCCTTTTCTGGTAATAAGGAAAATTGAAATTAGTGGCAAGGGTAGCCAATTCCTCGAAACCGTCCACCAGCATACCTTCACGGTCCAGATCGGTGAATCCCAAAGGACCGTGCACGCCTTCTGCTCCGATTTCTAATGCCCACGATTCAACTTTTCCGAGAAGCGCACTAACAACCTCCGGATCGTCGATAAAATCGAACCAACCGAAACGCACGAAGTTTTCGCCCCATTTCTGTTGATGCGCGGGAAGCAGGATGCCTGCGATGCGCCCAATAATCTTTCCATCCCTAAAAGCCAGCCAGTAGCGCGCGCTGGCTGTTTCAAAAGCCGGATTCTTGTCTTTAGTAAGGGTATTCACTTCGTCGAAGAACAAGCTGGGAACCCAGTACGGATTGCTCTTATAAAGCTTGTGAGGAAACTCGATAAATTTTTTGAGTTCACTACGGGTAAAGATTTCCTTAATAGCTACGGATGACATACTCTTTCTCCTGGTGTGGCGAACAGATAATCAATTGAATACAAAAATAAGGCATCACTGCAAGTGTTTGATATATACTCGCCGGCGCTTGTGTTGACGGTGTTCAAAATGTTTCCATTGTGACTGTACCTGGGTATTGGTCTCTAGTTCCGGGTTGCTTTCTGCCTTGGTGATCCCGGCTTTAGTGAAGGTCTCAAAAACCTTGCTGATCAATAGTGCATTCAATCCCAATCCCTGAAGTTCGGGTTTCACCGCCACCAGGTAAAGATCTGCGCGATTATTTTTCTTCAACGCACCCATCAAATGAAGAAAACCAAACGGGAATAACCGCCCCCTGGTTTTCTGCATAGCCTTCGATAATGATGGCATGGTGATACCAAAAGCGACCACCTCGTCCTGATCATTAAGAACAACTGGAACGAAATCCGGTTTGATAAAGCCAAAGTATTGTTTGGTGTAATCGTCCATCTGCTGTTCGGACAAGGGCACAAAACCGTATAAATTCCTATAGGCTTCGTTCATCAATCCGAAAATTTTCCGTGCATAAGGCAGGATATCTCTCCTGGTTTTTGCATCCAGCATATGGAGGTTGTTCTTTTTCAGAATAATGCCCGCTAACTTGGAAATCCTTGGATCAAGTGTCTCTGGAACAGTTAGTTCGTATTCCACCCAGTCGGTATCTTTGGTATACCCCAGTTTTTCCAAAAATTGAGGGTAGTAGGCATGGTTGTATGTGGTGATCATTGTGGGTAATTCGTCAAATCCCTCCACGAGCATACCTGCCCGGTCCATATCCGAGAATCCCAATGGACCGTGAACCGCGCTGCAGCCTTTTTCGCGAGCCCACATCTCAACTTCCGCAATCAGCGTGGCGGCCACATCCAAATTCTCAATAAAATCGATCCAACCGAAGCGCATATAATCCTGGTTCCAATGGCTGCGGTGACCGGTGCTGTAAATGGCAGCGATACGCCCGCTGACTTTGCCATCTTTTATTGCCAGCCAAAGACGCGCCTGGCTGTGGGCAAATGCGGCATTCTTCGCTGAATTAAGGGTTTTGAATTCGTCGGAATTCAGGGATGGTATGTACCATGGGTTATCTTTATAAAGTTTCAGTGGAAATCGTATGAATGTGCGTAGGTCTATGGAATTCTTAACTTCCTTGATCTCGACAGTCATTTCCAAAGCCTCACTTGCGGTTGGGATGTATCGTTTATAACACAGATCTATTTGAGAAGTGGCGACCAATCTAAATGAGACTTTTAATAAATGCGTCTGCCATCAATGCATCACAATCTGAATTAAATACATAGAGTGATTCAACGAACTAATCACCCCTAGAATAACAGATTTAAAAACTCTACAGGTTTCTAAAATATGTTGCCAGTGCTAATAATACAAAGGCAAATGCAACAAAAAAGAAGGAATACTGACTGACGAAAGGGATGGAGATAAAGTGACCGAGAATGCCAAGAACACCGACAATAACTGCGATCCACCAGGTGACAACTTTTGGTCTTGATAGTCTCATTTTGCTCCTATATTTTCAATATCATCTTCGCCAATTAAACTTACTTAATCCAGAAGATATGTCTCTACTATTAACATTATAGCAATGGCCTTTTACAAATGGTTGTCTACATTTCGAAATCCCAGCAAAGAAGGGAAGGAATGCCTTGGGATTGATTTGAGAGAATATTCCACATTGGAAGAAATCGCTTCAGCAACACGTATTCCACTCTGGATGGCAGGACCTATCCCTTCGCCCATGTCAACTGTTGCCAACCCCGCTGCATCACCGACCACAAAGGCATTCTCATTGCGAATGTTTTTGTTGCGCCCACGGAGGAAATATGAATGCCCAAACGGTTTGTACTCACGAGGGGCGATCAAATGCAATGTATCAAGTTTATTCACTAAAAGTGACCAATGCCTTTTTAGTGTGTCGCCATTTCCTTTTAGTTTTCGTTCGCTCCCGCCCACCCCCACGTTTATAAATCCGTTGGCTTTCGGCACGTACCAGGCATAGCCAGGCAACCCATTCTGCAGGAACCACAAGTAACAACGCGGATCGGAATATTCACAGGAGAATTCCTCCTCCATCGCAACAATCAGGGAACCATCTCTTTCCGCGGTAGAACCTTTGAAAAACTCACGCGACACCGGGCAGTGCGTTCCACCTGCCCCCACAAGGTATTTAGCCGAGTATTCATCATCCACAATGTATTGACCCTGATCATGGCGTATTGAGCGGACCTCATGATGAACAAAGTTTGCGCTGACGCGTTGCAACAACCAATCGTCCAACTCAAACCTGCGGATGGCGTACTGATTGGTGCGCAGAGTGAAGCGCAGATCCTTGATGGACACCTGGAAACTCGTGAAATGCGTGATACCTCCTGGGTATGTATCAGGGGTGATTTCACTATCACGCAGCACTTGAGGAGTAACCCAACCGGCGCAAGGTTTAAACCGGGGAAACCCTGCCTTGTCCAACAGGATGAAATCCACCCCGCACTTTTTCAATTGCCAGGCACAGGAGGCTCCAGCTGGACCTCCACCAACGATGAGCACCTCTGTTGTTTTCATAGCGGATTAGCTAAACCTGCAATCCGGTTGGGCGGTACCCATGCGGGTGAATACAACTTGCCATAATTGCTGGTTGCGGGACCGAAACCCGCCCGCGCTGGATAATAAGTAATAGCGCCACAAGCGGTAGAAGCGTTCTCCATATTTCTCACTCAGATCCGGCCAGGCTTTTTCAAAGTTGGCGTGCCACGCCATCAAGGTGGGATCATAATGCGGTCCAATATTATGGAGGTCTTCGACGATAAAAATCCCTTCCATTGCTTTGCTTATTTGGGCAATTGATGGCAGCATTCCGTTTGGAAAGATATATTTATCCGTGAATGGCTCTGAGGTGGTTACGCTCCGGTAATTTCCGATGGTGTGAATGAACCCCACGCCATCTTCCTTGAGGCAGCGGTCAACAACCCGCATATAGGTGCGGTAATTCTTGTATCCCACGTGTTCCATCACACCGATGGAGATGACAGCGTCGTATTGTCCCTGGACATCGCGGTAATCCTGCAAACGCAGCTCCACCGGAAGCCCTTTGCATAATTCATTTCCAAGCGCGACCTGTTCCTTGGAGACGGTCAAACCAACGATGGACGCCCCGTGTTTTTCAGCTGCGTATTTTGCGAAACTACCCCACCCGCAGCCGATTTCAAGGATACGCATCCCCGGTTTGATGTTGATTTTCTTGCATACCAACTCCAACTTGGCTTCCTGGGCTTCATCCAGGGATCTGGCATCCTTCCAGTAGGCGCAGGTGTAACACAAACGCTTATCCAACATTGCTTTGTAGAGATCGTTGCCAAGATCGTAGTGTTTTTCTCCTACCTCAAACGCCCTGTTTACAGACTGGCGGTTGAATAGCCTGGCTCGGAGTGCATGTATTAAAAAGCGTGATTCATTGCGCACTTTTTCATCGAGGCGGGCTTTGAGTGCGCGGTTGATAAATTCGTCTATCTCGTCGCAGTCCCACCAGCCGTCCATATAAGATTCGCCAAGGCCGAGGGAAGCATCCTTTAAAACACGGTCAAAAAAGCGGTCGTCGTGCACCTGTAGATCCCAGGGATTATTACCATTAATTTGAATTGCAGCCGTGGAAAGTAATTCGCGCAGGACAGTTTCTGAGTTTTGCATCATTGACCTCCTGGATACTCTGTGTCAATAGGTTTATAACAAATTATTTAACCCTAAAACTATCGAGTTGGTACAGATAGTGTCAAATTGGTCTGTAGACGTAATTGAATTGGTACGATGAGCGGGACAAAAAAGCAAACCATTACAGTTGCACACCAGGTTTGGCTCCTAAACACCGGTTCCAGATAGCGATGACGGGGACATCAAGATTCGCAATATTTTCTCGTGCAAATATAAAGGTGGTTTTGTTAACAACGTATCTTCGTAGTTACCTGCTTTGGCTAAAAGACGATTATGGCAATGATGATTAATAATCCGGACAATACAGTGGGAAGGCAACCCTTGCCAATGGCTACTTTGCCAAAACTACCCGACCCACTGCTCTTGGTGCTGCCTTTCGGGTTGGCTGAACTACTGCTTGATCCACTAGATTTTGTCTTTCCGGCATCCGCCTTAGGTGAACGTTTTACAGCTCCCTGGCCTTTTGGACTGTGTTTCTCGGAATTCATCTCTTTTTTAGCCATACTTCCTCCTGATATTAATAAGAAAAGGGAAAATTAATTTTTTAGGTGTGATGCGGTTAGAAAATCATGATGAGAGCTAGTACAACGATTATCCCAACGATCGTTGAAAGGCAGCCCTTTCCGGCGACCTTTTTTCCGAGACCACTCGAGGGGTCAAAGTTACTAATGTCGATCCCGTCAAAATTTCCGACGCCAGTCCCGTCTGTATTTCCAAGATTGGTTTCACCAGCATCTTCTAATCCGGGTTGGTTGGCATTCTCCATACCTCTTCCTCTGGCGGCTCCCATACTTTTCTCGTTATAGTCCCCCGTGTCCTTTCCTTTAACCTTGCCCAAATCTTTCTCATCAGCGTTCCACATACCAGTACCCTGGGTGCTCTCTTTACCCGCTTCCCTGTTTTTTTCAGTCTGGAGTTTAGGTTCATCGTGCTTCTGTGTGTGGATTTTCTCGTCTTTTGCGAGGTCTTGTTTTTTTGACCTTTCCTCTTTTTTAGCCATGGTTCCTCCTGATACTTCTTAAATCAATGTACCCTCATGGTATATGAATTGAATAAGATATTCTGGAAGTTGCGGCGAGTCTAATTGAAGAAAATCTTATCGGAGAATCGAATTGAAGGGTTAATTTACCAAAGATTCAAATTCAGCTAAAACAGTTCCGCTAGAATCCAAAAAGATTAATTTTCCGCTGGTAAGTTTGAACGCGGAAGCCTCCAGGAGTGCCTGATAAAAAGCGTTTGTTTGTGTTTGGATCTGCTCATTGCAGTACATCATGGTTGAGATTATATCTTTTCCAACTTTGATTGATCCACCTTCACTTGTGTAGGACCCACCGTATGAATTGCAACCGTCGTTACCACCGAGCGTGCCACTGTCGAGATTCAGAGTCACTTCAGTTTCTGTTAATACTGGCTGACCCTCCAGGTGAGTTAGCCGCCATTTCGTCCCATTGAGTGACAGATTGGAACTGCACGCAGTCAATAGGATTCCCAAGACCACGATAGATACGGATATTGTTTTCAATGCTTTCATTTCTTCTCCTTGCAAGTCCATTGCAGTAAGTTTTACGGTTCAAATATTGAACCTCTCACTTAATGACGAAATGGTCGCCAGGATTGTTCCTTATGCCGCAGGCTGCTCTGAGCAAGGTTGACCACCGGAAATAATGGTGAAACCTTTTTACACTAAATAACCCGCATAAGGATGCGGAACAGTCAAACACCATGAATATTCTGGAGTCCGGGGATGTCTTGAGCAGTAAATTTTCTCAGACTGATGATTTTTGCATTGTGTCGGGCATCCGGTGGCAATATTTGCAGGACAGACTCCCTGTCCTCGATCTCCAGGATGAACCAGGCTTTATGCTCACCGTCCTCACAACCCCAGTCTGCGTTGGTAAAAAAATGGGACCCTGTTTCAAGAAATGATTTGATCGCCTGATCACATGCCTCTTTTGTAGCTTCATGCGGCACTTCTACTAAAAACCTTGGCATATTTACCTCGTTTCTTTCAACCTGCATGTTGGCAAAATGCTCCTTTGCTGAGGCAGGTCATAAACTATTGTCAGAAAATCGTTATATCGGACAATATTTGTCATATTATAGCACTCGTGGAAATGTTTTCAAGTGTACCTGTCGGAGGCAGGGGGCAAGATGCCATGGAAGAAAACCACGTCAAAGAATGCTGAGGTTTTTTCGGAGGAACTGAGTAAACCTGGTTTCGCCAGATTTCTGCCTGGGTTTTATGCAGACCTGTGGTATTCCTGAGCCTTACGTCTCCATCCCGGCTTTTGCAACAACGTAAATATAGCGGAGAGGAGTGGTACCGGTGTTCTTGACATCGTGTTCCGTAAAAGGCGGGCAGTACAAGACATTATTGACCTTCATCTCCAATTGTCTGCCATCGCTAAGAATGAATATTCCACTGCCCTCCAGGATGACCAGGAGTTCCTCGTTGTTTTCTGTGGTGTGTATTCCGACCGACTTACCCGGCTGCAAAGTCACTGCGCCTGAGCGCATGGTAACGCTCTCCGGAGGTCCCCCCAAAAGACGGATGTATTCCTTTTCCCCTTTGCCGGCATAAATCACATTTGGTTTTGGTTTCACTTTGGATATTCCCTTCACAATGATTATAGGAGCATTTAAAGATGCGCCATTAAGGAAATTCATATAATATACATCATTCATATACTTAGAGAGGAAAGATCAACGATGAAGATCAAGAGTATCAGCCGCCGTAAATTTATTTCTGGCATCAGCACAGCCGCAGGTGCAACGCTCCTTGTGGCTTGTGTACCCGTCAACCGCGTTCCGTCAGGAGATGAGGATAAACTCATTGAACCGCTGCAGGCTGTGGATGCAGTGCAAGCAGAGGCGGCAAGCTTGACAATGAAAGTGGTCATCGTATATGACTCCGTTTATGGCAACACTGCCAAGGTCGCGGAAGCCATGATCGCTGCGATTGGCGGTAACGAGGAATCACGGATATTAAGAGTCCAGGAAGCATCCACAGGTGACCTTGAAAATATAGACCTGTTGCTCGTTGGTTCGCCTACCCAGGCAGGCACCTTTATAGAACCGGTTAAGAAATTCCTCGCGGGCATTCCCGCGGGTGCACTGAAAAATGTAAGAGCTGCCGCCTTTGACACCAGTTTTGATATCAATACCCAGAAAGCCTTTCTGCGATTCATCATGAAGACTTTTGGTTACGCTGCCCCAAAAATAGCCAAGGAACTGAGCGGGAAAGGGGCGGCTGTTCTGGCCACTGAGACTTTCATCGTGCTGGAAACAGAAGGACCTCTGCAGGATGGAGAAGTTGAGCGCGCCAGAGAATGGGCTATCCGGGTTGTAAATTCAGCCCGAGAAAAAAATGTGGCTTCCCTGTGGAAGTGAGCAATATTTCACTACTGTCTCGATGTGTTGAACCCAACTACTTAAAGTATAAGGAAAACAACCCGTCACTGACAAAGGCATAGGCAAAATCGTCTTTATAAACAAGCTGGTAGCCATCAATGCTCTCTTTGAAGGCATCCGAATAAAATTCAAACCTCGGAACCGCCAGAGATTGATCGATGGAATTCTGCAGGACTGACTCTTGCGAGAAATAATGGATATTGTCAAATTCAAGGATTAACACGTCTGGTTTTAATTCCTGTATGTATGCATAACTGGCGAATTTCCATTCCATCTCGATCGTCCAATTGGGTTGTTCGCGTACATAAGCCCGCCAATCGCGGTAGATAATGATGTTTTGATTTGTTGGGATCTTTGATAAATAATCCCTGTCGAGGTTCGTAAAGAACCGGATACTTTCTGATCTATTTTCTTTAGATATGGCATAAAGCACAGTGGAGATGCTGGTGTGGATGAATAATCCAAATTGAATAATCACTATGACTGCGGCGATGCCCAGGAGTATCCCTTGTTTCTTACTAACGAAGACCTCTTTCCAGCTATCCTTCGGTCGTTCTGGAAGAAAGCAAAGAAAAGTTCCAAGACTTGATACCAGAGGAAGCGCAGAAGGCAGAAGGTAATAATCTTTCATGACAGTAACAAAAAACGCAAAATATACAAAATGAACTGCCCCCCAGCTTAAAATTAGCAGGTTTACGGTTCGGTTTTTATTCTTGAGTATTCCATAAACCGCTGCGAAAAGCGTAAACAGAATAAAGAACAATTGTCCATAATACTTGCGCAAGTTGGGCCAGTTACCCATCCATTTTATTAAACCGGTGGATTTTTCGTAGAATCCGGAAGTTAACTGTGAAAACCCAGATGAATAGGCAGCAAGTACCTCAGTACGCTCTATCGGCAACAGGAGAACAGGGTTGGATACAAGTAAGGATGCCACCATTACCAGGATAAACAAGAGTCCAGACAGGACGATTTTGCGTAATGGCACCTTAGTTTGCCAAAAACTGTAAACAAGGTATACAAAAATTGCGAGGAAGAAGAACAAACCGATGATCTTCGTGGATATCGATAATCCAACCGTGATTGCCGCAAAGTAAAAATTCTTTTTTAGCCTGTAATGATCCCGATCCAAAAAAAACAGGGTCAATACGCTAAACAACAATAACAAGCCATCGGGGTGCCACCAAATATTATTGACTACCAACGGCGGGAAAATCAACAATCCCAAGAATAATGCGATAGATTTCCATCGCGATATAAGACGAGTCTGTAAATAGACCAGGAACCCAACGGACAATATTCCCGGCAAAACATTTACCAATTGCCGCAATACCAGGACAATTAATTGGGTATGTGTAGTCCATTCAGGACCGAGGATCCATTTAATTGGCAGCAGCCAGAGCGCCGAAAAGAAGAAAAAGGGGTATCCGTAATAATAAAATAAGTAAATAACAAAATAACGAATGGTTTGATATAAGGATAAATCAGAGGTGAGCATGCGCAGGACGAAAGGGTATTCGGCAAATTCATCCTGTTCAAAAACGCTCAACATGATCAGGTCTTTGGATCCAGCCAGATTTGGCAAGATAAAAATCCCGAAATAAATTATTCCGATAAGAGCCAGGAGAAGGAGGTTTTTCTTTTGTGCCTTATTCATCGGGTTTTGTTCCATGTCATTAATCAAAAAAGAGTCTTTCAACGCCTCTCCTTTTTATTATAAAGTAATTATTGCAGTGGTTAAGCCGACGCGAAGCTTGATGACTAATTCTTGATTTGAGGTAAGTTGACCGGACAGCCTTGCCCTAGAATTGGGTTTTTCCATCCATTGGTGAATAAACAATCGAATTGTCTAGAGAGTATGTTGGCGACCGGTGTTGAATTTTTCAGACGCGCGCCTTCGGGGAATGTAATTCGTTTGCGGCACTCGTTCCGCGGATCGAAAGGAAACGAGTCAATCGTTTCGGGGAATCCGGGGGAAGGAAAAGGATGGAATTGTTTTATTGTTCAGAGAATGGGAACAATTAATTCAATTCAAGTTAGAGTTGGAAAAAGAATCCGCTAACACTGCAGCAGTGGGCAAAAAGAGACCAGTTGTTAATGTTCAGCGTTACCTAAATGTTCAAATTGTTCCTAAGGAATAAAGAGATTCAATTCAAGTCTTGACAAACCAAACGAATTAAAGGTAGAAAAAACTATTGGTTTGTTTTTTTTGTTCCCGGTTTCGTACCCCACTCGCACTAACCGCTCGTACACAGCACTCGCAAGAACCGCTCGGGGGCGCATAATTCGCGGGAAACAATCCGAATAACGAATGGAAGCTTTTGAAGAATAGGTGGAAGGTAAGAAAACAATGTGTTAATACTATTGTTGCACAAAAGCCTGGAATTACAACTTGCCTGATTGGCGAATTTTTTGCTCAAAACTTGCCAATTTGGCAGGTTTTTGAGCCTTTTTCGGCTATACGCCTCCTCATTAACTTAAGGAGACTCAAACCAGAGGGTGCGACCATTGCTGACCAAGGAGATGTTCCCATCTTCAGAGGCTGACAGCGAGGTTTCAAAAGGTGAAGGCTCAAGGCTGTTCCAAAGCAGCATACCGGGTTCAAGCTGGCTCCACAAGCGCGGGGGAATATAGGATGTGTCCACCGGCGAAAGGACGAGCAGATCGGCGTTTTCGAGCAGACCGGGACGTTTTTCCCTGATCAGCGCATAATCCACGCCAGCGGGGACGACGATGCTCACCTGACCGTATTGGATCTCGTAAGCAGCCATTCCGGGGGATTCTGCGATTACCGATAAAGAAATCCCATTTTCCAATTCCAGAGCGGTAGTAGAAGACAGATTGAACAGATTGGTGGAATCCGGCAGGGACAACGGATTTTCTCCGGCTGCCGGACGTAAAACAGAAATGGCTGCCAGTACAGAACTCACGGGAAGAGAGGCATTCAAGTCACCCAAGGCAATTTCGGAAAGCGAACGGGTAAGGACAATTCCATCCAGGTGGTAATTCCATGGAGAAAGCAAGTGAGTCAACGCGGCACTGGTCTCGATTGGGTCACCCGCCAGGTCGAACAGGTAGGTAATCCCTTGCGGAGTCTGGATAACTACAAAGGCAGTATCGGCGGAATTAATCTGGCGGATATGGAGCAGACCATCGGGTTTATGGAAATACATCGACCAAACCGAAAAACAACCAGCTACGAGCAGCACAAGTGCCCAAATGGTAAACGAACCACTTAATTTTTTCTTGAAATAATTACGTAAAATGAAGGCCAATAGTACGAGGATCACGCCGAAGAGAATCCAAATTGCCGCAACAGGATGAAGGTTCAATGCGCCTCCTTTTATTTCTCCAAGCGAAGAGACCACGAAATTGGTATATTTCAATAACGGCCAGGTGAACATGGCAAGGAATTTTCCCACCACTGGCGCGACCAAAGCTGTGAGGGTGGTAAGCATGCCCATTACAAGAATGGCAGGTTGGGCAGGCAGAATGAGGGGATTGGCAAGGAGGGCAACCAGGGAGATTCGTTGAAACTGGAGTGCAATCACCGGCAGCGTGGTGAACTGGGCTGCCAGGGTGAAGAGAAAGTATTCACTGATGGGCGAACTTATCCTGGCGGCTGTCACTTCACCAAACCTGTTTTCAGCTGCCGTGTGGAAGGCTTCCTGCATGGGTTGAGCAAAGAGCACCAAGCCCAGGGTAGCCATGAAAGACAACTGAAAACTCACGTCCCAGGGTAAATTTGGATTGAACACACACATGACGGCCGCCGTCAATACGAGGGCATGAAACCCGGATTGCCGACGTCCAATGAGATGACCGACTGCTGCAGTGGACACCATAACGGCGGCACGAATAACTGATGCAGAACCATCCACAAAAACTGAATAAAGGGCAATACCTATAATGGCAACGAGCACACCGATAAAAGGCCTGAACAAGCGCGAAAAAAGATAGATCAACAAGGAGGCAATGATGGTCATGTTAAAACCGGAAATGGCAATAATATGAGAAGTGCCTGTATCGCGGTAAGCCTGTTCCAGGGAGGCCGGCAGGTAATTCTCCAAACCGAGCAAAATTCCGGCGAGCAAACCAGATTCAGGTTGAGGAAACAGCTTAAAAATGGTGCGGCGGGCTTTCTCACGGAAGGCGAGTAATCCGCGGTGAAACCCGGAGCCGCGAATTGTGCCGACCTTTTCCACATCCTGGGGATAATAGATGACCGAGAAGATGCGCTGGCGGGCCAGGTATTCTTTATAGGAAAAATCCGGGAACACTGCTGGCGTACGGGGTTCCCCGCGAAAAAGGAGTTGATCGCCGTACTCATAATGTGTCCAGCGGGTCATGGCTACCAGCGCGCTGCCAGTCACCCGGCGAGTGGCTGCTGTATAGTCCGGTTCTCGCGGGTCGGTCAGTTCCGTAATCTCAATTTCGTAGAGAGTATTATCTGCACGAATATCTGGCGGGGCTGATACAGTACCCACAAATGAGTATTCACCGCGATTGTTGTACCAGGCGAGGTCAGCACTTGTAAGCGTTGGAATGCTCGCCGTAAATCGGGCAGCACCCAGGCACAGCGTGAAAAGGATCAACAATGGTGAAACGGGGATGCTTAACCAAAAACGGGAGAAAAATCGTCTTTTTTGGATGATGAATCGATTGATGGTGTAGAAAATGAATAACAGTAACCCGGATATAGCCCAAATTAACAACTTAACAGGGGCAAACCTTCCCAACAAGATACCGGCGACGAAGGCAAGGGAAAGCCAGAGGAGGGACAATTTGAGACTCTATTTTAAACGGATAGGGATCAACCAGGGAGTGCGCTTTTTATAGTCCAGGTATTGCTGCCCGAACTGCTGCGCCAAGCGGCGCTCCTCCAGCAGTGAACCAATGAGGGTGTAGATGGTAACGCCGATGGCAAGCGCGAGGATGTTCCAGGTGACGACGGGCAGGAGCCAGAGCATGATGAGGGCAAAGAGGTAAAGCGGATGGCGGGTGTAACGATAAAAACCAGCAGTGGTGAGTTGCTCTTCGCGTGAGGGCATTTTTGAGAGGAGTGAAGCCAACCCGCTGAAACCGAGGAGGCTGTTTTGAAAGAGGGCGGCAATGAAACACGCTCCCAAGACAAGCTGGATGCTCAAGGTGAGGTAGAGCCAGGGAGGCTGGATGCGGTAAAGCGCATGGTCAGGGAAGAGCAATACGGCACCAAAGTAGGCGAAGGTGGAAATGGCAGCAATGAACGAATAAAACAGGCGGTAATGATGGGGAAAGAGGCCACTGAACCTGCGGGCAGCCATATTTTTAACACGGTTCGACGCCAGGAGGGAATGTAGCGCTCCGAATACCAAACCTATTAATAAAATCCACCAGAAACCAGATCGACTCATTGCACACCTCTAATGGAGTAAGTATAGCGTACCTGTAAATTAGAATGCCTGGTAGACGAATGGAGCGATGGACTCTACAAAAAGGGTTGAAATGGCAGTGACGAGAAGGACGATGATCAGCAGCACCTGCACCCAACGCGGCAGCGACCAGAGATCCTTTTCAGCGGGTCTGTGGGCCAGCAGCAAGTCAAAACCGAGGGCTGCCGCAAGGAGAAGCATCAAGAGCGGGTTAGGCAGGTTGAGGGGTGACCACGAGAGAAAGGGTGTGTCTGCAGTCAGGTAACGTTTTAAGAGGAAGAAATCAGGCCGGACAAATTTAAATAACCCTTGAAAAAACTGAAGCGCGGTGGACAGATCCATCCTGAAGGGGATCCAAGCCAGGAGGGTGAGGAGGAAAGTGATGACCATTCCGAGGAACTGGCGCCAGCGCGGGCGTTCATCCAGGGGTACTGACGGACGGAAGAGAGCGGGCAAGCGTTCCAATACCTGGTAAATGCCGTGCAACCCACCCCAAACCAAAAGACTCCAGGAGACACCATGCCATAAACCGCTGACAATCATGGTTGCCATAGGAGGGACAAGCAGGGTAAGGAAATGGTCCCGGCGGGGGAAACGCTTCATCAGGGAACGGGAGATCGGGAAGAAGAGGTAGTCTCGCAGCCAGGCGGAAAGACTGATGTGCCAGCGGTTCCAAAACTCGGTGAAGTTGCGGGAGAAATAAGGCAAGTTAAAGTTGCTTGACAATTCAATGCCAAACCACAGGCTGATGCCACGGACGATGCCCGTATAGCCGGCAAAATCATTGAAAAGGGCGAAAGCATAAGCCAGCAGGTAAACCCACAGGTGCTGACCGGCAAAATCAAGCGGGCTCGTAAACGCGGTGGGTGGAATCATACTGAAGAGCGGATTGGCGAATACCAATTTGCGCAAGAACCCGAGAATTATTAGGGAGAGGCTGCGATCCAGTAATGAGCGGTCGATAGGCAGCGGTGTATGCAGTCGCGGGAGAAAAGTTCGAGCGCGCTCCACCGGTCCGGAGATCAACTTGGGAAAATAAAGGGTATAGAGCCCAAAGCGAACCACATCGTGCTCGGCAGGGAGGCGTTTGTTTGCCACATCGACCAGGTAGGAGATCATCTGCACGACCAGGAAAGAGAGACCGACCGGCAGTAGAATCTGCAAAGCGACTTCGCTTGCCTGGACGCCGAACAAACGGATCAAGGAAGGCAGGAAGAAGTGATTGTACTTGAAGATAAACAGGATAAGGACGTTAAAAAATATGCCAAATACGAGCCAGCCGCGTTTGGCGGTGAGAACAGACCGTTCCACCTTGAACCCCAAGCAGTAATTGGTGATCCCAAAAACGGAGAGAACAAGTACAAAAGTCCAGTTCCAGGTGGCAAGGAACAACGCGGAAACAAACAGCAACCAGGGGAGGCGGTATTTTTGAGGCAATCTGCGGAAGATCACTGCAGCTACCGAGGCGATAACCAGGAATAATAAAGACGTGACCGCCATGATTATTCGCTCACCAGGCAGAAGCGTTGGACATCGCAGATTTTGGATAATTGCCTTGAAAGGAGGCCTGAATAGATACGCGCCCCAATGAAATTGAGGTGATGGTCGTCATTGCGACCCATCAATGGAATGAGATTGGGGTTAACAGGCGGTACAAACACTCCCCCATGGTCAGCAATATAGACGCTAATTTCATTGAGATAATCCGCATGCACCTGCTGTCCGCCAAAGTAATCATAAAACCCCGGGGAGGCAGGAAATTCAGTGATCCAGATGTTAGTCCCTGAATTATCCAGAGCAAGCAGCGTTTTCAACGCTTCAAGCCGCCCTGGATCGATGGTGTAGTTCCCGTAGAGAGCATAGAACTGCTGGTCATCTGGATCATTCGGATCAGGAAGTTCCCCTTTGAATTTGGACAACTGAATCTCAGGTTCGTAACCGTCGGGGCGGGTATTTTCCCAGCGCCGCAGGTTTTGCAGGTATGTGTCGGGGAAATCATCCCTCGTCCAATTACGCCAGGCAAGCAGGGATTGTAAGGCTACGGAATGGTCAACAATCCAGCCAGTGATCGAGTTTTGTCCCATGCGATATTGCAGCCATCCGTTAGCGAGAAATGATTCTGCCACATCGTCACCATTACCGGCGATATAGTCACGCAGTTCGGTGTAATAGAGGATGGCAGCAGGGTGGTAAGTTTCAATCAACAACCTGGTGAGGTCCACCATGGGCACGATAGTGAGCCCTTCAACTCCGAAATTAAAGACACGCAAGGTCTCTTCCCCGGTCGCTGAAAAATATTTAGCGAATACTTCGGGATCGATGCCCGTGTTCACCATCGAGTTACCGAGGAGAATTACATCCACACCGCCATTGTCCTGTACGAATTGGTCAAGTCTTTGCCATTTGATCTCAAACTGGGTATGGTAATTACCGAATGAACGCATAGGAGAAACACGCTGCACTAGTGGTGAACGCGCGAGGAGTTCAAAAAAGACAAAAAGAACCAGAAGGATGGCAATTGGCACGATAACGCTCTGCCTAATCGAGAATCCTGTGGATGGAGTTTTTTGTAAGGTTTTCCTGGAGGGCGGATTTATGGGCATCATATTCCGCGCTTAATGGG
The DNA here is from genome assembly GCA_964533735.1 of uncultured Anaerolinea sp. GTDB lineage: Bacteria > Chloroflexota > Anaerolineae > Anaerolineales > Anaerolineaceae > UBA6107. The sequence continues at coordinate 66,394 of CAZHMD010000010.1, read as the reverse complement.
AGGGATTATATTTTGCTTCCTCAGCCTGCAGTTCCAATAGACGCGGGTGCTTTGTATAGAAGCCGTGGTATTTTTCGGGCATCATGACCGCTATGCGGCACATGATCTCAGTGGTGAGGCGGTCAAGCTGCCCTTCGCGATTGTTGCGGTCAAACACGGGTGGAGGGATGGCGGGACCATACTTCACCTGGATTTTAGGGCGCTTGAAGTGCAGCAACTTCGGAACTGCATCTTCGGTGCCGATGATCGCCACTGGAACGATTGGAACCCCGGCGCGCAAGGCCAGCAGAGCGGTTCCGGGTTTGCCCTCAAGCAAGGAGGCAGTGACGCTGCGGGTGCCCTCAGGCGCTATCCCGAGAGCTTTACCCGCCTGGAGCGCTTCCACCGCTTTGCGGAAGGCACTGAAATCCGCAGTATCACGATCGAGCCAGATACCGTTGGCGGTAATGATGAACCAGCGAAGGAAGGGGTACTTGAGGTATTTGGTGGTCACCAGGGCGGTCATTTCCGGACGGCTGGGAGTGATAAAGAGGGCGGGAATATCCATGCGGCTCATGTGATTGGTGGCAAGAAGTACACCACCGCGAGCGGGTATATTCTCGCCCCCCACGAATTCAGTGCGAGTTAAGTGGCGCATCAAGAAGCTGATGAACCGGCGAAATTTGTGGGCTCTCACCTCGCGCTCGCTCTCAGACAGGTTTTGGCTCATAGCAACCCTTTAATCTCTCACAGTCTGAACAATTATCTCAACTAACTTTATTTTACTCCATCCAAGACGGCAGATCCCCGGCTGGCAAGGAAATGTGAGTAGATTGACAACAATCTATGCTAAAAAAGCGACTCGTGCGGATGCTTCTCGTCCAGAACGGAAAGCGCATAGGAGATCGATGCTGCGAGTGCAAAAAGCAAAACGCAAACTGCAATCGTCCATCCAGTTACACCTCCCGGAATGATGGCAGCGGTGGAACCCACGACAATCCCCAGGATGAGATGATACATAAATGCATAATGCTGCTTAAATAACCAATTGACCAATTTGGCGAAGAGAATAATCACCAATACAACCCCTAAAACGAGAGGAATGATCACACCTAAGTCAAGCTGGCGAATTCCACTTGCCATGGGCTGGTACAAGCCAAGGTAGATCAGGAAGTTCGATGGGCTCATGCCCGGCACAACCAAACCCAACCCGGTGAGCGCGCCACTCATCACCCATACAAGGAAATTGGGGGTCATGGAAACACTGCGGATGGACTCAAACCAATGCATCAGAAAGAACATCCCAACCGCCGCTCCAGCTAAAAGGAACCAGTGCCAGGTCTTTCTTCCTTGTTTGCCAGAAGTTTTAAGTAAAGAAGGGAATGTGCCTGCGATAAACCCGATGAACAACCACGTGAATTGAGCCGCGTAATTGGAGAATGCGTAATCAACAATGGCAGAAAAACCAACAATACCCAATACACCGCCAATCCCCACTGGCAGGAAGAAGCGGATATTTTGTACAAATTTCTTGCGGAGATTCGCCAGGAAACGAAGCAGCGGTTCGTAAATTCCAAACACCACCATTAACACACCCCCCGAAAGTCCGGGAGTAATGGCACCTATCCCTACCAAAATACCTTTTACCAAACGAATGCCCCATTCCAATACACCATTGGCAGCACCGGATCTGGTAGTTTTCTGAGAAGTATTCGATCCGTCATTTATTTCAGACATGGCGTCTTGCAAGTCATTGTTACTCATAAAGTTCTCCCTAGAGATTTGTTGGACAACCCATTATACGTTCAAACGTGTTTAGACCGATTGCACGCAGTAAAAACACCCACCGATTTTACTCCTTAAAATTGATGGCGATCATTACGGCAATAAAGGGGGGAGCGGCGGAGGCAGACTGGACAAAAGAGACTCTTTTTTTAGTTTCGCATTCATGAAAACGAGGAGAACAAGCAACCCTACTGCCAATATTGCCATGATCCACGGTGCGACATTGGATTGCGATTCCACAGGCGTAAAACCAGTGGGAGTGAAGATCGTTGAAAAGCCCACCATAACCGCCAGGAAATTCCAGGCACCATGCACGAGCACAACCCCCAAGTAGGCAAGACCAATACGGGTGTACTTTCCATCAATCCAGGTGGAAGTAAGCGCCCAACCAGTAAAACCAGCAGTGACAATGTGAAGAAGCGCAGCGGCGGCTCTTCCGCCCGCGATGGTGAGCCAATCTGCCGAGGAGGCTGCTGCCAGGGAGGTGAGGCTCTCAACAACGGCAAACGCGGCACCGCTCAACATGCCGGCAACGAACCCTTCAGAAGGGGACCAACGACGTTTGATGAAAATCCATAAAGCCAACGGTTTGAGCAGTTCTTCCACCATGGGGATTACCAGTGAAAATGCCAACAGGATCGAACCGATCACCACCGGGCTTTTTAGAAGCGGTTGGAGTTGATCAGAAAGCAAATCCATGCGCTGGGGATTGAGGATGAGTACGTTCTTTACCTGCTCGAGAAGGGGTGCAAAGTCAGGCTGCTGCGCGAGCCAGCCAACGAGCAACGCACCACCAATGGCAAGCAGGATGAGTTCCACCAGGATGACAACGGGCATCGTAAAAAACACGCCGAAATTAATCAGACCCCACTGCTTTTGGCGGGTCACCGGCGGCAACTCCCGGCGCCCGAGTTCAATTATCCACCAGACAGGGACGACCACGAAGAGAAGATTGACAATGGCTTTAATGAACGCAGGTGGAGAGGACATGAACGGCAAAGTGGTGAGCCAGGCCAGCGGTGCCAACAGGAGGAGTGCAATGGTTGCAGGCAGCAACAAGCGCGAGTTACTCCCGGCAACTGCTTGCCCCTTACTGAGACGTTTAATGGCGTAAACGATTGAAGGAATGCCGGTTAATGCGATGGCGAGAATAATCCACGCCAGGTAATTGACAGGTTGAAGGTCAACCGGGATTGATTGCCCCGCCACCTTGTTGGCAAGGTTGACAAAGCCAAGGGCAACGGCGGTGATCATCCCAAGTGAAAAGCTGATAATCCCAAGGACCAGCTGCCACACCGAGGGGGCATGGGTGGTGCGGGGAACGGCGGCCAAACTACTTTTCCTCTACGGTGATCGAAAGGATCGCATCGGGCGGAACCAGGATCTGGTCAGCGGCGGGGTTGCGGGGACGCAAGGAGGACAGCACCTCCATGCCCGAGACCACCTGACCAAAAATAGTGTATTTACCATCCAGATCGGGCAGGGCTTTGTAAGTAATGAAGAATTGGGAGCCATTATCATTGTTGCCAGTATTGGCTAACCCCACAACGCCGGGCTTATCAAAACGCAATTCGGGGGTTACCTCATTCGTGTATTCATAGCCGGGTCCGCCAAGACTGGAATTGGACGGATCGCCTGTTTGAGCAACGAAACCCGGAATGACACGGAAGAATGACGTGCCGGCAAACCAATTATTGCGGGCAAGAAAGACAAAACTGTTGACCGCCCAGGGTGCCTGTTTAGGATAAAGCTCCAACACAACATCACCTTTTTCAGTCTTAATTGTGACGGTATAGGTCTTCTCAGGATCAATTGTGAGTTCGGGGCAATCCGTGAAACTTTTCGCCGGCAACAGGAAGTAATCCACGATGCTTGAAAGGGATTCTAGGTCATTACGGTCTGAATAGCGGAACTTATTGAATAATAATGAGGGAGTGCTGTTCAATCCGCTGGTGATGGCAGCTTTTTCAGATTCAGATACCTTCTGAACAAGGGCTTCTGATTCGAGATCAAGCATGAATTGATTGGAATTCAAGTTCAAAGATCTTGCCTTTTCTTTCAACCAGGTCTTGAATTCATCAGCGGGCATGGAAGACCACTCGGATTGCTTTTCAAATAAGAGGTCATGCATTTGCCAGAATTTTTTCTGTATACCGGCGGCTTCTGCAGCTTGTGATGCAAGCAAGGCATTAGGATGAATGCTGGTAAGAGGGAAGTGGCGAAAAACCACGCGCACATCCTTGGGATATTTCGCCTGTAATTCCTTTAACACCGGTGCTACCCTGGCGCAAAATGGACATTGAAAATCACTATACTCATAAATGGTTACGCTGGCGCTTTCAGGACCAACAATCCAATCTTCTTCACCGGGGGAGGGATAAAGTGCATCGAGGTCTTCGGTAAATTCCGGCAGGATCGGTGCGGGCTTGCAGACTGCCGGCTCACTGGCTGTAAATGCGATGGTGGGGACAGGGGTGGCATTACCATCGGTTGGCTGCGGGGTTGATGTATTTGGCACAACGGCAGCCGTAGGGCTATTGGTGGATAAGGGCGGGGCATTGGCGACCGGAGTTTGAACAACTGGAGCGCAGGCTGCCAAAAAGAGTATGCAAGAAACAATTACAGGAATGAATTTTCTCATTAATTCTCACCTTAATGGATTCAGGATTAGTGCTGTAAAGACTGAGAAACAACCAAGCACAGTTCTTTTTGAACCTGATCTGGTTTCTGGCGGGCATCGACCACGCGCCAGCGATTGGGTTCTTCCGCCGCCATTTTCAGGTATCCCTGGCGGACGCGCTGGTGGAAGGCAATCTGTTGGGCATCCAGGCGGTTCCACTCTCCCCCGCCGATGCGGCGACGTTTAAGACCTTCTTCCACATCCACGTCCAACAACAGGGTGAGGTCCGGCTGCAGCCCGCCCGTGGCGAAACGCAAGATCTCTTTGAGGATACCGAGGTCCAATCCGTGACCGTAGCCCTGGTAGGCGAGGGTGGAGTCCGCGTAGCGGTCGCTGATGACCACCAACCCCTTTTCGAGGTTAGGGCGAATGACTTCTTCAACGATCTGGGCACGTGCGGCGCAAAACAGGAGAATTTCAGCCCGCGGGCTCATCATGGTGTTTTCCATGCGCATGATGACCTCGCGAATCTGGTCACCGATGAAGGTGCCGCCGGGTTCGCGGGTGGTAAGCACTTCAAAGCCCTGCTCTCGAATGTAATCCGCCAATTGGCAAATCTGCATAGATTTGCCGCTGCCTTCGGGACCTTCGAGGGTGATGAACATGTGCGCTCCTGGGTTCACTCGCGGAAGATCCGCACCCTGCGGTTGGGATCTTTGCCATAGGAATGGGATACCAATTGAGCCTGGCGTGCCATTTCATGTTGAATGCGGCGCACAGTAGAAGAGGCGGGGGGCAGGTCAACCCAGCGTTGACCGCTCAAGACAGCCTGGATGGCTGATTCTGTTTTTTGGGTGATCTCCTCGTAATCAGCACTGGCAGGTTCTTCGGTGACGTTGAACATCTCAGCCAGGGATTGCTCGATCTGGTTGATAGTGTTGGCGCGTAATACAAAAATGGGGATTCCGCGATTCTCGGCATCCAGGATGGGCTGCTGGCGTGAGCGGTAATAGGCACGTAAGGTCATCATGATGTCGGCATCATTGATGTCGCGGGCAATGAGGGCGGGTACACCAAGGCGGTGGGCAGCCTGCTGCAGGCGATTGCGGGCAACCCCATAGGCGAAGATACGCACAGCTTTGGACATCGAGCGGTTGGAGGATCTTGATGGCACAGATTCTTCGTAGATCAAAGCGTCTGCTGTCACATCCGGCCGCTGGCGGTTGGTGAGGTAAGGTTGGGCGGGGGCAGAACTGGCATCGCTGCTGTTCGTGTAGGTGCGCCGTGTGCCCTGCGACATTCCACGGGTTTTGGCGGGTTTCGGGGGTTTTTCTACGTGGATCTCGTCATTGGCGTCGCGCCAGCGGATCTCAGGTTGGACCGGATAACCGCGAACCAGGGTATCAACCACTTCTGCCACGTCGGGATGAACCGCCAGGCGATCGCGCTCCTGCAGTTCCACGAGCACATCAAAGGTGGGCGGCGACCGGCGTTCGAGGACAGTTTTTTGCGTACCGCGACGGCGGGCTTCTTCGTCTGAAAGGGTGACAGATTCGATGCCGCCGATTAGATCAGAAAGGGTGGGGTTGAGCAGCAGGTTCTCCAGAGTGCGTCCGTGGGCGGTGGCAACCAGTTGAACACCGCGTTCGGCGATGGTGCGGGCTGCCATGGCTTCAAGCTCACGCCCGATCTCATCAATGACGATGACTTCGGGGTTGTGGTTTTCGACTGCTTCGATCATCACCTCGTGCTGCAGGGATGGAGTGGCCACCTGCATGCGGCGGGCTTTACCCACCGCCGGATGAGGGACATCGCCATCGCCGCCAATTTCATTGGAGGTATCCACAATAATGACACGTTTGTTTTCCGCCAGGATGCGCGCGGCTTCGCGAAGCATAGTGGTTTTACCGATCCCGGGTTTACCCAGCAGGAGGATGCTTTTGCCAGACTCGACCAGGTCCTGGATGATCTCAATGGTGCCATAGACCGCGCGACCGACACGGCAGGTGAGTCCGACAATGTCACTGTGGCGGTTACGGATGGAGGAGATGCGGTGCAGGGTGCGTTCAAGACCGGCGCGATTGTCCGCATCGAATTCGCCAATGCGCGAGACAACGTGATCAATATCCGCGCGGCTGACTTCTTCCTTGCTCAACTCCAACTCTTTGTCAACAAAACGGGCAATCGGCAAGCGTCCGAGGTCAAGGACGATCTCGAGCAGGTTATCACTATTATCGGCTCGCTTTACCGCTTCAACAATGCGGGGGGGCAGAACCGTCATTAAAACGTGCAAATCATCAGTAATTCTTTTTTGGGTCATACATACCTTTTGTCTTAATTTTAGCCTGTTTCTTCTGTTTTTACGGCGGTGCTGTCACCTGTCATACTCTGGATGATGGGTACTGTAGGCTTGGGTTGAGTCCGTTCAACCCGGGAGCGCAGCCCGTTGGGAACAAGCACTTTTTGGGCAACAGCCAGGTGTTTGACGAGTAAATTAAAACGACCAGACGGTTCAGCCCCGATTTCTCCCAGGGCATTTTGCAGCCAGGATTGATGTGACCTGACCTGGATGTAAGCTGGTTTATCCACCAAAGAGACCAACTCTGTGAGGGCATTTAGCGCCATAACAGGGTCATGGGTTGAGGGGGGAATCACCGGCGAAAGATAGAGCCCTTTTGGTCCATCGCGATATTCCACCCAGGCGGAAATCTCCTGGTCTTTTCCTTTTACCAGCCTGGTTTCGACATTAGGCAGGAATGGCTCCGCTGCTTGTTCCACCGGCGGGGTGAAGTTCTGGTACAAGTTGCGCATGCCGGGCTCGTCCACGGCTTGAGCCTCGCGCCAGATGCCGGAAGGGGGGGAGCTGGCTTTTCGGGCAGGCAATTTCCACAATGTTTGCACCCCGTAGATAGAAAAACCGCAACGGCGAAGGATCTCGTACAGTGGATGGTTTTCTTCCAACTGTACTCTCAGGTTGAGCGCACCAGTTTCACCGGCGTGGTAACTCAAGAAGTCGATCAAAGCGGGTAAGTCTTCAATCTGTTCGGAATCATCCATGAGCAGGAAAGTAAAACTGGCAGAGCGGTCATTTGACTGGTGAACCACCTGCCCGACAGAATGATTGGCGCGCGAGGTGGCTTCAATAATGGCGGTAAAGCGACCCGATGGATCGAGAAGCGATGAAGCAAGTGTGCCCAGGCTGGCAGGATTCCCACAAGTGAGCAGTTGGGTCTGATCCAGGCAAATGGTCTGCTGGCGATGAAGGAGCAGGGAGGGAAGGTCGTACCAGGCTAAGGGTCTAACGTTTATTTTGCCATCTCCAGAAAATATTGGTGGAAGCGGGTGTCGCGGGTTAATTCCGGGTGGAATGACGTGGCGAGGAGATTTCCCTGGCGGGCAGCAACGATTTTTCCATTTTCCAGTTTAGCCAGCGATTCCACGCCCGGACCGATTGACTCGATCAAAGGCGCGCGGATAAACACGGCGTGATAGGGGGGATTCTCTCCAGAAGAATTTACAAGTATAGGAATATTGAGATCGACCTCGAAACTATCCACCTGGCGCCCAAAAGCATTGCGCGCGATAACGATATCCATCACGGCGAGCAAAGGCTGGGCTTTTCCGGCGTCCTTTGCCAGGAAAATTGCGCCCGCGCAGGTGCCCCAAACAGCATGGTCGCGCGCAAAGACACGCAGGGCATCTGTGAGACCGTAGGCGTTGGCAAGTTTACCAATGGTAGTGGATTCACCGCCGGGGATGATCAAGCCCTGGAGACCATCAAGATGGGCGGGCAGACGCACCTGGCGGACGTGAGCACCCAGGCTTTCGAGCATGGCCTGGTGTTCGGCAAAATCACCTTGCAGCGCTAGAACACCAATATGCATAAAGGATTACCAGCCGCGGGTCGCGATTTTATCGTCATCTGGCATGGTGGAAATCTGCCGGCCGACCATGGCCTCGCCCAGGTTGCGTGAAACTTCAGCCAGGATCTTGGGATCGTTGTAATGGGTGGTGGCTTTCACAATGGCAGCAGCGCGTTTGGCAGGGTCGCCGGACTTAAAAATTCCGGAACCGACAAATACACCATCCACGCCCAACTGCATCATCAATGCGGCATCCGCAGGCGTGGCAATGCCACCGGCAGCAAAATTAACCACCGGCAGACGGCCGAGTTTGCGCACGTCCATGACCAGTTCGAAGGGAGCACCGATATCCTTTGCAAAGGACATGACTTCTTCTACGGGCATGTTTTGTAATCTGCGGATCTCGCCAAGAACTGTACGGGCATGGCGTACAGCTTCAACCACGTCACCAGTGCCGGCTTCACCCTTGGTACGAATCATGGCAGCGCCTTCGCCAATGCGGCGAAGGGCTTCACCCAGGTTGCGGCAACCGCAAACGAAAGGTACTTTAAAATCGTGTTTGTAAATATGGTGAGCTTCATCGGCAGGGGTGAGGACTTCTGATTCATCAATGTAATCCACCCCAATGGATTCCAAAATTTGGGCTTCAACAAAGTGACCGATGCGGCACTTGGCCATGACAGGAATGGTAACAGCTTCCATTATCTTGTGGATCATATCGGGGTCACTCATGCGGGCAACGCCGCCATCAGCGCGAATATCCGCGGGGACGCGTTCGAGAGCCATAACAGCGCATGCGCCAGCTTCTTCAGCTATTTTGGCATGGTCGGCATTGACTACATCCATGATCACGCCGCCTTTTAACATCTGAGCAAGGCCTTTTTTGACCTCAAACGAACCAGTCTTGTGTACCATCACAAACCTCCAAAAAATCACCCTCCCGAACGAGAGAGACAGTAATAGTAATCCACCGTCATTCTACCATGCTAAAGGGAGGGAATCAACGGAAGGGAGACCAAAAACCCCGGAAAGCCGGGGTTTTGAAAGATTGTATGGACTAGCTGATCTTTTCGAACTTGCTGCCGAGGGTGTCGCAGATGGGGCACTTGTCGGGCGCCGTGCGTTTATGCGTGTATCCGCAGACCGGGCAAACATAGTAATCGAATTCTTCGCCCGGTTTCCCCAGGCTGGCGAGGGCTTCCTTATAAAGCATCTCGTGTATCTTTTCGGCTTCGTTGGCCCAATTGAAACTGCGCAGGGCTTTGGTATCACCTTCAGCTTCCGCATCCTTAATAAACCCGGGATACATGACGGTGTTTTCGTAATTCTCGCCGCTAATGGCTGATGTGAGATTTTCCTTTGTAGTGCGGATCTCACCTGCGGTTTTGAAATGGGTTAACGCGTGAATTGTCTCGGCGGCAGCCGCTGCACGAAATAGCCTGGCAACCTGAGAAAACCCTTCAGTGTCTGCTTTTTTGGCAAAAGCTAGATATTTCCTGTTTGCCTGACTCTCGCCGGCGAATGCTTCCATTAAATCATCATAAACTTTAGTCATAAACTCCACTCCTTAGACTTGTTGAATACCTTCATTTTACCTTCTTCCATTGTAATTAATGATCGATGAGTTGTCAGGTGACTTACTTCCTGATATCGCCACAACAACCATCAGTTCGAAAAATTCCCCCTTGACAAACGCACCAAGGGGATATACAATGATACAAATATACAATAATACAATGCGACAATGATACAAAGAAAGGAGCTCGAATGTGAACTCGCTAAAAGTCAACTTGGATTTTAGTTCCGGAATCCCGATCTATGTTCAGATCGTCGATCAGGTGCGAGCGCTACTGCTCTCCGGGGATCTGAAACCCGGCGACCAGCTCCCCACTGTGCGACAGTTAGCGTCAGAGTTACGTGTGAACTTCAACACCATCGCGAGAGCTTACCGCCTGCTGGATGAGGCCAAGCTGATCTCCACGCAGCGCGGCAGAGGGACATATCTGCTGGATGCAAATCTGGCGAGTGACAAAGAGGTTTTTAAACGCGATTCCATCGAAATGCAGGTAAAGACATTAATACAATCACTTTTAATTCAAAAATACTCTATTGAAGAGATCAGACAAACAATTGATGCAGTAATAAAGCAAACCAATCATTAACCAGTTAAAAAAAGAGAGGTATAAAATGAACGCAAAAAACGATAATAGAAACACAGCAACATCTTCAGACGGTCTGAATCCGTTCCGGACGCAGACCTTAGGTAAGTCAAAAAGCATGGCTGACCAGCATCTCAATGGAATATCGATGACACTGCTCGTGATCTTCATGATTGGCAGCGTTATTGCTGCCATCATTATGGATACTGCGGGGATTAAAGATTGGATCATCCTGGCTGTGGTGACACCCTTTTACCTGATTGGATTCATCCTGTTCTTTTCCATCCAGGTGGCGCGACAATGGGAAAAGGCAGTGGTTTTACGCATGGGCAGAATTCGAGGCCTGAAAGGTCCGGGGTTGTTTTGGATCATCCCAATATTGGATACCATCACCACCTGGATTGACCAGCGCGTGATGGTGACGCCGTTTTCCGCAGAGAAGACGCTCACCCGCGATACGGTACCTGTAAATGTGGATGCTGTTTTGTTCTGGCTTGTGTGGGATGCAGAAAAGGCTGCGCTGGAGGTGGAGAATTACCGCAATGCCATCGCCTGGGCAAGCCAAACCGCCCTGCGTGAAGTCATCGGACAAATGACCCTGGCAGACATCCTTGTGGGGCGCAATAAGATGGACGCCGACCTGCAGCGCATCATTGACGAACGCACTACCCCCTGGGGGATCACCGTGCAATCCGTTGAGATAAGAGATGTCGTCATCCCCATTGACCTCGAAGACGCCATGTCCCGCCAGGCACAGGCAGAACGCGAACGCCAGGCACGTGTTATCCTGGGTGAATCAGAAATGCAGATCGCGCATAGTTTTGCCGAAGCCTCCAAGGCTTACCAAAGTAACCCCACCGCCCTGCACCTGCGGGCCATGAACATGCTCTTCGAGGGGCTTAAACAAAAGGGCGCATTGGTGATCGTGCCTTCGAGTGCAGTTGACACCATGAACCTTGGCGGATTGTCTGGAATCACCTCAATGGCGCTCCAACAAACCGATAAAATGAACAGCGAATCGAAAGAAAGTTGAGAATTCAATGGAAAACCTGGACAAAGTTAAGGAGTTCATCCCCCTGCTTATCCCGATCCTCATTCTCCAATTAGGATTAATGATCGCAGCACTGATAGACCTGATCAAGCGCGAAAAAACCAAGGGACCGAAATGGGTGTGGATATTAGTGATTGTTTTGGTCAATATATTTGGACCAATCATCTACTTTATAGCCGGGAGAGACGAATGAACGCGGTCGCAATCGAAAACCTGGTAAAAACCTACGGGGCAGTTCGAGCCCTGGATGGTCTTGACCTGGAAGTTCCCAAAGGAACGGTGTTCGGGTTTCTTGGACCAAACGGCGCGGGTAAAACGACGACGTTGCGCATTCTGGCTGGACTGGCGCGAGCTGATTCAGGCAAGATAAGCATTGGCGGGGTTGAGTTGAGAGGGGACACGATAACCCCATCCCCGAGAGTGGGTTACCTCCCGGAAGAACCCGCGTTTTACCCGTGGATGACGCCGGTTGAATACCTGGCCTATACAGGAAAGATATTTGGTTTGAATAAACCAAAACTAGCCGAAAAGACGAACCAGCTCCTCCACCTGGTAGGGCTTGAGGAGGTTAAGAAGAGGCGGGTGGGCGGTTTTTCGCGCGGCATGCGCCAACGGCTGGGGATCGCCCAGGCGCTGGTAAACGAACCTGAGATCCTCCTGTTGGACGAACCAGTCAGCGCCCTGGATCCTGCCGGACGTAAAGATATCCTCGAACTGATCGAATCGCTGGCGGGAGAATCCACTGTGGTGATGTCCTCGCATATACTTGCAGATGTGGAGCGGGTATGCGATACAGTTGCCATCATCAACCGGGGCAAGCGCCTGGTGCAAGATCGCAAGAGCGTGCTAATGGAGCGTTATGCCACGAACGTGATCGAATTAGAAATCGATCCAAGGTATGGCAGGTCCATCGATGCCTGGAAACAGGTCATATTTGACCTTGAAGGGGTGCATAAAGGTGTGGTGGACGGATATACCTTGCGTATGACCGTTGAGGATATAGATGCAGCCCAACGATCCATTTTGACGCAATTAGCCAAAGACAATGTGTCGATTGTGCGATTTGAACAGGTTAAACCCTCACTGGAGGATGTTTTTATGAAACTGGTGAATCAAGAGGAGGTGGCATGATGAAGTTCATTGCCGCTTTCCAGAAAGAATGGCTGGAACTGGTGCGCACCAAACGCTTGATGATCGCGATGGTCGTACTGGTATTGTTCGGCATGACATCGCCACTCATGGCCAAGATGGTCCCGGAGATGATGAAGATCGTGCTGGGCGGGGAACAATTTGCATTGATGATCCCAACCCCAAGCATTACCGATGCTGTAGCGCAATATATCAAGAATATCACCCAGTTTGGTGTACTACTGGCGTTACTATTTGGGATGGGAAGCGTGGCAAACGAAAAAGATAAGGGAACTGCTGCGATGATCCTTTCGAAACCAATGCCGAGGTTTACTTTTTTAATTGCCAAGATCGCAGCCAACACACTGCTCTTTGCGCTAGCACTCTCATTAGCCGCAGTCGGGTGTTATTACTATACGTATGTTCTGTTTGGTCAACTGCCAATGGTTGGATTCCTGCAAATGAACGGACTGATCCTGTTATACCTCTTGTTATATATAGCCCTGACGATTTTCTTTTCAACACTGACTAAAACGCAATACATTGCCATGGGGTTATCTTTTGGTGTGGTGATCGTTTTTGGAATCGTCAGTGCCATCCCGGGTTTGACGCGTTATGTCCCAGATTTACTGATAGTGAACGCCACGCTGTTAGGGATTGGCGATTCGCCCGAAAGTTGGATCGGACTATGGGTCAGCCTGATATTGATATTCGCCAGTGTACTGGGAGCGTGGCTGGTGTTCAGGAAACAGGAAATATAACTGTTTCACGTGAAACAAATAACAAAAGCAGGAAAAATGTTTCACGTGAAACAATACCCAATCCTCCACAATTAGAGTCTTGGCGGTATCGATAAAAACGCATATACTCAATGTGATTTCAATGCGGTGATAGGGGTTGGTGCTGGTCGCCGCCATTTCAGCAAAACAAGGATTCATGATGGATATCAACTTCGGGCTTCTTTCCACTTATATTATTTCACTGCTTCTGATGGTCGGGCTGCCGATCGCGCTCGGATATTTTGTCATCCGATACCTCAAAGTGTCCTGGTGGGTGGTATTAACGGGCGTGTTGACCTTTATTGGGTCACAAGCGCTGCGCATTCCGGCATCCTACGGACTTTCAGCGCTATTCCAAAACGGCACAATACCAACACCATCTGCCAACTGGATCCCGGTTTTTAACGGTCTGGTGGCGGGACTGCTGGCAGGTGTTTTTGAAGAAACTGCACGCCTGGTGGGCTTCATGTTCCTTAAAAAGAAAGCCCGACCGTTCAAATCAGCTATTGGTCTGGGTATCGGGCATGGAGGGATTGAAAGCATCCTGCTGGGCATTTTGGGAACCGGCACTACCCTGGCAAGTGTGTTGTTTTATAACGCCGGGGCGCAGTTAGCCAAAGGCACCACCACACAAGAAATTCAATATGTGCTGGCACAGATCCAGCAGTTCTGGACAACGCCCTGGCATTTCGGCTTACTTCCTGGTGTGGAGAGGGTGATCGCACTTTCCATTCAAATTGTGCTTTCGATCATGGTGTGGAAAGCCATCGCTGACCGCCAATGGCTTTGGTTTGTGCTGGCCATTTTGTATCACACGTTTGTGAACGCGATTTCAGTCTATCTCTCACAGATCGGTTGGGGTTACTGGGCGGTAGAAGGGGTGCTGGCAATCTTCCTGGTGATCAACCTGTTTGTCATTTACAGTTCGTGGAAAGAAGAAACTGCCATTGAGGCAGATGAAGAATTTACTGATGATACTGAGGAAGACGAAGAAGACGTCGACGTTGAGGATGAAGATGAAGAAGATGAAGAAGACGAAGTAGACGAAGAAAATGAAGAAAATGAAGAAAATGAAGAAAATGAAGATGAAGAGGTAGAAGAAGAGGGCGAAGAGGGTGATGAGCCCAAAAAAGAGGCTGAAAAAGAAGAATAAATTGAAGCGCCACGGGGCTTTCCAACAAGGAAAGCCCTGATCTTATCCACGTACTAAAAATGCCAGCGCTCGACCAATTTCGTCGTGCATCAATACCCTCAAGAATCCACCTGAGAGAATATCCGTGATCTTCACCACGTGGAGGCAATTTTCAAACTGGCTGGAATCCGGGCAGAACTCGAGCAGGTGATTGGGGGCTTTTTCGAGCAGCCCGCGGTTAAAGTTTGTTTTTGGATCATCCAATTGAAGTGCCAGCGGGTAAATCTGAGATTCCAACAAGTCCTGGAAGAAATGGGTTCCAAGCGAGGGTTCCGGCGGGAGACCGCAATTCTCACCTGTCAATTCAACCAGGGCTTTGGCATGATAGATATCGCCGTAAGCGATGGGTACGCCCAGATCCGGGTTGGAGGAACCCCAGCGACCCGGTCCGATGGCAATATAGTTGAGTTTTTCCATGGCGTTATTCAGTTTTCCCACCGTGCGCGCAAGATGGTTCCGTTCAGCTGTTGACGAAAATGAGAAATATTCGTCCGGTTTGACAAAAACCACGTAGTCAACCCTGGAGATCATGCCCTGCGGCACCATATAGTCAGACGAAAACAGGATCTCGTTCGCGCTTAACCCCCCCGGCAGTTGATCGACATCTGTTTCTGCCAGCCGACTTTGAGGCCGGCACTGTAAAACCGCGATTTCAAGTGCAGGCTGAGCAGATGAACGCTCGTTCACCTTGAGCGCGAACTCAACATCCACAGGAGAATGGTAGGCGGTTTCCAGCGAACGTAAAATTGTTTTCATACGCTCGGCAAAGGGAGTACGGCGCAGGAGTTCATCAAAGGTCAGCACTAATTTGTTTGGTTCCAGAACGATTGCACTCCGGATGGTCTCAAAGTAACCATCCTCATCCATCTGGGCGATAAAGCGCAAAGGGGGATAATCGGCATCGAGGACATCGTGAACAGGTAAAGTGGTGAAGGTGTTAAGCCGCAAGTCAAGTAAATCCACAAATTGTTGTGAATACCGCCTGACAGCGAAAGCATCATTGCTGGGGCGGAGAAGAGGGTGACTTAATGCCACCAGACGCGGATAATCATTACCAACGCGGTCAACCGCGCGGGTGCCCAACCCCCAAACCATGCGAACGAAGCCATCCTCAGCGCGAATCTGGGGTGCCCAGCGGTAGAGGTTGCGGCTGAATGCCACGCCGGCGGCATGGGGCATGAGATAATCTCCGAATTGCTCACCTTCAACAAACTGGATCAGTATGGCCATGCGCTCGTCATAATCCAGTAAACCCTTGCTGCGGCGGTAAAGCAGCGCGTTGGGGTTGAGGGTGGAAGCGTAAATTTGCGCAATGGCGTGGGATAACGTGGCAAGATTCTCGTCCAGGGAACCCTGGTTGGGGCAGAAGATACTTTCGTATTTACCGGCAAACGCGGTGCCAAAATTGTCCTCGAGCAGGCTGGACGAGCGTACGATGAGAGGTTGTTTGCCGACTTTGATCAACATTGTCTGGAGGCGATCGAGGATGTCTGGCGGGAAACTACCCTTGCAAAAATCATTTTCGATAAGCGGGTACTCTGCCCGCATTTCCTCTTCGGTTTTATATTTCTGGTCATTCCAACCGATGAGATTGTTGATCGCAAGGAAAGTGTACATTTCGTCTGAGCCGATATAGAAAGATTCAGGCATGGTGATGCTGGAGGACTCGCTCAGTTCGGGGTTGTTTTTAAGGACGTGCTGTGCGAGGATGATACCGGCAGCCTTACCGCCGATGCGACCGGCTCCAATTTTACGGCGGCGAATGTCAGCCAAATCACTGATGGACAACCACTCCTTGGCAATATTCACATAACGCAGGTGATCACTGATCAGGCTGCGGATGAGGACCACCTTGCTTTCTTCAAGACGGGCAATTTGAGCAGCGCGAGCTTCTTCGGGCATTTTCTCTATCGTGAGGGCTTGTTCAAAGACTAAATCAAGCGGGGCAATCTCAGGGTTGATTGAAAGGCGCATTTCCTCTGACACAACACCGCGTTCTTTAAGTACTTCGCTGATGATGGTTTCGAGTAATTCAAAAGGGAGGTGGCGATTGAAAACCAGGTCGGTCATCTGCTCACGCAGGATCGACTTGCGTTTTTCCCACAACTCGGATGGCTCCTCATTGAATGGATCATGGATGCCTTCCAGTTTTTGAGTTTGAACCGCCTCCTGGCGTACCTGTGCTTCAAAATCCTTCTGATCGATGATACCGCGGGTAAAGAGTTCAAGGCGCATGCGCGCACGGATACGCGGTGCCAAGATCGGGTATTGCCCCAGAGCCAGAGTGAGGCTTAATAAGCGTTCGGAAGAATTTGGTAAGAAATCCATTTTTAAGCTCCGGTTAATTATTTCTAGAAATAATTAACCCATATGTAGTATCCCAATGATAACATCCCGCGGATAAAAAATCCCCTCTCTAATTGAGAGGGGAGGAAGTTGATTGGCGACAGGTTTAACCGAGATGCATGGGCATAATGACGTGAAGGAAGTTCTCATCTCCCACCGGATGGAGGATTACCGGGGTGTTATTGGCGTTGGTTTCGACGGCTACATTAGGTGTGCGCACCACATCCAGAATTTCACGCAGAAACTTAACGTTAAAGGCGATCAATAAGCCACTACCTTCGATGGTTGCCTCGACCTTGATATCACTTTTGCCGGTTTCCTCGGTTTGAGCGCTGATCTCCACCCGTCCGGGACCGGACTCCTCGGGGATGATATCGATGCGTATGACGTTGTTGCCTTCGCGGGCGATGATCTCAGCCTGTTTGCAAGCTTTGAGGAATGCCGGAGTGGAAAGAACAGTGCTTGTTTTGAAGTTTTTTGGCACAATGGCGCGGAAATCAGGGAAATTGCCATCGATAAGCTGCGAAACCAGCTCGGTGTCCTTGAGATGGAAAATTACCTGACCGCGTCCTTGCGGAACGACCATGGTAACGCTCTTGTCAGAGTCGCCGGATATACGGGCAAGTTCGCTCATGGCGCGAGCGGGGATGATGATGGAGAAATTCTGCTTGATGGGGTTGGCGAGCGGCTGCTTGCGAACAGAAATGCGGAAACCATCAGTGGCGGCTAATGTGATCAGGTCTTCAGTGACTTCCATCTTCACGCCCTGCAGCACTGGACGGGCTTCATCTACAGAGGCGGCAAATGCCACCTGCTGGATCATTTCCTTGAAATCTGCCAGGTTCAGTTCTACACCGTCGGAAAGGTCAGGCACCGGCATGGGGGGGAAATCCTGGGCGTCGATGCCTTTGATATCATGAACCGAGCTATTGCATACGAGGTTGATGGTCTGCGTGCGAATATCGAGGGAGAGATTCACATTATCTGGCGGGAAGGTGCTCACCAGATCCACCAGGGTGCGGGCAGGGACAGTGACTGAACCCTCTTCCTGGATTTGTGCCGGGATCCAACACGTGATGCCTAATTCCAGGTTTGTGGCGGAAAGGCGCAACCGCCCTTCGTCAGTGGCGACGAGCACATTGGCAAGTACCGGCAAGGTGCTGCGGGGAGAAACGGCACGGCTGACGATGTTGAGACCGTGAGCCAGGTGTTGTTGGGTGACAATGGCTTTCATGGGCGCCCTCTTTCAGATAATTATTTAGTATTAATGAGTATACAACGAGAAAGAAGTTTTTTCCAGTAAAAAAAATCAAGGACGACACTTTTTTACCAAAATCCAATAAAAAATGGTTTACAATAATTTTTAATGAAAGGCATTTGCTCATCGAAAAAGCTAGTAATTACCAAAAGACGTATGACCTGGATCCCGGATCCTCCATTTGGGCATAGGGTCATCCGACCAAACATTAACACAAAACTATCTTTCGGCTTCTTGTTTTGTGCTCACACCGCTCAAACTCTCATCGCCTGTCACACACATTGATCCAGACAATCCAATCATTGTCATCATTCAATAAATGAGAAAGAGCGGCAGCAAGACCGCTCTTTTTATTGGAGGTAATGATGAAAAAAACGATCGTGGCAGCTGCGTTGGGGGAATGCGTTCACGTGGCCGGGGTGATGAACTTTCTGCGCCTGGCAGAGCTGGCGGGATGGAAAACGATCTTCCTTGGTCCGGCAGTTCCAATTGAGACAGTAATTGCCGCCGTAAAACGCGAGGACGCTACGCTTGTGGGCGTCTCCTACAGGTTAACCCCTGAAACAGGCGAGCGCCTTTTAGGAGAATTTGCTGAAGCTGCGGATGAACTGCGTAATAAAGGTGTGCGATTTGCTTTTGCTGGTACGCCGCCATTGGTTGTGAAAGCCAAAGCGATGGGATTCTTTGAACAAACGTTTGAAGGCGGCGAACCGGCTTACCAGGTAATGGCTTATCTCAAGGGTGAATCCGCAGGGCAACCTGGAGAACAAGATTTTCCGCAAAGCACTGTTGCAAGAATTAACTGGAAAGCACCTTATCCGCTCCTGCGGCATCATTTTGGATTGCCTGACTTGGAGGAAACCAGGAGAGGGATCGAGACGATCGCCGTTTCGGGGTTGTTGGATGTGGTTTCACTGGGGATCGACCAGGACGCGCAGGAAAACTTCTTCCACCCCGAACGGCAGGATGCCAGGCGGCGCGGGGCTGGCGGTGTACCGGTGCGAACAGCAGAGGATTACCGGACGTTATATTATGCCAGCCGGCGAGGAAATTACCCGTTATTACGCACGTACTCAGGCACGGATGACTTTATCCGCCTGGCGGAGATGTATAGGGAGATGATCAATATCGCCTGGTGCGCCATTCCGTTGTTCTGGTTTAACCTGATGGATGGGCGCGGTCCATGGGATCTTGAGGGATCCATCAGGGAACACCAAAGCGTAATGCAATGGTATGGTTCAGCGGGTATCCCGGTTGAGCTAAATGAACCCCACCATTGGGGAATGCGGGACTCCTCGGACGTGGTTTTTGTGGTTTCAGCGTACCTGTCAGCCTATAACGCCAAAGCCTACGGGGTTAAGGATTACATTGCCCAGTTAATGTTCAACAGCCCCCCGGGATTAACTGATGCGATGGACCTGGCAAAAATGATGGCAGTTCTCGAGGTGATTCAACCCCTGGAAAGCCCGGACTTCCACATTTGGCGGCAGACACGTACTGGGTTGTTGAGCTATCCACTAGATCTGGCTGCAGCCAGGGCACACCTCTCCGCCAGCATCTACCTGCAGATGGCGATCAAACCACACATCATCCATATCGTCGGGCACACCGAAGCTGACCACGCAGCCACTGCAGCAGATGTCATCGAAGCGTGTAAAATGGCGCATCGATCCATTGAGAACGCCGTCCGCGGTGCACCAGATATGACCATGGACGAGAAGGTGGTTGGGCGCAAAGAAGAATTGGTAAAGGAAGCGATGTACACGCTCGACGTCATGAGGGGATTGGGGGCGGGAAAAACCAAGGATCCTTTGGCTAACGCAGCGGTTCTGGCGCAGGCAGTCTCCAGTGGAATCATGGATGCACCGCAATTACGCAACAATCCATTTGCGCGCGGGACTGTATTGACGATGATCAAAGAAGGTGCATCTGTTGCAGTGGATGAAAAGGGCAAGACGCTGACGGAATCAAGGCGCATAGCGAAATTAGGGATGAAATGAAAGGAGTATTATGGCTAAGAAATTGAAAATGACCGTCATCGGGGCTGGACACGGGGGCAAAGCCATGGCTGCGCACCTGGCATTGATGGGATTCCCGACGACACTTTACAACCGGACTCCTGAACACGTGCAAGCCATCAAGCAAATGAAGGGAATTCACCTGGAAAGTAACGAAGACGGTCCGCATGGACTTGGCAAGTTGGAAAAAGTGACCTCGTCTATAAGTGAAGCACTCAATAAAGCCCAGATGATCATGGTAGTACTACCATCTTCAGCTCACAGTGATATTGCCAAAGCCTGTGCACCTTATCTGAAGAATGGACAGGTAGTTGTGCTCCACCCCGGGAGAACCTGCGGTGCAATTGAATTTGCCAAATTATTGCGGGACGAAAACTGTAAGGCGGATGTGACCATAGCAGAGGCTGAGACATTTATTTATGCTTCACGATCTGACGGGCCGGCAGAAGCACGCATTTTTAGAATCAAGGATGCAGTTCCTCTGGCGGCACTGCCTGCCACCCGCACCGAACTGGTACTGGATATGATCCATGAGGCATACCCGGAATTTATCGATGGCGGCAATGTACTGCAGACCGGATTGAACAACATGGGAGCCATTTTCCATCCCGCGTTGACGATCTTAAACACAGGGTGGATCGAGGCAACGCATGGGGATTACCAGTTTTATATAGATGGTGTCACCCCTTCAGTGGCGCGCATGCTGGAGGTGCTGGATCGCGAGCGCGTGACGGTTGCCTCAAGCCTGGGGATCCGAGCACGCACCGCGCTGGAATGGTTAAAGCTGGCGTATGACGCTTCTGGGGAGGATTTGAACGAAGCCATTCACAATCAACCGGGATATTATGGTATTAAAGCCCCGCCGACATTAAATCACCGCTACCTGTTTGAAGATGTGCCGATGAGCCTGGTGCCGATTGCTTCGCTGGGTCAGCGGTACGGCGTATCCGTACGGGGGATGGATTCGATGATCAGAATTGCCTCATTCATTCACCGCACCGATTACTGGCGTAAAGGCAGGACCATCGATAAATTGGGCATTGACAATTTGAGTGTTGGCGAACTGACCGCTTATGTAAATGAGGGAATACGGGAAAGTGGAAAGGTTTAAGGCGTTAACAAACCAACAATACCCTGGAGTAATTATTCCAGCTAGCAAAGCACCACCTACTTTCCTGAAGTGGTAAACCCTGTCTTTTAACTTGACTAGTACACCAGATAGAAGAAGACGATGTAGAGTACGCTGGCCACCAGGCAAGTACCCAGCATGACGGGCAATCCGCGTTTGTTCCAGATCTTTGGGGTGATGGGGTTCTCAGTTTTCTCTGAGATTGAGGCGACCACCATATTGGCGGTCGAACCAATGATCGTCCCATTTCCACCCAGGCCTGCGCCAAACACCAGCGCCCACCACAAGGGATTGATATCCATGCCGGCTGCACCCAACCCCTGGATGACGGGAATCAAAGCGATGGTAATGGGTACATTATCGACCAGGGCAGAGAGGATTGCCACGGACCAGAGCAATATCAAGCCGAAAACGACAGGCGGCAGGTTTTTTGCGTGGGCAACAAAACCAGCCACAGATTGCATAACGCCGGAGGCTTCCAATCCACCGATTATGACAAACAGTGAGGCAAAGAATAGGAGAACATCCCATTGAATGCGTTTAAGGGTTTCCTGGATGTGCGGACGAACCCAGACGAGGGCAAGCGCTGAAGCACCGATGGCAACCAGGGCGGGGCGGATATGCAGCATTTCTTCCATAAGAAAAAACACAACTGTGATTCCCACCACGATGATCACTTTTTTGGCTGCTTTAGAATCTTTGAGTGCGCTTTTGGGGTTCAGGTCCTGTAAAGCGTCTAAATTAGAAGGAATGAGCGCAAGGTCTTTGCGGAAGAGGTAACGCAAAATGAGCAATGCGACAAACCATACCACAACAATAATCGGAAGGCTGTGAGTGAGGAAATCCACAAATGAAAAACCGGCCGCGGAACCGATAAGAATATTCGGGGGATCTCCGATGAGGGTTGCAACACCACCGGTATCAGAAAGGATGGCTTCCGCCATTAGATAGGGTAATGGGCTTAACCCCAATATTTCACAGATCAGGATCGTTACCGGGGCGATCAACACCACGGTGGTTACATTATCTAAAAACATGGACACAACAGTTGTAATCGTCCCCAGCAGAATGAGCAACTTGAGAGGTTTGCCATTTGAACGTTTGCTCACCAGGATCGCAAGGTATTGGAAGAATCCGGTCGGTTCAAGAATGGCCACAATGATCATCATCCCTAATAGCAGACCAATTGTGTTGAAATCGACAGAGGCAAGCGCTTGCGTATCGCTATAGAAGCCAAAGATCAATCCCACCGCCACCATGACCACAGCTCCAACCATAGAGGCAATGACACGATTCAACCTTTCGGCAAAGATCAATGTTAATGTGATAAGGAAAACGAGAACCGAGAGGATGGCGGCGGTCATGTCAGTGGTTCCTTCAACTGCTCCCAATTGGAGAGAATGGCTGCGCCAATATCAACCCGCGATACTACTCCAACAAGCTCGCCGGATTCAGCGACAACCGGGAGGTCTGATAGGTTGTGTTTTTGCATGACAGCATAGGCGTAAAGCAAACCGCTATCTTCAGTCACCGGGCTGGGGTGCTGCATCAGGGTTGTCACCGGACGATTGACTTCTTCAAGCGTTGGGCGCGTGGTTTCCACCGCGCCAAAATCGCTCATGAAGTCCAGGTCAGAGATCAGATTAAAAAAAGCCGGTAGTTCAAGAGATAAGAGCTCCGCAAGACCAAGGATACCCACGAGCTTCCTCTGGCCGTCTACCACGGGAAGAAGCCCGATGTGTTTTTTGGCCATCAACAGGGCTGCCTCGAGGATTGATGCTGATTCAGGGATAGAGACGACGTTCTTTTTCATGCAATTCTTGACCATCACAGACCTCCAAAGGATGCCGCATAACCTAATCAGGAATTCCCATAAAAAATTGTACCATTTTCAGAAACTTTTCCATTCATATCCAAAATCAATGTATTCAATTGGACAAAACTAGAGAAAAAACTGTAAAATTGAAAGAGATGGACAGTAATAATGCAGGGACAATGACTAATCTGCTGTAAAACCCCCCGAATTCCCGGATGATTGTGAGCTAACCCGCCTGAGATTTTGAATTTTATCCTTTTATATTCTTGAGGTGAAAAATGAAAAAAGTTATTCAAGTGACAAAATGGGAATACCATTCCTTAACCCCCGAACGCTGGGATGATTTTGAGAAGTTATTTGGACCGAATGGCGCCTGCGCTGGCTGCTGGTGCGAGTGGTTCCTAATGACAAACAAGGAATTCAACCAATCCCGCAAGGAAGGGCACAAAGAAGCCATGCGAACGCTCGTTCAGTCGGGCGGGGAGCCCGGATTGATCGCTTACGCAGACGGAGTCCCGGCAGGCTGGGTGGCACTGGCGCCGCGCGAGAATTATAAACGACTCGCCACATCGAAACACCTGGGTCCGGTGGATGACCAGCCTGTTTGGGTGGTCTCGTGTTTCTATATCTACAGGGATTACCGCCACCAGGGTTTGATGGAAAAGCTGCTTGCGGCAGCCATTGATTACGCCAGGAGCAAAAAGGTAAAAATACTGGAAGCTTTTCCGCTGGACGTGGAAGGGAAGATCAATTCAGTCAGCCTCTACACTGGCAAATCCGCGGTATTCTATAAGTTGGGTTTTGAGCAGGTAGCGCTGCGGGAGTACCGGCCAATCCTGCGTAAAATGTTGTAATATTTTCATGAAATAATTAAACCAAGAATTATTGGTAGAAAAAACTCCCCGCGGGACTCCGCAGGGAGAAATGTTATAATCGAGGTGCCGAAGGTGGGAATTGAACCCACATTCCCGAGGGAACACGATTTTGAGTCGTGCGCGTCTGCCAATTCCGCCACTCCGGCAATTGCAGTCAGAGTATATCTGACAATTTATTAAGGGTCAAGGGAAAAATCTATGCGTTTAGGCATTATTGGATTACCGCAAAGCGGAAAGACCACCCTGTTCAACGCGCTCACACGCGCCACCCAACCGGTGGGCGTTACCGGCAAGATCGAGATCCATACCGCGGTGGTGGATGTGCCTGACCCACGCGTGGATAAGCTTTCCAGCATGTTCAACCCGAAGAAGACCATCTATACCAAGGTGACCTATGTGGACATTGCAGGATTGGATGGGAGCTCCGGGCGCGGAGGTATTTCAGGCGCGCTACTCAACCATCTCACCCAGTTGGACGGTTTCATCCACGTGGTGCGTGTGTTTGAGGATGAAAATGTGCCGCACGTGAGCGAGACGCTCGATCCGGCGCGGGATATTGCCACCATGGATAGCGAGTTTGTCCTGAATGACCTGATCGCTGCGGAGCGCAAGCTGGAACGCCTGACCGAAGAGAAGAAGAAGGGCGTCGGCAGGGATCGGGACCTGGTGGAACGCGAATTTGTTTTGTTCACCCGCCTGCACGCGGCATTATCGGAAGAAACGCCTTTGCGCGATATCAAGATTGACGACTACGAAGACAGACTCTTGTCCGGGTTCGGATTTCTCAGCCGCAAACCACTCCTGATCGTATTGAATCATTCTGAAGGGCAGACTCCGCCAGTAATTGAATATTCCCACCAGCACAGCAAAGTAGTTGCGCTGCAGGGAAAGCTGGAAATGGAAATTGCCCAACTGGCACCTGACGAAGCTGAATTGTTCCTGGTGGAATACGGCATAGAGGAACCCAGCCTGAACCGTATGATCCGCTTTTCGTATGACCTGCTTGGGCTGCAGTCCTTCTTCACCGTTGGTCCGGACGAATGCCGGGCGTGGACGGTGCGACGCGGGGCAACAGCGCCGGAAGCTGCTGGAGAGATCCACACCGACCTGCAAAAAGGTTTTATCCGCGCCGAGGTGATCTCCTACGAAGACCTGGTGGCACTCGGCGGGCTGGTTGAAGCCAAAGCCAAGGGAAAACTCAGGTTGGAAGGCAAGGAGTACATTGTCCAGGACGGGGATGTGCTCAATATCCGATTTAATCTCTAAGATAAAACAAGTAACCCTGGAATCCTAGTGATTCCGGGTTTTTAAATCACTGGGAGGAACCGCAAATGGCATCTCTTTTCGACCCACTGACGATCAAATCCATTATATTGCGCAACCGCATCGGGGTATCCCCGATGTGCCAGTACAGCTATACTGATGGCTTTTCAAACGACTGGCAACTTGTACATGTGGGGGCACTGGCAGCAGGAGGGGCAGGATTGATCATCGTTGAAGCTACTGCTGTGGAAGCCTGCGGACGCATTTCTCCGAATGATTTGGGTATCTGGTCAGATGAACACGTGGAACCGCTGCGGCGGGTGACCCGGTTTATCAAAGAACAGGGAGCAGTGGCGGGCATCCAGATCGCGCACGCGGGACGCAAAGCCTGCACGATCAGACCGTGGGATGGCGGTAAACCTGTGCCAGCCTCCGACCCGAATTGGTGGAAGCCGGTAGGGGCGAGCGCGCTGGCGTTTTCTGAGGAACACCAGATACCGCATGAATTGAGCATCGAGGAGATCAAGCGAATTCAAACCCTGTTTGTTCAGGCTGCAGAGAGAGCCCTGGATGCCGGCTTTGAATGGCTTGAAATTCACGCGGCACATGGGTATTTGCTGCACAGTTTCTACTCTCCGATTTCCAATCATCGCACTGATGAATACGGCGGAAGTTTTGACAACCGGATCCGTTTTTTGATGGAGACGGTTCACGCCGTGCAAGGGGTCTGGCCGGGATCACTGCCCTTGACCGTGCGCATTTCCGGTACCGATTGGGTCGAAGGGGGATGGCGTATTGAAGATTCGGTGGAATTGGCTAAGAAGTTAAAAGCCGCGGGGATTGACCTGGTTGATTGTTCCTCGGGCGGAAATGCAATTGGTGCAAAACCACCGCTGGGACCTGGCTACCAGGTTCCAATTTCAGAAGCGGTACGCAACCAGGCTGGCATCGCTACGGCAACGGTTGGGTTAATCACAGAAGCGAAGCATGCTGATGAAATCATCCGCAGTGGACAGGCGGATGTGGTGCTTTTGGGCCGCGAATTACTGCGTGACCCTCACTGGCCTCTGCGAGCCGCCAGAGAATTAGGCGCGACTCCGACTGTACCACCGCAGTACCTGCGGGCTTATTAAAACAAAAAAACCCGGGATCTACTAGATCCCGGGTTTCGTTATATTACTCTTCAAACAATTTTACCAGATCATCCCGATTGACCCTGGAAGTGAGGTCAAGACTGAGCGGGGTGACCGAGACGATGTGCGCGACGTTGAGCGCATGCACGTCAGTGTTAGGATCCGCCAGGTCATCAGCATGGGGGGAAGGTCTCGCATCGATTTTGGCAAGCGCTCCTGGTTTTACTGGCTGCTTGAGGTAAGGAACAAAGTAGCCGTGTGAGCCGAGACGGGTAACACGCCAGGGAGTGTTGACTGTAGCGCGAGCCGGTACGTTCACATTCAAGGCCATAACATCCGCGGGCATTTTCTTCTCCAGGAGGATGCGGGCAAATTTGACTGCAAAAAAAGCGGCTGCAGAGAAATCAGTCTCTTTTGAGTGACCGAGGTAATCCTCGTTTTCCAACTGTAGGGAAATTGCCAGGGCAGGAATGCCGGCAGAGGCTGCTTCGAGCGCAGCTCCCACGGTACCCGAAAGGGTTACATCCGTGGCGGGGTTCTCACCATAGTTAATTCCAGATACGACAAGGTCAGGTTTTTGCTTGAGGACATGGAAGATACCCATTTGCACGGATTGAGCGGGAGTACCGCCCATGGCATAACAGGTCCATTCCTCGTTACCGATCTGGAGGAGCGTGGGTTTAACCTCCCCATCAGACCAGGGCGGAACGCTGCGGCCGGCGCCGGAGTGTTGTTCACGGGGGGCAGCCACAGTTACATAACCGAGGGCAGAAAGGGTTCTGGCAACCGCCCACAATCCGGGGGAGGAAATGCCATCATCATTGGTGAGCAAGATTTGAGGTTTTGTTTTCATTTTTTCTCGAAATAATTATTGGTGTGCCAGATAAGAAATGAGCGGTCAATTGGCCGCTCATCATAGTGCCCCCGCCGGGATTCGAACTCGGAACCTTTTGCTCCGCAAGCAAACGCTCTGTCCAATTGCGCTACGAGGGCGGATAATGTAAAGCGGATGAAAATATACCCTATGTGGGGGTAAACGTCAAGTAACACCACAGCCCAGGTTGACTGCCATGTTTCTGCTTTCAATCCATTGAAAAACAAGATAGAAATCAAGTATTTCAAACACTATTAATTTGACATTTAACATATAATATATCCAGATGGTGTAAGCGGTCTTTTCAATCACTTCTTTAAGGGAGAGAATATGGCAGAAATAAGTTTAAATGCGGTGGTTACTTCCAAAGTTGAGTTGTCCTCGCGGGTGATGACTTTAAGGGTAGCAGCCAATGGCTGGCAAATGCCGGATTTTACCCCCGGACAATTTGCGGTGTTGGGACTGCCGGGATCGGCACCTCGGTCACAATGGTCAACGCCCGAGATCACCCCCAGCGATCCGGATAAGCTCATCCGCCGATCTTATTCCATCACTTCGTCCTCGCGCACGCGGGAATACATGGAATTCTATATCAGTATGTTATCCAATGGCGCGCTGACACCAAGATTATTCGCGCTGAAAGTCGGTGACCCCATCTGGCTTGGACCCAAGACCAGCGGTATTTTCACCCTCGACCAGGTACCGAAAGACAAGAACATCGCAATGGTCGCCACTGGGACGGGACTGGCTCCCTACATCAGCATGCTTACCTCAGAATTGCAGTGCGGCTCTCCGCGTATGTTCGCGGTACTGCACGGCGCCTACCACTCCTGGGACCTCGGTTACCGTTCTGAACTGCAGACAATGCAATACCTCTGCCAGAACCTTAAATACATCACCACCATCGATAAGCCGGGGGAGGAACCCGTCCCCTGGACAGGGAAGACCGGCTGGGTGCAGGAGATCTGGAAATCCGGCGCAGTTAAGGATGCGTGGGGGTTTAAACCCACCCCTGAAAATACACATGTGTTTTTGTGCGGCGTCTCCGGGATGGTGAATGCGATGCTCGAAGCGCTCAACGCCGAAGGTTTTGTGGAACACACGAAAACCCAGCCTGGACAGATTCACGTGGAACGCTTTGTGTAAATTGACCACAAGCAACACCTCAATGCATACCGCGGAGGATGTTTAATACAACTAAAGGCTAAATGATAAAAAGAGACTCTTTTTCCGGATTTGTTGCAGCTAACAATGCCAATCTCTTCAGTGAAATTGGCGGCAGTGGAACTCCCTTTGTGATGATCCACGCAGGCGTGGCGGATAATCGTCAGTGGGACAACGAGTTCGGCGCGTTCGTAAAAAACTACCGCGTGATGCGCTACGACATGCGCGGTTATGGTAAGAGTGAACCGGTGGAAGGCGACTTCTCCCATATGGCAGACCTTGAAGTGCTTTTAGAGACTCTGCATGTTCGTGAACCCATGGTGCTCATGGGTTGTTCCATGGGAGGCGGAATCGCCATGGATTTCACGCTGACGCATCCTGCGCTGGTGAAAGCCTTGATCATGGTTGGATCAGCACCGTCCGGATTGGATCTGGACGTTAAGGAAACCGAAAAATTTGACGAAGCTGAAAAAGCGATCAAAGACGGAAACCTTGACCTGGCGAACGAGATCGAGACGCAGATCTGGTTTGACGGTACCGGGCGAACGCCACAGCAGGTGAATCAGAAAGCGCGCAAATTGTTATCCGAGATGAACCGCATTGCCCTGGGGTACGAGGCGCTGAAACTGGGCAAGCGTAAACCTAACCTTAAAAAGCCAGCGGCAGAACGCTTGCATGAGATCGCCTGCCCGGTCCTGGTGGTTATCGGAGCGAACGACACCCCTTATATACTGGCAGCGGCAGATTACATGGAAAAGAATATCAAGTCAGCGCGCAAAGTGGTGATCGATGATGCGGCTCACCTGCCGAACATGGAACACCCGCAGGAATTCTACAATATCGTGAGTGAATTCCTGGCACACCTATAAACTAGTCCGGGTAATTGTTGGTAGAAAGAATTAAAAGAGGGTCTCCTGAGACCCTCTTTTGGTATCCTCCCGGGGCATTCAGGATCGGCGGGATGCGCTATAATTTAGTTCCATTTCAGTACCAAGAGGCAGATCATGCGCAATGAAGAAGGTTTGGCGTTTCATCTTCATATAAGAGAGGGCGATATTGGGCGTTACGTACTTTTACCGGGCGACCCGGCGCGCTGCGAAAAGATCGCAAAATACTTTGACAATCCGCATTTCGTGGCGCAAAACCGCGAGTATGTTACCTGGAGCGGCAGCCTGCTAGGCGAGAAGGTATCGGTGGTTTCCACGGGTATCGGCTGCCCGTCTGCGGCGATTGCGGTGGAGGAATTGATCGATGTGGGTGCAGATACGCTGGTGCGGGTGGGCTCCTCAGGCTCTATGCAGCCCAACGTGCACATGGGGGACGTGGTGGTGGTGACCGCCTCGATCCGCGACGAAGGCACCACGAGCCATTACCTGCCGCTGGAATACCCGGCGGTGGCGGATGTGGATGTTGTGAACGCACTGCGGGCAGGCGCACTGAAACTGGGCTTGAATTATCACTGCGGCGTGTCGCAATCCAAGGACTCTTTCTACGGCGAGGTGGAGCGCACGCGCATGCCGATGGCAGGACACCTGGAAGAGCGCTGGAACGCCTGGGTGGCCGGCGGTGCCATGTGTTCCGAGATGGAATCCTCCGCCTTGTTCATCCTCTCCTCGATCTACCGAAAGCGGGCAGGCGGGGTGATGCTGGTGATCAACGAATCCGACCTGGCGGAAACTGCAGAAGAAGATGCTGCCAAACACATGCAGGAATTTGACGCAGACAGCGTCATCAAGACGGCCATCGAGGGGTTTAAAATCCTCATCGAGCAGGACCGCCGAAGCAAGACCCACTGACAAAATCTAATTAGAAGCGAGCATTGTGGCATGATCAGACCTTTCATTCAACGCGTCAAAGGCATGCGGCGTGAACTGGCGTTATTCTTCGCGGTATCGTTCGGCGTGGGGCTGGGGGGCAGCCTGGTGGAATCGACGCTGAACAACTTCCTCAATGATACATACTCACTAACCGGGTTTCAACGCTCCTTCCTGGAGATCCCGCGCGAGGGACCGGGGTTTTTAGTGATGTTTGTGGCGGCGCTGGTGTGGTTCCTTGGCAGCCGCAAGATGGGCATCTTGGCGCTGTTTATGTATGCTGCCGGCGTGCTGCTGATGGGCACGATTTCTACAAGTTATGCGGTAATCACGGGCTTCCTGTTCCTTTACAGCATGGGGATGCACCTGTTCCTGCCTGTGGCTACGACCATGGGGATGGAACTGGCAGCGGACGGACGCACCGGAACCCGATTGGGACAATTGAACTCGGTGCGCAATATGGCGATGATCGTTGGCAGCGGTCTGGTTTTCCTGGGATTCAAATTCCTCAATTTCAGCTACTCCACCTCGTTCATTATCGCGGCTGTGGTGGTGGCAGTTGCTGCGGTGCTGTTATTGGCGATGCGAAAACAAACGGATGTTCCCATACGATCCGGTTTAAAACTGCGCAAGGAGTACGGGCTTTTTTACCTTCTGGCAGTCTTGTTTGGCTCACGCAAACAGCTTTTCATCACCTTTGCACCGTGGGTGATCGTGACCATTTTCGATAAACCCACCCAGACCATCGCCACGCTCATCACGATTGGCGGGGTGGTTGGCATACTCTTCCAACCATTCCTGGGACGCGCGATCGATAAATTCGGAGAGCGCAAGATCCTGATGACAGAAGCGCTGATCTTTGTGGTGGTGTGCCTGGGATACGGCTTATCTGGCAGTCTTTTTTCGGAAAACACAGCTTTCCTCATCGTTTGCGGCTGTTACCTGATCGACCAGGTGCTGATTTCTGTGGGGATGGCGCGATCCACCTATATCAAGAAAATCGCTCTCCAACCGTCCGACATCCAGCCGGCACTTTCTGCTTCGCTGACGATTGACCACTTCTTTTCGATCATTATTGCCCTGCTTGGCGGTGTGGTGTGGAGCGTGTTCGGTTACCAGTCGGTATTCCTGGCGGGTACGATCATCGCCGGGTTGAACTTCTACTTTGCCTCGCGCATCCGCATCCCGGCTAAAACCATCTCACCACAGGAAATCCTGCTTTCGATTCCCAGTGCGCGGGATTGATCAGAGCCGGGCAAGAAGGCAAACCGCCGGATGCATTTTTCCTGAAATTTGCTAAAATGAATTTATTGTTCCTTATATGATTGCCTTTATCGGGAGGGAGAAGTAATTATGGCTGTTAACCTGGGGATGTGGAAAAAGGCGCTTTCAGGCCTGGTGAAGATGGAAACCAGGGAGGAATGGGAGAAGCTGGACGCGCTCTCCAAGTGGTTCGTCGCCACGCGATCAGGGGTGACCATTGTGACTCTCTATTCGTGCGTGATCGGCGGGCTGCTGGCGATCCGTGACGGCATTTTCGCTGTGCTGCCCTTTTTGATCGTGACGTTCGGCTTGTTCATCGCTCATGGCACGAACAACCTGCTGAATGACTACACGGATTTCTCTCGCGGCATCGACAGCGACAACTACTTCCGCACACAGTACGGGGTGCACCCGCTGGTGCAGGAGTTCTGGACGAAGAAGCAGCAGCTGACCTGGTTTATAGTGAGCGGTTTTCTGGCGATGTGCGCAGGGGTGTACGCGCTCTTCTACACCAACTTTGCCCCGTGGGTGATCGGGCTGTTCGCTTTTGGCATCCTGGTGCTGCTGTTCTACACCTGGCCGCTCAAACACATCGCACTGGGGGAGCTTGCCATATTCCTCATCTGGGGACCGATCCTGGTGGCGGGTGTTTACCTGGTGCTGGCGAAGGACTTCACGCCGGCGGTATGGCAGGTGGCGCTGGCGGGCGTACCGTTCGGGTTGAGTGTGGTGAGCATCAACCTGGGCAAACACATCGACAAGTCTCCTGAAGACAAAAAGAAGAAGGTGGGCACACTACCGGTGGTGATCGGCGAAAAGGCAGCGCGCTATGTGAACATGGCAGTGATCGCACTCATCTACCTGGTGATCCTGTACCTCATCTTCATCTCGCATTACTTCACCCCGGTGATGCTACTGGTGCTGTTTGCCGGCAAGCGCGCCCTGTATGCCTTCATGGTGTTATTGAAACCGAGACCTTCGGAACCCCCGGCGGAATGGAAGTTCTGGCCGACCTGGTTCTCAGGCTTCGCGTTCTACCACAACCGGCTCTTCAGCAACCTGTTCGTGCTGGGGCTGATCGTGGATGTTGTATTACGGCTGCTGCTGCCTGCTTTCTGGCCGGCACGTTAGATACTCTTTCAAGGAGGCATTATGGACCTGGTGCTGCTCTCTAGGTGGCAATTCGCGCTCACGATCATCTACCATTTCTTCTTTGTACCACTCACACTGGGGCTGGGGTGGCTGGTGGCCATCCTGGAGATCCTGTACGTGCGCAAGAAGAGTGAAACCTACAGGAAACTGACCAAATTCTTCGGCAAACTCTTTTTGATCAACTATGCCATGGGAGTGGTGACGGGCATCGTGATGGAGTTCCAGTTTGGCATGAACTGGTCGGAGTACTCGCGCTTTGTGGGCGATGTGTTTGGCGCACCGCTAGCGATCGAAGGACTGCTGGCATTCTTCCTCGAATCCACGCTGCTGGGTGTGTGGATCTTCGGTTGGGAGAAACTCTCAAAGAAACTGCATGCTGCGGTGATGGTACTGGTAGCGCTCGGAGGAACGCTGAGCGGATTCTGGATACTAGTGGCGAACGGCTTCATGCAAGCTCCGGTGGGATTCGCGATCGTGGACGGACGGGCGCAGATGGTGGATTTTGGAGCCCTGCTGCTCAATTCGCGCGCGTGGTTCCTGTTCGGTCATACCATCGCTGCCGGACTGGTGACGGCGGCATTCTTCATGATGGGCATCAGCGTGTACCACCTGGTGAAGAAGACCGAGGATGATGCCTTTAAGTTGTCGTTCAGACTGGCGGCAATCGTTGCGGTCATAGCCACGATCTCGGTGGGGGTGATCGGGCACGCACAGGGAGTGCTGCTGCGCGAAGTGCAGCCGATGGCTGCTGCGGCATCCGAGGCGCATTACGAAACGCAAGACCCCGCGGATTGGTCGATGGTGGCGCTGTTCGACAAAACCGGCAAGGAAGTGGTGTGGGAGATCAAGATCCCCAAGGCGTTGAGCTTTCTGTATTACTTCAAGTTTTCCGGCGAGGTGGAAGGCATCAACAACATACAAGCGAGGTATGAAGAGCAATACGGTGCGGGAGATTACGTGCCCCTGGTGGCACTGGATTACTGGATGTTCCGCGTGATGGTAGGACTGGGCTTTTTGATGGTAGGGCTGGCGCTGATCGCGTTGTTGTACGCGCGCAAGTTCCCGCCCAAGTGGCTGAAAGCCATGCGCTGGCTGACGCTCGGTATGGCGCTGCCGTACCTGGCGAACACCGCCGGCTGGCTGCTGACCGAGAACGCAAGGCAGCCGTGGATCGTGACCGGGTTGATGAAAACCGAGGACGCGGTTAGCCCCAACCTGACCCCCGCCACGGTGCTGGTCAGCCTGATCGGTTTCGTGCTGGTATACGGACTGTTGATGATCTTCGATGTGGTGCTGCTGCGCAAGTTCGCACGCATGGGGCTGGCGGCTGCCGATATGGAAGCGGTACCGGTGGACGACACCACATTCACTGAAGCGGAAACGGAAGGAGGCAAATAATGGACCTCAATATCCTCTGGTTCGTACTGATCGCGGTACTTTACTCGGGATACTTCTTCCTCGAGGGCTTTGATTTCGGCGTGGGCATGCTGCTGCCTTTCGTGGGCAAGAAGGATGTGGAACGGCGGGCTGTGATCAATACCATTGGACCACACTGGGACGGCAACGAGGTGTGGTTGATCGTGGCGGGCGGAGCGACCTTCGCGGCGTTCCCGGGCTGGTATGCCACCATGTTCAGCGGATTCTACCTGGGCATGTTCCTGCTGCTGGTGGCGCTGATCTTCCGCGGGGTGGCGTTCGAGTTCCGCAGCAAGATCGGCAACCCCAAATGGCGCTACACCTGGGATTGGGCGATCATGGCGTGCAGTTTCCTGGCGCCATTCCTGCTGGGGGTGGTCTTCACCAACCTGGTGAAGGGCGTGCCGATCGATGGGACGCAGATGTACACCGGCACGTTCTGGACGCTGCTGAACCCGATGGCGATCCTGGGCGGTCTGGCGGTGGCGGGACTTTTCCTGCTGCATGGGGCAAGTTTCCTTTCGTTGAAGCTGACGGATGAACTGCATGAGCGCGCTACCAAAATCGGCGGGCTGGTTTGGATGGCAGCACTGGTGCTGGCGGGCGCGTGGTTCTCCTACCTGATGGCGGGAACGACGACCTTCGGCAACAAAGGATTCGGCGTGGTGGTAGCGCCGTTCGCGGCAGTGATCGCACTGATCGCGGCCAGGTGGCTGGCAGGGATGAAGCGGGAAGGCTGGGCGTTCATCCTCACCGGGCTGGCGATCGTGCTCACCGTGGCGAGCCTGTTCATCGCGCTCTTCCCGAACGTGATGATCTCGAGCACAACGTCGGTCAACAACCTGACGATCTACAACGCCTCCTCGAGCGCGTACACGCTGAAGGTGATGTCGATCGTGGCGGCGATCATGGTGCCGATCGTGCTGCTATACCAGGCATGGACATACCGGGTGTTTCGCAAACGCATCTCGGCGGACGCGGAGAAACTGGTGTATTAGATCGCGAGAGACGAGAATCGAGATACGTAATCCGTAATTCGTAGCCCGGAAGAGTCATTCTTCCGGGTTTTTTTAATTTCAAACTTAGGGATATGCCCCTTCACCACGGAAGTCACAGAATACACGGAAAGGATGCAATTTGATCATTTCCGAAAACCCAGGTCAGGGGGAGGAGTAGAGGGAGAGAATGGGAACGCCTTCAAAAGCAAATTCATAAACCAAGAGTTTGCGTTCCAGGGTGAGGGCGATGGGGTCTTTGGACTGGCGATTCCCCAGAGTGGTCTGGCGGTGCTGGAAGATGTACCAGTCCGCAGAGTCCATTGAGGTGATCATGGCGGATGGAAACCCGAGAGGCGGCATTGCGCCAGGCGGAACAGCGATCACCAGGTCGCTGCGTAGGCGGCCAACGGATTGATAGTAAAAGAGTACATCATGGCTCCACGGGTCTGCCCAGATGATATCACCGGGGTGGGCTTTTTCATTCAAAATGGGCAGGGCGATGGCATAACCCTCACACCAGTAGGTGGTTTCGAGGCCAATGCGGCTGGCTCCGGCGACCCCGCCAACGCCTTCAGCGTAATACGAGAGGTAATGCGGATACAGCCGGACCATGGTGACGAGCTGCGGAGCGAGGCAGACGACTACCAGCATGATGCCGCCAGCGAGGCGGAGGAATTTACTCTTCCAGCGGGCGGATATTAACTGCCATTTCGAGAGCAGAAGACCAAAACCAGCGCCGGCAAGCCCGGCAAGGAAAGGAAACGCCGCCATGAACATACGTTCATTATCGTAGACGATGCTTTTGCTGATGGCGATGGCGAGGATGGGGGTGAGGGCGGAGAGGAACAGAAGCCATGCCAGTCCTTTATCAGCGCGAGCCCGTGCGTTGAAGATTACCCCGAGGAAGTAGAGCAAGGTGATGGTGATGGGAATCACCGCCCAGACCATGACAAATCCAAAGTGCCTGGGGGGAGGCATATAGAACTGCCCAAGGTAAAACTGACCAATCTGCCAGTGGTTGACAGTGACGAAAGCGAGATAGGAACCCAGGTGGCTGAATGTGTCGGTATACAACCAGGGCCAAGCCGCAAAAAATACCGGAATGGCGACGATGCCCATAAGGATAAAGCGCAAAAAGAGCACCCGATCCCGGCGGAAGCTAAGCCACCAGATGAATAATGGAAAGGGCACGAAGATGGCGTTGATCTTGGTGGCGAGGGCAAACCCCCAGGCGAGACCGAGGAGCAGCCCCCATGCCCAGCCTTTGCGGTCGCGCGTCTCCCAGAAGAGGAACGTGAGGAGAAGGATGGAAAACGCGGCGGGGACATCCAGGGAGGCGAGGTGGGCATGGAAGAAGAAGCGCGGCATGCTGAGGAGCGCAGCCACAGCGGCAAAGCCGGCGATCTGCCCGTAGTATTTGGTGACCCAAAGGTAGAGCAGGGCAGCCATGAGCGCGACGAGGAGCATATTGCCGATACGGTGAGCGGTCAGGTCATCGGTTAAGCCTCTGGTTAATCGCCAGACCAGCCCCGTCCAGATTTTATCCACTGGGGGATGCTCACTATTGACTTTCCAGTATTGAGTCAGCGCCACTTCCGAGAAGGCAGCCCGGGGATCTTTGAAGGCGAGATCAGCCCACTGCATGTAGGAGTTGGAGGCATTGATATAGGCGGGTTCATCCCAGGTGAGGCCGATATCCTTGACCGTTGTGAGCAAAAGGATAAAGACGAGGACGGCGATGAGAAAGGCGGTTAGCAGGTGGAAATGTTTGGAATGGATATTCATTCAATCCCCAGGGACAGGTTTCCTCTATGATAAGGATTCAGGGAGCGGGTTGAGCGGTGAATGACACGGCTGATTCTCACTAACCGTCCAAAAACACCCGGTGGTTGAGGACGCACAACAAGAAATTGATTTGTTTTTTGTTTTGAAACAAGGAACAATTAAAAACAATTCCAATCTACTGACGAGCGAGGAGGGAGGAAATAAAGAATAGCGCATACTTAAGTATTGCAGATTTTGGTCAAAATACAACTTGCCTGTTTGGCGAATTTAAAGGCAAAAACCTGCCAATTTGGCAAGTATTTGCGGTTTTTTCGATTACACGAACTTTTAGCGTGCGGTGTTGTACCAGTTTACTGCAGACGGGTCACCCCAGTATCTTCCAGAAAGAATCCTTGCGGATGATCTTGCCGGCGGCAAATTCCAGCAGGTCCACGCCGCGCACCTCGATGGATTGCCCGGCTGTGGAGGTGCCGGTGAGGGTCCACTCGGAGACGCCGAGATCACCGCAGACCCAGTGCTTATCCTCTCCATAATGGACGTCGGGGATACCCTCAAAGCGCTTTGCCAGACCCGCGCGAACTTCGGCTTTACCGGTATAACGATCCCCGCGGGGGCCGGTACCGCGCGGCATGTAGAAGACGCAGTCCTCGGCGAAATAGCTCATGATGGCGTCCAGATCGTGGCGGTTGAAGGCTGCGAGGAAATCCTTTAATACCCGTTCAGTGCCCTGCGCGGACATGGGACTGTTCTACCCTTAGCGCCAGATACCCAAAACGGCGCCGAAAAGAACAAAATTGAGCAGGTGATTGCCAACTTCAATAGCCCAGACCTTGAGTCCATGCCCGGCGAAGAGCTTGTTGACCAGGTAGGTGGGGGCGATGAAGCCGCACCAGAGCATGAAGCCCACGCCGGCACCGATGAGCAGGCTCATGCTGCCGGACTTTTCGGCGACGTAGTTGATGACGAATGCCATGGCAACTGCCTGGACGAGCGAGGCAAGGATGGTAAGCCCCCAGGTGAGCGCCATGTTACTTTGACCGGGGGTTTCCCCCTCCTTTTTGCCGATGCCCTTCCACCAGATGGGGAAGAAGGTTTTGGGGTTGTACCACAGCGAACCGCTGGCCATGCTGATGACAACACACACCAGAATTGCAAACCAATTAAGTGATGAAAAATCCATTTTATCCTCCTGTTTCAACCATATATTAGGACAATTTTACTCCTATTATTTATCTTTTGTGGGGGGAATAATGGAATTGTCGACCTTGCTTGTGGAGATTTTCTACAGTATATGTTGACAATAGGGTAAGTAAATCAATAAGGTAAATACCCGGGTAGCCCGAGATTCAATCTAACATTACTTCGAAAAGCCGGGATAATTAAAAAAACTGGAAAATAAATCCCACATCCATTGAAATTTTACTGAAAAAATCACCCATAAACCGATAGTTGCTAAATAAAAAGCGTATTGGTTCGGGAACAGCCCAATTAAACCAATTGGCCAGGAATAAGATTGGATATATGGGGCTAGAAACGGGGAACTAGAGAGGGACAACCCGGGTTTCTTTTTGAGTAAAGAAAAGATTAAGAAAACCAATCCAATTGGTAAGGAATAAGGCCAAAAATTCTTATTCTTTGCAAGAAACAAAAAACCTGCCTTGGTAAAGTAATTTCCAAAAATAACAAATGAAAGGATAAAAGCTAATAGAACCGGGCTAAATACCTTCAAAACAGATTTCCAACCTTCTTCCCTCCAAATTTGAACAAACCAATAGAATGCAATAAATATTCCCAGTTGTGGTTTAAGTAAAACTAAAAAAAGCCCGATTTGGGGGGGAAGGGTTGCTCCAATTACCACCAGCCAATCGACATTCACCTGGACTGCATTGTACAAAGTAAAAGGTAGTGTTAAAAACGCGATGATCGCCACGGGTTTGGCGCCAAACCTGTAAGCTGCATAGCCAAACCCAAACAAGGAGGTGGCAGCATATAAGGCATTTCCGAGCCTTTCAGGCAATAGAGCAAACGGAAGAATGAACGCTAATGCCCACGGGGGGTTGAAAAACTTTTCAACATTGAACGGATTCTCCAATTTGAGCAAATTTAACGCAGCTGGCCGAAATATATCATGCCAGTGTTCAATCACAGGTAAAAAAGTGTAAATGAAGCATGTTAAGCCAATAAAAAGAAAAAATAAAAGCAGAAGAGGGATAACCTTGTTTCTGGTGAACATCATTATTTGCCCCCTGGATAATAATGTACTGTAATTGTACATTCAACCACAATAAAATAGAATTACCGTATTTAAAGACTCCGCAGTGACTTATAATGGGGGAAAATCCGAACAAGAGCGGGCAGATGAAGCGATGCAAGGTATGCAAGCGGCTGACAGACAACGGGGATGAACGCTGCCCCAGATGCGGTTCGGTTTTCGAATACGACCCGAAGGTTTCTCCATATTCCGAGACGAAGATCGCGCTGATCGTGCTTGCGCTGGCGGTGGCGGCGTTCATCGTGTATCGATCCCTGCCGGTGCCGCTGCCCGATCCGGCGGTATGTTCGCGCACGAGCGTGCAGCGTTTTACGCGCATTGTGGCCAGGAGTCACCGCGACACGCTGAACATCCTGGCGGAAAATTACATTTCGAGCAAACACCTGAGCGAGATCATGAAGAACAAACGCGCTGCCCAGAATCTGGTGGTGCCGGCGTGCCTGGAGACTGCCAAGAAGGATTACGTGAGTTACCTGAACGCGCTGTACTACACCGCCGTACCCTCGGCGTGGGGAGCCTACGAATACGCGACGATGTATGCCGAAAGCGCGGCGAAGTATCTGGACGCGCTGCAGGCTGACCTGAAGGAAGTGAAGGCGTGCCTGCCGGATTGCCCATAAGCGTGAAGGCGGTCTAGGTGATGGGCAGGTCTTTGTTTTCCTCGTAGCCCCACTGACCGGTCAGGCGCAGTTTTTCCATGTAAGGGAATTGCTTGTTGAATTCTTCCACTTCTGCGTCGGGGAGGTCCTCGAAGACCGCCGCAGCGTGGAATTTGCCGTGCACGCCGGTTAATCCTCCAGGGACGAGTTCGAGCGCCATGAAGGCGTCGAAATTTTTGCCATCGGCGGTGGTGATGCCGAAGCGCTCACAGGGGACGAAGCCGAAGCGCGGGTAATAACCCGGCTCGCCGAAGATGATGATGGCTTTATAACCGGCATCCCGGGCGAGCTGGAATGTTTCCTGCATCAGGCGGGCGCCGATGCCGGTCTTCTGCAGGGAGGGTTCGACGCACAGTGGTCCGAAGGTAAGCACGTCGTGGGCGGCGTCGCCATCGACGACGGTTGAGCGGGTGTACATGATGGTACCGACGATTGCGCCGTCGAGTTCGGCGACACGGCTGAGTTCGGGGAGGTAGGCGGGATCAGTGCGCAGCTTGCGCACTAATAGATGTTCATTGCAGCCGGGGACGTACAGGTTCCAGAAGGCACGCTGGGTGATGAGCTCGGTGTGGTGGTAATCATCCAGGTTTTCGGGGCGGATGATGAGGGGCATGGACTCCTTGGAAGGGTATTGCGGGATTTGATGATTCGTTTTTGTTTTAATTTAAAAGTGGGTTCGAATGGAAAACGAATCAATTTATCAGTACAGGAATTAAAGGATAATTGACACCTAATAATATTGTCGCATTAAACCGCGAAAATACTACTTGCCTGATTGGCGAATTTTAAGGCGAAAACCTGCCAAATTGGCAAGTTTTTGGGGGTTTTGAAACTATGCGAACTACTTGCTATAGATCCTTTTTGCCTTTCACCAGTCCAAGACCCAGGTATGCGATCCAGCAAAAGAAAATAAAAACCAATACATTTGGCAGCAGAAAGATCGTCAATTATTTCCCAATAAGGGGACGTTGCCGATAATGCCTTTGCCAAAAAATATTTCCTGGATGAAATCCCAGACCGTCCAAAGTGCACCGGCAACTCCCGCGGGGATAATCAAGATGCCCGTGACGATCTTCGCGAACCTCAAATTGAAGAGCCATCCGAGGCTGAATATGGCCAAGCCAGCGCTTAACGCCAAATCAATTAAATCGGGTGTCTCCTGTTGCAGGTTATTGATGACCCCGTAAATCACAAGAGCGAGCAAAGCAAGGCTCAGGATTATACGAATAATTTTTTTAGCCATGTGAATCTCCTTCCGCCATTAGGTGCGTCAACCCCTCTCGTTTCCCGGGGGCACATAACCCGTGAAACAGTGAAATTTGCAGGTACGAATCTCAGGGTCATTACAAGAATTAATGGAAGACCGATATCTAATACTATTGTCGCATAAAAGCGGCAAAATACTATTGCCAGTATGGCGAATTTATGAGGTTTTTCTTTTGTGCGAATTTTTGGTGCGGCAGTGCTGCACCCTACTTGCTACGCGAACTTTTGGTGCAGCAGCGCCGCACCCGATATGCCAAATTTATGTATAATGGATTGTGAAATGGGGAGGATACAAATGAAAAAAATGATTGTTCTTTTTCTTATAATTGGTTTGTTAGCATCTTGTTCACCGGTGAAAAGCCAGGAATATTTGAGTCTGGATTCAACAAAGGTAGCAATTGAACAAGCATTGGTCCAGGTGAATAAGGATTATGTTGCCTTAATGTCTGCAACCCCTGTAGTTGTCGTTAAGGAAATTACACAAACCCCAAAACCCACATTGGCATACACGCCAACTATAACAAACACTCCTACGAATACTTTTACTCCGACACCAACACAAGATCTATTGAAGGTATCAAAGGGCAATGGGTTTTATTTAATTGGTGTAGATATTGCGCCAGGCATCTGGCGGTCACAGGGGAGTGGGGACGATTGTTACTGGTCAGTAACTAAAAGTAACGGAGATATCATTGACAATCATTTTGGAATGGCTGGCGGGACAGCATATTTACCTGCAAATGGGTTCCAAATAGAGTTTAATGATTGTGGAATGTGGGAGTTTATCTCGAATCCTTGAATTGCTATAGCATTTTAAATTTCTCATGAGTTTTTACAGTAACAATCATTATTAAACCAACGTTTGTTAGTATAAGGACTCATTTGTCTATGACTTAACGGTTCATTAATATCGAGACAGATTGGCTAAAAACACCTCAAGGGAAAATATTGAACCTAATGAAAACAAATCAAATTCGGTCTACGCAAACAAAAGTAAAGCACGAGATCCTAGAAAAATACCTTGATACTTGGGGTGGAATTATCATAAACGGTTTATTGGGAAACTCAATAAACCTCCCTATTAAATTGGTTTATGTAGATTGTTTCTCTTTCACCGGAACATATAAAGGCGATTTAGACAATACTGTTTCCGGAACTCCTTGTAAAGAGCAGGTATATGGCTCGCCAATAATAGGCATTAAAGCCTTGGATAAGCTTAGGAGTTATGCTATTGGGAGAGGGTTAAATGTTACTACAAATGTTATTTTAATTGAAAGAGATGCAGGATTTTATAAACAACTGAAAACAACATTAACCCAAAATGGATTCGATGGTCGAATTCGCGAAACCTCTGATTTTAAAAGTCTTTTAAATGGTGAAATCGCAACCGTTAATGAGGACGCATTAAATGTCTCAAACCAACTAACGGCATTTACAAACAATAAGTCAACATGGAGTTTTTATTTATTGGATCCTGAAGGGCCAAGTGGTATTCCTTATGGTTTTACGAAGAAAATCGTTGAATGCGACCATCATGATGTAATGATTAATTTTATGGTTGAGGATCTTATCAGAAAATCTGGAAATCTATTAAATCCCAAAATCGACGCTACTCTAAAGAAGTTGGTGGATCATTGGAAGAATACTTATCACCCTGATATTTGG
The DNA here is from genome assembly GCA_964533735.1 of uncultured Anaerolinea sp. Lineage (GTDB taxonomy): Bacteria > Chloroflexota > Anaerolineae > Anaerolineales > Anaerolineaceae > UBA6107. The sequence goes on along the minus strand of CAZHMD010000010.1, from coordinate 23,672 downwards.
GAGTCTTTCGTGGTTAAAGTTGTAAAAGAACTAGAAGATAACAGACGGTGGCGTGATTTTCTTAATGACGTTCCGTTGGATGATATGGATGATATTGAATTATTAACTAATAAAGAAAGTGCTGAAAAAAGAGAAACCGAACTAATAAAATACTACAAAGCATCGTTACAAAAAATGGATGCTAAGATTTTAATCAAGACTATTCCGTTACAGTTTCCTTCAAAAAATAGAAGCATGTTTTACTTGTTCTTAACAACTCACAATTCTACCGGTGCACTTACCTTAAACAAAATTTTAGATGCGGCAAGAAGATCGGAAAGACAATTGAAGGTCCGGTATGACATAATTAGAAAATTCCCTTGTGGACAATTATCATTATTGAACCCTGGTGAGTACATCCAAGAGGATTCATATCTTACACGACCTCCAATTGAAGAAATTGAAGCTGAAATTCTGTCTTGTTTCAGAGGAAAAAAAGCATTACGAAAAGAAGTGTATGATGAATTGACAGATACACCTTACTACCCTGAAGAAATCGATAAGGCACTTCGGAAACTCCGAAAAAAGGAAAAGGTTAGTTTTGATGGCAATTTGAAAAATAAGACCCAATTGTATTTTTCAAAGTTGCAAAATTGAAAGACCACAAGATGAACATTTGTGCTAAGATAAAAATATATTAACCAAAGGTAACTCTTAATGTCACATAATTCACCAATTGAGTGGACTCAGTCAACATGGAATCCGGTTACCGGTTGCACTAAAATAAGTGCAGGATGTAAAAACTGTTATGCTGAGAGGATGGCAAAACGTCTTCAGGCAATGGGGCAACCCAATTATGTTAATGGTTTTGAAGTTACATTACATGAAAATTCTTTGACACTTCCATTGACCTGGAAAAAACCCCAAGTAATTTTTGTGAACTCAATGAGCGACCTTTTTCATGAAAAAATTCCTTTTGAGTTTATTGAGAAAATATTTTCAGTTATGAAAATGGCACATTGGCATACTTTCCAAATATTAACAAAAAGATCAGAGCGATTATTAGAACTAAATAATGAATTAGATTGGCCTACGAATGTTTGGATGGGTGTTACGGTTGAGCATAAGGACTATGTATACAGAATTAATCATCTACGTGAAACTCGTAGTGCCGTGAAATTTTTATCGCTTGAACCCTTATTAAGCCACTTGCCATTTTTAGATCTTCAGGGTGTAGATTGGGTTATAGCAGGTGGAGAATCTGGACCAGGAGCACGTTTTATTGATCCTGAATGGGTAATTCAAATTCGTGATCAATGCCTGAACAATGGAGTTCCCTTTTTCTTCAAACAATGGGGGGGAGTACGGAAGAAAAAACATGGAAGACTTTTAGAAGGTGTTGAATGGACACAAATGCCGGTTCTAATAGCTGACATTCCTGCGATTTTGTAGCAATTCACTTTTCCTTCCTTATAATTAATCCACTATTGCGCTCCTTCCATTAAATTTGTACAATACAAATGCTGGTGGTTTTACCAGACCCTTAAATTCGGGCGTTCAGCCGAACGCCCCTACGAGGACAAAAATAACGCGATATCCCCCTTGGCAAAGGAACGGGACGGTTTGCCCCATACGCTAACGCTCCGGGGCGCACAAACCGCGGAACCGTCCGCTACGAGGAAAGGAAATATGAACCCATCCATTGAACCGCTGCGGGTGAGCAGCCTGAAAGACGCCTGCGTGGCGCGCCTGGAGGAACTGATCCTCTCGGGCGAACTGCACGCAGGAGAACGCCTGCCGGCGGAGCGCGACTTCGCGCTGCGGCTGGGGGTGAGCCGGCCGGTGCTGCACGAGGCACTGGTGGATTTAGCCAGCAAAGGGCTGGTAACGATCAATCCCCGCAGAGGCGTGGTGGTGAACGACTTCCGCCAGAGCGGGTCCTTTGCCATCCTTTCCTCGCTCTTAAACTACGCCAACGGCGACCTCGACCCGGCGTTTCAGCGCAGTTTACTGGCGGTGCGCATTTTGATCGAACGCGAGACGGCGCGGCTGGCAGCGATGAATGCCAGCGCTGAACAGATCACTGAACTGCGAAACATCCTCGCTGAGGAGAAAGCCGCGCCGCCGGGGGACCTTGCACTGCTGACCGAACTGGATTACAGCCTGCATTTGAAAGTGTCGATGGCTTCGGGTAATTTAATCTATCCGCTGATAATCAACTCATTCAAGAACGTGTACACGCATTTCACCGCGGCATTCTTCCAGCACTGCGCCAGCGCCGCCGTACTCGACGAGGTGCAGAACTATCACGCCGCGCTTTTCGAATCGCTGGTGGGGCACGACGCCGAAAAATCCGCGGCAATTATGGAAGAGATGTTAATCCGCGGCGAGAAACAGCTTTTGGAATGCCTGAATGGGGAGCGAAAATGACGACAATGACCACCGAAAAACCGCGTTTTGCCATCAAGGAACCGGGGAAGCTTTCCGCGCGCATCACCTGGCTGCGGGATTACTACTTCGAGGGGGTGCTGCGCAAGTGGAATAACGAGTACACCTCGTGGACCACGGGTACGCCGTGGGATTTCCAGTACAACGAGCTGTCTTTCTACATCGTGCCGGAAACCTATTTTTACATCCCCACCTTCCGCTCCTCGTTCAAGCAACTGGCAAAGCCGGTGAAGCTGGATAAAGACTTCTGGAAGTGGATGCTGCCGGAACGGCGGGCGTGGTTCCTGCGCGAGGTGATGGTGAAGTACCTGCCCAAGGAAATTTTGCCGGGGGACCTGCTGGCGGGAGCGCGCTTTAACGTGATGACGAGCCACTGCCTGACCGAGGCGGAAACGGCTGAATACGATAAATTGGTGAAGGGCAAGGGGGGCGCGCGCGAAGCCATGCTGTGGTTCCACAATCACGGCTACGGCAACTGCGGCGCGACGAGCGGTCACCTGGTGCCGGGTTACGCGCGGGTGATCGAGCACGGCTGGAAAAGTATCCACGAAGACCTGAAGCGGCATTACGCCTCACTGACCGAAGCGGACAAGAACGGCAGACCCGGCGGGCAGCTGCGGGCGATGATCACGGCGTCAACGCTGGCGCGGGATTTAGCCAACGAGTACCGCAAGGTGCTGGTGGATGCGGCGGTACTAGAAGGCGACCCGCAGCGCAAACGCGAACTGGGTCAGATGGCGGAAAATTTAGCCAGGGTGCCGTGGGAGCCGGCGCGTACCTTCTGGGAAGCAGTGCAAAGCCTGTGGCTGACACACATGCTGGTGATGTCTGACGAGAATTACCCCGGTCCGGGGGTGAGCTTTGGGCGGGTGGACCAGTACCTGTACCCGCTGTGGGAAGCCTCCCTGAAAGCCGGGATGGAACGGGAATTCGGCAAGGAGATCCTCAAGTGCCTGTGGGTGCACTGCAACACCGCCTACGACGCCATGATCCAGACGGGCGGCAACCAGGGGATCACCGCGGGCTACGGTCAGCTGATCACACTTTCGGGCGTGGGCGCGGCTGGGCTGGACAGCACCAACGACCTGACTTACGTCCTACTGGAAGTGATCGACGAGATGACGCCCATCCTGGAGCCCAAGCCCAACGTGCGCCTGCACCGAGGCAGCCCGGAGAAACTGCTGGATAAAGTGGTGGAAATGATCGCCTCGAGCCAGGGGGCGCCGTTCCTGCTGAACTTTGACGAGCGATCCATGGCGGGGATGATGCTGGAAGCGCGCATGGCGGGGGTGGAGCACCTGATCCATTCCGGCAACGTGCACGATTACGCTCCTGTTGGATGCCTTGAGAACACCATGGTGGGCAACGACCGTTCCGGCACCGTGGATGATAATTTGAACCTGTTGAAAGCGGTGGAATTGACGCTGACCGGCGGGACGGACATGAACGCGGTGACGGACGCGCTCACCGGCAAGCCTGCGCCGCTGACCATCGACGGAGCAGCCACGGGGGATCCGGCTGCATATGCAACGTGGGAGCAGTTCTGGCAGGCTTACGCCGCGCAGACGCGCCAGATCATCAGGATGAGCGTGGAGCTGTACGAGAAGTCGGAATCCATCCGGGCGCGTTACTTCCAAACGCCGTACCTGAGCTGCCTGGTGAAGGGCTGCGCGGAGAGCGGCAGGGACATCAACGAAGGCGGTGCGGAGCTGGGATTCGTGACCATCGAGGCGGTGACGTACGCCACCACGGTGGATTCCCTGCTGGCGGTGAAATATTTGGTATACGATAAAAAGGTCTGCAGCATGAGCGAACTGGTGCAGGCATTGAAAGCCAACTGGGCGGGCTACGAGAAACTACGGGCAATCGCCACCAATAAAGCGCCCAAGTACGGGCGGGATGACGACACAGCCGACGCGATGGCGAAACAGGTGATGGACTTGTGGACCAAAGAGACGTGGAAACACAAGTCCATCAGCACCCGGCGGCAGTTCAGGCCGGGGATGCTGAGCTGGAATTACTGGATCTCTTATTCGGACATTTTGGCGGCTAGCCCTGACGGGCGCGCCAAAGGCAAGTTCCTCTCCAACGCCATGTGCCCCTCCAATGGGGCGGACATCAACGGACCGACGGCCAACGTCAATTCCGTGGGCAAGGTGATGGGCGGCAGGGCGGCGGACGGCAAAGGCGATTGGGGAGATTATTTCAACGTGCTGCCCAACGGCGGCAGCCATACGATCACGTTCAACCCGTCCATTTTGCGCAGTCCGGAGCACAGGGACAAGTTCAAGGCGTTTCTGCGCGGATATATCGAGAACGGCGGCAGCGCGCTGCAGGTGAACATGCTCAACGCAGACCTGCTGCGCGACGCGCAAAAGCACCCCGAAGATTACCGCCACCTGCTGGTGCGGGTGACGGGCTACAACGCCTACTTCACCACCATCGGGAAGGAACTGCAGGACGAGATCATTGCACGGGAAAGCCATCAGATATGATACCGACAATTGAAAAAGACAGTATTGCGGCGAAAGACGTCATCGGCACCATTTTGCATTTGCAACGCTTATCTACTGAGGACGGACCGGGCATCCGCACGACCGTGTTTTACAAGGGCTGCCCGCTGCGCTGCGCCTGGTGCCATAATCCGGAAAGCCTGAACGTGCGCACGGAAGTGCAGTGGTACAAGAACCGCTGCATCGTGTGCGACTCGTGCATTGAGATTTGCGAGCTCAACGGCATCACGCGTTCGGAGGAAGGCATCGAGCGCGACCGCGCGGTATGTTCCGCCTGCGGCAACTGCACGGAAGCCTGCCCGACCGGCGCAATGGAAAAACTGGGCATGGAATGGACAGTGAAGGACCTGGCGAACGAACTAGCGAAGGATCGCGCCTTTTTTGAACGGTCTGGCGGCGGGGTGACCCTCTCAGGGGGCGAGCCGGCGCTGCAGCCGCGTTTCACGCCTGAGCTGACGCGCGCGCTTAAAGACCGCGGGCTGCAGGTGGCACTGGATACCTGCGGGCTGTGCCCGTGGGAGACGCTAGAAACGCTGGCGGTGGAAGCCGATATGGTGCTTTACGACATCAAGTTGATCGATACAGAGGAACACGCGCACTGGACGGGGACGGGCAACGAACGCATTCTGGCCAACTTGAAACAGCTGGCGGAAGGATTGAAGCGCGAGAGGAAACCCCTGTGGATACGCACCCCGCTCATCCCGGGGGCAACAGTGAGCGAAGCCAATTTGAAGGGCATCAGCGCTTTCCTGGCGGAAAACCTGGGGGAGGCGGTGGCGCGCTGGGAATTATGCGCTTTCAATAACCTGTGCCGCGACAAGTACGAAAGGCTCGGATTAGTGTGGAATTTCGCGGATACCCCATTGATGACGCAGGCTGAGCTGGACCAGGCGGGGGCGTGGGCGAAGGCCGGCGGGTTTGCGGCGGAGCGCACCTTTGTCACCGGAAGCGCGCGGCAGGAGCAGGATTAATTATTTCGAGAAATAATGGCGGGAGAGACGATGGAAACGAAATTGATGCCGTTCGAGCAATTCAGCGACGAGGACATCCGGGATCTGGCGCCGGCGATGAAGGTGGGCGTGATGGGCACAGTAACGCCGGAAGGCTTGCCGCACCTGACACTGATCACCACACTGATGGCGAGTGACGCCAAGACGGTGGTGTGGGGGCAGTTCATGGAGGGGATGAGCAAGAAACACGTGCTGAAGAACCCCAAGGTGGGCTTCATGATCATGAGCCTGGAGAAAGACGTGTGGCGCGGCAAAGCTAATTACACGCATGCTGCCAAAAGCGGCAAGGATTACGATTTCTACAACAACACCCCGCTGTTCCGTTACAACGCCTATTTCGGCGTGCACAGCGTGCATTACATGGATTTAGTGAACCAGTCTGGCAAGCACGCGCTGCCGATGAAGCAGATCATCCCGGCGGCCATCAAGACGATGATGGTGAAGGCGCTGCTGCCGAAGAAGGGCAAGGCACAGGTGCTTAACGGGTGGACAAAGGCATTCTTCGACAAGATCGACAACCTCAAGTTCCTGGGGTACGTGGGGGCTGACGGCTACCCGGTGATCATCCCGCTGATCCAGGCGCAGAGCCTCGACGCGGAACACATGGTGTTTTCGTTCGGGGCGTTCGGCGGCGAGCTGGAGCAGATCCCGGCGTTCACACCGGTGGCGGTGTTCGGCATGGCGCTGACGATGGAGGATGTGCTGGTGCGGGGGACTTATCAAGGTTCAAAGCGCGTACTGGGGATGAAGTGCGGGGTGGTGCAGCTGGACTACGCCTACAATCCCATGCCGCCCAAGCCGGCGCAGATCTATCCGGATGTGCCGCTGGTGGCGGTGCGGCAGTTTTAGGATCGGGAGCAAAAAAAGTTTTAACCACGAAATACACAGAAAACACTAAAAAATGCAGACCCCTGGTACTTACAAGCAGAGGTCTATTTATATTCAAAAATGTATCTCCGGGGACATCAAAATTTCCAGTTTTGGGAGTAAATTACTCTATTATGATAATGGAGGATATTTATTGAACAAGCGATTTCGTGAACCGGTCAGTGGATTGATCCACCTGGTGTCAGCGGGGCTGGCAGCGGCGGGGCTGGTGCTGCTGCTGACCGCGAGCCGGGGAGAAGCGCTCAAACAGATTTCACTGGGGGTTTACGGGTTCAGCCTGGTGCTGTTATTCAGCGCCAGTGCCATCTATCACCTGGTGCCGGGGGGAGCGGATGCCACACGGAGGCTGCGCAAGTTCGACCACGCCGCCATCTACGTGCTCATCGCCGGCACGTACACACCCATCTGCGTCAATTTCTTCAGCGGGTGGCTGCAGTGGGGATTCCTGGCACTCATCTGGGCGATGGGGCTGGCGGGAGTGGTGGTGAAGCTGTTCGTGATCAACGCACCGCGCTGGGTGACCGCCGGGATCTACCTGGTGATGGGGTGGATGGCGGTGCTGGTGATCAAGCCGATGCTGGCTGTCATGCCCGTTGGGAGTTTATTGTGGATGCTGGCGGGAGGGCTGCTGTACACCCTCGGGGCGGTGATCTACATCACCAAAAAGCTGGACTTCCTCCCGGGAGTATTCGGTTTCCACGAGGTGTGGCATGTGTTTGTGACGCTGGCGGCTTTGTGCCACTTCATTATGATCTACAAGTACGTGGCGATGGCACAATCATTTATCTGAGATTCAAATTCATTAACCACGAAATACACTAAACACACGGAAGCAAAATCAAAAAACCCGACTCCCGAGAGAATTCACGAAAATTATTTACAAGTACGTGGCGATGGCGTAATCGTTGATCTGAGAGTCAAATTCATTAACCACGAAATACACTAAACACACGGAAGCAAAATCAAAAAAACCAGATCCCCGAGAGAATTCACGAAAATTATTTGCAAGTACGTGGCGATGGCGTAATCGTTGATCTGAGAGTCAAATTCATTAACCACGAAATACACTAAACACACGGAAGCAAAATCAAAAAAACCAGATCCCCGAGAGAATTCACTAAAATTATTTGCAAGTAAGTGGCGATGGTGTAATCGTTTATCCAGGAGTGGAGAGCATTAACCACAGAATACACGAAATACATGGAAGCAAAATCAAAAAAACCAGATCCCCGAGAGAATTCACGAAAATTATTTGCAAGTATGTGGTGATGGCGTAATCGTTGATCCAGGAGTGGAGAGGATTAACCACAGAATACATTGAACACACGGAAGCAATATCCAAAAAACCCGACTCCCGAGAGAATTCACTACAATTATTTGCAGATCCCCGGAATCTTTAAACAGATTCCGGGGATTTTTGTGATCTGGTTGAAATTACGGTCATACCGAGTACAATAATCAGGTAAAATGGGGTGACGGTCGGTGAGAGCCGATCGTTAATTTTTCCAACAGGGATTTGTGATGACGGATAAAACGGCAATCGTTTTCGACTTTGGGGATGTGCTGGTGGAGTGGAAATTCCACAATTTGTACCGCAAGGTATTCAAGGATGACGCAGAGATCGAATTATTTCTAGAAAAAACCGGCTTGCGGGAGATGAACCGCAGGCTGGACGCAGGTTATTCCTTTGAAAAGGGCATCGCGGAGCTGTGCGCACTGCACCCGGAGCACGCGCGGGAGCTGGAGATGTTCAACACGCGCTGGACGGAGGCGCGGGGAGAGGTGAACCTGGAACTGGTTGAGCTGGTGAGGGAATTGAAGGAAAAGGGCTACCGCCTGTATGGATTGAGCAACTGGTCGCGCGAGAAGTTCAACCTGGTCAAGGATGAACTGCCGTTCCTGCCGCTGCTGGAGGATTACCTCATCTCCGGGGATGCCGGGGTGGCCAAGCCGGACGCGCGCATCTACCGCATGTTGCTGGAGCGCATCGGCTGGAAGGCCGGGGACTGCCTGTTCATTGATGATTCCGCCGAGAATATTAGGGCTGCACAGGAGCTGGGATTCAAAACCATCCAATTTCAATCCGCTGAACAACTGCGGCTGGCGCTGCGCCAGGCTGGCATAAAGCTTTCCTGATCCGAAACGCTCAAATCGATCGGAATCAACGCTTTTTTCTGTTTTGTTACATCCTGATAAAGACCAAAATCCGGAATTCTTAATCATTCGTGCCCTAAACAAGGCACTAACCTTGCTTTATATCGGACAAACGGTATAATATTTGTAATAATTAAATCAAACGAGAGAGGGAAATAGATGGAAACTGAAAGCAGTACGGCATCCGTTGATACCAAGATCAAGAAATTGAAACGATTTAACCTGATCATGGGCTTCCTGCATTTTGTGCAGGGTATTTTTATGATCGTCATCACGTTCATCATCGACACACCCGGAGAGACCTACCCGGTTTTCTCCAACTACCTGACCTTCAACCGCGAGTTGGGCGGCCTGGTTGCGAATCCGCAAAAACTGTTTGACATCCCCCTGGGAATCGGCGTGGCACTTTTCCTGCTGCTTTCTGCGGTAGCACATTTTGGACTGGCAACCTTTGGATTCAAGTGGTACGAAGCAGTATTGAAGAAGGGCATGAACCCCGTGCGCTTCTACGAATACGCGCTCAGCTCTTCACTGATGATCGTGTTGATCGGACTGCTGGTGGGGATCAATGACATCGGCGCGATCATTCTGGCATTCGTGGTGAACGCCTCGATGAACCTCTTTGGCCTGATGATGGAGTACCACAACCAGTACACCAGCAAGGTCAACTGGGCAGGATTCATCTTCGGCAGTATCGCCGGCATCGCCCCCTGGATCGTGGTGTTCCTTTACTTTTTGGGAGCGGTCAACTCCGGTGACGCCAAACCACCCGCATTTGTGTACGCCATCATCCCGACCCTATTCGTCTTCTTCAACATCTTCGCCATCAACATGGTGCTGCAATACAAGAAAGTGGGCAAGTGGAAGGATTACCTTTACGGAGAGCGCGTTTACATCGTGCTGAGCCTGCTTGCCAAGACCACCCTTGCGTGGCTGATCTTCTCGGGCGTATTTGCCCCCAGCCTGTAGACAGACAGTTCGAATTCCAGAAGATCCCCTTGATGAGAGGGGATTTTTTAATACACTCATGTACAATTTGGGCAGGTGTTTGCGGATGCCGGGATTGCCCTTAATTAATGGCAGAAAAAAAGGAGCGACGATGGAAGATAACCGAGCTGAGATCTTCGCGCAGCTGAAGGAATTGATGGTGAAGTACAACCCCCCGTTCCATACGGGAACCGACAATGAACGCTGGTACGACCTGTATTCAGTGAAGGATGTGGAAATCCAGGGACGCAAACGCAAGGAAGTATGGTTTGCAGGGATCATTATTCAAAAAGCTTACGTGGGTTTTTACTACATGCCGGTGTATGCCGAACCGGGGAGAAAAACCACATTCAAACCGGAATTGTTGAAACTGCTCAAGGGGAAATCGTGTTTTCACATTCGGAAATTGGATAACGAGCTGCTCAGCCAAATCGAGCAGGCACTGGCAGACGGCTTTGAAATGTTCAAACAGTACGGCTGGGTGTGAACTTTGGTCATAACCAAAAAGCAGGCGGTTCCGTAATTGGGGACCGCCTGTGTGTTTATTTTCCACCAATACAAACAGGTTATTTCACTTCCCCAAGGTCGCTGAATAAATGGACGCGTTCAGCAAGGGCTGAGCGCAATAGTATGCGCTGGTAAAGCGGGTGAAAGGTAGCCGAGCGCACATAAAACCAGATCTCGTCATAGACCCCCAGGCGCCGGGTAAACTGGTCAATGAGGATAGTTTCCTCCTCCGGGGTGACCGAAGCAGGAGACTTTTCGTAATACGTATGCGCTTCACCGGGAGAGAAAACCCCGTAGTGATCCGACAGGATTGCCCAGTCCACGCCGGCTGATTTGCAGATGGCGATGAATTGCTGAAGCCCGGCATCGGTGTAGAGCAGGTCCGGCGGCAGTTTCTCCCCGCTGGCTTTGGCTTGCGGCGATTTATCTTTTGAACAATGGGTCAGGTAGATGCGCATATATTACACGGCAGCCTTTTTGCGGAAGAGCATGGGAAAGAAGGGCAGGATGAGGAACATCAACCCGCCGAAAAGGAGGAAGGTGACCGGGAAGCCGCCGGATTTTGCCAGTCCGCCGGCAACACCCAGGCCTATGCCCTGACCGATATTGGTGACCGCCATGAGGATAGAGTACATGGAGGCGGCGATGCTGGGCTGGGTGTACTTCATTGCCAGGGCAAAATAGACCGCCTGGCTGAGCCCGTAAGCGATACCGAAGAATACCGCCACCGCCCACATGAGGGGCAGCGATTTGACGACCGCCAGCAGCGCCATGGCAGGCACCACCAGGGTGAGCGAAAGGAGCAGGGCGTTGCGGTTGCCGGTTTTATCCATGATGACGCCGCCGATGAGCGCGCCGGCCACGCAGCCAATGCCCCATACCGTGGTCACCAGACCGGCGGTGGCGAGGTCAATACCGAAACGCTCACTGAAGGCCGGGTTGACGTTCTGGTTAGCACCGACGATGACAAGGAAGATGACCAGACCCACTGCTGCTACTGCCAGTACCTGCTTATTTTTAAAGGCTTTGAACGCGCCCCAATTGAAACGCATATCCGGGGTACGGTGCTTTTCCTTGATGAAGAAGATAAGCGGCAGGGGGATGAGGGTGAGGATGGCGAGGAAGTAGAACACCATGGGCCAGTTGACATTTTGAGCGATGAGACCAACGACGGATGCTGCCACAATGACGCCGATGGAACGCCCGCCGACCATGAATCCCTGCAGGATACCCTTCTCTTTTTCGGGGGTGATATCCAGCGCCAGACCGTCGGTGCAGGTGTCGTAGAAAGCCATGCCCATCTGGAGCATGAAAGCCAGGGCAACAAAGAGCCAATAGCTCTGCCCCGGGTTGACATTGGCAACAAGGAGAAGGCAGACGAACTGGACGAAGAGACCGATGACGATGTACGGACGGCGGTGACCAAGACCGAGGAGGTTGAAGCGGTCACTCAGCATGCCGAAGAGAATCTTGATGACAAAGGGGATGAGAGCGATGGAGGCAAAGATGCCCACCTTGCCCATGTCGAGACCGCTTTCGAGCATGTAGAGCGCGTTCATCGAGGCGAAGTAACCCAAAATGGTCCCCTGAGTGAAGTAGAGCAAGGCGAAAAGCGAAAAACGCAGGAACTTGCTTTGAGAGGTCATGGCGGCATCCTTTAAGGGCGGAAGGTTGGGATTCAACAATTATACAGGAATAAACCCCCGCAGCTGTTGAAGGGTACAATTACCTGAAGTTGGAGGAGCGCATGGAAAAAAGGGCAAAGATGGTGGTGGTTACCGGAGCCAGTTCGGGCATCGGGTACCAGGTAGCGCTGGATTTCACTCGTTCAGGGGCAGTAGTGATCGGCGTGGGGCGCGACGCGCAGCGCTGCGAAGCGGCAAGGCAGCGCATATTGGCGGATACCCCCAGTGCCAATGTGACCTTCCTGGTGGCGGACCTGGCGCATCAGAAGCAAATACGGGAACTAGGCGCGAAGATCAGCCAACTGCTGAATGAGCGCACTGGCGGGCAACTGGATGTGCTGGTGAACAACGCCGGCTTGTATATGCAGAAGCGCGTGATCACCGGGGACGGCGCGGAAACCACGTTTGCAGTCAATCACCTGGCGCCAATGCTGCTCAGCTACCTGCTGCTACCGCACCTGGAAAAGACAGAGGAAAGCCGGATCATCACCGTCAGTTCCAACTCGCATTACAACACCTGGTTCAACCCTGCGGTCGAGAAACGTCCATTCTTCTATTTTGGATTTTGGGCTTACAAGGTCTCCAAGTTGGGCAACGTGCTTTTCAGCCGGGAATTTAACCAGATATGGAAGGGGAAGAACCCGCAGGCGTTTGCCGTGGACCCGGGGCTGGTGAACACCGAAATTGGCTTAAAAGGCACGGGAGGACTGGTGCAAGCGGTGTGGCGCGGACGGCAAGCGAAGGGGATGCCGGCGGAAGTGCCCTCAAGAACGATCCTGCATGTGGCGAATACCCCCGGGCTGGACGCAACGCAGGAGGTCTACTGGCGCGACTGCAAACCAAAAAAAGCGAGCAGGGCGGTGTTTAATGAGAGCCTGGGAAAGCGTTTATGGGAAGAATCGTGCCGGTTGTGCGGGATACCGACAGATTGGAATCCGAGGTAAACAAGTGGTATCGGGGTTTTTATCCGAGCTGCACACAGCGCATGGAAATGGAACCCATAGTGACCTTTTCATTGTAAAAGGTGACGGGTTCACCGGGTTGCGACGCGCCTAAGACGTAGAGGAGGGGGAGGTAATGCTCGGCTGAGTTGACCGCAAGGGCGGCAGCGCGGCCGTGTTTCTCATGGTGGGTGACGGCATCATGGTCGCCGGCAAGGATCCAATCACGCACATTGGCATCGTATTCCACTGCCCAATCAAAGGCGGAATTGACGTCAGACGCAACGGTCCTCAGGTTGTGCACAAGGTTGCCGCTGCCCAGAATGAGTACGCCTTCGCGGCGCAGATCTTTGAGTCCCTGACCGAGCTGGTAGTGCCAGGGTTCCTCGCGGGAGCGGTCCAGGCTCAACTGGATGACCGGTATATCCGCCTGCGGGTACATGGCAGTAAGGACAGACCAGGCACCGTGGTCCAGCCCCCAGTTAAGATCCGGGTGAACCTCGGCGGTCTTCATGACCTCGATGGTTTTGTCCGCCAGCCAGGTGGAACCAGGAGCGGGATACTGCATCTCATTTAGTTCACGCGGGAATCCGTAAAAATCGTGGATGGTACGCGGCTGCGGCATGGCGGTGACGAGAGTGCCGCTGGTCTCCCAATGGGCAGAAACGGTGAGGATGGCTTTGGGGCGCGGCAGGGATTGCCCAATTGTACGCCAGGTACGGTTGTACTCGTTGTCTTCAACGGCGTTCATCGGGCTGCCGTGACCGATAAAGAGAACGGGCATTATTTTTTCATCCATGACTCACCTTTCAACTTGCATCCACCTGAGTTTGTGCTTTACGGTACTATTGCCAATTAAGACCAGTGTAGTCCAATTAAATATATATTCCATAAGAATTTACTGGAATCCAATGACACGGATCCGCAGGTTTACTCTTGTGGAAATCTAATTAATCCTTGCGCTTGACTTTTAGTATTGCAATCTTGGTGGAATGGTTGAACGGGGCAGGGTCCGCGGGCAGGTTCACTGGCGGCGATGGCATGAACCCGGTGATGTCCGGGGGAACCGGGATGATCTCTTCAATGGAAAGATAGCCACTGGCGCACAACGCCTCCAGTTCAGACATGAAAGCCAGCCCGCTGTAGAAGAGGGCGTTATTGACCACGACCAGGTGACCGCAATCGCGCACCAGGGGGCGCACCTTGTTGATAAGACGGGTGCTTTCACCAGCCTGGTTGACCTGCCCACGGTCGGTGCTGGAAAAATAAGGCGGGTCGAGAATGACCAGGTCGAAGAGTTCACTGCGGCGTTTCATTTGCCCGATGACCACAAAGAAATCCGCACCGACAAGCTTCATTTTAGCAACGTCGAGGTGGTTCAATTCCAGCGACTTGCGCGCCAGCTCGAGGTAGCGGCTGTTGCGGTCCACCTGCATCACGCGGCGGGCGCCGCCCGCCAGGGCAGCTATCCCCAGGCTGCCGGTGTAGGCAAAGGTATTGAGTACAGTTTTCCCATTGGAGTGGGAAGTGAGCCACTGGCGCAGGCTGCGGGTATCCGGGTAGAAGCTGGCATCCTGGTTCATCAGCAGGTCAAGGGCGTAGGTAATGCCGTTTTCTGATATTTGCGTATCAGTCATCGAGCCAAAGACGATCTCACCCTGCTTTAAACGGGGGTTGTCAGAAGAGCGATGTTTTGCAACCACGCATTTTACCGTGGGCAGCTTGATCAAATAGAAATCACGCGCGGACTGGACAAGGAGATCGGATTCCTCTCCCAGGACTTTGTTGATAAACAGGACGATGGTCTGGTGGTAGAGATCAACGGATAAAAACGGAAAACCCTCAAGGAAGCCGTTGAAGAGACGCAGTACCTGAGTGCTTTGATCCGCAAGCAGGGGCAGTCGCTTTTGGAGGCTGTTTTCCAGCAATGCCGGCAGGGTTTCATCCCAAGGGTAATCCATGACTTCAATTGTAATCGAGGGATGTGAAATGGGAGATTTCTATGCGGGAAAATGACCTACAATAGGGAATGAAAGAACAGAGACATCACACTTTTGGAGAGAAAAATGAACCCCACGCTTGAAGTCATTCAAAACCGCCGCTCCGTGCGCAAATATGCTGATACCCCAATCACCCGCGAAGAAAAGGACGCCATCGTTAACGCAGCCATGCGCGCCCCAACCGCCGGCAACATGATGTTGTACACGATCATCGAGGTCGAGGAGCAGCACTTGAAGGACAGGCTGGCGGTTAGCTGCGACAACCAACCTTTCATTGCCAGTGCGCCCTACTTACTGCTTTTTGCTGCGGATTACCAGAGGTGGATGGACCTCTTTATGTACAGCGGAGCAGAAAGCAAGTGCGCGGAAAGTAATCTGACCGCGCGTTTGCCAGAAGAGGGGGACCTGCTGCTGGCGTGCTGCGACGCGCTGATCGCCGCGCAGACGGCAGTGATCGCAGCGGAAGCCATGGGGATCGGTTCGTGTTACATCGGGGATATCCTGGAGAACTGTGAAACCCACCGCGAGATGTTCGACCTGCCGCAATATACCCTGCCGATCACCTTAATCTGCTTCGGGCACCCGGCGGCAAGCAGGGAAGAGGTGCGCCTGACCAGGCGATTTGACCGCAAGTTCATTGTGCATGAGAACCGCTACAAAAGGGTGACGGATGCGGATTTTGCGGAAATGATGAAAGGCACATCCGAGCGGCAATTCCCGGCATTGAGCCTTGAAGAAGGGGCAAAGGAGTTCGCGCGCAATATGTACACGCGCAAGTTCGTGTCGGAGTTCTCGGTGGAGATGAGCCGTTCGGTGAGGAAGTGGATAGACATTTGGAATGGAAAGAACCTGATCTCTTAATTGTTTCTAGAAATAAATACCTGGTCATGGACACACCAACGAGAGTATAATTTTAGCCTGACAGGTGATGGATGAGTGACGAAAACCAACCCGTAATTGAATACCCGATACTCTTCCCGCTGAAGGTGATCGGGCTGGACGAGGCGGATTTTGTGGAATTCGCCAGCGAGATCGTGCGCCGGCATGTGCCGGAATTATTGGAAGAAAATATTACCAGCCGGCTAAGCGGCGGGGATAAATACCGCTCCGTTTCTTTTGAATTCGTCGCGGTAAGCCGCGAGCAGGTGGACGCGCTGTATGTGGAGTTGTCTTCGCACAAGCGCGTGTTGATGATCCTGTAGGATTTCAAAAAGTAAAAAAGGTGGGAAGATGCATTTAAAACATAACGTTGTCCAAGTAACTTTGATTATCATGACAATCCTGGTCGGGTTAGTAAGTTGTTCAAAGAAACCTTCAACACCTGCTCCAGACATCTGGTTGACTCCCGCAACGGACGTTCTCTTGGATTACGACCCAACGCAAAGACCAACTCCACCTCTTCCGTCAAAATTAACACAAATGGTTGGTGAGAGAAATTTCCATTTTGAAAACCCAGAAGGATTTTTGTTCAAAGATGGTTCCCTAAGTTCTCTAATGAAAAACAAGGAAGACAGCATCCTTATTTTTCTGCAATGGTTCGAATTTGAAGGAAAGACAAATGCACGGGATTTCTTATCCATCATGCTTGATGAAGAAGCAATGTATAAAGCGCTTGAAAATCCCGTTGAGTCTTCTTTAGGCAAATACCGCGGGTGGTCGGTAAACATACAGAGCCCGACTATGTTTGATAATGGATTGGGACAAATTATCATTGTCAATATAAATCCATCTACCGTTTTCTATGCAACCGTAATTTCGAAAGCAGAAATTTGGGAAAGTGAAGCAAAACCGATTTTTGACCGTATTATCAGTACATTGACCTTTTCAAAATAGACTATTTTGCTTAATTGCAGGAGCAAGCATGGCTAATTCACTATCAATGATCATTTATGGCGCATCGGGAGACCTATCTCACCGCAAACTGGTGCCGGCGTTGTACCGATTATTTCAAAAGAAAAGGCTGCCCGAGAAGTTCCTGATATTTGGCACCGGCGGAAGAAGCCAGAGCGACGAGGATTTACGCGTCACCCTCCTCGAAACGCTCAAGGAAGTTCATCCCGGGAAGGTTGATGAAACCACGTGGAAAAAGTTTTCACAAAAGATCACCTACCATGAAGGCGACCTCACACAGCCGGATACTTACCAGAAGTTCGAGAAAGAGTTGAGTGAACTGGAAAAAGGTCCTGCTGACCGCATGTATTACATGGCCACCCCGCCGGAATTCTTTCTAGAAATAATCCAGGGATTGCACCGCCAGGGAAACCTGGTGGAGAAGGACGGATGGCGGCGGGTTGTTATTGAAAAACCGTTTGGTTCCGATGGAAAAAGCGCGCGCGAGTTAAACCAGAACCTGCACCAGGTGATGAACGAGGACCAGGTTTTCCGCATTGACCACTACCTGGGAAAAGAGACAGTGCAAAACATCCTGGTGGCGCGTTTTGCCAACACCATTTTCGAACCGGTGTGGAACCGGAATTACATCGAGAATATCCAGATCACGGTAGCGGAAGCGGTGGGGGTGGAGACACGCGGCAAGTATTATGACAAAGCCGGAGTGGTGCGCGACATGTTCCAGAATCACCTGATGCAATTATTGACCCTGGTGGCGATGGAACCCACAAGTTCCTACAAAGCGGATGCACTGCGGGACGAAAAAGTAAAAGTGATCAGCGCCATCCGGCCGATAAGGGCAAAGGAAGTGCACATGCACACGGTGCGCGGGCAGTACAAGGGATACCGCAAGGAAGCCAATGTGCCCGCCGACAGCAAGACCGAAACCTTTGCCGCCATGCGCTTTTTCATTGATAATTGGCGCTGGCAGGGGGTACCGTTCTATTTGCGCTCGGGAAAGAAAATGAAGGAAAAAGTCAGCGAGATCAGCATTATTTTCAAAAACCCACCGCATATGATCTTCCCGAATCACAAGAGTGTGGAAGCCCCGGCCAATCTTCTCTCCATGTGCCTGCAGCCGGACGAAGGCATTCACCTGCGCTTTGAAACCAAGGTACCAGATACCATTGCAGAAACCCGGTCAGTGGATATGGACTACCACTACAGTGAGGAGTTTGGTCCGAACGCCCTTCCCGAGGCTTATGAACGCTTACTGCTGGATGTGGTCAACGGGGATGCATCGCTTTTTACGCGATACGACCAGACGGAATTGTCGTGGGATCTTTTCGACCCGATCCTGGAGAGCTGGCAGGACCCCGCGGTTTCACCGCTGCAGCAATATGACCCCGGATGCTGGGGACCGGCGGTGGCGGATGAGTTCATCGCTTCCACCGGGCACAAATGGGTGCAAATCTGCGGGGAGCACTGCCGTGACGGGGAAAGCCGCCATCCGGTAAGGTATAACCCCTGAATCAAGATCTACTACAATTTGTGAGTTTAAGCACCTTATTTGAGGACAATTCTTCCCATTGTAATTTCCTGAATGGGGCTGTGTTTACGGATGTATTCCTCAATTATTTCCGGAAGCACTGTGGGAACCTCATAATTTACTTCACTGTCCGGGATAACCAGGTAATTCAGGATATTTGAAATCTCCAGGTCAGTGGTGGCGACGCGATAAATTGTTTTGTCATCCATTAGCTTACCATCCACTAATACCTGCAGCGCCTCAAGGTGGGCGCGGTCAGCGATGACGCGCATGCCAGATATGCCGGGCATGCCGACTTTCTGCCCGCGCAACGGTATCAGCTGACTGGCGATGTTATCCGGTTTCAAGGCGGCGACGAGCCACTGCCTGATCTGGGCACCGCTAAGATTCACCAGGGCGGGATTTCCGGCAGAACGGTTGGCAGCGTAGAGCTGCCTCTGCGTGATCGCGCCTGCCTCCAGTCCCTCCACCCAGTGACCGTTGACCATGAAGGCGAGCTGCGCGCCTTCCACGTGGTCGAGGACGGCGTCTGCCTGCAGGTTCCCGGCGGCACATTCAGCATCATCCGAGAGGTTCAATGGGACGTTAACCTCACCAATGGTTTCGTTCAACATAATGTCAATGCGTTTTTTCTCAGCGTCAATCACCTGCAAGATTTGCTCATCTTCCGGGATGTCTTCGGTGACCGGGATTAACGTACCGGTGTGTTCGAGGATGCTGCCGGTGGCGCGGTCAATGACCAGGTCGAGCCGACCGAGCATCTCGCCGTACTGACCGGATTGGGTGACGAGGGTCTCATTAACCCGCATGGGCGGGCTGATGCGCTGATGGTCATGCCCGCCGATGATGAGGTCAATGCCGGGTACACTTTCGGCCAGTTGGATATCCTGTTTGGAAGCGATATGGGTTAATGCCAGGATGGTTTTAGCCCCCTCAGAACGTACTTTTTCGATGAGCGCGGGCATCAACTCGATTGGATTGTATACCGGATACTTAAATAAAGTGGCGTAAAAGTCCATGGGCGCTGTAAAGCCGATGACCGCCAGTGTAAGATCTTCAATGGTGAGGAGTTGATAAGGCATCACACCCGGCAGGGAAGATCCCTCCGGGGTGAAGAGGTTGGCGCACAGCAGGGGTTTGCCGAAGGGAGTTGCCTGGTTAGCAACTGCCTGCGGTCCGTAACGGATGGGAATGGCGTTACCGAGAGTCACCTGGTCACAGCCGGCGGCGCGCAGCAAGGTGTTCATAAAGGCACCGCGGGTGAGAACACTCTCGAGGAGAGTCGTGTCCTCCACATCTCCCGCGTCCAGGTAGAGGCAGTGCCCGCCGAGATCAACGACCTCCTGGCGGATGCGGCGGACAAGGGTGACAATACGGGTGAACTGGTGCAAGCGCGCGTGAATGTCGTTGGTGTGCAGGATGGTGAGACGCAGCGGATCTGGCATGAGTGTATTACTTCATGATGCCGCAGACGTTGAGGAATTCGGAGCGCAGGGAGGCGTCATCGGCGTACACCCCGCGGAATACGGTGGTGCGGGTAGCGGGAGAGATCTCGCGCACGCCGCGCATTTCAACACACATGTGCTTGGCGCGCATGAAGACCGCCACACCATGCGGCTTCATAACAGCTTCCAGGGTGTCGGCGATCTGGTAACCGATGCGCTCCTGGACGGCAAAACGCTTGGTGTAAAGACGCACCAGGCGGGTGAGCTTGGAGATGCCCAGGATGCGTTCATCGGCGACGTAGCCTAAATAAGCTTCACCGTAGAAGGGGAAGACGTGATGCTCGCAAAGGGAGTGGAAATGGATGGGTCCCTCGATCACCTGGCTCAGACGGCAGTCGGGTTCGCCAAGGCATTCCCTGGGGAAAGCCTTGATCAATTTGGGATCGCCTTCATAACCATTAGTGGATTCCATGAGCGCTTCAAGGAAGCGGCGGGGAGTCTCGTGGGTCGAGGGGGTGTCAATATCCATGCCCATGGCGGTGAATATCTCTGCCATGTAGCCCTCGAATTTGGCAATATTCTCCGGGCTGATCTTGCGGGCATTCAATTGAAGCAGTTCATCAAGCGAAAAATCGTCAGCATAAATATCGGTCATACTTCCTCGCAATCTTTGATGATTGTATAAATTTCGGTGAAACAAGTAAGTTAATTATAAAGGTGAAACGGGTAGAAAAAGGGGGGATTGTATAATGTTAAAATTTGATCCAAGAAGGATGTATAGTTAAGTGAATGGTGTATCAACCCGACGTCCATATATTCAGTGAGATAGAAATCAACTTTATTCACGCCTCCGGACCGGGCGGGCAGAACGTGAACAAGGTGGCAACGGCTGTTCAACTGCGTTTTGATGTGCTGAACACCACGTTACTGGATGACCAAATCAAGAGTCGCCTGGCGAAGCTGGCCGGAAAACGCATGACGAGCGAAGGTGTGCTGGTGATCGAAGCCAAACGCTACCGCTCGCAGGAGAAGAACCGCCAGGACGCCCTGGAGCGCCTGGGGAATTTGCTTGAAAAAGCTGCGTTTGAACCGGTGAAACGGCACCCGACACGCCCGAGCCTGGCGGCTAAAGCTGAACGGTTGGAAAAAAAGAAACAACAGGCGCAAAAGAAGCGCAATCGCAGCCCAGATCGAAAGGCTTGGGAATGAACTCCGCGGACAACTCCAAACAATAATTTTGCTATAATCTTGTCAGGGTTAAATATCATTCAGTTACCTATTGCCGGCAATCATGGTAAATCCTACTCCAATAGAAGATCAGGCAGAAACAAGCGCGCAGGAAGGCATAAGCCCGGCTACGATGCTGGTGATCTGCGGCGTGGCAATCCTGGTGTTGAGCCAGGTTATCCGCGCGGACGTGCCGCGTGAATGGAGACTTGTACCTTTCGTAACAACCCTTATCGCCATCCTTTTCTTCCTGCTGGGTGCGTGGTCCCTGGACCGCGGACACCTGCCAAAATGGCTGGAAAGACCCGTCCAGGCGGGGGCCAGATGGCTGGGGATCCAACCCGGGCAGTTCATCGGCTTGTGCTTCAGCCCGGTATTCAGTGTGCTCACGTGTGTGGCGGCAGGATTTCAATACAAGATGCACAGTCCCGCAGCGGCGCTCATCAGCTGGCTGATCGGGATCGGGCTGGTGGTGTACAGCGGATGGAAGAGGTCGGCAGCGCGTTTGAAGATCACACGCGGAGTGCTGCTGGTTGCGATAGTGTTGTTTGCGGGGGCGCTGGCGCTGCGGGCCTTCAACACCTCGACCATCCCAATTGTCCTATCGGGAGATGAAGCCTCTTCAGGATTATTTGCCACAAAATTCATCAAAGGGGAATTGAACAACCTGTTCATTACAGGATGGTTTTCATTCCCGATGCTGAACAATTTTTTGCAATCACTTTCCATCCGGATCTTTGGGCAGACCACGCAGGCGCTGCGGCTTCTTGCAGCCTTTTGCGGGGCGATCACGGTGGTACTGGTGTATCTCATCGGCAGGGAAATGTTTGGCAACCTGGCAGGGGCGGTATCTGCCATCTTCCTGGCGGGTATGCACTTCCACAATCATTTCAGCCGCATCGGGTTGAATAACATTTGGGACGGGTTATTCTTCACGCTGGTGCTGGGCTGTGTATGGATCGGCTGGAAGAAAAATAGCCGTGCAGCCTGGCTGCTGGCGGGTCTTGGGTTGGGATTGGCACAGTATTTCTACGCCACCGGACGCCTGTTGTTCGGAATTGTACCCTTGTGGATCCTGCTGGCAGGCATTTTTGATTGGAAAAAGTTCAAAAAGGCGACCCCGGATGTGTTGTTGATGGGACTGGTGGCTTTGATGGTGGTACTCCCGCTGGTCTTCTTCTATGGAAAACACCCCAACGAATTCATGGCACCAATGAACCGGGTGACCATCTATGGCGAATGGTTGACCAATGCTGCGGCTGAATTCAACGGGTCCAAGTTTCTGGTCATGCTCGACCAGATAAAGTTGAGCATTTGCGGTTATTTTGATGAACCGACGCGCGCTTGGTATACGCCAGGCGTGCCCCTGTTACGGGCGATTCCCGGTGCGATTTTCCTTTTGGGGCTGGCGCTCACCTTATTGCATCCAAAGGATGAACGCCATCAACTTTTGTGGATATGGCTGGGAGCGATCGCGATGGCAGTGGCTTCAAGCGAGAGCGCCCCGGCTGCACAGCGATACGTGGCAGCGGCGCCCGCGCTGGCGTTAATAATCGGTTTGAGCCTCTCTCAATTGGGAAACATCTTCTCAAAATGGATGCCAAAGGGAGCAAAGGTTTTTCAGGTCAGCATCATCGTCATCAGCCTGCTGCTGGCTGCGGATGACGCGCGATTTTATTACCTGCAATACACGCCCACGAGTGATTTTTCGGGAGTCAACGGCATGGTGGCGCAGACGCTGGCGAACCGGGTAAAGCAAGAACCGGCTGGCACCGAACTATACTTCAGCGGTGCTCCGGTGATGGGTTACGACTCCATCTCCAGCCTTCCGTACCTTGCACCGCAGATGAGCTATGTGAATGTGAATTCCCCTTGGCAAGAGGCGGAAATTCCGGAGCCCAAAGGAGAGCGGGTACTTTTTGTATTTTTGCCAAACCGTGAAAGTGACCGGGCAGCCATGGAGCTGGAGTATCCCGGAGGCACCTGGACTGAAGAAAAAACAGGTAATGGCGACACCTTGTATTGGATGTACGACTATACCCGGGAGTGATCATAAGCCGGCTTTGAAATCAGACGCATTGTTCAAGGAAACATTTTTATTGAAATATCATATAATCATTTAATCAGAAAATCATTCGTGAGGAAAAAAAGGAGAGAACTATGTGGTATTACACGCTTAACAATCAACAGGTTGGGCCAGTGGAAGAGGCGGAGATCCAAAAACTGGTTACCAGCGGTGTGATCACCCCGGCCACCATGTTGTGGACCAGCGGCATGGCCAACTGGGCACCCATCGGGCAAACCCAGCTTGCTACGCTTGTGGGAAGCACGGTCATTGCACCACCGCCCATGGCAAATATCGTCCCAGTCATCCCGGACGACCCGAAAGTGGCTGAAATGAAGACCCTCTTCATGTGGTTCTGGATCAGCCTCATCGCAATTCTCATCGGAATTGGTGCAATATCAGCGATCGTTTTATTCTTTATCATCGTTTACAAAGCCTGGGGTT